>CAMXYK010000001.1 GCA_947253155.1 uncultured Bifidobacteriaceae bacterium
GTTTAAAAAGTAAGCGCAACGCGTAAAAGAAAGGAATCAATCAAATGAATAGCACGGATCCGATGAGCGAATCTACTTCGCTTAATCTTGATCACACTGACGACGCCAGCAGTAGCACAACTGCAGAACGCATTCGCAACAGCCGCGATTACCACGTTCTTAACGCTATGCTTGGTCTTTTTGACCCAGAAAAAGGCATTCAGTTTGATAAAGACAAGGAAGCAGAAAAGCTTTACGTTTCGGGTTACGTGCAAGAACACAGCATGAAGTTTGCTTCCACTCGCGAGCGCTTGAATTATTTGATTGACAACTATTACTACAACGGAAATGTTTTCCACAAATATAGCGACGAGTTCCTCGATAAGTTCTATGAGCACGCAGAAGCCGCTCACCACACTTTCGGCACATTCTTGGGTGCTTTTAAGTTCTACACTTCTTACGCTTTGAAGACTTTTGACGGAAAGCAGTATTTGGAAAACTTCGCTCAGCGCGCAGCCGCAGTCGCTTTGGAACTTGCAGAAGGCGACGAAAAAGCAGCGCTTAACTATTTGGACGAAATGCTTGCAGGCCGCTTCCAGCCAGCTACCCCAACGTTCTTGAATCTTGGTAAAGCACAGCGCGGAGAGGCAGTGAGCTGCTTCCTTGTGCGTTTGGAAGACAACATGGAGTCTATTGCGCGCGGAATCAACTCTGCTTTGCAGCTTTCTAAGCGCGGCGGCGGAGTGGCTCTGCTCCTTACGAATTTGCGCGAGCTTGGCGCTCCAATTAAGCGAATCGAGAATCAGTCGAGCGGCGTTGTGCCTGTTATGAAGCTTTTGGAAGATTCGTTCTCTTACGCAAATCAGCTTGGCGCTCGTCAGGGTGCTGGAGCTGTGTATATTAGCGCTCATCACCCGGATATTATGCGATTCCTTGACACTAAGCGCGAGAACGCGGATGAGAAGATTCGTATTAAGTCGCTTTCTTTGGGCGTTGTAATTCCAGATATTACTTTCGAGCTTGCTAAACGTAAGGAAAAGATGGCTTTGTTTAGTCCTTACGACGTTGAGCGCGAGTACGGCAAGCCTTTTGCAGACATCTCCGTTACCGAGCATTACGATGAGATGGTTGCAAATCCTCGTATTCATAAGAAGTACATTGACGCTCGCGAATTCTTTATGACACTTGCGGAGATTCAGTTTGAATCCGGCTACCCTTACATTTTGTTTGAGGATACTGTGAATCGCACGAATCCTATTGAGGGTCGCATTACTATGAGCAACTTGTGCTCTGAGATTTTGCAAACTCAGGAAGCAAGCACTTATAACGCTGACTTGACTTATAGTCACGTTGGTCGCGATATTTCTTGCAATCTTGGCTCTCTTAATATTGCTAAGGCAATGGACGGCGACTTGGGTGCAAGCGTTGATTTGGCTGTGCGCGCGCTCACTTCTGTTTCTGAGCACACTTCTATTGATTCCGTGCCTTCAATTCGTCGCGGAAACGCGGAAGGCCACGCTATTGGCTTGGGTCAAATGAATTTGCATGGTTTCCTTGCTCGCGAGCACATGCAATATGGAAGTGAGGAAGCTCTTGACTTTACAGACATGTACTTTATGACGGTTGCTTACCACGCTTATAAGGCTTCGCACGCTTTGGCTGTAGAGCGCGGGACTGCTTTTGCAAGCTTTAAGACTAGCGCTTACGCTAAGCCTGCAGGAAAAGGCAACTACTTCGATAAGTACACAGATGGCAGCCGTTCTCTTGAGCCTAGAACTCAAAAGGTTCGCGATTTGTTTGCTCGTTTTAACGTTGCAATTCCAACCGTTTCGGACTGGGAGCAGTTGCGCGACGAGATTTTGAGCGATGGCATTTACAACGAGTATTTGCAAGCTGTTCCTCCAACTGGCTCAATCTCGTACATCAACCATTCCACGAGTTCAATCCACCCGATTGCTTCCCGCATTGAGATTCGTAAAGAAGGCAAAGTTGGTCGCGTCTACTACCCTGCCGCTTACATGACGAACGACAATATGCAGTACTTTAAGGACGCTTACGAGATTGGTTGGAAGGCAATAATTGACACTTACGCTGAAGCAACTCAGCATGTGGATCAAGGATTGTCTCTTACTTTGTTCTTCCCAGACACTACGACTACTCGCGATTTGAACAAAGCTCAGATTTACGCATGGCGTAAGGGAATTAAGACTCTTTACTACATTCGTATTCGCCAGAAAGCTTTGGAAGGCACGGAAATCGAAGGTTGCGTAAGCTGCACACTGTAAGTCGTAGCGCTAAAAATCTTAGCGCTGTAAATCTTACAAAAATTAAATCAAAACTTAAAAATTTTATAAAAACGTAAACACAGAATCAGGAGTAATTATGACAGAACTCAGCCCAACCGAGCTTAGAAGTAGTCTCGATAAGCCTTTCGGCACGAATCGCGTAATCGCAGACGACGCTATGATGGCAGCTTCCATCACTCCAGCTCAGTACCGCTACCATCACGGTTCGCGCGTGCGCCCAGTTAATTGGAATAATATTGTTGACGACAAGGATTTGGATGTTTGGAATCGTCTTATTGCTAACTTCTGGCTTCCAGAAAAGGTGCCGCTGAGCAACGATATTCCTTCTTGGCGTTCCCTCACCGACCTTGAGCGCAAGACCACTACTCGCGTTTTTACAGGCTTGACTTTGCTTGATACCAGCCAGGCAACTATTGGTGAGCTTTGCCAGATTGAGCACGCTCGCACTGAGCACGAGCAGGCTATTTACACGAATATTGCTTTTATGCAGTCGATTCACGCACGCTCCTACTCCTCTATTTTCTCTACTCTTTGCTCTAGCGAGGAGATTGACGAAGCTTACCGTTGGGCTGTTGGCAACGACGTTTTGCAGCAGCGCGTTACCACAGTGCTTTGCGAGTACGAGAGCGAAGATCCGCTTAAGCGCAAGATTGCAGCAACTATGCTTTCTTCATTGCTTCTTTACGCGGGCTTCTATCTTCCGCTTTATTTTGCTTCTCGCGGTAAGATGATGAACACTGCCGATATGATTCGTTTGATTTTGCGCGATAAAGCAATTCACGGCTATTATTCTGGTTACAAGTTCCAGCGCGGTTTGGAGCTTAGAAGCGAGAACGATAAGAAGAATCTTGAAAAGTTCACTATGAACTTGCTTGATACTTTGTACGATTTGGAAGTTGAGTATTCTGGTCAGATTTATGAAGGATTTGACTTCCACGATGACGTTTTTGACTTCGTGCGTTACAACGCTAACAAGGCTTTGATGAACCTTGGCTACCCTGCTAAGTACAGCGAAGAAGAAACTCACGTAAGCCCAGAAATTCTCGCAGCTCTTTCTCCTGCAGCCGACGAAAATCACGACTTCTTCTCCGGCTCTGGTTCCAGCTACATTATGGGCAAGTCTGTTGAAACCGACGACGATGATTGGGACTTCTAATCGCACAGTTGCTTCATTAATTAGTTAATTAATTAGGTTGCTTATGTACTTTTCATAAGCAACCTATTTTTTTATTTAATTATTTAAGAACATTTCCGTTTTGGAACCATTTTTAAATATCCGCGTACTTATGGCGTTATCGTGGCAGAAATCGCAAATCCAGCAAAAACTGCCACGATAACGTGTGATTGCGCTGAGTATATTGCAAAATATTATAATTTAGATTATTATAATTATGATTATAATAATCTAGATTATAATAACTTGAGCGCAGATTCAGCAGCTATAAGATGCGCTGAAAAATATTGCAATTATTGGCGTAACGGCAGGTGGAATATGGTTTTTGTTGGCAGACAAGACGAGTTACAAGTACTGGAAAAACTGTATGAAAACAGCAAGCACTCGTTCCAGATGGCAATAGTTTATGGTCGAAGACGAATAGGAAAAACTTCGCTTATTTCACAATTTTGTAAAAATAAGAGCGCAATACTTTTTACTGCTCGCGAACAAACTAATATCGAGAATTTGCGTGATTTCTCGCGCGCGGTGTACGATTTCTTCAATCTTCCATCAACTACAGGATCGTTCAATAATTGGAACGACGCTCTTGATTTCGTTGCGCAACAATCTAACAACGCAAATCAAAGCGCTTCTCAATCTCCACTTATTCTAGTTTTCGACGAATTTCCTTACGCAGCTCAAGCAGATAAATCCTTAGCGTCAACATTCCAAGTCGCAATAGATCATAAATTTAAGAACACGAACATGACTCTTATTTTGTGCGGCAGTAACGAAGGATTCATGGAAAGTGAAGTGCTTGGCAAAAAGAGTCCACTTTACGGAAGGCGTACCGCACAGATTCGCTTGCAACCATTTGATCTTTTTGAAGCATCTGAGCTTATGCCAAATAATGCTACTTGGGAAGATAAAATCAACTATTTTGCATCTCTTGGAGGAACACCATACTATATTGAACAGTTAGATAATAAGTCTTCGTTTGCGGAAAATCTTGAGCAGTTATGCTTTAACATTTCGGGAATTTTGTACGCTGAACCAGACATGCTTATGCGCCAGGAATTGCGCGATCCTTCAACATACAATAGTGTGCTAAATGCTCTAGCTACGGGATGTAATACTCCAACTTTAATATCGGATCGTATTGGATTGCCAGCTACATCAGTGAACGTGTATTTGAAAACATTAGAAGGCCTTGGGCTAATTGAAAGAAATATTCCATTCGGTATGAATCCACTTCATTGCAAAAAAGGATTATGGCAGATTTGCGACCCATTTTTTGCGTATTGGTATAGGTTTGTAGCACCTAATAAAGGATTGATCGAACGCGGACTTTCACACGCTGCCGCTAGTAGTGTTCTTGGTGGCGAGCATGAAGTGTTTAGCACTTTTGTAGGTCAACAGTTTGAGAAAATGTGCGAACAGTGGATTGTGCGCCAATGCAAAATCGGCAGAATGGACTTTTTGCCAACTAAGTTAGGCAAATGGTGGGGTGCTGATCCTATTGCTCGCGAACAAACTGATATCGATATTGTTGCAGAAGACGATATTAACAAGCAGCTTATTATTGCAGAATGTAAGTGGCGTAATAATCTTAACGAAGCTGAAGCAGTGAGCAAGTTGTTGCAGCGAGCAACTTTAGTTGAGAATGCAAAAAATAGCGATTATAAGAAAATATTTATGCTTTTTACAAAGTATCCAACTTCTTACAATCCTCGTCATGCTAAAACAAGCATCAACTTTGTTGACGCACAAACAATGTTTTTTAACTGATTACGAGACAATAGTTACGTTACTATAGTTACACGCAATAGTTATGCGACTATATCGTGCCAAACGTAATCACACATTATCGTGGCAGAAATTGCAAAAATCACAAAAACTGCCACGATAACGCATGATTTGAGCGCTGCTAGTTTAGCGGAATAACAACATTGACTAGCCAAGTGTCATCATCTTTTTGAGCGCTTAAAGATCCACCTAAACGTTCCACAGATTTTTTGTGAAACAATAGCCCTTTGCCAAAAACGAGTCTTTCACCAAACTTATTCAACGTCGAAATCGAATTCATGCACATTATTCTGCATTCGCACTCATCAACCGTAACATTCATAGAAAAATCAACGCTAGTATTGCAATGCTTGCGAATATTAGTAAGCAACTCGCTGCACATGCTAATCGCACATTGAGCCTTTTCAGTACTAACAGTTGCAGATGCAGTAAAATCACCACTCCCCGAACTTTTATCAACCACTGTTAGAGAGCCATAGTACCCAAGCTGCTCGCAAATTTGCTGTTCAGCTTGTAAGCGCGCACGAATATTGCATAAGAAATCAGTCAAATTCATGCGATCATTGCTATTAGAACCATAAACGAACTGAGTGCTGGCAATACTGGCAATATTTGAATCTAAAGAATCATCATACTTATGCTCAGCTTGCTCAAGCAGACTGATAACAAGTCTAGCTTTAGAAAGCGCGTTACGCGAATGTTCAACAATCTGCTCTAACGATTCTTTTGTATGTTCATTGTTCTCAGCATATAAAGCATCCGTTGCAAGCAGCGTAATATCCGTAATCTCATTGTTCACATCGTCGTGCAATTGCAACGCAACCGACGCAATATAAGACTGGAACTTGCTTCGTACAATATCCATTTTTGCACGATTATTTTCTTCCAACATGTTCAAATACTTGCGCAAAGCGTAGCCGCAAATCATGGAAATAAGAATAAAACAAGGAAAAGTAAGAGGAATGTGCGCCATTTTTGCAAAGTACATAATATTCAGCGAAACTATGTACGCACAAAGCAAATACTTCCACGAATCGTAAAAGCCTGCAACAAACATGCTAGCAATCAGCGCAAAAAGCACGCAAGTCGCATTTACGCCTGGTACTGCTAACGTTACGCAATACAAAATCGGAGTTACGAGTGATATTTGACGAGGAAAAGCAATCAAAAGAAATATTGCAAACATCCAAACGTATTGACACGCAGATTGTAATGGATTATGCCACAACCCAGCTGTATTGCACGATTGCACATCCATTGACACTACGAGAATTGCCAATATTATGAATAAAGTTCGCTGAATTTTCCAGCTTTTAACCAGCTCAATAACGCGCGAAAATGTTTTCATTAACATGCGCTATCCGTTTCTTGCAAAATATTCGGATGATTTTGCGGCAAATCATTAAAATATTGCAGATTGTTAGTTTGCTCACGATTTTGCATTGCAGCAAATGCGGATATTGCTTGCACGCGATTAGAAACATGCAATTTTTTGTAAATCCTATGAATATGCGTGTTTACAGTGTTTGGCATAAGACCAAGTTGAGCCGCAATCTGATTCGTCGTGTAACCTTTAGCGAGCAGCTCTATGATTTTTAGTTCTTGCGGCGGCAAAACGCTGCGCGACCTTGATTTAGAAAGCCTAATAAAAGATTCTTGCGGTGTAGCAAAATCGTACGCAACGTCTTTAACGCAACGGCAGCCATACACGTTCTGATTATCGCAATATTGCAAAGCTTCTGCTAGTCCTTTGAAATTGTCTTTAGCAACCATTGCTTGCCCACCAACTTGCGCAACCATCGAAGCGTATGATTTGCAATCGTACGAAGTCATGCCAATTAAAATGATACTGTTGTTTTGCTCACGAATTGCGCGTATTACTTCCACTCCAGACATGTCTTTCATTGACATATCTATCAAAATATAATCCGGAGTAGTTTTTGTTACTTGGCAGTATTTCAAAGCTTGCACGCCTGATTTTACGCACCATTTGCACACGTACTCGCTTGGCAAAAGCTTGCTGAGCACGTTTCGCATAACCGCTAAAACTAGTTGGTCGTTATCTACTATTGCATACGTTTTTGGCATAATGGCTTTCTTGCAATCACACGCTACTTTTCTTATATTCTACTTTATAAACGCGCGCAAAGTAGGGCAAATTGTGTAGTAATAAATGATTACAAGTACTGCGCGTAAATCATATGTGCTTATAATAAGTAACAATATGCAGCTTTTGGTTGCGCTGAAAATTCATTTTCAATAAAGATTGCAGCAGGATTATATGACAAAACGATTAGTAGTATTGCACTCCGCAGAAGTAGCTGCGATGGCGCTTGCCTCAACAGCTGCTTTTATGCGTAGTTTTGGCTTTTTCGTTTTGTGGCTTGTTCCAGGACTTCTTTCTGTTGCATTGTATTCTTATGCATATTTTTTCTTGCGAAAAATCGTTATTAAAGAAAAAAATGCGTATATAGAAAATAATATATCTAAGATTGATGGCGCGGGCGCTAACAGCATAAGTAGTGATGTTGCGAATATAGAAAACAACAAAGATTACATAATTACTCTTGAGCAAAAACGCAAAAAAGTCGAATCACAAAATAAGCAAATACGTAGCAATTATCTAAATAATTTAACAAATATTATTTCATGCTTTATTTGTGGGCTTATTCACGTTCCTTGGATTTATTACTACGGAATTGCAAATGGCGTTTTAACATTGGTGATCTTGTGGCGAGTAATAAAGCGACCACAAGGTCACCCTATTGACGAGAGCGATTTTTAAGTAATTAATGCTTATGTTGTTTTTCTATTACAACGTTAAATCCTTTTGCAGCTTTGTGAAAATCTTCTATGCGATCTCCATAACCGTCTGCAATAATGGCGTCTTCTTTTACAACAAAAGAGCCATTTTCTAGCACAATATATTTTGTAAAGAATTCTTCTAATTGCTTAGCTAATTCATCAATTTCGTCTTGTGAAAACTCTTCGCTACTATTTTCCGCAAGGTTATCTTCCTGCTCTTTAGTTTGATTGACAGTATTTTCACTATCCATATTTGCGCTACTCATGTTTGTATCTCCTTGTATTTGTAACGTATTTGCACAACATATTTGTGCGTTGCTTTAAGTCTAATTACAAACATTTTCCGCGCAATCTTGAGTACTAAGTTCTGAGTACATAATATTGCTCGAAGACTTGCGGCATTTATACTAGAAATACAAAATACATACGAACGATAGGCAGCGTACGCGAATTAGCTACAATGCTCACAAACAAAACAGCAAATTGGAAGGGAACAACTCATGAGCAAGGACTCTATAAAACTTATTAAAAAAACGCTTATTTGGATTCTTAAGTGGGCAATATTTACAGCAATCGAATTCCTTCTTTTGTACGTTGCGATTATTTCTTGGGATCATGATTTTGCGCAGTTCATGCACGAATACAGAGATGCTATTATTCCATTTATGGCAGCAACCGGAGCTATGGCAGCAGCGATGATTCGCGACGAAGGCACTATTCTTGAAGTCAAAGATTAAGGTGGTTATAGATTATTCTGCGGATTGAATTGAGGATTCTTGACGAGCAACATCAAGCGCTTTGTTGAAGGCATCACTAGTCCAACTTGCTCCAGCAACAACCGAAATATGCAAATCTTTTAACGGCTTTCCAACGATTTTGCCGGGGATAGCCTTTGAGAATGCATCCATATGGCCCTTTGAAATCGGCGTAAACGGATGAGACGTTATTTGTACATCGCTAATATTTCCATTTGCAACGCTTAAATTCACGTCAATGCTATCTTCTGCAACTGGCCCATACTTAGCTTTGATTTTATAATCGCCATCTTTATAATTGCCAGTGTCTGTTTTAGGCTGATTCTGCTGGTTTTTAGAATCTTGCGAATCTCCAGAATCTTCAATTTGCGCAGAAGACTTAGATTGCTGAGCGCCAGCATCGTACTTTCCAGAAGGATTACCACTATCGTCTGCGCTTTGACCAGAATTGCCAGCGAACTCATCGTTCATCGGCACAGCACTCGGCTCGCCGCAAGCAGAAAACATAGTTGACGATGCAGCTACAATCGCAAGCGTAGCAACGGTTTTCGTAACTTTTTTGGATTTCAAATCGTCGCGTGAAACATCGTGAAACATATTATCTGAAACCATAAAATCATCGCCTTCAAATCTTGTATATTTTAAAATCTTACGCAACTAATCATCTAAAAACTAATCATCTAAATTCGCTAATTTAGGCGACTTAGTAGGCTCATGGTCTTGTAAAGCTTCCACAACGCTTTCATCAACATGCGCACTCGTAAACGCAGGCTTGCCACCAATCGCCTCGTACGCTTTGCGCGCATCCTCATTATTCCAACGTTCGCCAACAAGCACACCGTGGTTGAGCATAATTTCGCGATCCGCACACTGAGCAACCAAAGAATCGTGAGTTACAACAATAATCGTCGTGCCTTGATCATGCAGCTGCTTAAACAAGTCAAGCACAATCTGCTCATTTTTTTCATCCAAATTACCTGTAGGCTCATCCGCAAGAAGCAACTTCGGGCAGTTTATAAGCGCACGAGCAACGCAAACACGCTGTTGCTCACCACCAGAAAGCTGGCTTGGCAAATGGTGAGCGCGATCCTTCAAACCTACGCGATCCAAAGCATCCATTGCTTGAGCTTCGTCAACAACCGAATGATAGTATTGCGCAACCATCACATTTTCAACGGCAGTTAAATGCGGCACAAGATAAAACTTTTGAAAAACTAAGCCGATTACGTTTTTACGAACGTCTGCAAGCTGACCTGCGTTCAAATCCTCAAGTTTGCGTCCTTGCAAAGACACGGAACCCTTGGACGGCGAATCCATGCAGCCAATAATGTTCATTAGTGTTGTTTTGCCAGATCCACTGGAGCCAACAATTGAAAGCCACTCGCCTTCTGGCACAGTAAGCGACAAATCGTCAACCGCACGAAGAGAGCCGTAAATCTTGGAAATATGATCCAAAGTCAAAAGCATTCTTGGCTTAGACTCCGCGCCTTCCAGCTTATTTTCTACATTCTCTGTCATATTAAATCCTTAACTCAAATCCTTAACTCAAATCTTAAACAATCCATAAATTTACACTTAAAACTATTCTTCTCGAAGCACAATCGCAGGGTCAATTTTCGAAGCTCGCAAAACAGGCGGCAAAGCAGCAACGCAAGAAGCAATCAGGCTAAATGCAACAGAAAATGCAACAAGCCACCAATTCACACCCAAATCTCTAGCGAACACCATTGCCGCAAGCAAACGCGCAAACACATACCCTACGGCCGTACCTGCGATTCCGCCAATCAAGCCGTATAATCCAGCTTCAGCAGTAAACTCCACGCCAATACTCCTGGCACTTGCACCCAAAGCTTTACGCAAACCAATTTCGTTTCGACGCTGCTGCACAATCGAAGAAATCGTAGTGCTCACACCAACCATCATCAGCACCAAAACAACAAGCGACACAATCCAAAACAGGCTGCGAAGCATTGTAACAATACCGGTATCTGCTGCAGTAACTTTAGTAACTTGCTGAGCGCGCACACGCATAGAAGTCATATCGTTAATACTTCGCACAACCGCATCAACGCTAGGTGCAGAAGACGAATAAGCAATCACGTCTGCTCCGCGCTTAACGCCAGTAAGAGTATTCACATCCGCATTAAGAGCATAAAGCATGGAATCTTCCGCGCCACCAGTGTCCAAAATGCCACAAACGCGGAAAGTTGTGCCGTGAGTATCCATAATATCCGTTGAAACTCGGCCTTCAACAAGCTTTTGTTGAGAAGATTTTTGCGAAGACTGATCTGCAGATTTATTTGCGGACTTACTTGCGGACTTACTTTCAGACTTATTTGCAGACTTTTCTGCAGACTTTTCTGCCGGCTTATGCGAGCCGTCAGTATTATCAGATGATCTATACGCAATCGCAATACGAGAGCCTATTTTTAAGCCCATCGCAGAAGCAACATCTCGACCAACCATAACATTTCCGCCGCTAGGCCAGTCGCCATCCACATTCCAATGTTTATTAAGCGACTTTACTGAACGAACGTCTATTCCTGCTAAAACATACGGAGCCGCATTAATACGCACATTTTCGTAACGATATGTAGCAGACCGCATAGCACCTTTTGCAAGAACCATGTCGTTTGTGTGCAAAACCATTGCGCGATCAATACCGTTTTTCCACTCGCCCTCAATTGGCGTTACGATGATATTCGCTCCGTACGCGCGCATTTCGTCACTCATCTGTTGAGGCACAACAAGGCAGATTGCAGCTAAGCAAAACAGCGTAGCAGCGCCAACAAGCGTTGCAATAACAGCCATTACAGCGCGCGATTTACGGCGAAATACCGCGCTAAATAGCATTGTTATAAACATAGTGTTATTCGACGTAATATAAGATCTACCTGCCATGAAGCACCTCCGCAGGACGCACACTCAGAATCGAACGAATCGACGAGCCTGCAGCCGCAAGCACAGTCAGCGCAAGCAGCACAAACACAAGCACAAACACCATTGGTCGGAACAAAATCGCGGATCCAAACACTGTAAAACCAATAATCTGCGCCATTGCAAAGCCTAAAACCATGCCAAACAGCGCTCCTGCAAACGCAATAACTGCAGTTTCCATAAGCATTAACCGCGCAACAGCACCATCTCGCGCACCCAAAGCTTTAAGCAAGGCAAGCTCACCGGAACGCTCCGAAATTGAAGCAGCCATAAGATTCGCCACAGCAACAGCCGCAGCAATCAAACTCAATGCAGTCATCAAAACCATAACAGCACGCGTCTTATTTAATACGTTACCCTGCAACGCCGCAACTTGACGAACCTGCTTTGCAACAGCTCCCGGAATTACCTCCTCAATTTGGTAAGTAATCGAACTCGGGTAAGCAGTGCAATACCAAGTCTCCCACTCTTCCTGGCTTAGAGCTGCCGGATTTTTAGCAGCCTTACGAGCCAAATCATTTTCCGGAGTTGTAAGCGCCTTTACTTCAATCAAATCAGTCATATTCGGCTTATTTGCAAGGTTTTGAGCGTCACTAGAGCTTGCGTAAATTGCGTTATTGTCGTCGTCACCAGAATCGTATACACCAACCAAGCGCAACGAAACCTCGCGTCCGTCGCGAAGCAAACGCAAACGCTGACCAAGTTTTAAGTGCAAACGCTCAGCTAGCTGCGAACCTACCATTGCCTCGGATTGATTATCTTTTGCCCAACGACCATAGCGAATCTTCCACCACGAACGCAAACCTTGAACGCCAACAACAGTTGTTTCACCAGAAGCCAGCGCAAGCTTGCGATTAAACCAAGTTCCAACAATAGGCACAACAGTTTTAGTAGATGGATTTACCTCAAGATTTGCGTGAACCGTTATTTTCGGCGCAAAATTCGTAATATTGAACGCCCAGAAAATCATTTTAATTTTCGCAGCATCCGATTCCTTCAAAAAAGCAGTAGACTCTTGGCTTTCGGCAATTGCTAAACTATGCAAAGCGGAGGAATTAGTTTGTTCGCGAGACGCATACAAATCATTCACCACAGCGCTAGATTTTGGTTGAACAACAATATTCGAACCGTACGAACTAAGCTCGGCGTTAATCTTGTCTCCAACGTCGTACACAACGCTAAGCATAGCAACGCTTACGCACGCGCTTAAGCACACTACAAGCGCAATCAGCAGACGCTTTTTTATTTGCCGCACAAGAGATCGAGCAACCATGCGCATCATAAACATTTGCGTTGCTCCTTACTTAAAGTGCGAACTAAGCACGTCTAAATCAGCAGTATGAATTGTGATTTTGCCATGCCCAGCCTTATACGGGAACGGAATCGGATTGCAACCACCTTTAAATCCAATAGTTGCTAAGTTAATTGCTACGTCGCATTTGCGGCAAATAATCTTACCGTCTTTTTCGTAGTAGCCTGCATCACCGCAGTTTTCGCAAGCATCCAAGCCAACGCCGTACGCTCCACCATTCTTTTTAATGATTATAAAGCGCATAACAGTGCCGTCTTTTGCTTTGTATTGGAAGCGATGAAGATGGCCATCTGAAATTTGCACAAAGTTGATAGTTGCCACACCATCGTGCAATTCGTACGGTTCTGGAGGAGTAAGAGTTGGCTTAATATTCATAATAGATACGCCTGCAGTAAGCGTAAGTATTACGGTAACAGCAGCCAAAAGTGCTGCGAGCGCAGACTTTCGAGATTTACGCTTAAAAGCTCGCTTCGTGCGAATTTCTGCAGCATTTTCTCCAACTACTGCCGTTTTAAAGCCGATTATGAGAGAAGCAACTGCAGGAATCAAAAATACGCTAATTTGCGCCATAATCATCAGCGGATTATTGTTAATCAGCCAAACAAGCACGCTGAAAGAAAAGTCGTCAATATAAAGCAGAATGCTTCCTTGCATAATCTGCAAAAGTGAAGTTATGTGCTGCACAAGCAGAATAATCATGCTTAGCACAATCGCAATTTTGAAGGAAATCGCGTTAGACGTGGCTCGCAAAGAGCGCACCATAAGACTTAAGCAAATTGCCGCAATAACACCGATTACGAATCCGAGCGCACGAAGTAGCATGTCGGAAGTAAAAGGAGGAGTGCTTGAATCTACAAAAATCGTAAGCTGTAAAATAACGTCTGGAAGCGCATAAAATACGGTAAGCGCTAGCGCACACGCGCCAATTGCGTTGCTTATGTGCATTAAAAGTGGATGTTCGCGCCAGTTTTCAACAGTTTTACGAGAACGAATTACAACCGCAATTGCTGCAATATCAAAAGGAACTGCAACGCATAGCGCAGGCATATTAATAAAGTTGCGTTGATTAATTACTACGCTTGCGCGAAGAATTGCAAAAATAAGTGCAGCGACTGTGCCAACCGACAATCCGTACAGTCTCCAGCGCGCACTCAGCGGCTTATCGCGCCCCTCACCAACCGTAAGAGAAGCGCTTAAGCCCATTGTAAGTAGCGTAAGAGGGAGCAGCCCAGGAAGTACTGCTACGAACAGTCTGAGCATAACTCCCTCCTTTGCTATTAGTTACAATCTATTATTCAATAATTACTAATAATTAGTAATAATTACTAGCTATTACAATTACTAGCTATTTCTAACTATTACTAATTATTACTAGCTATTACTACCACTGGCGAGGAGTGTACTTCCAGTCGTCGAAAGTAGCCTTGATTGGCTCAGTCCAGAAGCGGCCGGTTACGCCGGTAGCAGGATCAACGTGAAGCATCCAACCCTTCTTTTCTGGGGATTCGACAGAAAGCACGAGCTTGTAGTTGCCAGCCTTGTCGAGCTTAACGTTTGCACCGTAGTGAGGACCATCGGAAGCGTTCATCTGCATGAAAGTACCCTTACCAACGGATTCGCCACTTGCCTTGTCAACAATCTCATAGTTCACAGTCAAATCTGGAATGAACTCACCCTTGCCGTAGCCAAGCTTGGTGCCTTCCTTGTTTGCGTGAATATCGGCCTCAAGGTGGAAGCTAGCTTCGCTCGCCTTCAAACCCATGCCAGCTGGAACCATGTCCACTGGCTGGAAGTACACGGCGCCGATAGTAAGAGGTCCAATGTTTTGATCCTGGTGAGGGCCAACTGGCACCTCTTCAAAGCCCTTATCGCCGCCTTTGTCATCAGACTTGTCATCGGCCTTCTGCTCTGTTGCTTGTGACTTAGAAGCAGACTTTGCAGCATTTCCGTTAGAACCGCAGCCGGCAAGCGCAAGAATACCTGCGAGAGCCAAAGCAGCAAGTGCCATCATCTTATTATTCTTCATATCTAACCTTTTTCTTTTGATTGATTAGTTATTTTTATTATTTAATTATTAAATTATTAAATTAGTTAGTTAGCTATTTAGTTATTTTTATATTTATTATTAGCTATCTATCTGTTGTTTATTTATTTGTTATTTATTTATTATTTTGCCTATTTACTTTCTATCGCGCGCTTCCCACGGCTTCGCGCAATAGAAACGCAAAGTAGCGAAATCACAACAATCGCAGCCAAAATTTGAGCCACAATTGTTTCCACGTACGGATAGAATCCAAGCCAATCGTTAGTTGGCAAGCCTTGAATATACATACCTGCGAGCGCATCACCCTCAATAAGAGCGTGCACGCCGCCGCCGGCAAAAATCACCACAAGCACCGACATAAGAGCACTTGTGCCAGTAAAGAATGGGCGAATTGGTATGCGAACAGAAGCAAAGCGAATAAGCAAGAATATAACTACCAAAACCGCAGCAGCAGAAACGAAACCGCCCCAAATCATGGAGTCGGCTCCGTTTGAAACAGCAAAAATAGCCTGGTAGAAGATTACAGTTTCTGCGCCTTCACGGAATACTGCCAAGAAACTAAGCAACGCGAGCGAAATCAAGCTGCCTTTAGACACAGCAGCAGTAGTTTGATCGCTAATATACTTATTCCACGCTTGTACGGAAGAACGCGAAATCATCCAGTTGCTTGTGTACAAAAGCATAAGCATTGCAAACAGCGCAACCACGCCTTCTGTAATCTCTTGCTGAGGTCCAGAACCGTTGAAAAGTAAGCCAAACAGAGCTGCAACAATCAACGAAGCCACAATACCTGCCACAAGTCCCAAGTAAATGTACTTAACCATGTTTTTGTGGCCGGATTTAATCAGGTACGCAATAATTGCTGCAACAACAAGCAGAGCTTCCAAGCCTTCGCGAAGCAAAATTACAAAAGCCTGTCCGAAGGAGCTTGTTATAAACTGCATAAACGGATTTGCGTTTGAAGATGCGCCTTTGTCTAATTTCGCCGAGTCTTCAATAAGCATTGCTTTAAGATCCGTTACGAACTTTTTAGCTTGCTCAATTGTTTGGCCGTTGTTCATTGCTTGGCGGCACTCTTTGAATTGATATTCGACAGTTGAAACGCGGCTTCCGCTTATTGCGTTCATTACGTTCTTTTCAAAGCCGAGCTTTTCGTAATACTGGTAGTAAGCTTCGTTAATTAAATCAACTGCTGTTGCAACTTGCGACTTGTTTCCTTTTGCTGATTTGTATGTTGCAACGGATTTGTCGAGAATAACGTTCATTTCTCGCGCAACTTGGCTCCATGTGCGGCCGTTGCGCCCAAGATTTTTCTTTTTTGCAGCGTCGAGCTTTTTGCGTTCTGCTTTGATTTGCGCACGAAGTTTTTGCGCGTAAATATTCGGCTTATCTATTTTTGAGTTTAAGTCGAGCTGAGCTGCAGTTTGTGAAACGTCTGCCGAAAGAGCTTTCGACACAGCGCTTATTTGCGAACCTTGATTTTGTTGATACACAAGCGTTTGCAACTGCTGGAATTGGTCTTGTTGCGACTGAACTTTGTTCTGACCAAAGGTATCTCGCACAACAGTAATCATGTTCGAAGCAACGTAAACGGAATTGTAAGCTGCTTGGAATCTAGTTGCAGCACCGGAATTATTACCGTTATTGTATTCCGCTTGGCCTTGTTGAAATTCGTCATCTATTGCTTTGGAAACGGCAGACCAGCTAGCATAAGAGCGATCTGCATCTGTTGCGAAAGCTGGCGTAGTTATAGCAAACGAGCTTATAACGAAACTCAATAACATGCACACAGCCAGCATCAGTGCAGCCGAATCACGAACAATTCGGCGCACTTTTACACACGCGCGCATAACATCTCCTCGCGTATTCTTACACTTCTACTTCTCAATGTGCTCTACCCCAATCGAGCACTCCCAACTAAAACTTGCCATCAAGGGCCCCACAGGTACATAATATCGACATATTAAGTAGATTGATATAGTTAAGCGAAAAAAACACGAAAATATTGCAAAAAATATGTTGATAACGATAATTATCAATCTTTTTTCTGTGATCACTCAGCAAAAAAGCGCGCAGGGAAGGCGGATGTTTTGCGAACTTGGCAAGCCGCGCAATTTGGCGAGATTACAGCAAATTCAGCGCCGGCAGTTTGCACGATTTTTTGCAAATCGCTTTCTTGCGAAATAAAAAGCGCAGTTGCGAGCGCGTCGGCGTAAGCAGTTGGAAAAGCGCAAGTTTTAGCAGGAACGTAAGTCCAGCTTGCAGAAAGTTTTTGCGAAGGAACGCCATCTAAAGCGTTAATCAAGTGAGTTGCAATTAAATTAGATTCAAAAGCATTGGATTCACAACCATTAGATTTGTGACAATTAGATTCAAAAGCATTGTCCGCAAGGCAATTTGCGTCTTTTACTTTCCAGCGCCTTCTTGCAGTAGATGAAGCACACAACGATCCGCTTGCAATTGATGCCACACCTACCGCTTGCGTTGTGTCAAAAGGATTTTCTAGTGCAACTTTTATTCGGCAATCTTCATCGCTAAAGCAAGCGCGCATATCGCCGCCGGCGTTTACCAAAAAATCAAAATCCGCAGGAAAATCACTATTCGCAGGCGAATCGTTACCAAGCTCCTCTTTGATAATCTGCGTTACAAGATCTACAAAATAGCCCTTACCAGCTGCACCAAAATCAAGCTGCACTGGCTGATTTGTGTGGAGCGTTGTGCTGCCGTCAGCTCGCGAAATATCTGACCACGTAACTGGCAAAGCGCGATGATATTTGTTCCAACTGCCACTGCCACTATTCTCGCTCGCGTTATCTGCTGATTCCGGAATAAATTGCACCGAATTATCGTAGCCAAGCGCAAGTAAATCCGCGCCAACGCACGCGTCGAAAGCTCCGTGCGCAGCATTGTAAAACTCGTCATAAATTGCAAAAAGCGGCTGAGCCCACGATGGAAACTTAAAATCGCCGCCAGCCTTCGCACAAGCCATGCGCGCAACCAGCGAATCTGCACGAAAGCGCGAAAGAGTACTCTCATACTCTTCAACAAACGCACGAATCCGCTGTTCAACGCGCTGCGAAATCGGCACGCTGCTGGAAATAATAATCCCCGTGCCAAGCGCGCGCTCAATCGCAACAACATTCCCGAACATCATTTGCCTCACGCAAACATTTCATTCGCTTTTTTAGAAAGCGCATACCGAATAGGGCGTTCGCCCACCGAGTCAATCATTCCAAGCTCAATCAAACCGTTAAGCGCACTCACGATCTTTCTCTCACCAACCTGCTCATCAATTGCATTGCCAACATATTCGCTTAATTGCTTGCGAGTCATTGGAGTTGGATTATACGAAAAAAGCTTATTTTGCAACAAAATAGTCATAACCTCGTACTGCACTTTAGAAATCGCTGTTTTCTTGGAGAACTCTAATAGCTTACCCATGCAGTAAATAATCTGCTTTAATTGCAAAATAATATTGTTTAATACTTCGTTCTGTGCTTTTTTAATATATTGCAACATTGTGCAGCAAAACATAGTTAAATCATTGCAATTAAACAGTTCTTGCGATTTGGAAAAAGCGGCATAGTATCCAGATTTCTCTGCATAAATTACAGAACTTAAGCTCAAAATTGTTGGCATCGAAAGCTGCTCGTGCAATTGCAAAGCAAACAAAAACCGCCCAGTTCTGCCGTTTCCATCGTAAAACGGGTGCACGCTCTCAAAAGCATAATGACACATGCACGCTTTAATAAGCGTTGGAACTTCGGCACTATTCATCAAACTCAACATCTGCGATAAATGATCTTGAATTTCCGCTTCCGTTGCATCGCCATCGTGCACTACATTATTTGCACCATCAAGAATACTTACTTTTTTCTTCCTAAAAATCTCGCCATCTGGAATATCGCCTGATTCTAATTCGCCTTGCATAATGCTGTTGTAGATTTTTCGTATATCTTGCAAGGTTTGTGGAATTGAAGTGCCACTCTCATTGGAATCTGCAACTGACTTTACAGACGACTTTTCGACTGACTTTACATTCAAATCCGCAACAGACTCCGCAACGGACTTTTCTTTAGAATCAGCAAGCTCAAGAAAAAGCTTAGTAAATTCACTAAAACGCGTATGCTTATTCTGCTCGCTAGCAGCATCAAGTGCTTTGGAAAGCTCTTTTCTAGTGCTGTGAACACCCTCAATAATGTTGGTATTTTGCACTTCTTTTGCAATAAGTTGCATTAAATACTCGCGCTGAGCAAACCGTGGTAACTCATTCCACGCTTTTTCAACCGCTTTTTCAGCATACGCAATATCATTCATGTGAGTTACAAGATCCGTTACGCACGTTGCAAAGATTTCATGCTTATCAAATACAATTCCGGAACGATACGTTGCAGGATTATCAATGCGCAATCGATATTCTTCTTCCGCAATATCACAAGGTTTTGCATTACTTTTAGACATCGCAACTATTTTGCGTATTGTTTTGTAATCCATAATGCGACTCCATTTACATTATTGCGTTTACATTATTGCGTTTACATTATTGAAGATTTTGTAGTAATGTCTTGCAATATTTTGCTTGCAATATTTTGCTTGCGTTATTTTGCATATACGCAAATAACGCATTTATCACAAAATGATTGCTTAACTAACGTAAAAATCTATTCTATACCGACATTTTGGCAAAATGAAGGCATAGCACACAAAAAACATTCGTCTATACCGACATTTTCACAAAAACGCATTATAGAAAAATCAACAGCGCTGGCAACATAACGCCACTAGTTTCGGCGTAACCCATGGTAAGCAAAAAATCGGGCGACGCATAAATGCATCGCCCGCAAAACTTTCGTTTTCAAATCGTATGAAACACGCTACCACGCCGCACATACGTTACGCAATACAGTCTCTTTACGAAAGCTTGCCTCACAACCCAAAAAGCTTCAACAACGCACGGAACGTATCTTGACCGTCATAGCAAGTTTCAACTAGGAATCCGCGCTCATTGCTGTATTCTTTAAGACCGCGATAATAGTAATATTTCTTTCGATCCTCAATAATAAACGGCACGATATTATGCTTTAAGCATTCCTTAAAAGCAATCAAACGCCCAACCCTGCCATTGCCATCCTGAAATGGGTGTATCCGCTCAAACCTGTAGTGAAAATCAACTATATCCTCTAGCTGCAAATCAGTTTTAGCAAGATATTCTGCCAACAGCTTACTAATCTCCTCGTGCACTTTTTTCGGCTCGCAAGTTTGCACACCACCTACAACATTCGCGCGCGACTTGTAATCGCCCACACGAAACCAAGGAAGAAGCTCGTCGCTCGTTCCACGCTTAAGCAGCAAATGTAAATACTTAATCATGTCTTCACTAAGAGGCTCTTCAGCAACATCAATGCAATAATCAATCGCGCGAAAATGATTCACTGTTTCAACAATGTCGTCAACTTTAATAGCTACGCTCTCTGCTGCACCAACGCTTGAATCCGCGCTATCGACTACACCATACACCTTTTCTTCGGAATCAATAGTATTAGTTTCAAAAATTCGCCTAGTTTGATCTTCGCTTAGCTGGCTTCCTTCAATATGATTCGAGTTGTACGTCATACGAATTTGAAGCTCGTGATAAATTCCACCCGGTATACGATGATCCTTTTCTTCTCTAAGTCTTTGCAAAATAGGGTTACCAGAAATTACGCGATACAATTCGCTAGGCTTGCATTGTAAATAGTCGCTGATTTTCGCGATTACTGAATTTGATAGTTTTTCGCCTTTTGAGATTTTCGCAATCGTACGAGAAGAAATATGCAGCTCGGCTGCTAATTGCGATTTTTTAATACCTTTTTCTTGTAGCCTTTTGTTAAATCCAGCGTAATCATACATTTTTAACAGTTCGCTTTCTTCCGCTTGCATAGTTTTAATTGAGATAAATCATGACGAATCTAAATACTCACGCACTAAAATCTTTACTTATTTTCCCATAATCACCATCAAAAGTAAAGATAATTGCGATTTTGCATACTCAAAAGTAAAGATAAGCAAAACTTAAGCAAAAAGAAGAGGCCTTCGCGAGCGAACACAAGCAAGCAAACGCGAGCGAAAGCCCTTAAAACTACGAAACCTTAAGGGCTATCTTCTACTTAAGCAACCAATCAACAATGCTTTCAACGCGAATACCGTCATAATCATCGTCTAAAGCCTTACTCAAAGTAATAACCAGCTTTTCGTAATTATTCTGAATCTTACAAAGCGGCTTTAATTCTCGCTCGCGCACAGACTCATCCATCATGCTTTCAGTTACTTGAATATAAAGCTTTTCAGAAGCAGAAGTCGCAACAAAATCCACTTCCAAATTATCTATTTTGCCAACAGCAACATCGTATCCTCGCCTTAACAGTTCAAAGAACACAACGTTTTCCAGCGCATGCCCTCTATCTCTGTCCCTAAATCCAAGCAAATAATTGCGCAACCCAATATCAACAATGTAATACTTACCAAGAGTGCGTAAATAATCCTTACCTTTAATATCGAAACGTTTAACATCGTAAAACATGTAAGATTCTTTTAACGCACCAACATAAGCGGATATAGTTTGAGTAGCAGGCTTAGCGCCGCGTGCGCGCAAGCCACGAGAATCGCTATCCGCAGAATCAAGCAACTTTTCCGAAGAAAGCGTATTACACACAGAATTTAATGACGTATTGTTTCCAATATTATCTGCCAAAAACATAATGATTTTTCTAAGAAGGTCGGCGTCTGTAATCTGCCTTTGCCCGCGGCGCTTCTCGCGCTCGAGTATATCGCGAACTACTACAGTGGAATAAATTCCGTCCAACAAAGTCATTGCGATACTCTGATTAAAGACTGATTCTAGGGCAATATCACAAATTGCAGGCATACCACCGTAACGCATATAAGCTACAAACAATTCATCAAGCTCTACACTACTGCCATTCAAACTCACTGCTCTTTTTTTCAAATCGCCGAGCGGAGACTTATATTCTTCAATAGAATAATCCTGAAAATCAACAAACTCTTTGAACGAAAGCGGATACATTTTCACTTCCACATACCGCCCAGACAAGTACGTTGAGTACTCCGAAGAAAGCAGGTATGCGTTGGATCCAGTTATGTAAATATCGCAATCAAAATCTACGCGAAACGAGTTAATTGCATCTTCCCAACGATCTATACGTTGCAGCTCATCAAAGAAAAGATACGTTTTTCTAGAAGACTTAACACCAGAAGACTCAATCTTAGTAGACTCAATCTTGCCTTTAACGTAATTGTATAAGTCTTTGTAACTCATATCTTGAAACTCGAGCGACTCAAAGTTTATAGAGATAATTTGATTCTGCTCAACTCCGGAATTAAGAAGGTAAGATTGCATAAGTTTAAGCAGAGTTGACTTACCACAGCGACGAATGCCCGTCACAACTTTTACAGGCTCTGTATCTTTGAAAGTTATAAGCTGATTAAGGTAAATATCGCGATTTTTAATACTTTTGCCGACTATTGCAGAGCGATTGCCACGCATTGGCATATTATCGCTTTCAAGTAACTGATTTTGCGAATTTACCATAATAAACCTCGACTCCGCTTTAACAAGTTCAGCGATTAGCAAAACAGTACCAATGCTGATTGTGTGGCCACAAATTTCATGAATTTTATAATCCTATGAATATTATGAGTCAAACTTCGATTTTTTACAAGTTTAGGTTATTGATGACCTAAACTTTTATTTTTCGTAAGTTTAGGTTATTGATAACTTAAACTTTGGATTTTTAGAAATTTAAGTTGCGCACAAACTCAAGCAAGCAAACGCGAGAAAGAAAGCTCTAATCAATCTATGCCGTAACGCGTTTTATACGCAGCATAATCCTTATCTTGCAAAACACTAGCCACATTCGGCGCATATTCGTATTCTTCTTCAACAAGATACGCAAACTGCTGCTGAGCCAAGAGATCAACCTGCAAAGGCTTTGTAATAATGCGGAACATATCCTCAAGAAGCTTCGTATCGTTAGCATCTTTAGCCTGGATTGAAGCCTTGTCATTAACGAGCTGAGTTATTAAGCCCCAATCAAAATGGTACCCAGCATCTCGCGCAACTATATCCCAAAAAACACGTTGCGTTCTACCATTGCCCTCACGAAATGGGTGCAAAACATTAAAATTATTGTAATTTACACTTAGCTTACTAATAAACTCATCAATAGATAAGCCTTGCAATAAATTATCATTTTTAAGCGTTTGCTCACAGTAGCGAATTCCAACGCCCATGTATTCAAGCGGATGAAACGGCTCGCAGCCGCCTTTAGACATGTCAATAGTACGAATCTGACCAGCCCAATCGTAAACATCCTGAAAAATATAATGATGAATCCACTGCAATTGTTTAACAGTTCCTTCAGCATGCGGCAAGTTTTCGTACAACTTATAGCTACGAACTGAAACTAAATCGTTTTCAAAGAAATCAAGATCTTCCTGAGTTTGTACATTCAGCTTGTTCTTCAGCACTCGCGTATGAGGAATAAGATATGGGTCAAAAACTTCATCAACCATCATTTAACCCTTAAATAAATTAAGATTAATTATTCCAAACCGTAACGCTTACGAGTCAGAGATATGAGCTCATCCGCGCTTATAGAACCTCGAATATATTTTCTTGTATCAGCCAAGCATGCGGGAGACACCGCACCTCCTTCTAACTTTGCTGAAGATAATGCTATTGCAACGTTTTCTAGTCGTAACTTTTGCGTTTCTTTATCAATCATTTCTTCTCCCTGCCAGCACCCGCGATTAAATCAAAAACAACTACCAGCTATTTTACTATTCGCGATGCATTTTGATTACAGCATATTTTGCGATTTGACGAATCCAGCATCGGCAACATCACGCCGCTTGTCTCGGCGTAGATTATTCCAAAGATAAGTGCCATGTTATAGCTAAATCTTTACTTATTTGCACATAACAACAATAAAAAGTAAAGATAATTGCGATTTTGCATATTCAAAAGTAAAGATTCGCAAAACTTAAGCAAAAAGAAAGAGCCTTCGCGCACGAACGCAAATAGGCACTCACTTTCAAAAGTGAAAAAATTTTACAGTTTTGAAAGTGAAAGTGCGAATCTGCTTGCAAACACTCATCACGATTCTTACGACATTGAAGGAATCCGCGTAATAGACATAGCGCAATGGCTGCTTAACACAAACACGACGCTTCGTTTGTGAGCGTTACTTTCTCAGTCGGCTGACTGAGTTTTTAACAGTGTTTTGCTTATTACCGTTATTTTCTCAGTCGGCTAACTGAGTTTTTAACAGTGTTTTGCCAATCACCGTTACTTTCTCAGTTCGTTAGCTGAGTTTTTAACAGTGTTTCACCTCTGAGATCTATTTTCTTTACAAACGCGCTATAAAAACAAAAAGACAGGAGCTTGAGAATACCCAAACTCCTGTCTTAATAAGAGATTACTTCACTTGCGCAAGTTTATAAAACTTACAAAAGCAATAAAACTTACGTAAGCAATAAAAGCAAACCCTAAATCACCTTTGCGTTAGGCAACACATTGCCGTCTTTATCAACGTTACAACTGTGCTCAACAGCAATCGTGATGCGATCATTGTCAACGGAATAGAAGCCATCCGTCACTTTAAAAACGTGACGCACACCCTTCAAATCGTCAACCTTCACGAAACCGTGATCAATTAACGCAAGCACAGCCTCATGCCCAGGAAGCACACCCATTGCGCCATTCACAGAAGGAATAACCACAAACTTAGCATCGCCTTCCCACACAGGATGCCTGGCTGCCACCACACTAACGTGCAGCGATTTTACTTGCTTCTCTGCCATAATCACGCACCAAACTCTTGCTGCATATCGTGCCAACGACGTTCAAGATCGTCAATGCCACCGATGCCGGAGAATGCCTGCTCAGGAATTTCATCGTAAACACCATCGCAAATACGAGTGAATGCTTCGATGGTTTCGTCTGCTGGCACGTAAGAACCTGGACGACCTGTGAACTTTTCAGCCACGTAGAAGTTCTGGCCAAGGAACTGCTCAATCTTACGAGCGCGGCTCACAGTGGTCTTATCTTCCTCACCAAGCTCATCAATACCAATCAAGGCGATGATATCCTGAAGCTCCTTGTTACGCTGCAAAATAGCCTTCACGCGGTTTGCGCAATCGTAATGAGCTTGTCCAACGTAACGCGGATCCAAAATTCTAGAAGTAGAAGCCAAAGGATCCACAGCTGGGTAAATACCCTTAGCTGCAATATCACGAGAAAGCTCAGTAGTTGCATCCAAGTGCGTAAAGGTTGTTGCAGGAGCAGGATCGGTGTAATCATCTGCAGGAACGTAAATAGCCTGAAGTGACGTAATGGAATGGCCGCGCGTAGAAGTAATACGCTCCTGCAACGCACCCATTTCATCAGCCAAGTTTGGCTGATAACCAACTGCAGAAGGCATTCGACCCAGCAACGTGGAAACCTCAGAACCAGCCTGAGTAAAGCGGAAGATGTTGTCAATAAACAGCAACACATCCTGATTCTGCACATCGCGGAAGTACTCAGCCATAGTCAAAGCGGTAAGAGGCACGCGAAGACGAGTCCCAGGAGGCTCATCCATCTGGCCAAAGACAAGTGCCGTTTTCTCCAAAACGCCAGCTTCAGCCATTTCGCCAATCAAATCGTTACCTTCACGGGTACGCTCGCCGACGCCAGCAAACACAGACACACCACCGTGGTTCTGCGCAACGCGCTGAATCATTTCCTGAATCAACACTGTTTTACCAACGCCTGCGCCACCGAACAGACCAATCTTGCCGCCCTGAACGTAAGGGGTAAGCAAATCGATAACCTTAATGCCAGTCTCGAACATCTGAGTCTTAGACTCGAGCTGATCGAAAGCTGGTGGGTTGCGGTGGATTGGCCAACGCTCAGTTACTTCAATATTCTCGCCTGGCTTAGCATTCAAAATGTTGCCAGTAACGTCGAAAACGTGACCCTTAGTAACATCGCCAACAGGAACGGAAATTGGACCGCCGGTATCTCGCACTAAAGCACCACGAACCAAGCCGTCAGTAGGCTTCAACGCAACTGCACGTACGGTTGAATCACCAAGGTGCTGCTCAACTTCCAGCGTAATCTCATGAACGGTATCGCCTTCCGTATTACCAACGGTATTGATATCGACCTTGAGAGCATTGTAAATATCCGGCAGATAGCCGACCGGGAATTCAACGTCAATCACGGAACCCTGAACGCGGGTTACGCGACCAGCTGTTGGATCGACCTCCTGCTCAGCTTCTGGAGGCGCTGTGGTCTGATTTTCAGCCATATGCTCCTAATCCTCCTCATTATTCAGCGCATCAGCGCTGCCGATAATCTCGGTAAGTTCTTGAGTGATAGATGCCTGACGTGAAGCATTAAGCTTTCTAGTCAAATCATCCACCAAATTGCGGGCGTTATCTGTAGCCGTATGCATAGCGTTCTGCCTACTTGCTGTTTCAGAAGCAGCAGAAGTAAGTAAGCACTCGTGAATACGAGACTGAATATACTTCGGCAAAACAGCATCCAGCACTTCATCCGGACTTGGCTCGAAGCAATACTCAACAGCGTCTGGATTGCTTTGACTTACTGCTTCTTCACGAGCCGAAACTGCACTAGTAGACGACAACGATGCTGAAGGTCCAGAAGCTGCTTCGTAATCAGGACGGTGCATAGCAAACTCCTCACCATCCTTCAACGGAACAAGCTCAACTGGTAGCATGCGCAACGTACGAACTTTTTGCCTCACCATATTGATAAATTCGGTGAACACAATATACAGTTCCGAAACTCCGCCTTCTGCTTCCGGCGTCATATAAGCATCCATTAAAGTATCGGAAATCTTTTCAGCAATAGTAACGTCAGGATGGTCAGTAGAACCTTCCCAAGTACCTGCCACATCGCGATTGCGATACTTATAGTAAGTTGCACCACGACGACCATACACGTACAGTTCCGCGTGCTTACCTTCTGCATCAAGCTTGGCTAAAAGCGCTTCAGTCTCACGAATAATCGAAGACGTAAATGCACCTGCCATGCCACGATCAGAGGTAAGGGCTAGAACTGCTACGCGATTGCCGGCATGTTCTTTACCAAAAATAGGATGCTTGATATTTGCTTCGTGATGAGCTACCAACGCCTGCACGGCATCGAAAATTGCGTCACTATAAGGCTTAGCATTAAGCGCAATATCTCGCGCTTTAGCAATATGCGAAGACGCAATCATTTCCTGAGCCTTAAAGATTTTACCCAAAGACTGTGTGGAAATAATTCTCGATTTCAATGCAAGTTGGGAGGACATACGCTACTTCCCCTCAGGCTCGCGACCGTCTGTTTTTGGCTTAGCTACAAGCTGTTCCTTTTCAACAGGAGCAGGATTTTCAGCCGGCGGCAATGAATCCTTTACAATCAAAGGCTTGCCAGCAGAGGTCTTAAACGTCCTACGGAAATCTTCAATAGCCGCATCAAGCTTAGCTTCAGTTTCCTTAGTGAAGTCTTCAGTATCGCGAATTACTTGCAAAATGTCGGTTCCATCATCCAAATAATCCAATAATTCGCTTTCAAATCGCAAAACATCCTTCACAGGAATATCGTCAAGCTTGCCGTGCGTACCAGCCCACACAGAAACCACTTCCTGCTCCATAGAGCGAGGAGAGAACTGCTTCTGCTTAAGCAACTCGGTTAAACGAGCACCACGAGTAAGCTGAGCCTTTGAAGCTGCATCCAAATCGGAAGCAAACATTGCGAAGGATTCCAAAGACTTGTAACGAGCCAAAGAAATCTTCAACATGCCGGAGACTTTCTTCAAAGCCTTAGACTGAGCAGCACCACCAACACGAGACACGGAAATACCAACGTCTACTGCTGGACGCTGACCTGCGTTGAACAAATCAGACTGCAAGAAGATCTGACCATCGGTGATGGAAATCACGTTGGTCGGAATGTATGCAGAAACGTCGTTTGCCTTAGTTTCGATAATTGGAAGGCCAGTCATAGAACCGCCACCCAAATCGTCAGAAAGCTTAGCGCAACGTTCAAGCAGACGAGAGTGCAAGTAGAACACGTCGCCTGGGTAAGCTTCACGCCCAGGTGGGCGACGAAGAAGCAAAGAAATCGAACGGTATGCTTCTGCTTGCTTCGACAAATCGTCAAAGACAATCAACACATGCTTGCCGTTGTACATCCAGTGCTGGCCGATTGCAGAACCGGTGTAAGGAGCAATGTACTTAAAACCTGCAGAATCAGAAGCCGGGCTTGCCACAATTGTGGTGTACTTCATAGCGCCTGCTTCTTCAAGGCTCTGACGCACTGCTGCGATAGTTGAGCCCTTCTGGCCGATTGCTACATAAATGCAGCGAACTTGCTTCTTTGGATCGCCACTTTCCCAGTTCGTACGCTGGTTAATAATCGTATCGATTGCGATTGCAGTCTTACCGGTTTGGCGGTCACCAATAATTAACTGACGCTGGCCGCGACCAATTGGGGTCATTGCGTCAATAGCCTTCAAACCAGTAGACAAAGGTTCGTCGACTGGATGACGGTGAATAACGTCTGGAGCCTGGGCTTCAAGAATACGACGCTCACTGCACTCGATTGCACCCAAACCATCGATTGGATTACCCAAAGGATCAACGGTACGACCAAGATAAGCGTCACCAACCGGCACTGACAAAACTTCGCCAGTGCGGTAAACTTCCTGCCCTTCCTCAATGCCAGTGAAATCACCGAGAATAACTACGCCGATTTCGTGTGCATCAAGGTTGAACGCAAGGCCCAAGGTGTCGTTCTCGAATGTGAGCAGCTCGTTTGCCATGCAGCCGGACAATCCAGCTACGTGCGCAATGCCGTCACCAGCCGTAACAACATAGCCAACTTCTTGCGTTGGCATGTCGGTTGGCTTGTACGAGTCAACGAACCCGTCAAGCGCCTTGCGTATCAGGGCGGGATCAATAGATAGTTCCGCCATAATTCTCCTTAATTTACTACTTCACTGCCTGTGTCCAAGCGCCATTGCGCGCAGAACGTTGCAACTGCTTTAGTTGCATCAACATGGTGCGATCGGTTATTTGATCACCAATCTGTATACGCATGCCACCAAGCACGTTTGGATCCACAATTGGGTTAATGTATGCACGATGACCCAACTTATCACTGTAGATTTCAATCAAACGCTTAATTTGCTTATCAGTAAGAGGCTGAGCAGTAGTGACAGTAACCAATGTTTCGCCAGCTTCACGCTCAAATCCTGACCAAGCGCCGCCGAAGCTACCAGTTTTGCCGCTTTCAGCACCACCATGCCACGTTCCTACTAGATAATGCATAATGCGCAATACGACAGGGTGCGCTTTACCTCCAATAAGCTCGTCAATTAGGCGAGACTTATCTTCCGAAGATCTATTCGGATCGGTAATCGCATCAGAAAGCTCAGGATACTGATCAATCATGTCCATCATTGACGAAAGCTCGTCAGCGATGCGCTGCGCTTCATCGTGCGCATCTGAGATGGCCTGCGCAAGAGAAGAACGCGACAAACTATCGTTTGCACGCGATGCCTTTTCTGGCATTATTACCTCCTCATTTCTGTAAAAATGAAGTATGCAATAAATACAAAATAAATAAAAGCGTAAATTTATTTTTTATTTTGCGATTATTAAATTTTGTATATTAATACTTACTTGATTTGATCCGAATTTTTAGATTCTCCAACTTCATCAATCACACGATCAATAATTTTGGAGCTTACGGTATCGTCATCCAACTTGGATGCAAGAATCTTGCCAGCTAACGCTGCTGCAAGAACCGATACCTCTCCTTGGAGGCTGGACATGGCATGCTTATGCTGAGCCTCAATGGAATGCTGCGCTTCACTAATGATTTTTGCAGCATCCTTTTCAGCGCGTTGTCTAGCTTCGCCAATGATTTTTGAAGCTTCCGTACGAGCCTCTTCGCGTGTTTTTGCAGCATCAGCTTGAGCTTGAGCAAGCTCTTCTTCCATCTGACTTTTTAATTCGTCAGCTTCATGCTGCATGTTCGCTGCTTTGGCCATTCCGCCTTCGATTTTCTCTGCACGCTCATCAAGAATTGCCTGGAATTTAGGCATAACGAACTTGTAGAAAAACGCTGCAAGAACTACCAAAACAACTAACGACCACACTAAGTCATAAGGCTCAGGCAAGAACAACGCCAAACCATTACTCTCAGATGCATGTGCCATGGCTTGTCCTTTCTATTACTTCAACACTTTTATATTTGTGCTGGAACGAGTTGTTTCGTTCGGTTCACTTTCCCATAATGTAGGCAACGAATCCGAGCAAGCCCAGAACCTCGATAAATGCCAAGCCGACGAACATGAACAACTGAAGACGGTTGCCAACTTCTGGCTGACGTGCAGTGGATTCCATAGCTTTAGCAACAACTATTGCCATACCAAGTGCAGGAGAAATTGTTGCGACAGCAAAGCCAAGAATGCTAAGGTTGCCGACCAAGCCTGCGAGAGCGATGATACTATTCATTGGTTTCCTTTCTGTTAAAACAGTAACCAGTATAAACCCTTAAGATGGGTAAAATCTGAAGATTTAAGCTATGCTATCAGGCAACAGCAACAGCAGACTTTTCTTCCTCTTCAGGGTAACTTTCCGAAATGTAGACGGAAGCAAGCACGGTGAAAATAAACGCCTGCAAACCGGCTACCATAATTTCGAATAAGGTAAACAGAATGCCACCAAGCAGCCACAAAACGCCGCCTAAGGCAAGGAGTTTATTGCTGGAATCCACCACGAAGAAATTGGTGAATACTAAGCAAGTGGCCACCAGCAAATGGCCAGCAATCATATTCGCAAACAAACGGATTGTAAGCGAAAGTGGTCGCACAATTATTAATTCTATGAGCTGCAATGGCGAAAGAATGAAGTAAATCGGCCATGGCACTCCCGCTGGGAACAATGCTTCACGGAAGAATCGCAAAAAGCCTTTTTCACGAATGCCAGCAATAAGATATTGGCACACAACCCACAAAGCAAATACAAGCGGACCAGCAATGGTTGCGGTTGCAGCCATATTTAATCCTGGAATCACAGAACAAAGATTAAAGAAGAAAATTGTGATGAACAATGTAGACATCATTGGCACATAACGCTTGCCACGTTCTTCGCCAATCATTTCGTAAACGATGTTGTAACGCACAAAGTCCATTAGAATTTCAAGCACACTTTGGAATCTTCCTGGAACTAACTTTGCACGAGCAGCACCAATTCCAAAAATAATCATAACGATTACAGCCATGAGCACTCGCACTAAAATAATGCGGTTCATAGCGAATGGTGTGCCTTGGAACAAAATCTCTGGAGGCAAAAATTCGCCAATATTAGGCAATTCTGGTCCCGACGAAGCCACTGTAGAAGCTACATTGGTAGTCTTCAGCAAAAAGTCAAGCATTCCATTCATAAGTGCCTCCTTAAGCAATTCGTTCACACGCCTTCACAACTGCCGCTCACTCACATCATGCAATTCACTCATCTTGCGGCATTACATATTAGCTAAATCATCTATTTCGTATCTCGTAAGGCGCGGGGCACGAAACGAAAAATACATCTAAATGCTGATTCTACTCTTCGCATGTACATAATTACGCAGTGTCGAAAATTATTCATGCATGCCGTACTTCATGTTGCTAAACGGAAGGAAATTATCCATACGCGGAGATGCTGGTTCATGCCGAATTGAACGATCTGTACCAAGCTTTCCGGTAGCACGAAGCTGCGGAATATCGGAAAGCTTGTAAGGCGTCGTTTCGTACACCCAATTAAGCCAGTTTCGCCAAAGTAAATTCGCGTGAGCGCGCCAAGAAAAAAGCGGCTCCAAATTAGCGTCATCATTAGGGAAATAGTTATGCGGGAACGGCACGTTACTTAAGCCTTTTTCCATATCTCGCTCATATTCTTGAGCAAGAGTCATTTTGCTATATTCCCAATGCCCAAGAGCAAAAACCTCTGAAAAATCGCGTGTAGCAACTAAACCCGGGCCTGATTCAGGTCCACAAGTTAGTATTTGCAAACGCTTATCTGCAGCAATATCGTCAATATTGACTCCAGCTATTCTTGAATGCGGCTGCAATGCTATTTCATCAAAACCGTTAGTAAGGAAGCAATATTCATCCTGCAAATATTGCGGAAATACACCAAAAACTTTTTCGTTAAGCACATGCTTTTTTATGCCGTAACGATAGTAAAGAGCACCCATTGCTCCCCAACATAAGTACATTGTTGAAAAAACGTGCGTTGATGCCCAGTCAAGAATTTGCATAAACTCAGGCCAATAATCAACATCCTCAAATTCCATATGCTCAACTGGAGCGCCGGTTACTACAAAACCGTCGTAATAATTGTTACAAAGTGCGTCAAGATTTTCGTAGAATTTTACTAAATGATCAGCGCTTACATGAGTTGATACGTGCGTGGAAGTCTTCATAAAATCGACATCAACTTGCAAAGGCGACTTAGAAATAAGACGTAAAAGTTGGGTTTCTGTTTCGATTTTTTTGGGCATAAGATTCAAAATCAGCAATCGTAACGGTCGCACATCCTGCTGTTCTGCTTCTGGGCGTTCCAACGCAAAAATGCGCTCAGCATCTAAAATACTGCGCGCAGGCAATCCTTCAGGAATCTTAATAGGCATGTGTTTATTATACCCCACACTTGTTTATGCCTGTATTTGCAGCGCATTGCTACATAGCAATTTCCGCTAAAATACAGCGAAACACGCCCGAAAGTTGACAAATCTAAATTTGCACCTATCGTAGATAGAGTTGCTAAAAGTAGCCGACGCGGGGTGGAGCAGCTCGGTAGCTCGCTGGGCTCATAACCCAGAGGTCCATGGTTCAAATCCATGCCCCGCTACTAAAGCCAAGGATCACACAAATTTCTCACGATTGTTGTGGTTCTTGGCTTTTTTGTTTATATCTTCCAAAATGGGTTATAGACCAAAAGTGTGTAAGAAATAATGTCTCGCGCATTGCAATACAAGCATTTTGCGGTAATCGAATCTGTTTTCTGCACATTCGCTACCTGTACAAAAAGTGTGTAAAAAATAAGCTCATAACCCTTACGGCAGTAAGGATTGTATGAATATTTAATGGCAATTCGGCTTGAGTGTTACTAGCTCAGTTCGTTAGCTGAGATATTAACGGTGTTTTGACAATTACTGTTATTTTCTCAGTTTGTTGACTGAGTTTTTAACAGTCTTTCGCCAATTACCGTTATTTTCTCAGTTCGTTGGCTGAGTTAGTAACGGTGTTGAGGATATGAGTGTTAATATCTCAGTTGGCTGACTGAGATATTAACAGTGCTGAAGCTGTGGCTTATATCCGCAGAATATTCATCAGCTTATCTTTACACACTTTTTGGCCTATAAACCACAGAACCCCTAGAAAGTAGGGGTTCTGTGGGTTATATTAAGTTTTACATTACGCAAATTATCGCGTAATCTACTAATTTTTCGTTAGTAATCTCACGAAGCGTAAAGAATGTCGACTACGAAGTACAGCGTTGAATTTGCAGGAATTACAACGTTGCCCTTCGCATCCTTTTTTTCTTCAGTTCCGTATCCATCGCTTGGAGGAACTACAAGCAATACTTGCGAACCGACTTTCTTTCCAGCCAAGCCCTTTGTCCAACCTGGTATTACTCCTCCTGCAAGGGAGAATTCTGCCGGTTGCTTGCGCTCCCACGAGGAATCAAACTGGTGAAGTTTGCCATCTTTATCTGTTGTTAACCCAATATAGTGAACAGAAAGAGTACTCTTCTTAGTTACAGCCTTTCCTGTTCCTTCAATAAGGTTTTGAGAAACAAGCTTTCCGTCTGGCTTATAGCCGTTCAAGTCAAGGGAAGGCCTTCCGGAAGCATCGCGAGTAACCTTTGGCAATCCAGCTGGAATATTGGTTACCTCTTTACCGTTTGCACGGCTTAGTGCTTTCGAACTCGACACCATTGTGAGAACCATAATGTAAGAAGGATTTTTATTTCCACCATCTATGCCGAAAGCAATTGTTGTATTAATTTTTTTGCCCTTAAGTAAAGCGTAGTATGGTCGGCTTGTTGAAGTTTTATTAATGGAAATTGAGCAATCTAGTTTACCCTTATCCCACGTATTCATCAATTCTTTGCCATCTTTTGCATTCAACACAATACCTTGTGAGCATACACGGTCGCCTTCTTGGATGGTGTGGCCGTTGCCGCGTTGCAAAATTGCGTATGAGTTTCGTTTTACTTTAACTGGGGTTTGTAATTTGACTTTTGGCTTTTTACCAAGTTCTCCGGAAGCGCTAATGCCCTCCAATAATTGCATACCTGCTTTTTGCGCATTTTCATCAGCTGCGCCATCTGTGCTGCTTGCGTTTCCGCTGCAGGAAGCTAATCCTACGCATAATGCTAATGTGCTAATAGCAGCAAAAGCGCGCATTATTAAGGATTTTTGTTTCAATATTGTGGTTTTTTGCATATGATTACACTACCGCTTGATGTTGATTTTTAATTCAAATCTTCAACTGGTATGAAAAGATTGTAGAATAGTAGCGTTATGACGAATATCAACAACTCTTCTGAAAAAGAAGGACAGCCGATGCGACGACTAACATTGCGCGCTAAAATTATGCGAGGTATTGTAGCTCCATTTTTTGCCGTACTTGCAGTATTAAGTGTTGCTCTTGGTGTTGCAAATGCAACTTTCTGGAAGCCTAATGACGTAGTTATTGCATATGCAAAAGTAACCGGAACTCGCTATATTGTTACGGATCCAGGCGTGCTTAATTTGGTCGATAATCGAGTTCGTGTAAGCGTTGCAGCTTTGCACACTCGTAAGCCTATTTGCGTGGCTGTTGGCTTAACAAAAGATGTTCGTGGGTGGATTGCTGGTTCTTCAGTACAGCGTATTACAGGTTTGCGCGATTGGAATAATCTTTCTGTAAAGAAAGTATCCGTAAAAAATAAAGTTGCTTCCGAAGCTAGTACGGATAGCGATGATCCGGATGTTCCATTCCAAAAATCTAATTTATGGCCGATTGTTACGTGCCAATTAGGTTTAGCAAAGTTGGCAATAAATACAGCTGATTATGTGCAAACTGCCGGCTCTGCTTCTTATGATCATGCAGTTGCAACAGGCGCTATGAAGAAATCCAAAGATAGTGCAAAAAATGCTTCGAATCATAAGGATGCTCGTTCTATTAGGATTCGCTCGCAAGCTGCTAAACGTGTGCTGTTAATTGATTTAGGAGATAATTCGCCTGCCGCTTCTATAGAATTACGCTGGCGTAGGCATCAAGTTCCAGATTTTGCTACTCCTTTGTACTTTATTGCGGTGCTTTTTGCGGCACTTTCGCTTCTTGCTGCAACTATTTTTGCAATGGAACCGCATCGTCGGCGCAATAAGCAGCTTGTGGCAAGTCGTTCAGGAGTATTGACAGTAAAGCCTGCTCGGAGTGAAGAAGTTTCATTTATTGAAGCTTTTGCTGGCACATGGTCTGGAATGTTCGGTCATAAGCATCATAAAAAGTCTTCTGGTTCTCATGCTCGTCATGGTTCGCATGCGCGCAATCATAAAAATTCATCTTACGAAGGAAACAATCAAATTGACGATAAAAAGCAGGTTCGTACTGCTTATGCATCAACAGCTGTATCTTCTACAGATTCTTTGGCTGAAACTACTGTTATTTCGCAAGATGAGCTTCTTGCGTTTGCAGCTCGTTTTTCTCAACAGCATGACGCAAATTCTAAATTGAATTCGGAAGATTCTGCTGATTCTGTAGATTCTGTAGATTCTGCTGATTTTGCTGCTTCTTTGGATTCTTCTAAAAAGAATATAACGAAGAACACGAATTCTAAGTCTGAAGATTTTAAGCGAGATTACGCCAAGCAAGATTACGCCAAGAGAGATTACACTGAATCCAAAGAAAATTCTTATTCTAATAAGGATAAGAAAGATAACGAACGTAATCAAAATACACAAAATAGGAAGAATTCTCAAAACAACAATCGCAATAATAAGAGCAACAGCGAAGCGCAAAGTAAGTCTGATTCTACAAATAGAAGCGGATCGCGTAATAAGCACGGTTCGCAAAATAAATCTAATTCGCGCGGAAAATATGGTTCTCAAAATAAACAAGGCAAAGATAATAATCAGAATAATCAGAATAATCAGCGCGCGAAGGATGGAGTTGATAAATCTAAAAAGCAATCGAAACAGCAGCATAAGCAGCAATCTCGTAATAATCGTCGTGGATATCAGGGCAGCAATAACAATAGCCGCTATCACAAAAATAGCAAAGGTTACCGAGGCAATTCCTCGAGTGAGCGAGGCAATGAGCAACATGCGTAATATGAACATTAATATTGGCAAAAGTAACAGCAGAAACTCAAATAAAATGTTTCGTACTGCGTTAACTTTCGCCGCAAGTGTATTGTCAATTTTTATGGTTGCAGGATTGTCTGCTTGCGATGGCCAGGTGCCTAAGCCTGCGGAAGTTCATAGCAGCCAGGAATCGCCTAACGTAACGATGCTGCAAGAAAAAGATATTCGTCTTGGATTGCTTCGCGCATTGGAACGTGCGAATGACGAAAAAGACGTAAATATGTTGCCACAAGCCGTTTCTGGACCAGCTTTAGATATTCGTGCAAGTGAGCTCACTATTGCCGAAAAACTAGGAAATTTGGATCCAAAAACTGCAATCCCTAGAGTTGCTGCGCAAACCATTGTGCCAACTAATCCTGGCTGGCCGCGTGATCTTATGACAATTACCACAACAACTAAAGATCAGCAGTCAAAACGTCTATTAGTGTTGCGTCAGCAGCGTGCGCATTCAAATTACAAGCTTTGGGCTGTTGCTAGATTGTTCCCTGGAGTGCATCTTCCTAAATTTGCTGTGCCAAGTATTGGTTCCTCAATGGGTAAAACCAATGATAAGGGTCTAGTTATGACTCCTGAGAAAGCAGTAACAGCATATTCTGACGTGTTGCAGCATGGAAACGAAAGTAAATATGCTAAACATTTTGAAGATGACTATTTGCGACAAAAATTAACTGAACTTTCCAAAGCTGTACAAGCAGGTCTTGAGCGTAACAAAGGATCGCAAGAGCAAGTATTTACTCCTAATTTGAAACAAATTAGTGTTATGCGTTCAAGTGATGGCAGTGATTTAGTTGTGGCTCGTATTGATTCAGTTTGGACTCGTTCTGCTGGAGCGGGGCGTGAATCTCGACCTGCTTCGGATGAAGAAAAAGCATTATTTGGTGACGAAAAAGCAAAGGGTACTATGCGCGTAACGTATGTAAATGTAATCGCTTTAGTAGTGCCACCAGCTGGATCTCATATGAAAATTACGCCGGTTGCTGCGGAACGTCAGCCTATTAAAGTAGAAGCTTTGTAGAGCTTTGTAAAGCTTTGTACGCGCAGTAAAACGTTGTAAATCTTCATAAATAGTTTTCGCAAGCACAATTTAAGTGCTGGAAAGAGGCAATAATGGTTAATAGTCAAGCGCAAGGAATGAATCCTGGAGGATTTTCGCTTGCTGGAGCTGTAGATTTAGAGGGTGTAAAGCGTCGCGTAGAAGCGCAAGCTAAGCAGGCAGCAAAAGCTTCTGTAAGCAATGATGGTTCCTCCTCGGGAGCTCCAAAAGCAGGCGGATATGTTATTGATGTAAATGAGCAATCTTTCCAAGCAATGGTTCAAACTTCAGTAAGTTTTCCAATCATACTTTTGCTGTGGCAAGCTCACGATGAAGCTTATTACGACGTTGCTCAAAAATTAGCGGATGCTGTTAATTCGCTTGATGGACGTATGCAATTAGCTCGTATTGATGCAGACGAGAATCCTACAATTGCGCAGGCTTTGCGCGCTCAGCAGCTTCCTGCAATTTATGGATTAGTTGGCGGTAGGCCAATGCCTATTGCTCAAGGTTTGCCGAGCGATGAAGAATTGCAGCAGATTTGTAGCGCAATTTTGCCGCAGTTGGTTCAAGTTGCGGAACGTTCTGAAGTCGCTGGGACTGCACCTTTTGTTGAATCTTCAAACGAATCTGATGCGAATAGTTCTAAAAATGCAAATGCCGATGCCGCTGGTTCAGCTGATTCTAGCAATGTTGAGAATATTCCTCCAGCTCACGAGAAAGCTCACTCTCTTGCTATGCAAGGTGATTACGAAGGTGCAGCTAAGGAATACGCTAAATTGATTGAGACTGACCCTCATGATGTGCTTGCTGCTCGAGAACATTCTAAGGCTTTATTGCTTGCGCGTAATGCTAATACTGATGTTGCGGCAGTTAGAAAGAATGCAGGAGATAATCCGGATAGTGTAGAAGCGCAGCTTGCTGTAGCGGATGTTGATATGGTTGATGGTCATATTGATGATGCTTTTGGTAGATTGCTTGATTTTCTAGCAAGTGGTCACCGTAAAGATGCCGAAGCAGTGCGTGCACGCATGATTGAATATTTTGCAATGCTTCCTGCTGACGATGCTCGATTAGCTCGTGCGCGTCGTCGTTTAGCTGTTTTGCTTTATTAATTGCAATTATTTTTCCGCATTATTGACTATTTGCGGAATTCTATTTTGGAGGTTTATAGGCCAAAAAGTGTGTAAAGCTAAGCTGATGAATATTCTGCGGATATAAGCCACAGCCTCAGCACTGTTAATATCTCAGTCAGCCAACTGAGATATTAACACTCATATCCTCAACACCGTTACTAACTCAGCCAACGAACTGAGAAAATAACGGTAATTGGCGAAAGACTGTTAAAAACTCAGTCAACAAACTGAGAAAATAACAGTAATTGTCAAAACACCGTTAATATCTCAGCTAACGAACTGAGCTAGTAACACTCAAGCCGAATTGCCATTAAATATTCATACAATCCTTACTGCCGTAAGGGTTATGAGCTTATTTTTTACACACTTTTTGTACAGGTAGCGAATGTGCAGAAAACAGATTCGATTACAGCAAAATGCTTGTATTGCAATGCGTTAGACATGATTTCTTATACACTTTTTGCCGCTTACCCGAAATACATTGTTGATACTGTTATAGCGTATGGACATTATGCCGTTACTCAAATTAAAAAAGACGAAGGTCGGTGGATTCAGCGCCACGCATGTCGTCATAGTCAAGAATTAGGCAAGTAAAGCCACGATCTTCCGCCAAAACGCGTGCTTGCGGGCTAATAGTTTGCGCCGCAAAAATGCCACGAACAGGCTTAAGCAAAGGATCCCTGTTCAACAACTCACAGTAGCGCGTAAGCTGCTCAACGCCGTCAATACCACCGTGACGCTTAATCTCAATCGCCACATGCACGCCATCCGCATCCTGAGCCATAATATCCACCGGACCAATCGCGGTAGGATATTCACGACGCACCAACGTTGCACCATCACCAATACGCTCAATTTGCTCAGCTAAATAACGCTGCAAATGGTCTTCAACACCATCCTTAACCAAGCCCGGGTCCTCACCCAAATCGTAAGTATTATCGCTATAAACATGCTTAAGCGAAATCATAAGCAAATCATCGCTTTTAGCTGCAGCAACACGCAAAATGCACCCATCTGCAACAATGCCAGAATCAGATTCGTCACTGTCTTCTTTACGCGCGCTGCTTTCTTTACGCGCACCGTCTTCTTTACTAAGAACACGCATAGTGCAAGGAGCAACCATCCAATTAAGCGGCTTATATGCACCAAGCTCCGAAAAAATAAGCACACTGCCATCTGCTTTAATAAGTAGCACTCGCTTAGATAGCGGAAGCGTAGCATTCAATCTACCTGTATATTCAGCACTGCAATCTGCAACAATAATTCGCACACAGCAAGCATAACAGAAATAACGTAAAGAAAGACGTTACTTGCCCAAAGCTTTAGCTAAATCACGATTCTGCCAATGCTCATGAAGCGCGCAATAACCGCCAAACAGCACAAGCCAAACTAATCCACCAATTGCAGAAACACGAGTATCTTCGCTAATAAACAGCGTAATATACACAAATACAAAGAACGCAATAGTAAGCGAATTAAGTAACTTGTAGTGAGGCATTACGAAGCCATCCGGCATAAAGTCAGCAGACATGCGATACTTACGGTGCGTCACCATAATCAAAATGTAAATCATAATTATTACTGCAGAAGATGCAGAAGCAAATAAAATAAACGCACCATGTATGCCAGGAATGGAATTAATTACAGGAGAAAGAAGAATCAACGCACCTGAGAATAAAATTGCGCGAGCAGGAACTTTAGTGCGAGAAACCTTACGCAACTTACCCAAAATTGGCGATGGAGACTCAAGAGCAATCTGGTACATGTGGCGGCCAGCAGAATACAGCAAAGAGTTAAGCGCAGAAGAAGCAGCCGTAATAACCACAAAGAACACAAGTGCTGAAGCCCAATGCAAGCCAGCGTACTGGAACACCATAATGAACGGCGACATAAACACGCCCTCAGCATTCGTAGCTTTAAACTGCTGCCAAGGCACAATAAGCATAATTGCCACAAGAGCGCCAACATAGAAAATCAAAACGCGCATGATAATCTCGTTCACAGCCTTTGGCAAAACATGGCGAGGGTTCTTAGTTTCCGAAACAGTTACGCCAACAAATTCAATAAGCTGGTACGCATAGAACACCATTTGGAAGCTCATTAAGAAAGCAAGCCAACCGTTAGGCATAAGCGAAAAATTGTGGAAAATATTATCCAAACCAGCATGCCCGGCAGGACTTATTACGCCACCATGTAAAGGAGTTGCGGAGTAATGGTAACCAATCAAAGCCATAACTACAGCGGTTACAATAAGAGCCACAATCAGCGTAATTTTAATCATGGAGAACCAGAATTCTGTTTCTCCAAACAGCTTAACCGCCACCAAATTAATGCACACTAAAGCAGCTAAAAACACCACTTCTATAAGCCATTTCCAATGACTTACGTCAATATCGAAAGTTTGGAAGAATGTGACGCAATACGTGCTAACAGCCGTAATTTCACTCATGCCAATTAGCACAAGCACAAACCAGTACGACCATCCAGCAAAATTACCCCATCCTCTGCCAAGATAGCGCGTAATAAAACTGATAAAAGTATGCTGGTTAGGGTCTTTGTACATTAACTCGCCAATGCCGCGCATAAGCAAGAACATAATCAAACCAACAATAATGTAAACGAATACAATACTTGGGCCAGTTAAGCTAATCGATTTTCCAGATCCAAGGAATAAGCCCGTACCAATTGTGCCGCCGATAGCAATAAATTGCACATGACGCTTTGTGAGGCTACGTTCCATTTGATTTGTGCTACTAGCTTCGTTCTCCGTTGTAGATGTAGCGGAAGTTGCAGCGGAAGTTGCGCAGGAAGATTGATTATGAGAAGATGCGCTATTTTGTGCTACTGCAGATTCTGCTTTTGTAGAATCTACATTAATGTCACTATTGGCAATCTCACTCATTATTAAAACTCCGTTTCCTAGCAATCACGAAATTCCAAGTTTATATGAACCCCGTAACTATTCGCTAATTTATACTTTTCTCGCAGCACCACTTAAGTTTTCGCAACTAAACTTTCCGCAACTAAATCTCAATTAAATAGCAACTAAATCACGACTACTAAGCTGCCGTCACTCCACGCTTTTAAGCGAGCTAACAGGATCGATTCTGTCTAGCGCAGGATTATTAGCCCATTGCACAATCAGCGCAAAGATTAGAGTTGCAACTCCCGCAATGCAATAACTTAGTGGAGAAACCTCTACTTCGAAATACAAAGACGGCATGCGCAAAGCTTTAGTTAGCAATCCTGCAATTAATCTTCCAAGAGGCAATCCAACAACAATGCCAATTATTGTAAGAGTAAGCATTTCTTTGTGAATATAAGAATGCACTTCGCGCTTATAAAAACCAAGCACTTTAAGCGTTGCCATCTCGCGCGAGCGCTCCGAAATATTCGTACTAGACAAAGTAAATAGAACCGCCAAAGCCAAGCCTGCAGCCAAAGTTACAATTAAGGCAACTACAGCATTCATAAGATCGAAACTAAAAGCATGCTTCATGCGCGTAATATTCATAACTGCGAGAACTCCATTTCGCTCAGAAATATCATTCGCATATTTGATTTTCTTATTATCATTGCCCAGCAGTCGCAAAATTAACGCATTATGCTTTAAAGACTTACTACTTTTAGCATTAAACAAGCGTTCGTAGCAACGCTGAGTCATGTACATGTTGGAACCTATGAGATTCCGAACAATAGCACGAACTTTTACTGTTGCTCGCTTAAAGCTTGTATTAGTTACGGTAATTTCATCGCCACGATTAATATCCAAAGAAGCTGCAGCGCTTTGCGAAAGAAGAGGGCCGTCATCCGTAAGCTCAACAGTTTGCAAATTATTGTCAATATTTTGCAAACGCACAAGACGAGCCAAAGTAGATGCATCTTTTACAACAATCATTTGTACGCTTTCAGCATCTTCTACATTATTGTGCTTAGATTTGCCATTGTTTTGCGCATTTTGATGTTTTGCAATCTCGCCAGAACTTACGTAAGCAGGAAGTATAGTTTTGACTAAATTATTTGATTTATCTTTTTCTACACCTTGCTTCATGTTGTTGAAAGAATCTGGAGTAGAAATCGCAATCATATCGTAACGATAAATTCCTTCATATTGACGAATACCTAAAGTTGCGACTGTATCGTTTAAAGCAAGTCCACACACAATAAGCGCAGTGCAGCCAGCAACGCCACCAATTGTCATGCATAGACGACCTTTAAAACGCGCCAAATTGCGAATAGTTACCTTATTGAGGAAGCTCATTCGTTTCCAAATCCAAGGCAATCGCTCAAGCAAAACGCGCGCTCCAGCTTTAGGAGCTTTTGGACGAAGCAAAGCTGCAGGAACCTGCCTTGTTTCACGCCAGCTCACAACTATTGTGCATATAGCAACTGGAATCACAAATGCTAGAACACACAAAGAACCGTACAGCCAGTCGTAACGCAAGCGAACGTCTGGAACAGCGTAAAGTCCTCGCAAAATCTTCAACAGAAGCGACGGAATTGCAAGGAACCCAACAATATCTCCAATTCCGCCTCCAATAAAGCAAGCAAAAATAGCGAAGAAAGCATGCCTTGTTACTGCAGCAGAACGACCGTAACCTAGGCTTAAGTATGTGCCAATAAGTCCGCGCTCTTCTTCAACCATGCGAGCCATAGCTGTTAAGCTCATCATCATTGCAACTACAAGAAACACTGCAGGAAAAGCGTAACCAAGCGACTGAATTGAAGCAACATCCGAACGCAAACTAGCGTAGCTGTCATTTGAAATACGCGTTGCAATATGCCATTGAGCTTGAGGAACTTTCTTCTGAATTTCCGGCTTAATTTGCTTACGAATTTTCTCACTAATTTGCTTCTTTACCTTCTCCTTTGCGGCAGCAGGAATGCGTTGAATCTTCGGATTAGTGGCAATAATACGTTTTGTTTCAAAATTAACCAATGCGTCAACAACTTGATTATGCCGAGCTTTTTCGCGACTAGATTGCACGCGAGCGCGAATTTCTTCCGATGTGTCATCAACAATAGCACGATACTTTTTGGAGAAAGCACTAACTTTTTCAGCTTCATTTAATCGCACAGATATTGCAGAATATGGCGAATGACTTGCGCTATTAGGTATAAAAGACGTGAATATTGGGTAGCGAGATGTTACAGAGTTACGAAAAGCTTTAGATTGGTATCCGTCAGGATTATTTAAATCATTACTGTCGAGCACGCTGCCAGTAATTAGAAGACGGTAAGTTTCAAATTCATCTTTTTTATTATTTGAAGAGTTTTTATTTGAAGAGTTGCTATTTGCCGAAGCTGATTTTTGCAAGTTTACAACAACAGTACTTCCGATCTTTAAGCCACTATCGTGCAAAAATCGTTGAGTTACAACAGCTTCATGATTATTAGAAGGCATAGTGCCGTGTAGTAAGTGCAAACGATTCAGTTTTTTATGCAAGTCAACATAGTGCACAAGATTCATTGCGTACGAAGAAGTTGCATCATCTGATGGATGAGCCGTAGCTTTCCACGAACGTTCCGCTTCAACTTCACTTACGATAGGCAATTTACGAAGAGCTGCAACGTCATCTTTAGTTAATCCTAAAGTAGACACGATTTGCAAATCATAAGCACGCAATTTTGAGTACATGCTGTCCGTGCCAAGAAGCATGTCATTGCAGCCGGCGTAAATTCCTGTCATAACAGCAACACCAAGCATTGCAATAACTGCTAGAACACAAAAACGACGCCATTGATGAATCCACATTCTAACGGCGCTAATAAATAATGCACTCACTTAAATCACCACTCAATATCAGCAATGGCCATAGGATTCTCTTGTATAGTCTCGCTTACTACTTTCCCCGAGCGGAAACGCACAACTTTATGTGCCATAGGTGCGATTGCAGCATTATGCGTAATAATAAGTACCGTCATTCCTTCCGTTTTGCAAATATCTTGCAATAATTGCAATACAGCTTTGCCAGTTTCGTAGTCCAAAGCTCCTGTAGGCTCGTCGCATAGAAGAAGCTTAGGTTTTTTAGCAAGAGCGCGCGCAATAGATACTCGCTGCTGTTCGCCGCCAGAAAGTTGCGCTGGGAAATTGTGAAGACGGTCGCCTAATCCAACATCCTTAAGCATTTTTGCAGGATCAAAATGATCTGAACAAATCTGCGAAGCCAATTCAACGTTTTCAAGAGCAGTCAAATTTGGCACAAGATTGTAAAACTGGAAAACAAAACCAATATCTTCGCGACGGTAACGCACTAAACTCCTGCCTTTGAGCTTAGTAACATCACAATCACCAACAACGACTCGACCGCTTGTTGCAGTATCCATTCCACCTAAAATGTTTAATGCAGTAGTTTTTCCAGCACCAGAAGCGCCCAAAATTACTGTAAGCTGGCCACGTTCAGCCGTAAAACTAGCATCGTCCAAAGCTCTAACAGCTGAAGAACCGGACGGATATTCTTTTACAACATGATCAAATGTTATGTACGCCACAATGCACCTTTTATGAATATCATACGTTGAGATTGTGTTTCAACTTTGCTATCGATTATTTATTTTTGTAATTATTTTATTTGATTATTTTACCTGATAGTTGCGAATATTTTATGAATTTCGACTTAAATACGCGAGACCCCAAGCCGATCCATGCAATACGCATTGCCAAGCCAAGTATGCCTTGAATTCGGCCACACTGCGCCTAAACGAGGAGCACCCTGGCTCATCCAAATACTTGGAACTCTACCATCCGCACTTTGAGAACCAAGAAGGTTAAAACCATTCTTACTTTCCAGCCAGTCAGTGTGCTGAGTAACAAGCGCAAGTCCTTCTTCCAAAGTAAGAGGCAAACGTTCGTCGGAATCAATAAGTTTGCGAGCAACATCAGGCTCACGGTTTAAATATGAGCCACCAGTATGCGGACTAATAACCAAGTAGAACGGCCCTTCAGGTTGTTCTAAACCATTTTGCGGTAGAAAACTTGCAATATCGCGCGGAGGCATAGTAGTAAACCCAGCCATGCGATTAATGCTTGTTCGCGAAATCAACGATTCAGGCGAAACAAGCTCGCGAGTAGGCACTAATAAAATATCCTCACCTAAATCGCTATTTTCAAGCGCTTTTAGCAGCGGACAAGCCAGCTTACGAAAAGCATCAGCGCTCATATCCGCCACATCCGGGTATCCAAGCGCCACAATGCGGTCGAGTTGCTGCTGTATTTCTTCCGATGCTATTGACATACTTCCAGTTTACGCAAAGATTTTTATAATCGCGAGCGCTTAATTTTAATATTATTAAGCAAAATTGCGCTTTTTAGAAATAATTTCTGCCAACTGAACAGCGTTTAGTGCAGCACCTTTACGCAAGTTATCGTTAGTAATAAACAATGCTAATCCGCGCTTTCCATCCACAGCTTGATCTTGACGAATACGGCCAACATAGCTTGCTGATTTTCCTGCAGCAAGCTGAGGAGTTGGAATTTCGTTAAGCTCAACTCCAGCCGCGCTACTAAGCACTTCGCGAGCCATATCCGGCGTTACGTCATGATCGAACTCAGCATTAACACTCATACCGTGGCCAGTAAAAACGCCTACGCGCACGCAAGTGCAGGATGCTGAAAGATTTGGTAAGTGCAAAATCTTACGGCTTTCATTACGCAACTTTTGCTCTTCGTCAGTTTCTTCAGAGCCGTCGTCAACAATTGCTCCAATAAATGGCACAACATTAAAAGCAATAGTGCGAGCAACTTTCGTAGGTTCCGGAAAATCAATAGCGCTACCGTCAAAAACTAATTTGTCAGCTCCTTGATTTAGCGCAGCTTGAGCTTCGTTCATAAGTTGTAAAGCTCCAGCGCGGCCAGCTCCCGAAACAGCCTGATAAGAAGATACTATTAGCCTCTTTAAGCCAAAAGCGTCAGCAAGCGGCTTCAATACTGGCATGCAAGCCATTGTTGTGCAATTAGGATTTGCTACGATTCCGCGAGGGATTGTGTCCAAATCTTCAGGATTTACTTCTGCAACTACCAGCGGCACGTCGTCGTGCATACGCCATTGAGAAGAATTGTCGACTACGATTGCACCTGCTTCAGCAAATTTTGGTGCCCAAATTTTTGAAGTGCCACCGCCTGCAGAGAAAATAGCAATATCAATTCCACGCAAATCTGCTTTCTCAACGTCTTCTACAACAACATCTTTGCCGCGGTATTGCAAAACTGTTCCTGCAGAATGAGCAGAAGCCATAAATCGCAAATCTCGAACGGGAAAATCACGCTCATCGAGCACACGGCGCATTACCATACCAACCTGTCCAGTGGCACCTAAAACAGCTACATTCACTCCTGTTTCATTGATAATCGTCATCTTTCGCTCCCTTAACAGAATGCCAATAATTTCGATACTTCAGCGGCCGCTTCCGCCGTACACAACAGCTTCAATCTGATTTGCGTCCAAGCCGTAAGCAGTGTGCAAAGCGCGGACTGCTTCGTCAAGCTGATCAACCGGCACCAAAGCAGCAATACGAATTTCCGAAGTGGAAATCATAAGCGTATTAATACCATGCTCACTTAATGCTGTAAAGAACGTAGCAGCTAAACCAGAATGTGTTTTCATACCGACGCCAACCACTGCAACTTTACCGACAGTAGAATCCACATCCATAGAAGTAAATTTCAATTCGTCGCGAGCTTCTTCAAGAACTTTACAAATTGCTTTCATTGACGAGCTAGGAGCAGTAAGGGAAATATCCGCAGTACCAGTAGATGCACTTGCTTGTGCAATCATATCTATATTTGCATTAGCTTTTGCGAGGGTATTGAACACTTTCGCAGCCATTCCAGGAACATCAGGGATTCCACGAACTGTAATCATAGATTCGCTGCGATCATGCGCAACACCTGAAATAATAGGCGTTTCAGCTCCTAAATCTGGGAACAAATCACCCATAGTAGAACGAATATCCTGATTTACCATTATTACCGCCCTTAATTTCTATTTGATAATTTATATGTACCGAATTTACTTGCTTATTTACCGACTATACTTGCTTATCTACTAATACTTAAATTAACTCAAATTAGGTAAAGTATGCGGATCTACGTCACGCGGAACAATAATCGTTCCGTTCCTGCGCGAAAATGAGCTTCGCACATGAAGAGGCATACTAAAACGCTGCGCATACTCAACGCAACGCAACGCAAGCACACGCGAACCGCATGAAGACATTTCAAGCATAGAATCGTAATCAATAACTGGGATTCGTTTAGCAGTTGGAACAATACGAGGATCTGCAGTGAAAACACCATCAACATCTGTGTAAATTTCACAAACGTCAGCTCCTAAAGCAACTGCAAGAGCAACTGCTGAAGTATCTGAACCTCCGCGACCAAGAGTAGTGTCATCCCCCATTTCACTAATGCCTTGGAATCCTGCAACAATCGCAACGCTTCCCTTGCTAAGCGCACGACGAACACGGTCTGGTTTTACTGCACGAATATGAGCTGCACCAAATTGCGTGTCGGTCATAAAACCTGCTTGCGAACCGGTAAAAGAGTAGGCGTGCGAACCTTGAGCATGAATAGCCATTGCAAGCAAACTCATAGAAATACGCTCACCTGCTGTCATAAGCATATCCATCTCGCGAGCAGGCGGATGCGCATTTACACTCATCGCCTGATCAATTAAATCGTCAGTAGTGTCACCCATTGCGGAAACAACTACTGCAACATCGTTACCCGCTGCTTTTGTGGCAAGAATACGTTTAGCAACGCGTTGTATTGCATCTGTATCCGATACAGAAGAGCCACCATATTTCTGTACGATAAGCGCCAATTTTTACCCCTTGCTCATGTCGGTACAGATAAACGCATAAGATACGACAAATCTTTGGTTTGCTATTAGCCTATCAACTATGCCCTATTATTCGCAATTATTAACGATTCGCAAGCTAACAACTCAAATATCACACAGTTTGGCGGCCAGTAAAAGCGCGACCGAGCGTTATTTCATCCGCGTATTCCAAATCGCCACCAACAGGCAAACCACTTGCCAAGCGCGTAACTTTAATATCCAGAGGATCAAGCAAACGCGCCAAATACGTAACTGTTGCTTCGCCTTCAATATTTGGGTCAAGCGCAAGAATAACTTCTTTTACTTGAGGATTTTTAAGACGCTCAAGCAATTGCGTAATCGCCAGATCTCCAGGCCCCACGTTTGCCATTGGATTAATAGATCCGCCAAGAACGTGATAAACGCCTGTATATTCGTGCGTACGCTCAATGCTCATAATGTCTTTAGGTTCTTCAACAACGCAAATTTTACTATGGTCTCTGCGCGGATCTGCACATATAACACAAGGCGTTTGTTCGCACACGTTGCCGCAAATATCACAAAAACGAACGCTTAATTTCATTTCATTAATAGCGTCAATCAACTCTTGAGTTTCTAAATCTGGAGCAGATAGCAAGTAAAAAGCAATTCGTTGAGCACCTTTAGGACCAATACCTGGCAGTTTAGAAAACGCGTCAATAAGACGACCAATAGCGCCATCATAAGACGATGCATTATGCACTGTTTACTACTCCTCTTGCTTTTTCTTTGTATTAGCGGCTACATTTTTGGGATTTTTCGGATCGCTAGCAGCAAATTCTTCAACAGTTTTTACTTCAAACATTTGCTTAAGCTCATCATCGCTTACAGAATTTGCAACTTCTAACGAAACATCATCCATTGAGCACTCATCTTCAGACGCTCCGCCTGATGGCATTTCTTGAATTTGCTCAGTCTGCTGCGAATCCTGATTATTTTGATCAAGTTGCACGCTAGAAGCAGATTCGTTAGTTTTTGCAGAATATACTGTAGGCGATTGCGTTTGTGCTGCATGCTGAGTTTGTGCTACAGGTTGCGTTTGTGCTGTTGATTCTACTGATTGCGCAGAATCTTTAGGTTGAGCAGCCGTTTTAAGGCTAATAACATCAGCAATAGGAACAGACGACATGTCTGCCCAGGCATCATCTTCAGCAGCCGGTAAAGCAACTTCTTGCTTTAAACCTTCCGCAGTATTATTAGAATCTACTGACGCTGCGGAGCCATCAGTTTTCTGAAAATCCGAGGGTGCTTTTTCTTCGGAAGAACTTTCGTTCGCACCTCCACTATCAGAATTATTTTTTGCACCAAAACCAGTAGCTACACCAGTTTTGCGCAATAAAATATCACGCTTAACTTTAGCGAGATTCTGAGGATCCATTCTTGCAACAGACTCAACTTTTTCACCATTAGCAGCAACAGGAGCCGGAGCAATCATTACTTGATCACCAAACACGTCTTTGACTACGCTCATTACTACTTTTGGTACTTTTTGACCATCGTAAGGTGAAGTTGTACAAACTGCGAGCGCAAACGCATGCTGACTTATTGGCTCGTTAAAAGTCAAAACTAAATGTTGCCGGCCCGGTTTAACAGAAGCAAGCTGAACTTTAGGCACATACTCGCTAGTTACATATTCACGAACATCTTCAGGCAATTTCGCAACTACTTCATCCCACATTTTGTTCACATCTTTAAAATCATTATTTTGAGATTCGGCAGTAGAAGTAGCTTCTTTAACGTTAGATGCTTGGCTCAGCTTAGTTTCTTCTATTTTTTTATTGCTTTGCGAGCCTATAAAATGCCCACCAGAAGCTGCAGCTTTATTTTGCAAACCAGCTTGATTATGCTTTACTTCGCTTTGAGCAGCAGCAGTAGCAGGATTTTGCTGATTTACAGATGAGTTTGATCTGAAATTGGCAGAATTGGTATTAATTTCGTTTGCTTGCGAAGATTCAATTTCACTGTCTGCAAGCAGTCGCGCAACCAAAATTTCTAAATTCATACGTGGTGAAACTGCACTAGACATTCCGCTTAATGCGCTATTAATAGTTTGTGCCATACGAGATAAATCGAATAAAGACATTTTTGCTGACTGTCTTTTCAAGGATTCCAAATCGTCTGGAGCAATATCATTAAGCAAATCGGATGCAGCATTAGCACCAGCAGACACAATAAGAAGCAAATCACGAACGCGCCCAAGTAAATCTTCCATAAACTTGCGAGTATCGTAACCGCCAACAACAACGCGACGCACTACATCGTATATTGCAACACCATCATGCTCAATAAGCGCATCAATAGCTTCACCAATTAACGCGCTAGGAGTAAATCCTAGCAATGCCACAGCTGAATCTAATGAAATAGAACCATCTACGGCACAAAGCATAAGCTGATCAAGCACAGAAAGAGTATCTCGCATTGATCCAGCTCCAGCACGCATAGCAAGACGCAAAACACCAGGCTCAGCAACAATGCCTTCTTTTTTGCAAATATCTTCAATATACGGGCTCATTACTTCCGGAGGAACAAGTCGGAATGGATAATGGTGAGTGCGCGAACGTATAGTGCCAATAACTTTATCTGGTTCAGTAGTTGCAAAAATAAACATCACATGCTCAGGAGGCTCTTCAACAATCTTCAACAATGCGTTAAAGCCTTGTGGAGTTACCATATGAGCTTCGTCGAGAATAAATATCTTGTATCGATCACGAGCCGGAGCAAAACCAGCGCGCTCGCGAAGTTCTCGAGCATCATCAACACCGTTATGACTTGCAGCATCTATTTCTACAACGTCTATTGATCCCGGGCCGCCGGTTGCTAAATCTTTACAACTTTGGCATTCACCACAAGGATGCGAAGTTGGACCCTTCTCACAATTAATACAACGCGCCAAAATACGTGCAGAACTTGTTTTACCACATCCGCGAGGGCCTGAGAATAAGTACGCATGCGTAATTTTGCCTTGGTCTAACGCCCTAGACAAAGGTACGGTAACTTGATCTTGTCCAATAACACCATCAAAAGTGTCAGGACGATACCTACGATACAGTGCAAGTGCCATGTTTTCTAACCTACCGCGAGCTAACTATTTCCCCGTATATTTTATTTCAGATTAGCAGTATCCGCCACCCGTCTTTTTGTGTAAAAAAGCACTTTTCAGTGCGATTTATCACAATCTTCCAAACCTGCTCGTGCTGCAACCTCTACGCTTGGAGCAAAAGGGATATTCAAAGGAGCTGTAACACGTACAGTTACGTCATCTTTAGTTGACGTACAAAATTTCATTTTTAAACGGCTTGAAACAACAGTACGACTAGCAGCACTACAAGCATTTGGCTCCATGCGTTGCAATGCGGAAGCTCCAGACAATGCTGCAGATGTAGCTACAGCATAAGCTTGATGTTTAACACTTAATACATGCCCCAAAATTGACGAAATCACAAGCATAGAGCAGACTGCGATTACAAGTACTATGCCAAGCACCGTGCCAGAACCGCAGTCAGCCTTATTTCTTAGCTTACGCACAAAAATTATTGAATGCTTTACAAAATTACTCTCGCTCATGCCAAAACCTGACTTACATGACTTTCCACCAAAGGCGGCAATATGTGAAGAGGGTCTGGAATAAGAGGACATTTCACCACAATATTTGCTACATTTCCACTTTTGCTTACTTTTACAGAAGCACCCGTTCCTGCAACTCGTTGAGCAATACTTGCTGCAGCTTTATCGTTGTGATGAGTAACCATATAGTACGCAACTTGCGCCGCAGCATCGTGACAATTCATTGTGCAAACAACCGCTCTACCTAAACCAAGCAGCACTAATACAATTGCTAATGCGCATGGCAAAACAATAGCAAACTCAGCAGTTACAGCACCAGAATCTTTTTTAACAACACACAACCGTCGCTTACACACAATAATTTTTCGCATCGTAGGCTCATTTCACTCGATTTAACACATGAATCAATTAAATCAACTAACCAATTTTCAATGCTTTTTTCACCAAATCAGTCAAAGTTTTACGAACTTCGTCTGACTTCAAAATAGCAACTAGCAATGCAGCGAACCCAGTAGCAGCAATAATAACAACTGCATATTCGGCAGTTACAGCACCAGAATCCCGTTTATTAAGATTGCTAGAGCATACATTACTTTTTTGCCGTAAAAGAGATTCAACTGATTCTAATTGTTCATCTACTTGCAACATAGACACGTAGTATCTTGTAGCAAGTTTTTGCATCATCCCAACCATAATCTTGTACCTTTCCCTTCACGTATCCGAAATTTTCGGATACTAATATTCTTACAAGCTAATACGTAATCTCCAATAAAAAATTTGCATTGTGGATAAAAGCTAATTAACCCTAGAAAATATTCATTTATAAGAAGATTTCTTTTTAAAAATAAAAAATTTAATTTTCCAAACTATTAACTATTAGCTATTAATGCATAAACGATGCAACAGTAGGAAAAATACCAATGCACATAAAAGCCGGCAAAAAGCACAAACCCACCGGAAGAAGCAATCGCACAGACAATCTGGAAGTTTCTTGCCTAGCAACATTTGCCATAGTTTGCTCATAATGTTCTGAAATAGCAGACAATACAGGAACTGGAGAAGAACCACGGCACCAAGATTCATAAAGCGCCATACTAAGCCAATTAGCCAATATTGTTGAAGAATCTATTTCATCGTTTTTTGCATATTTACTACTTTTCTTACTTTGTTCAGGTTTCAAATTATGCACATAAGTTTCAGACCATGCTTCGTGCCAAGAATCCCCCAATAATAAAGCATTTGAAACATTACACAGCCATATTCCGTAGCCTCCTGGCAGCACACTTCCAACTGCGTCAAGCGCGCGCGGAATAGAAACTCCACTTCGCAAAGCAACAATAATCATATGCAATCCAAGTAAAGGATCTATGTCTAACGAACTAGAATTACGCCATTCGTATTTCATAATTGAATTACTAGGAAAATTATTATGCTCTTCCAAAGCGTGCGCTCCTAAACGTAAATTGCAACATTGCCACACCATAACAACGCATACTGGCACAATAATCCAAAGCTGATTCGCGTATTGCATATTTAGCTCCTTAAAGCAGCATTAGACATAGTGCGCTGAGATATTTTCAACATAGAACGCACCCAAGCTAGCCCCAAGCTATAACACGTTGCGCCAATAGCTAATAAAATCCATCCGTGAATTGTTGTAATAAGAATAAGAATTGGATGCCCGCCTAACAATTCACCAGCTAAAAGAGACAAAACAGGTAAAGCAGTAAGCAATTTTATTGTTGATTTTGGCATAGAAGCAACATCGTTACGTAAATCTTCTGCACGACGCTGCGCATGATACGAAGCAGAAGTTGCTTCAACGCAAGTAGTTATAGAACAGCCCAAAGTATTACTTAATTTATAAGCCGACATAATATTTTCTGCAACACGATGCATATGTTTTTCAAGTCGACTTTTTTGACTATTAGATATAACGCGATTTTTTGGCAAACATTTAGCGTAAAGCCATAAGTAAATAAGATTCGTATTTACAGCAGAAAATTTAGTACGCTTAGAAAGCTCAGCATCACACTGAATTACGTTTTCAAATGTTGAGCCAGCTTTCAACGCTGCAACCAAACCGGCAAGAGCTTCTTCAATATCCATTTTTACCCCCAATATTAAAAATGCAATATGAATTTTTAGGTGCGATTACGAGCAGACCTACGAGCAAGCAAGAACATTATCTTTAGGAAGATTCCATCGTTGCGCAAATCTATTCCACGATTGTGAAGTTTCTATACAAATATTGTTTCCGCCACGATTCGTCAAACGCAATACAGGAATTCCTCGCAAAACTTCACCGCTAGGAGAAGATTCTAAAATTCCAAGTTCTCGAATCATTCGCTTGCCATCACGCATTCTTTCTACGTGAATAACCACGTCAAAAGCGCCAGCTGCTAAAGCGCACAAAGCTGCAGGATCTAATCCGGCAAGCAAGCCTAAAGCCATAAGTCGAGCAGGAACTTTTTCTACTTCGTCAGCATGCAAAGTTGTCATTCCACCCTTATGACCAGAAGTAAAAACACGCAGCAAATCCGCAATCTCTTCACCTCTGCATTCCCCCAAAATAATTCGATCCGGACGCATTCTCAAAGTCGCTTTTACTAATTGAGATAACCCAATCTCACCAACGCCTTCCACATTTGCTTCGCGCACGCTTAAAGACACGTGGTTTGCAGTTAGCTCGCCAAGCTCTCGTGTTTCCTCAACAGATACGATTCTGTCATTACTGTCCGCAATAGAAAGAAGCGCTTTCATAAGCGTTGTTTTACCAGAACCCGTGCTTCCGGTAATCATAATATTGGCTTTTAATTTCACAAGCATGCCAAGAATATAAGCAATCTCTTTAGGAAACATGCCCTGATTACTTAACGCTAATAAATCGTAGCGTTTTAACGACGGGAAACGTATAGATAAAGCTGCTCCTTGAGCTACTACAGGAGCAAGCACAGCATGAATACGAACACCTGAAGTAGTTGAAGCGTCTGCAATAGGGCAAGCGTCATCAAGCCTTTTGCCTAATTGCGCGCAAATCCACACAGCATACTCACGCAATAATGCAGGATTACATAAAGGCACGCGCGGCTTACATTCGCGCAATCCTTGGCCTCGATCAACCCAAACGCGTCCTTCTTCACTTATTACCATGTCTGTAACTAGCGGATTAGAAGCAAATTCTTGCAAAATACCAAAATCAATATCACGAACATTATTTCCAACCATAATTCCCCCTAATATTTCGAACTGCTATTTTTAGAATTTCTATTTTTAAAACTGCTATATTTAGAGCGACGATACTTTTCAACAATCTCTTTGGAATTAGATATAACATCCCCCAAAAGCCAATGTTCTAAACGATTCATAGTCGGCTTCATAGATGAAGGTATATTTCTGATTCCATAGCCGCCTATTATGTCGGAATATAAATGAGCATCATATGGCAAACAGCTTATTATTGGAGTTGCTAAATATTGAGAAGCGTCATCAATATTTACCGCATAATATTTTGCCGCTAACCCGCGTGGGCACAATCCAACTGTAGAAAATTCATTACTAAGCGTTTCAACATTTTGCGTCTCTTCAAGCCTTTGAAGAAGAGCGCGAAAACGCGCTAAATCTAACACCGATAATTCAACTGCTCTTAAAGTTGTAGCGCTAGCCAATTGTGGAATATCACGATAAATTTTTTCTACTGAATTTCCAGCACCAATGTCAACAATAACAACATCGCAAGCCTCAGCTAAGCCTCGAATAGCGGCCTCCACTACCCAAGGCTCAGGATTTTTCCCTTGCCACGGAGAAAAAGCTAAAACGCCAACTTCATCCCAACGCAATAATTCATTACAAAGCACGTACCCATCGCATCTTCCAAGAGGAGCATCAACCTCTTGTAAACGACGGCCTTCATCAAATTCCAAACCAAGCAAAACATCTAAACCGCCATGTGTTAAATCTGCATCAACAAGCGCCACACTATACTTTTTTTCGCTTATATGCCGCGCAATAAGAGATAAAAGTGTGCTTAAGCCAATTCCATCCGTTGCAGCCATGCCGACTAATATGTTTGACGGCAAAGGGTCAAACACGTGGCTTTCAATAGGAGTTTCTTCAACGTATTTACAAAAAGATTTAGCACACTCTTTTACAAAAACGTTGCTTTTAGGATGCGAAATAGGAGCGATAATTGTGTGATCGTCCGCAACAACCGTTTTATCCGATTCATCCAATGAAATATCTGGAGTTATGCAAACGCTAGCGCAAGCACCTAATTTTGGCTTATAAGCATAGCGTTGCAAGCTTTGCGATTCGCCATAATATCTACTTACAGCATTATTAGAATTGCTTGCGGTAGCAATACTAGTTTGCTGATTTTCTCGCTGCAGTTTTTCTGTGTTTTCAGCCGCATTTTTAATTGCATTTATATTTGTAGTACTTTCCATGCGACTATTGAAACGCATATACAATCAGTTAACAATATAAAAAATGCAATGTGGTTAAAAGCTCCTTAAGCCTATAAAATTAAGTAATTTTTTTGTATATTTAATAATTCTTTCGTAAATTAAATAATTACTTTGCAACTTCCGCAGATTTCAACACAAGATTACCGTGAGTCTGCATATAGCGTTCCAATAATTCGCCATAAATAGGCTTAGTTTTTAGCATATCCGATACTAACAATGCAATAAATGCAGATGCTGCAACAGGCAAAGTATGTATCATTGTGCCAGACATTTCTACAGTTAGCAAAATTGATGTAAGCGGCGCTTTTACAGAAGCAGACAAAGTTCCTGCCATTACGCACACGGCAAACACTGGTATAAACTTCGAGTCAATGCCGAATATAGAAATGCTAGTGATGCTACGCGATGCAACGCCTCCGGCAAGCGCACCAACCGCAAGAATAGGCATAAAAATACCACCCGGAGCTCCGCAGCCAAAACTTGTAGAAGTAAATAGCATTTTTGCCACAAATAGCAGGCAGAGCATAGCGATACTTATTTTCCCATATTCTGAAAGGCGCACAAGATTAGATCCGCCTCCAAGAACTTCCGGAAGGAACAAGCCCACTGGTATTGCAATTAAGCAAGCTACAATAACAGGCATCCACTTTGGCAAATAACCATATAAGGTTTGCAAACCAAGAAGAGACTTATTCATCAAAGAGCCAACAAAACCAGCAAAAATACCGAGAGGAATAAGCCAGAAATGCAATCCCATTGGCAAATCCGGAATTTGGCCGAAATCAAGAACCGGGCGCAAACCGAAGCATGTTTGAGAAACAAAATCAGCAAAAAGAGAAGCGACTGCAGCACACATTAAAACTGTGGAAGATATGCCATGCTGCACTTCTTCCAAAGCAAACATAACACCAGAAAGCGGAGCAGAAAATGCCGCTGACAAGCCAGCAGCAGCGCCAGCAGTTACAACATAATGCTCTTTAGAATCGTTGCGCTTGCCGTTGCGGAATATTCTAGCTAGCATTTGCGCTCCGCAAGCACCAATCTGAATTGACGGGCCTTCTCTACCAAGAGACAAACCAAATAAAGAACCAAGCAAACCTGCTACAAAACGAACCGGCAAAATAGTATGCCAGCGCATGTTCAGTCCACGATTAACGTAGCCAACTACTTGCGGAATGCCACTTCCGGAAGCCATGCTTTCTTTAAGGCTCATCCAACCAACAATAAGACCAACAATTACAGCAAATATTATGCAAGGAACAATAAGCCACAAATTGTTATGAATTTGCAAAAATGCCCATCTAGCAAAATCAGTACCGCGCTCAATTCCAAGTCTATAAAGCGCTACAAGAGATCCAGAAACAACTCCAACAACCATGCCTGCGACTACTATTTTCCAGCGAAGTTCACAAAAAGTATCAGCTATTTGTGATGCAAAGTTGCGCACAAGGCTTATTACATTCTTAAAATCCACTACTACTCGATTCTGCGCACGAGGCTTAAATATATAACTTAATTAGTTTTAAATCGGCTCTAAATCATGTGCATCAACAAAATTTGCAAAGCAACATAACCTACGGAAGCAGACAAAAATGGCGCAATCAGCTCAGATGCAAGCAGAAAAACACCATCTTTAACACGCTTTGACTGTATAAGATCAACTCCTTCAAAAATTGCAGTAGAAAAAGTTGAGAATCCACCCAAAAATCCCAAAATCATGCAATAAACAAAATTAGCGCCAGCAATTGTTGCTGCAACCATAAAAACATTAGAAACAACTCCTAAAGCAAACGATGCTACACAATTGATAAACAGCGTTGCAACAGGAATTCTACTATCATGGCTTGCAGAAATTTTTTTAGTCATCGCGCATCTTAAAACAGCACCCAAACCACCAAAGAAGCAAGGCAAAACAAATACCATAAAAATATACAAGGAATTCATCACTTCACCGCCTTAGTATTAGCTTCTTGAACAGTCTGCTCTCGCTTTCTATTAATGCTATTTGCGATTCCTGTTCCAACCCAACTTCCAAAGAATGCCATGAAAACGCCAAAAATCAAGGAAATAACCATGCCCAAAATAGCAAACGTTACGCGCGGAGTGACAAAAGACACTGCACTTTCAAATGCGAAAGTAGACATAGTTGACAATCCGCCACAAAAGCCCGTTCCTAAAGCATATTTATAAAAAGTTTGCTTTTCTTTGGATAATTCTTTAACTGCTATTGCAGTAACAAGAGCGAAAATAAAGCAAGCAATCATATTAGACAAAAAAGTGCCTAAAGTAAGCTGACCAAATATAGAAGATTGTAGATTTACCGGGTAAATTAGAGGCGCGTAGGAAGAAATTATCTCGCGAACAAAAGCTCCTAAAGTGCCACCAATAAAAACTAAAAGGTATAAGCGGCGGCTATTTTTACAATCTTTCTCGCTTATTTTACTCATTTTCGCCCTTTTACAAAACTCTTTCCATAAACCAAAACGACACTCTCAATTGAGAAGTGCCGTTTTGTTAAGTTAATCATCAACTAATAAACAATTTCAGTCCGTTAGAGAGTGAACACTAATAATGTGATCTCGCTGCGGACCAGTGCCAATGGCAGAAATACGGCAATTAGAAAGCTCTTCCAAACGCTTCACGTAATTCTGAGTATTTTGAGGCAAATCTTCAAACTTGTGAACTTGAGAAATATCCTCGCTCCATCCCGGAATCATCTCATACACTGGCTTTGCGGAAGCAAACAGAGACTGGTCTACTGGCATTTCTTCCATTCGACGAACAGTACCGTCTGCCAAAGTAACATCATAAGCTACGCAAACTGGAATTTCTTTTAAGCCTGTTAAAACATCAAGCTTAGTAAGAACAATATCTGTTAAACCATTTACGCGCGTTGCGTAACGGCTTACTACAGAATCAAACCAACCGCAACGGCGAGGACGGCCTGTTGTAACGCCATACTCATGACCCTGCTCACGAAGCCAATCGCCCTGCTCATCCAAAAGCTCAGTTGGGAATGGGCCTTCGCCAACACGAGTGATATAAGCCTTAGCAACACCGATTACGCGAGTAATGCGAGTAGGTCCAACACCAGTACCTGTGCAAGCGCCGCCCGCAGTAGGATTCGAAGATGTGACGAATGGATACGTGCCGTGATCAACGTCAAGCATTGTGGCCTGGCCACCTTCGAACAGCACTGTTTTACCTTCGTCCATTGCTTTATTCAACACTAATGAAGTATCCGCAACATAAGGCTTCAAACGCTTACCAAGTTCAACAAGCTGAGCAGTTACTTCATCAATATCAATAGGATGCTGATTATAAAGCTTTATCAGCATTTGATTCTTTTGATGCAAGCTAGCTTCAACTTTGTCGCGCAAATGCTCCGCATTAAATAAGTCGTGTACACGAATGCCAACACGGTTAATTTTATCCGCATAAGTAGGTCCAATGCCGCGGCCGGTCGTACCAATCTTATGCTTTCCAAGGAAACGCTCCGTAACTTTATCGATTACGCGATGGTATGGCGTAATAACGTGCGCAGCTTCGCTTACAAGCAAACGCGAGCAATCCACACCGCGAGATTCCAAAGCGTCAATTTCTTCAAGCAGAACTTCTGGATCAACAACAACACCGTTGCCAATAACTGGAGTTACATTAGGGCTAATAATGCCGCTTGGAAGCAAGTGCAGCGCATAAGATTCATTTCCAACCACAACAGTATGGCCAGCATTGTTGCCGCCATTAAAGCGTGCGACAATATCAACTTTTGAACCAATTAAATCTGTTGCTTTGCCTTTACCTTCGTCACCCCATTGAGCGCCAATAAGCACAATTCCAGGCATGCCGCACCTCCATTTTTTGGGCTAACGTTGCCCAAATTTGCACAATCCTACCTGACTAGAGTATCGCTACGCCCCTACTGATTAATAGGAAGAAAAATACGATTAAATATCAAAGCTACTATTTCAACGCTTTTCCAGCAGAACCAAGCTGCACACACGCTTCTACAACACGTTGTGCCATAGCTTTTTCTGCTTCGCGGCCCCACGAACGTGGGTCATATAATTTCTTTTCGCCAACTTCGCCATCTACTTTAAGTACAGCATCATAATTACGGAACATGTGACCGGCAATAGCGCGCGTAAAAGCGTACTGTGTATCCGTATCTATATTCATTTTAACCACGCCGTAACTCACAGCTTCAGCAATTTCTTGAGCAGTAGAGCCAGATCCTCCGTGGAATACCAGCAGGAAAGGCTTTTTAGAAGCGCCAAAAGTGCGAGTATCGCAAATATTTTGATAATTCTTATATACTTTTTCTTGGATTTCTTGCAACAATTGCGGACGTAACTTTACAACTCCAGGCTTATACGCTCCGTGAACATTGCCAAAAGTAAACGCAGCCATGTATCTGCCGCGCTCGCCCAAACCAAGACGTGCGGCAACGCTCAAAGCATCTTCAGGAGTAGAGTATAAGCGCTCGTCAATGTCTGCACGATGTCCATCTTCTTCACCGCCAACTGCACCAATTTCAATTTCAAGAATTGTGCGAGCCTTTTGTGAAGCATCAAGCAACTCTTCTGCAACGTCTAAATTATGTTGCAAAGGAACTGTTGAACCATCCCACATATGAGATTGGAATAACGGCTCCTCACCTTTCTTTATCTGCTCTGCTTCATGAGCCAAAAGCGGTCGAATCCAGTCATCAAGATAAGCCTCTGCGCAATGATCAGTGTGAAGAGCAATAGTTATATTTGGGTATTTAGATGCAACCTCATGCGCAAAAGCAGCAAAAGCAAGAGAACCTACTACGCGATCATTTACGCACTGTCCTGAAAAATAAGCAGAACCGCCAACAGAAACCTGAATAATTCCATCAGATTCAGCTTCAGCAAAACCTTGAAGCGCCGCATTCAGCGTTTGAGTACTCGTAACATTAATGGCAGGATATGCGTAGCCACCTCGACTTGCAGCATCAAGCATGTGCGCATAACGTTCAACGGTTGCAATAGTCATACCTGTATTATCCGCCTTTATAATTCACATAGCTACATATATACACAAAAAAGTTACAATATAAGACTATAAAACAGGCTAATCTTGCATTTTCTTATGACGCTTTTTTGCTTCTGTAACAACAAATTCGTGATACTTAATTGCAATCGACTCATCCAATCCTGCTATCTTCGCAAGTTCTAACAGTCGACTTATTTGCGCATGTTCGCGCTTCGCATCCAAAGGCGCAAATCCAGCTTTAGCTTTTAATTCGCCAATGCTTTTAGTAGTTTTAAATCTCTCTGCAAGAAGCGAAATTACAGCGTTGTCAATATTATCAACAGATTGACGTAACGTAACAATCTTTTCTGCCGCATCTTTGCAATTTGGATTCAAAGAATCGTCACGCACGTCAATTGTTGTTTCAGAAAAATCGCACATATTTTGTTTTAGTCAAAATAGGTTTGCAAAACCATAGTAGTTTCCGTACTTACTGGCACAATACGATGAATTGTGTTAATAAGCTCCTCCAATTTGCTAGGAGTGGCGACTCGCACTACCAGCATGAAGCTTGGGCTACCTGTAATAGAGTAGCAAGCCTCAATTCCAGAGATGTCACGCAATTTAGTAGGAATTACAGCTTCCTGCGTAAAGTCAAGCGGCGTAACTGATACGAAAGCGCTAACCGGTAGTCCACGGCGTTCGTAATCAATTAATGCACGATATCCAGTAATAACGCCTTTACGCTCTAGTTTTTGAACGCGGGATTGCACAGCAGAAACAGATAATCCAGATGCTTTAGCCAAACGTGTTAACGTTGCGCGCCCATCATGCTCAAGAATATCTACAATAACTGCGTCAGTTGAGTCCATAGGTATATTGTTCTCAGCCTTGCTTGAATTCACGGTCATGTGATCTCCGTTCTCTCATCGACGCTGATTGAGAATTACAATCGGATCCATAGTAGCGTCGGATTGCAACAACTATTATGTTACCGTATTTTTTACAGAAAAAGAACAAAATATTGAAAAAAATTATAATAAGACATAAATTTATAAAATTTAATACATTTCAATAGCTATTATCTATAGTTTCATAAGTTTTGTATATGCGTAATCAATACAAAACTTATAAGTTTTTACAATCCTCAGCCATGTAAAAATTTTAGAAATGTTGCAGAATTACAATAATTGGCGTATAAACGAAACCTATAAACCATCTTCAACTGTTCTAACAAGAAAGCTAAATAACAACAAATTTTACACAAACAAATAGTAGAAGGAGAATAATATGGCTGTCGTAGCAAAAAACGCAACTGCAATACCTCGCTCAGGTATACGAGATGTGTTCGACCGCGTAGAACAAATACCTGACGCTATTTCTCTATGCTTAGGAGAACCAGGAGAAACCGCTTCTGCTCATGTTGTTGAAGCTGCTTGTGAAGCCCTAAAGGCTGGAAAAACAAAGTATACAGACGTTCTTGGCATACCTGAATTTCGAAATGCTGCAGCCGCCTACACTCGCCGCGTAAAAGGCTTAGATTACGATCCAGAAACAGAAATTCAGGCAGTTGATGGCGCTACAATCGGCTTATACCTAGCAATTAAAACAGTTGTTGATCCAGGCGACGAAGTAATCATTCCTTCCCCATACTTTACTTCTTATGACGCAGAAGTTCTTATGTGCGATGCAGTTCCAGTAACAGTTGCGCTAAAGCCTGAACATGGAATGCATGTAAACGCAGATGAAATTCGCAAAGCAATTACGCCACGAACTCGCGCTATTATTATCAACTCTCCATGCAATCCAACAGGAGCAGTAACAAGTGCAGAAGAATTGGCAGAAGTTGCGAAATTATGCGAAGAATTCGATTTATGGGTTATTTCGGACGAAGTATATCATCCGTTTGTATTCGCGAGCGCACCGGACGCACAGCCTGAAGGAGACGCTGTAGCACCATCAATTGCTGCAGCTGAAGGAATGAAAGATAGAACTATTGTTGTAGAAAGTTTGTCAAAAACATACGCAATGACTGGTTGGAGAATAGGCTACTTGCTAGCTCCAAGCCATGTTATTGAGCAGAGTAGCAAAATCGCAGAAATGATGCATTCTTCAATAAATTCTAGCGCTCAATATGGTGCGATTGCAGCACTTACAGGACCGCAAGACCATGTTCTGCAAATGCGCGAAGAATATCGCGCAAAGCGAAGCTTAGTTTTGGATGCATTGTCGGATTGCGAAGCCGTAAATCTTATTGAACCACAAGGCGCATTCTATGTTTTCGTGGATGTTAGACCAACTGGTTTAACTTCTGAAGAATTTAGTAGAAAATTATTAGAAGAAGAAAAAGTTGCGGTTGTTCCGGGAGAAGCATTTGGCGCTGAAGGAAGCGGATTTGTGCGACTTTCATATGCTGGAAATGCAGATGATCTTAAAGAAGCTGTAACTCGTATGCGAAAGTTTGCTCTTGAACAGCAAGCTAAGCATGCAATGTAAATATTGCGATTATTAAGCAAAAGACTGACAAAGTAGCGGTTAAATATTGAATTTACCGTTACTCTGTCAGTCTGCAGCTTAAAAATAAAATTTAAATTATTTATTTATTTACTTATTTGTTTATTTACGCAACATTTTGCGCAGAAGTTCCATTTACGGAACCATTAGTCTGCTGAACAATAGCAGCTAAGAAATCGCGATTCGAAGCAGTCTTCTTTAATCGCGGAATCAAAGTTTGATAAGCTTGTTCAGCTTCAAGTCCGCCAAATAGACGACGCAAGCGATAAATAACAGGCAAATCTGCAGCTGGCGTAATCAATTCTTCACGGCGAGTTCCAGAAGCGTTAATATCTACTGCTGGGAAGAGGCGCTTATCTGCCAAATCACGGCTTAAGCGCAACTCCATATTGCCAGTTCCCTTGAACTCTTCGAAAATAACTTCATCCATCTTGGAACCAGTTTCAACCAATGCGGAAGAAATAATCGTCAAAGAACCGCCGTCTTCAATATTTCGAGCGGCACCGAAGAACTTCTTTGGTGGGTACAAAGCTTGTGCGTCAACACCGCCGGAAAGAATACGACCTGAAGCAGGTGCTGCAATGTTGTAAGCACGCGCCAAACGAGTCATAGAATCGAGCAACACTACAACATCCTGACCAAGCTCTACTAAGCGCTTAGCTCGCTCAATAGCAAGCTCTGCAACAGTAGTATGATCCGTTGCTGGACGATCAAAAGTAGAAGAAATCACTTCACCCTGAACAGTGCGCTCCATATCGGTGACCTCTTCTGGGCGCTCGTCTACAAGCACAACCATAAGATGAACTTCAGGATTGTTAGTGGTAATAGCATTAGCAATATTCTGAAGAGTAATGGTTTTGCCAGCTTTTGGAGGAGACACAATCAAACCACGCTGACCCTTACCAATAGGAGCAATCAAATCGATTACGCGACCAAGCATGCGATTAGCAGTAGTTTCTTGGCGTAAGCGTTCGTTAGGGTATAACGGCGTAAGCTTAGCAAATTGCGGACGGTTCTGAGCCTCTTCAACGCTCATGCCATTAATGCTGTTAATGGATTGCAAAGGAACGAACTTTTGCCTCTGGTTGCGTCGATCTCCATCGCGAGGAGCGCGAATGGAGCCTTGCACAGCGTCGCCCTTGCGCAAACCGTACTTCTTAATTTGGCTCATTGACACGTAAACATCGTTAGGTCCAGGCAAATATCCAGAAGTGCGCACAAATGCGTAAGATTCCAAAACGTCAACAATACCTGCGACTGGAACTAACTCTTCTTGAGGCTCTTCATGACGAGATTCTCGTGGTTCTCGCAATTCGCGATCTTCACGTTCGTCACGATTGTCACGGCTGTCACGATTATCGCGATTATCACGATCAAGACGAGAATTACGTTCCGCACGATCTTGACGCTCATTGCGTTCCGCGCGACGATCATCACGATCATCTCGCTCTGCACGATCCATGCGATCAGAACGCTCTGAACGGTCAGCAAATTCTGAACGATTATCGTCATAATCGCGAGCGCGACCGCGCATACGACGCTGGAAACGGTCGCCGCGATTTGCTTGATCTTCACGATCAAAATCACGCGTAGAGCGCTGACGACGAGAATCCGCATCACCGCGCGAATCTTCACCTGGCAAAGTTGCCAAAATTTGATCCAAATCGCGAGAATTTACATCTTCCTGACGGCGCTCACGATTATTGTTGCGATCATCCGAAGAACGACGGCGCTGGAACGTATTGTTACGATTAGATTCGCGACGATAATTTTTAGACTCAAAATCATAATCATCGCGTGAATGACGCTCGTTATCGATATTCGGAACTAGATTTTCCAGCTCCTCTAGATCTTTATCGTCATTTAATGATTGAACGTCTTCATTATCTGCATTGATATCTGCAGAATTATTCGCTCCCATAGAATTGTTAGGCACGCGAACGCTTACACCAGCAGGCGCTTCTCCCCCGTTGCGCGCAGCTGTTAATGTAGCTAGCAATTCAGGTTTACGCATAGTTGAAGTGCCACGCAAACCCATTTGCTTCGCGAGATCTTTCAATTCTGAAAGCTTCATTTTCTCAAGATTCTGGCCTGTTGCCACAATTTTACCTTTCCTTAACTCACACGGAACATACTACCGGTAAGCTTTTGCATGGAAGATTACGGAATATCCGTCACGAACCCGTTGCTATTACATGACCATGTATACAACAACGAACAGTATGTATGCTACTACAGCTCTACGACGCTGCAAAACGCGACGCGCCCTAATTTTGATTATTTTTTAATTTCAATTTTTATTGAATTAGTAAGTAAACAAAAAGCGCTAATAATCGTAAATTAATTTCCACAATTATTAGCGCTTAATAAGAATTTGATAATTGCTAGTAAAGCAAAATTACCAATTCATATTTTTATATTAAATTATTTATGCTTACTACTTTTGTTTATTATTTCTTTTCGTGGTAAGACTTTTCAGTATTCACAGACCACACATTAGCTTTAGAAGTTTCGCCGTCACGAATATCTTTTACAGCTTCGATTGCGGTTGCCATGGAATGATCCTGATTATTGTAACGGTGCTGGCCGTTTCGACCAACGCAATACAAATTACCAAAGCTATCCAAATACTTAATCAGCTCAGGCATTTGCGCATAAGTGTCGAAATACGCTGGGTAGGCCTTTGGAACACGCTCACGGTGAGAATCAAGCACATCCTCTTCGCCGTTAATAACTTGCATACGAGTCAGCTCGTCAATTGCCATAGCGCGAGCTTCTTCATCGCTCATATTCCAGAAGTCGTCGCCTTCTTCGCAGAAGTACTCAAGACCAATCCAAACAGTGTTATCAACATCCTTAACGAGATATGGACTCCAGTTGTTGAAGATTTGCAAACGACCAACTTTATAACCAGGATCCTGAACATAAATCCAGCAATCTGGAACAATTGGCGGATTACCAAGAGTAGGGATGGTTGTTGTATTACGCAAACGCACGCGCTTAACAAGCAAACCAACAGTTACAAAGTCGCGATAAGGCAAACCTTTAGCCACACGCTGCATTTCAGCTGGAACTTCAGCCTTTTCGTCACCATTTGCACCCTGTTCAAGAGCTGCAACCAAATCCTTAATTGGCATAGAAGATATGAACTTATCTGCATGCAACTCGGAACGTTCACCATTCGCATCTTCAATAATAACTTCAGAAATCTTGCCATTGTTTTGCTTAATAGCAACTACTTTGGCATCGGTGCGAACAGTAGCGCCATTTTCACGGCAACGACGTTCAACAGTTTCCCATAACTGGCCAGGGCCTAACTTTGGATACCAGAATTCCTCAATTAACGAGGTTTCTACTTCCTTCTTCTTGCCTTTCTTCTTAGGGAAAAGCTTAGAGAATGCATTCTTAAGAACCTCTACAATACTTAAGCCCTTAACGCGCTGAGCACCCCAATCCGCAGAAATTTGGCTTGGATGCCTGCCCCAAAGCTTCTCGGTGTACCCTTCGAAGAACATCGAATAAAGCTTCTTACCAAAGCGATTAATATAGAAGTTCTCAAGATTTGTTTCTGGAAGCTTATGAATCATCGACCAGAGGTAGCTAAAGCCAACCTGCATAGTCAAAACAAAGCCCATAGAGCGCAACGTAGCTGCAGAAAGCGAAATTGGGTAATCAAAGAAATGATGATTCCAGAAAATACGCGAAACACGGTGACGCTTCAACATCACTTCGTCTTCAACTTCAGGATCTGGACCGCCTGGTTCCAAGTCATGGTGACGACCAAGCTTCTTGTCATCGTATGAAGGAGCACCCTGCAAAGGCAACATTTCACGCCACCATTGCATAATTCGATCATCTTTAGAGAAGAATCGGTGACCGCCAATATCCATACGATTGCCGTTATACTTCACCGTGCGGGAAATACCGCCAAATTCACGCGTGGCTTCAAGCACTGTTACGTCATAGCGATCAGAGCCGCCATCTTTAACGAGTTCCCAGGCTGCCGTCAACCCTGCCGGACCGCCACCAATAATTACCACAGATTCCTTTGGGGATTGTGTATCCGTCAATTGTCCTCCATACCTAAATACATCAACTTTTACAAAACACGGTTAAGTGCTTAGTAAAATTTCTATATATCTTTATTGAGCATACGCGCATCACGCGATAGATTCAGGAATGTCAATGTCTGTTTTCTGTACTTCTTCAACATTTACATCCTTAAAAGTTACGATGCGAACATTTTTAACAAAACGCGAAGGCCGGTACACGTCCCACACCCAAGCGTCAGTAAGTTGCACATCAAAATATACGTCTTGGCCAGCAGAGCGAACATTAAAATCGACCTTATTGGCTAAATAAAATCGTCGCTCTGTTTCCACGACATAAGTAAAAAGCTTAATAACATCACGATATTCTTTGTATAACGCAAGTTCAGCATCAGTTTCATAATTGTCGAGATCTTCGGCGCTCATTGCTTCCCTTCCGTACTGGTGTTATTAGTGTTACGCTTGCGGCCGCGACCTATAATACGCCACCATGCTCGCTTTGAAGACGAGCTTTCTGCATTATTAGAATTATACGGCCATGATTCATCAAGATTATCATGACGCACAGGTATAGCCACAGAATGTTCATGCGCACTTAATGCTTCAGCCACACCGGGATTTTCTTCAATAACATGTAATCCAAAAGCATCAAGCGAACGAATAGCATCATACTCGTCCACAATCGTATCCATAACTATAAAATCTTGATATTTTTGATGCTCGGCATCCCAAAGAGCATCGCGAGCTGTGCCAGTTTGCATAAATCCAAGAGACTGGTACACAGAAAGCGAGCGGGCATTAGTTGCAGGCACACCAACCCAAATTCGGTGCAATCCAAGCCCTGCAGGCTCAGAAGCAAAACCGTATGTCATAACTCGAGGCATTGCATCACGAGAATAGCCGCGGCCGCGATAATCCTTACCAAGCACAACCTGAATACGTGCAGAGCGAGACCAACCGTCAATATCGATAAGAAAAATCATGCCGATAATTGCGCCGTCAGTATTCTTAACATCGTCTAAAACATCAGGAACAATAGCCCACGCAATTGTAGGGCGAGACTGTGCGTCGCTAGCAAATTTACACATTTCAGATGCATTTTGAGCGGAAAAACCATCATGCGACCACTGAACAGAACGTTCAACCCACGCATGAACCATTGCTCGCTCTGACTGAGAATCCTTGCCTGTGATTACTGCAGCACCGTCAAATGCACACAATTCGTCCATTCTTAGCAAATCATCACACGTTGCAGGACGCAGTTTTGCCATTTCTCCACGAATTGGAGGAATTACTATAGATTTTGCTAACTCGCGAGAGTTGTTCACACCGTCATTGGTTTGTTGCATACTCACCTACTTGTTTTTACCTCTAAATTAAGGCCATCAGCATAATACATGATAATCCACAAACTATAAAGCGCGCTATGAAGCAAATAGTAAATTCTGCGTACTTGCTACATGTAACAAACTAATTTGTGCACATAGCAAGCACGCAGCACTTACTTTTCAATATCAATTGCGTTATTGCAGCAAAGCGTTTGCGCAATTTGTTTTTTAATTTCAGCCTTTAATTTTTGCCATTACAATCTTAGTAACAGCCTTAGCATCAGCTTGACCCTTAGTTGCGCGCATAACAGCACCAATAATCGCGCCCATCGGCTTCATATTGCCTGCCTTAAGCTTTTCTGCAACTTCAGGATCGGCTGCAAGAGCAGCGTCAACAGCAGCTTCCAAAGCGCCGTCGTCATTCATAACCTTGAATCCGTGCTTATTAACAACTTCATCAGGCTTACCCTCACCAGCCAAAACGCAAGCAACAGTTTGCTTAGCGAGCTTATCGTTAAGCTTGCCGTCTGCAATCAGCTTTTCAACTTCAGCTACGTCTTCTGGAGTAATAGGCAATTCTTCCAAAGTCACGCCACGAGTGTTTGCTTCGCGAGCAAGCTCACCAAGCCACCACTTCTTAGCGCCTGCTGCACTTGCACCAGACTTAACGGTTTCTTCAACCAAATCAAGAGCATCTGCGTTAAGAATATCACGCATTTCAAGATCGCTAATACCCCATTCGCTTTGCAAACGGTTACGGCGCTCGCGAGGCATTTCTGGCATTTCGGCCTTCATGCGCTCAATATGCTCCTTAGTGATGTGAAGCATAACCAAATCAGGATCTGGGAAGTAACGATAATCGTCAGCATCAGACTTTACACGACCGCCAGCAGTAGTTTGAGTTGCTTCATCCCAATGGCGGGTTTCCTGCAAAATCTCGCCGCCTTCGCTCAAAATAGCAGCCTGACGACGAATCTCATATTGCAATGTCTTTTCGATTCCGCGGAATGTGTTCACATTCTTTGTTTCGGAACGCGTACCAAATGGATCGGTCGGCTTTCTGCGAAGCGAAACATTCACGTCAGCGCGCATATTGCCCTGCTCCATGCGAGCGTGGGAAATGTTAAGAGCGCGAACAATATCGCGGATTGCGCGCATATAAGCACCAGCAATTTCTGGAGCGCGTGAACCTGCACCCTCGATTGGCTTAGTTACAATCTCAATCAAAGGCACACCTGCGCGATTGTAATCAACCAAAGAATGATTTGCGCCTTCAATACGACCGTCAGCACCGCCAACGTGAGTATTCTTACCAGCGTCATCCTCAATGTGAGCACGTTCAATCGGCACGCGGAACACGGTGCCATCTTCGAGCTCAACATCCAAGTAACCGTTGCCATTCGTAGGCTTATCGTACTGGGAAATCTGGTAATCACGAGGCATATCTGGGTAGAAGTAGTTTTTACGAGCAAACTGGCTCCACTCAGCAATTTCGCAATGTAAAGCCAAACCAAGCTTAATTGCGTAATCAACTGCAGTCTTGTTTACAACTGGCAAAGAGCCTGGCAAACCAAGGCTTACAGGCGTTAACTGAGTATTTGGCTCGCCACCAAAAGATACTTCCGCCGGGCAGAACAGCTTAGTGCGAGTGCAAAGCTCAACGTGGGTTTCCAAACCGAATACTGGGTCAAACTGCTCCACAGCATCGGCATATTTCATAAGTTTTTCAGCCATGAGAATCCTTCTTACTTAAGCTTTACTTCACTTTACTTAGCCAATGAATCGAGCCAGCCAGCTTTAAGCGACTTCCAAATTGGGCCGCCCCACTGTTCTTCGAGCGCTGCTTCCAACGCTGCTGCAGGCTTGTACATCTTCTCATCATGGCATTGCGGAGCAATAATCTGAATACCAACAGGTAAGCCATCGTCGCTTAAGCCTGCTGGAAGGCTCAAAGCTGGAACGCCAGCCATGTTTGCAGGAATCGTAGCAATATCGTTCATGTACATGGAAAGCGGATCGTTCATCTTTTCGCCAAACTTAAATGCCGTTGTAGGGCTTGTTGGAGAAACGAGAACATCTACCTTATTAAACGCTTCTTCGAAATCGCGAATAATAAGCGTACGAACCTTTTGAGCAGAACCATACCATGCATCGTAATAACCTGCAGAAAGTGCGTAAGTGCCGAGAATAATACGACGCTTTACTTCGTCACCGAAACCAGCTTCACGAGTTGCAGCCATCATATTCGCAGCTGTCTGAGGCTTATCGGCAGGTGGCATTACGCGCAAACCGTAACGCATACCATCGTAACGAGCCAAGTTGGAGCTAACTTCGGAAGGCATAATAATGTAGTAAGCAGCCAAAGAATAAGGGAAGTGAGGGCAGGAAACTTCCGTAACTTCTGCACCCATATCTTTAAGCAACTGCACAGCTTCGTTAAAGCGAGCTTCAACGCCTGGCTGGAAACCATCGCCACTAAGCTCTTTAACAAGGCCAACCTTTACGCCCTTCAAATCTCGGCGAGCGCCCTCACGCGCAGCCTGAGCCATTGGAGGAACAGGTGCTGGAATAGAAGTAGAGTCGCGCCTATCGTTGCCGCCAATAATTTCCTGCAAGAGCGCAGAATCAAGAACGGTACGAGAAACAGGACCAATCTGATCCAAGGAACTTGCCATGGCAATTGCGCCAAAACGGCTAACTCCGCCGTAAGTTGGCTTTGCACCAACAGTACCAGTTAAAGCACCAGGCTGACGAATAGAGCCACCTGTATCTGTACCCAAAGCAATAGGAGCTTCGAATGCAGCAACAGCAGCTGCGGAACCGCCGCCGGAACCGCCTGGAACGCGCTCGGTATCCCAAGGGTTGCAAGTGGTTTGGTAAGCAGAATGCTCGGTAGAAGAGCCTTGAGCGAACTCGTCAAGATTTGTTTTACCTAAGATTGGCATTCCAGCTGCCTTAAGCTTTTCAATAACTGTAGCGTCGTAAGGCGGCACCCAGCCTTCAAGAATCTTAGAAGCTGCAGTAGTAGGAATGCCTTTAGTAACAATCATATCTTTAATTGCAATTGGCACACCTGCAAGCTCAGGCAATCCTTCAGCTTCGCCATTAGCATTCTTTTTATCAAAAGCATCTGCTTGCTCAAGTGCAATATCTGCAGAAACGTGCAAGAAAGCCTTGATCTCAGGCTCTGCGGATTCGATTACTGCCAAGTGAGCTTCAACAAGCTCGCGGCTAGAAACTTCTTTAGCTTTTACAGCTTCTGCCATTTGAGCAGCAGAAAGCTTTACTAAATCTTGAGTATTCGACATATCACTCCTCCCCCAAAATGCGAGGTGCTACAAACATGCCAGACTCACTCTTAGGAGCACCAGAAAGCGCTTCTTCCTGAGTTAATGGCGTAGCAGGCACATCAGGGCGCAAATAAGCTTCCAGAGGCACTGGATTTGCAGTAGGTGGCACATCTTCGCCAGCAACTTCCTGCACCTTATTAATAGATTCTGCAATGACGTTTAATTCGCCCTGCAAGCGACTAATTTCCTCGTCGCTAAGCGCAATCTGGGAAAGAACACCCAGATGCTCAATTTCTTCTCGTGTGAATGTAGGCATAACCTCAACTATATGTGTGATACGTGACCTTCGCATAGCAAAAAAGCAATGTTGACAAAAGCTTTGCATACATTATTGCCACAATATTTTTATAAGTCTTACACATATTTATTTATTCATGGCTTTATAGAAGATACACGTAGGTTGTAAAAAATTTTCTTTTAACATGCAAGTAATGATTACCTGATATATTTTGCACATATTTTCACAAAATTATTACGTATAAAAAATTGCACTTTTATGCATGTCAACACGCCGTAAGCTCAAAAACGACGTAACAAAATAATGTTGATATTTCAACATTATTTAAACATTTGTTTGAAGAGTAAAAAATTATTTTATACAACTATCATATAAATAAAAATTGTGTAATAATCAAGTGATGTGAGTAGCTGAAACCTGATGCAGTGAAGCATACAATGCACGGAAGCACATGAAATGCAGCATCTCACTAAAGAATAATCTAAAAATCATAATCAAAAAATAATACAAAATCGAAGGACACATATGAAGAACACAAAGTTCTACCGTAATGCAGCAATGTTGTTGCTCGCGGGCGCAACTATTATTCCACAGGGATTGGCAGCACCAGCAATGGCTGCTCCTGCACCAAAGGATCCAGAACCAGCTCCATCTTGCGCAGCTAAAAAGGATGCTTTGAACAATTATTTGTGGGATTTGCAATACGATAAAACAAACATTCTCGCCCGTCATGGCGAAAAACTTGACAACAAATTCTCCAGCGATAGCTTCGACAAGGGCGGCGAATTCGTAGTTGTTGAGCATCAAAAGAAGAACATCACCAATACAACATCAAACTTGTCGGTTACTTCCGCCAACAATGATCGCGTATACCCAGGTGCTCTGTTCCGCGCTGACCAGAATTTGATGGACAATATGCCAAGCCTGATTTCTGCAAACCGCGCTCCAATTACATTGAGCGTTGATTTGCCAGGCTTCCACGGTGGCGAAAGTGCTGTAACAGTTCAGCACCCAACAAAGAGCTCTGTGACTTCTGCAGTGAATACCCTAGTTTCTAAGTGGAACGCTCAGTATGCAGCAAGCCATAATGTGGCAGCTCGCATGCAGTACGATTCTGCAAGCGCACAAAGCATGAACCAGCTTAAGGCTAAGTTCGGTGCTGATTTCGCAAAGATTGGTGTGCCGCTGAAGATTGATTTCGATGCTGTGCACAAGGGCGAAAAGCAAACGCAGATTGTAAACTTCAAGCAAACTTACTACACCGTAAGTGTTGATGCTCCAGATAGCCCAGCTGACTTCTTCGCACCATGCACTACGCCAGAAAACTTGAAGAACCGCGGCGTTGACAGCAAGCGTCCACCAGTATATGTGTCCAATGTGGCCTACGGCCGTTCAATGTACGTAAAGTTCGACACCCGTAGCAAGAGCACCGATTTCCAGGCTGCTGTTGAAGCTGCAATCAAGGGTGTTGAAATCAAGCCAAACACCGAGTTCCATCGCATTTTGCAGAACACTTCTGTAACTGCTGTGATTCTCGGCGGCAGCGCTAACGGTGCAGCCAAGGTTGTTACCGGCAACATCGATACGTTGAAGGCTTTGATTCAGGAAGGCGCCAACTTAAGCACCTCCAGCCCAGCAGTTCCAATTGCTTACACAACTTCCTTCGTCAAGGATAACGAAGTGGCAACTTTGCAAACCAATAGCGATTACGTTGAAACCAAGGTTTCTTCCTACCGCGACGGCTACTTGACTTTGGATCACCGTGGAGCTTATGTAGCTCGCTACTACATCTACTGGGATGAGTATGGCACCGAAATTGACGGCACTCCTTACGTACGTTCTCGCGCTTGGGAAGGCAACGGCAAGTATCGTACAGCTCACTTCAACACAACTATTCAGTTCAAGGGCAATGTGCGCAACCTCCGAATCAAGCTTGTTGAGAAGACCGGCTTGGCTTGGGAACCATGGCGTACAGTGTATGACCGTTCCGATTTGCCACTGGTTCGCCAGCGCACAATCAAGAACTGGGGCACCACCTTGTGGCCACGAGTTGCTGAAACTGTGAAGAACGACTGATACTTATCACAATTTCAAAAAAATAACTTAATAAAGATAATTTAATAAATAATAAATTAAATATAAGTGAATACAACAAAGGGCTTTATCTTGTAGCCAGTTACGAGATAAAGCCCTTGTTTTATTTGTATTATTTGTATTGTTTATTTTATTTGCAAAATATTATTTGCGAAATATTATTTAGATATTTTAAATATCGCGATGCTTTTCAATTACGTAGCCAATTACGTACATAACTACGCCCCAAGCGAGAACCACTAAACCGGACTGCCACCATGTGAAAACATATGCGTTTGGTGGAAGTTGCAGCCCAGAATTAGCGGAGGCTCCTAAGAATTGGCTTACAGCACTGCCTGGCAAAATCTGAATAAGTATTGAAGTCCACTTCGCAAAATTGCTTGCAAGCATAATAATGCTAACAATGGTCTGCAGAATCACCACGGCTCCAATAACGCACATAATTCCGCCAGCAGTTGACTTGCAAATCATGCCAAAACCGTAGGCCATTGCTGACACAACAACCATAATTGCAGGAGAGCCAAGGAACAGAGTAAGCGGCAATTTCCACACGTTGCTTCCCGATAATCCGGAAATGTTATCTCCCATAAAAGCTAATTCTGCAGCAGCTAGCGAAACTGTCATTGCAATAAGTTGGGCTACAAAAACGTAGATTGCAACCGCAACAAATTTAGCCGTAAAGAACATACCCCTTCGAGGTACAGCAGTAAGAGAAGCCTGAATCGAAGTTGTAGAATGCTCCGCGGTTACAGCAAGCACTGCAAAAATCGCCAAAACAATCAAAGATATAGAAGCAAAGCTAATAACTAAGCGGAAAATGCCTTCTTGAGATGCAATAAGATCACTTTTATCGCTCGGCCCAACGGTAATCGCAGCACTTGATTTGCTACCAGCTGCACCATTGTTATGAACGTCAACTTTAGACATTGCTTTCTGCACAAGCGCGATAATAAAACTAAAAATTACTGGCAAAACAATTGTTAATGCCATGCACCACCACGTAGACGCAAGTCCGCGCAGCTTAACAATTTCAGATTTAAGCGTGTGCATAAATGTAAGGCGTAAGTGCTGAGCGTTCATGCTGCGGCCTGTTTTGTAAGAATTGCTCGCCGGATATTCAACAGCTTGTTCAATTTGCCCACTCATTTTGCGCTCCTTCCATCTACATATTGCGTTCCAGTCGCAGCAGTAGTATTTGGCAATGCTTTTGTTACGTACTGCTCTTGACCGTGCGTAAGAGCCAAATATGCTTCCTCAAGCGAAGCATGCTCTTGATTCAGCTGATATACCAAAATCTGATTATCCGCAATTTCGCGCGCAATCTGGTTGAGCTCGCAACCTGTTATTCTGAGTAGCTCGCCTTCTTGAACGTCTTGAGGCGTGCGATTATCTGGCAAAATCTTGCATTCAGGATGATTCTGAACAAGCACAGACTTTAGCTTTTCACCTTCTGGCGTTACTAAACGTATAGCATGCTGAGAATGTGCGTCAACAAAATCTTGTACTGTTGTGCGCTCCAAAATTTCGCCATGCGCAATAATCACAAGGTTATCTGCAGTAAGCGCAACTTCGCTCATCAAGTGCGAACTAAGCAGAATTGCTCGACCTTGGCTTGCGTAATACTTGCACAATTCGCGAACCCACTTAACGCCTTCTGGATCCAAACCGTTAATTGGCTCGTCCAAAATAAGATTGTGCGGATCTGCTAAAAGTGCCGCCGCAATCGAAAGACGCTGGCTCATGCCGAGTGAGAAGGATCCCGCTTTGCGAGTTTTTACGCTAGTTAAACCAGTAATATCAATCACTTCGTCAACGCGCTTTTTTGATATTCCGTGAGTTAAAGCGAGCGAGTACAAGTGATTATATGCGGAACGACCTCTGTGGGCAGACTTTGCGTCAAGAACTGCGCCAACTTCCGTCATTGGGGATGCGATTTTTGCGTAAGGTTTTCCGTCAATAAGAGAAGTACCGCTATTGGCATGAATAAGATTTAACGCGCAACGCATGGTGGTAGATTTACCAGCGCCATTAGGGCCTAAAAAGCCCGTGACTTTACCGTCTTCAGCGACGAAAGAAACGTCGTTAAGCGCTGTTTTTGCGCCGAAACGCTTTGTAATATGTTGGAATTCTAACATAGCTTAACAGTATCACAAATAAAAAAAAATACACATTAAATGTAAGCGTTTATGAGTACAGGCTGCTGCGTTTTGTAATGCGATTTTTGTTTTGTATTTGTTTGCGATTGTTTTTTATATTCGCTTGTTTGTAGTTTGTGTCAGCAATTTGGTGCTGCATGTTGCGCAATCCACGCGTGCATGGAAACAGCTGCGGCTGCTCCTGCGTTTAGCGAGCGAACAGAGCCGAATTGCGAAATGTAAACAACGTCATCCGCCATCTCTAGTGCTTTTTTAGAAAGACCTGGACCTTCTGCACCAAAAAGCATAAGGCAACGTTTAGGGAATTTGTAGTTTTCCATAGCAACAGCGCCTGGAATAATATCGAGCGCTATAACGCGAGCGTTTTTAGCGTCTTGTTCCTTAATATTTGCGATTTTTTCGGCTTCTTTATTGCCTTCTGCTTGTGCTTTAAGCAAAAGTTGATGCGCTTCTTCTGCTTCTTTAAGCATATTTTCGCGCCAATTAGTTACTAGAGTTTCAATAGTTGGGCAGCATTCAACGTATTGGTATAGCTCGGTCATTAACGAGCCTTTGCGATTCCATTTATGAGGCCCTACGATATACACTTTTTTCGCTGTAAATGCGTTTGCAGTGCGAACCATAGAGCCTATGTTGAAATCGTGAGTCCAATTTTCTACAGCTACTTCAAACTCATGACGGCCTTTAGAATCGAGATCCGCTTTTATGGCTTCTACTTTCCAGTATCGGTAGCAATCTAGAACGTTACGCTGGTCGCCTTCGTTTAGTAATTCAGTGCTAAACCGCGCATCGTAATTTGGCGATTCTGGATTATCTGGACGAGGCTCACCTGGGTGTTCTTCTTCCCATGGGCCAACTCCTATAGGTCGGAATTCTGGCTCATCGGAAGCTTTTGCAGCCAAAGTAATTGGATTCGGTTCGTGCATGTGTGAGTTTTGCTCCGTTTAATACTTTTGTTTAGTATTGGCAGCTAGTAATTGCAGCTAGTCTTGGCAGCCGTCAGTTGCGCAATCGCCTGTGCAACCTGACTTGCAGTGACCGCCACAGCAGTTGTCTTCACAGCATGGCTCAGTGCAACCATCATGAGCACAATCACCCGTGCACTCTACTTTGCAATGGCCACCGCAGCAATTATCTTCACAGCATGGCTCAGTGCAACCATCATGCTTGCAATCTCCTGTGCATTTAACCTCGCAATGACCGTCACAGCAGTTGTCGTTGCAGCAATCGTCGTGATCTGCATCTGCGCGTAATTCTTCTTCATCGAAAGCTTGAACAAATGCCATTTTAGTACTCTCCTCACTTATTGGATTTACTAATTGAAGATGCCTTGTGCCTTGTTCGTCGGCGTCAACACCACCAATTAATGCAACTATAGCAAGAATTTGCGCGCCTTGCTGATTAACAATGCCAAAATCAAGACTTAATTCATTGCCGTGTCGTAAAGTCACAAGCGAAGAAGTTTGAACATACGATTTTTCAGAAAGCCAAGAGTCAAGTAACAATACTCGCTTGCCTTTAACAGACGGGCCTTTTGTTGCAGGGAAAACAAAATCCATAACGAAGCCGTCGAGTGCAATTCCTCTACGTTCTGCAGCATGAATAAGCGCAAAAACCATCGGCACTGCAGCAGCAGTTAACGCACCAATAGCGTCAACATCGCGTTCTAACGAATACCCAGCTTTCTCAATTGCATCAAAAAGAACATCACCAACCAACTTGGAGCCGCGCTGAGCAAAAGTAACAGAAAACAGTTCGCTAAATGGTTTCGCACTCATATCCGCACAAAGCATGCGCTTAAGTTCCGCGCGTTCCTCTTGTAATTCCGTCATTATTACACTCCTTAGCGTTTAGAGTTGTTCAATTTTTGATGCTTTGATGTTTTTATGCTTAACGATCTTCTACTGATACTTCCGGAGCGCTCAGCTCTTTAACATCAGCTTTATCAGAATCTATAAGATCTATTGAAGCAATAACTTTACTTTGATCTAACTTCTGAAGTTTACGCGCTGTTACCAACACTCGCGACTCAAGCGAGGAAGCAAACTTATTGTAAGCTGCAACCGTTCTTGCCAAAGATACGCCAAGTTTTGAAGCATTTTCTCCAAGAACTGCAAAGCGATCGTACAATTCTCGAGATAAATCGAAAAGTTCTTTTGCATCATCTGTAAGACTTTGCTGCTGCCATGCGTACGCAACAGACTTAAGCACAGCCCACAAAGTAACTGGGGAAGTGAGTGCTACTTTTTGCGCAAAAGCATCATCCATAAGCGTTGGGTCCGCTTCAAGAGCCGCCTGAAGCAACGCTTCGTTTGGAATAAATGCAACTACAAAATCTGGTGCTGTTTCAAAAGCCTGCCAATATGCTTTAGCTCCCAATACTCTAACGTGTTCTCGCAAAGCCTTAGCGTGCGCTTTTAGAAGCTCACTTCTTCTAGCTAATTCTTCGTCACTTGCATTATCTGGTATTTCGCAAGCGCGCTGATAATCCGCATATGGAACTTTTGCATCAACTGGAATTGTTTTGCCTCCTGGCAGATGCACAACCATATCTGGTCTCTGCTGCTCACCATTTACTCCAGTTACAACAACCTGCGTATCAAAATCAACATGTTCAAGCAAGCCTGCGGATTCCACAATATTCTTTAGCTGAGCCTCGCCCCAAGCTCCGCGAACCTTGTTATTTCGCAATGCTGCAGAAAGCGAACTTGTTTCGCGGTCAAGCCTTGTTTGCTGCTCGCTTAAGCCTTTAAGCTGAGTGCTCAGCACACCCATTTCTTGCTTGCGTCCTTCTTCAATCTGCGAAACTTTATTCTTCAGAGCTTCAAGATTGTCTTTTACTGGAGCAAGCGCTTCCAAGACTTTACCTTGCTCTTTCAAAGTCTTCTCACGATTTAATCGTTCGCGTTCTTCTCGCTCTGCACGCAATTGCTCTTCGCGATTCACTCGCAATTGTTCTGCTTGCTGCGCCTTAGCAAGTTCTGCTTCAACAAACTTTAATCGCTCAGCAAGCTGCTCTGCTTGTGTGCGATATCGTATAGCCTGATTGCCATTTTCTTGCGCTTGAGCGCGCGCTTGTTCATACTGCGAGCGCAATTCGTTAAATTCGCGTTGGTTTACGCCATTAGTGCCTTGCGTTCCAGAGTTGTGCTTAACAATAGCCAGCACAATAACAGCGGTTATTGCTACAGCAGCCACCATTAAAACAAGCATCACAATATTATCGAACATACGTTCTATTAAACACTATTGAGTTGACTTTTAAAACATAATTAGACGCGTGCATTATCTAATACAAAAATAGCGTGCTGTCTACTGGGGAATAATCCAATAAACAGCACGCTTTGTTTTATTTGACTACATTATTTGACTACATTAAAGAATGCAGTCACTACGCAATCTTTAGAATCACATGGTCGCTAGTATTCTCACAATCCGCAACTACGCGAGCGCCATCATGTACCTTTCCAGAAAGCAGCAATCGCGCAAGTTGATCGCCAATTTCCGTTTGAACCAATCTGCGCAAAGGACGAGCACCATAAACTGGATCATATCCATGCTCTGCAAGCCAAGCGCGAGCAGAGTCACTCACATCCAAGCTAATGCGGCGGTCGCTCAAGCGCGCAGCCACTTGACGAACTTGAATATCCACAATTCCACCAAGCTCTTCGCGGCTCAACGGATGGAACATAACAAGCTCATCCAAACGGTTGATGAACTCTGGCTTAAACTCAGCATGAACAGCATTCATAACAGCCTTGCGCTTAGCAGCGTCATCCAAGCCTTCTTGCACAAGGAATTGCGAACCCAAGTTTGATGTCATAATCAAAATCGTATTCGTAAAATCAACCGTTCTACCTTGTCCGTCAGTCAAACGACCATCATCCAAAACCTGCAACAAAACGTCGAATACTTCTGGATGTGCCTTCTCAACTTCGTCAAAAAGCACTACAGAATACGGACGCCTACGCACGGCTTCAGTAAGCTGGCCGCCTTCCTCGTAGCCAATGTAACCAGGAGCAGCACCGATTAGACGCGAAACGGAAGCCTTTTCCATGTACTCGCTCATATCAATGCGAACCATTGCACGCTCGTCGTCAAACAAGAAGTCAGCAAGAGCCTTAGCAAGCTCCGTTTTACCAACGCCAGTAGGACCCAAGAATAGGAACGAACCAGTTGGGCGATTCGGGTCTGCAATTCCAGCACGGCTTCTGCGCACAGCATCCGCTATAGCCTGAATTGCTTCACTTTGACCAACAACGCGCTTAGAAAGCTCCTTTTCCATGTTGAGCAGCTTCTCATTTTCGCCTTGCATCAAGCGACCAACAGGAATGCCCGTCCATTCGCTAACGACTCCAGCAATAGAATCAGCATCAACCTGGTCTGGAACCATCGGCTCTTTTGCTTCACTCTTAGCATTAGCAGCCTCGGACTCCGCTTCTTCCAAAGCTTTTTGAATGCTTGGAATTTCGCCATACAAAATACGGCTTGCTTGTTCCAAGTTGCCTTCACGCGTGAACTTGTCGGCTTCTACGCGCTTAGCATCGAGTTGCGCACGCAAATCACCAACCTTGTTATGGCCAGCCTTTTCCGCATCCCAACGCGCTTTCAATCCAGTAAGCTTTTCACGAGAGTTAGCTAATTCTTCCTGCAACTTTTCTAAGCGTTCGCGCGCAGCAGCATCTTCCGCCTTCTTTAATTGCATTTCTTCCATTTCAAGACGCGTAACTTTGCGCTGCAATTCGTCGATCTCTTCTGGCGAAGAATCAAGCTCCATACGCAAGTGAGCTGCCGCTTCATCCACCAAATCAATCGCCTTATCTGGAAGCTGACGACCGGTAATATAGCGGTTTGAAAGCGTTGCTGCAGCTACGATTGCATCGTCGCTAATAGTTACCTTGTGATGTGCTTCGTAACGCTGTTTAAGTCCACGCAAAATCGTCACCGTATCTTCAACAGATGGCTCTCCAACGAATACTTGCTGGAATCTGCGCTCAAGAGCGGAATCCTTTTCAATATGCTCGCGATACTCGTTAAGCGTAGTTGCACCGACCAAGCGCAGCTCACCGCGCGCAAGCATTGGCTTAAGCATATTGCCAGCATCCATTGAACCTTCTGCAGATCCTGCGCCAACAACAGTGTGAATTTCGTCAATAAACGTAATAATTTGACCGTCTGATTGCTGAATTTCCTTCAACACTGCCTTTAAGCGTTCCTCAAACTCGCCGCGATACTTCGAACCTGCAACCATCGAAGCCAAGTCAAGACTGATAAGACGCTTGTTTTGCAAAGTCGTAGGCACATCCCCTGCAACGATTCGCTGAGCCAATCCTTCTACAACTGCCGTTTTACCAACGCCCGGCTCGCCAATTAGCACAGGATTGTTCTTCGTACGGCGAGAAAGAATCTGAATCACGCGGCGAATCTCCTGATCGCGTCCAATTACTGGATCAAGCTTTCCCTCACGAGCGCGCGCAGTCATATCAACAGAATACTTTTCAAGCGCTTTGTAGTTACCTTCAGCATCCGGACTTGTCACTTTTGCGCCACCGCGTACAGTTGGCACAGCTTTTCGCAACGCGTCTGCGGAAACGTTGTGCTTTTTGAAAATATCCGCAACAGCATTTGGCGCGCTTGCAACTATGCCGATAAGCATGTGCTCTGTAGAAACATATTCGTCTCCCATTGCGCGCATTTCTTTTTCTGCCTGGCTTAGCGCAGCCAGAAGCTGACGACTTGCGTCTGGCTTAGTTGTAGTTGAGCCAGTAGATGAAGGCAATGCCACTAATGCGTTGCGAATTTCAGCACCGATTTGTTGCGCATCTGCCCCCGTTTGCGCAATAAGCGCGCGAACGACGCCCTGCTCTTGACGAAGCAAAGCATCCGCCAAATGCAAAGTGTCAACTTGCGCATTGCCGGCAGCCGCTGCACTTTGCACAGCATCGCTTAATGCGTCTTGCGCTAGGGTTGTAAACTTTTGTTCCATATCTACCTCACTTCCACGAAAGCTGTAAAACACATTTCAGTTAAGTCAAATCGCTGCAATTTTTATTGCAACTTTCGCTGCAACTTTCATTGCAATTTCAAGCTTTTTGACGATACTTTCGAGTTCTAACGAGCTTTCACTTTCATGTATCTGATACGTATAACAGATTTTCCTATAACTTTATTCCTAAAACTTGAGTGTACTAGACTCAAGTTTTGTTTTCAAGAACTTTCAATCGCAAATAATTTACGCAAATAACTTAATTAAGTAGCACTCAAGTTTAGTTAAGGAGTAAGTAGGTTTTAATTAAGTAGTAAATATGTCGTAATCTTAAAAACATGAGAATTGCACGTTTTTCGTATAATGAAGTTCCGCAATACGCTTTCGTTCAAAAAGACGAAACCGACGGTAAAGATTATTTAGTAGCGCTTGAAGGTCATCCTTTAAGCCCGCAAGGAGTTAAGCCAACTGGTAAACGTTACGCGTTAGACGCCGATGGCGTGCGCTTGCTTGTGCCTGTAATTCCTTCAAAAGTTTACGGATTGGCAAAAAATTACGATACACGTTCCGATGATGAGCGCGCTACTTCTCCTGCGGCTTCTTCGCATACTGCTACAGATATGGTGATTTTTACAAAGCCGAGCACTTCTGTAATTGGTCCAGACGATCCGATTGTGATCCCTGCTTGCTCAAACGACATGAATTTTGAGCCAGAAGTGGCAGTCGTTATGGGCAAAATCGCCAAAAATGTGACTGCAGATACCGCAATGAACTACGTTTTTGGCTTTACTTGCGTAAACGACGTAACTTTGCGAGATTGCGCAGGTAGCGACCCAATGTGGACGCGCGCAAAGGGCTTTGACACTTCTTGCCCGCTTGGGCCTTGGATTACAACCGAGCTAAATTGGCGCGATACACATATTTCGTTTACGCTTAATGGCGAAAATGTGCCAGAAGCCGATGGAACTACAGCTCGACTTATTCACAGTATTCCTGAGCAAATCGCTGCAATTTCAAGCTTCTCAACGCTTCTTCCAGGAGACGTGATTTTGACGGGAACCCCATACCCGGCTGGAACTTTGCGAGCTGGCGACGAAGCGATTGTACACGTAGATGGTATTGGTTCGCTGCGCAATGTTATTGTGCATGCGTAACTAAAATCATCGATTTGACTTAAAACTTTGACTTAAAACTACACAAATGCGCGTGGACCAAAGATTGCCGAACCGATCCTAACCATTGTTGAACCTTCGGCAATCGCCCACGCAAAATCGCCGGACATTCCCATCGAAAGCTCTAGTTTTGTAGAATCCTGCGCAAGTTGTTCACTCACACAATCTCTAATTTCTCGCAATTTTGCGAAACCACTTCTCACTATTTTTTCATCATCCACGCGCGCTCCGAGCGTCATAAATCCGCGCAAATTAAGCGCCGGCAAGCTAGATATAGCGAGCGCTTCGTCAATCGCAAGTTCGGGAGCACATCCGGATTTTGTAGCTTCTCCCGAAACGTTCACTTCCAGCATAATGTCTGTGCAAAGTCCCAAGTTTTGCGCGCGAGCAGATATTTTTTGCGCAAGATCAATGCCGTCAACCGACTGAATACCATTTGCAAGTGGTAAAACTTTGTTTATTTTATTGCTTTGCAACTGACCGATTAAGTAGAGCGGAATTTCGCCGTTCACACCAACGCTTAAATTCTCGCGAGCAGCTTGCGCGCGTAAAATCTCGGCTTTTGCAACGATTTCTTGTGGGCGATTTTCCCCAATTACTCGCACTCCAGCACGAAGTGCTGCCATAATTTCGCCAACATCTCGCGTTTTAGTTGCGGCAAGTAGCGTAACAGACTCAGCTCTGCGCCCGCAACGCGATTCGGCTTGAGCAATGGCGTCTTGCACGCTGTGCACGCCGTCGGCAATTTGACGCGCACGAACACAATCAACCTCAGTATTCGCTAAATCTTTTTGCGTCATATATGCCATTTATTGCCCCAATCTATCAAACCTAACTACATAGTTTAGTCGAGGAAGGGCACGGATTTGTCGGCTAGGTTTGCGCGAACAGAACCCCACGGCGTGTCAAAGCTTTCAAACAACGCAAGCGCATCGTTTGCACTCATATCTACAGGTTGATTTTGACCAGGCTTTTTGTATCCCAAAAGATACATACAGTAACCAATCATATGCTCGGCACTCCAGCCAGATTCACGAAGAGCGCCGACGTCTAGCGAGTGCTTACTTTTGGCAAGCCTCTCGCCTTGTGCGTTGTCAATAAGCGGTAAATGCGCAAATTGCGGACGCACATAATGCACGCCATGAGCCGCAAAAAATCCCGATTTTTCAAGCAGCTCACCAATCCAAATTTGAAGCGCCGCCGAACGCAGCAAATCGCGTCCGCGCACAATATCATTTACTCCGCTCAAAACATCGTCAACAACAACCGCAAGCTGGTAAGAAAAAACGCCATCCGCGCGGCGAATCACCATATCTCCCAAATCGCGATTAATGTTAAACGATTGCGCGCCAAAAATCGCGTCTTCAAAATCAATATTTGCTTGCGGCGAATCAGCCGAGGGAACAGCAAGCCTTAAAGAATGTTGCTGATTATTTTGCAAACGCCTTTCGATTTGCGCCAAGCCTTCCGAAGTTTTGCGAAGATTTCTGCACGTACCCGGGTAGCGTATAAAACCGTCGCCTTCTTGCGGAGCTGCGATTGCGCGAATATCGGAACGCGAGCAAAAACAAGGGTAGATTAACGAATTTCCGTCGTCATCTTGCAAAGATTCTAACGCATCAAGAGCTTCTTGGTAGATTGCAGTGCGCTCATGCTGATAAGTCGGCTCGCCTACCCAATCAAGACCAGCCCATTTCAAATCGTCAATAACTCGCGCACTAGCATCCTTCGGCATTCGCGCAATATCAAGATCTTCCAGACGTAAAAGCATGCGGCCGCCTTGCGATTTTGCAGAGAGCCACGCAGCCAACATTGCTACCATATTGCCAATATGCATACGCCCGGAAGGAGTCGGCGCAAAACGACCAATTGCAGTAGTTGACTTCGAAAACATGATTTCGTCTTTCTTAAAATCTTTCTAAAATCTTTTCCAATATCTCTCTTAATAAGCACAAGCTTGCAAAGCATAAGCTTGCAAAATAAAAAGCGCGTAACGCATTCATACTAGCATTACGCGCTTCTTACAATCGCAATCAATCGCAATCAACCGCAATCAATCACAGTTAAAAGTAACTACTTTATGCAAATAAGGACTTATACATAACCACGCCCAAGATTGCGCCGGCAATAGGAGCAATAACTGGAATCCAGGCTTCACCCCAGCGAGAAGATCCCTTGTGTGGAATTGGCAAAATTGCGTGAAGCAAACGCGGCATAAGATCACGCGCAGGGTTCAAAGCAGGACCAGTTGGGCCGCCCATAGAAGTTACCAAGCCCCAAACAACGAAGCCAACAACGATTGACGCGCCGGCCAAATTCTTCTCGCCCCATGGGGAAGTAAGGCAGCAAAGAGCCGCCAAAACAAGCACAAGCGTGCCAAAGAATTCGTTAAGGAAGTAATTAAGCTTGTTGTTATAAGCATCCGTAGTGCAGAAAGTGCCAAGAATAGCTCCCGGCTCCTCAGTTTCGTTGTAGTGCGGTAAATAAGTTACGTACACAATAAGCTGTCCAACCAACGCACCCAAAAGCTGTGCAATAATATACGGGAGCACGTTTGCCCAAGGGAACATTCCGCAAACTGCTTGCGCAATTGTCATAGCAGGATTGATATGCGCGCCGGAAATTCCGCCAAACATAAGCACTGGGAACATCACGCCAAAACCGTAGCCCATAGCAATATTTAGCCAACCGGCATGATGTCCTTTAGTATTTTTCAATTCAACGTTTGCAACAGCACCGTTTCCGAAAATCATAAGAATAGCAGTGCCAATAAATTCTGCAGCCAACGTTGCCATAAACGAATGTTGCATGGTCTTTCGATCCTTCTTACCTGTTTCAAACTCCACACACGTAATCACGCGTCAATAAATTCACAACTCGCAATTGCGATTAGCACAGCATGGAACATAATATATTCTCATTTTCAAAGAAGCTAAGAAAATGAATTCCAACCTTTATTCTTTGATAGTTTCCCTTATGCGCGCGACAGCCTGCACAAGCAGTAAAACCGCCCCACATCAAAAGAGGCCCGCCATTTCGGCGAGCCTCTCATTCACAAAAACAATATCAGCGGTTTCATCTGCACAACATCCTCGTCGCAACGGTTACAAGTCTTAAATATCCCGTCCAACGTCCACGGATTCCATATCCATACACTTTTGTGGGTTACCGCTATCTCTTTTTTGTTTTTGTACTTTTATTATCGCCGCTTTTTGCTCAATAGTAAAGCACAAAACAAGCTTTGTTCGCATATTGTCAATACTGTTCAATTGCACTAAAAAAATCGTAACTATTGCACACTTTTGTGAACATGCAAAGGTTATCATGTGCGTTTACGTTCGAATTACACAACTGTCGGCGTGTCGCACCACCCGACACTCATTCGCACACTTCCCTTACAACGCATACAATTACGGAGTATGGTACAAATTTTTGACGCTCCCTCAAAGGCGATTTTGCGAGGTCAAATTGCAGAACACATCGCCGAAGATGAAAAGGCAGAAAAACGTGAAGCTCGTGAGGGTGAGCTACCGTTGCCAAAAGATCGTTTCTTCGACCGCGAATTAAGCTGGCTGAAGTTCAATCGACGCGTGCTTGAGTTGGCTCAAAATACTGATTTGCCTCTACTTGAACGCGCTAATTTTGCTGCTATTTTTGCGTCAAATCTCGACGAATTCTTTATGGTTCGAGTCGCAGGCTTAAAGCGCCGCATTGATTCTGGCATAGCAGTAACTGCAGCATCCGGCTTAAGCCCACGCCAGCAATTGCGCGCTATTAGTGAGGTCACTCACCGCCGCCAAGATGAGCATGCTCACTATGTTATTGAGCATATTCTTCCTGAACTTGCAAAGCAGCGTATTGTTTTGCTCAGCTGGGATAAGCTTACAGAATCAGAAAAAGCGCGTTTGTCTGATTACTACAAAAAGCAAGTATTCCCAGTTCTTACGCCTCTTGCGGTGGATCCTGCTCACCCGTTCCCATACATTTCCGGCAAGTCTATTAACTTGGCTGTTATCGTCGAAAATCCAAATTCTGGAAAGTCGCATTTTGCGCGCGTAAAAATTCCAGATAATTTGAACCGTCTTGTACCAGTCGACGATTTAACAGATGAAGAAGGTCGCGAAGAGCGTTACGGCTTCATCACTATGGAAAAGCTGATTGCAGCACACTTGGAATCGCTTTTCCCAGGAATGATTATTAAGGAAGCTCGTTCCTTCCGCGTTACACGCAATGAGGATATTGACGTTGAGGAAGATGACGCAGAGAACTTGCTCAACGCTATGGAGAAGGAGCTTCTTCGCCGCCGCTTTGGACCGCCTATTCGTTTGGAAATTTCTAACGAGGCCAGCCCATTCCTTTCTCAGCTTCTTGCAAATCAGCTTCGTGTAAGCCCTGAGGAAGTCTATCGCTTGCCTTCGCCGCTTGATATGACGGTATTGTTTGAATTGCAGGCGCTTGATCGCCCTGATTTGAAGTATCGTCCGTTTATTCCTACTACGAATCGTCAGATTGCAGAAGTTGAAACTAGCCACGCGCAAGATATTTTCGCTTCTATTCGCGAGCATGACATTTTGTTGCATCATCCTTACGATTCGTTCTCTACTTCTGTGCAAGCATTCCTCGCGCAAGCTGCTGCGGATCCAAAAGTGCTTGCAATTAAGCAGACTTTGTACCGTACGTCTAGCAATTCGCCAATTATTGACGCTCTTGTTGATGCAGCTCACGCTGGAAAGCAGGTGCTTGCGCTGGTTGAGATTAAGGCGCGATTTGACGAGGACGCAAATATTGCTTGGGCTCGTAAGCTTGAGCGCGCAGGCGTTCACGTTGTGTACGGCATTGTTGGTTTGAAGACTCACTGCAAGCTTTCACTCGTGGTTCGCCAAGAAGCAGAAGGATTGCGCCGCTACTGCCACGTTGGTACAGGTAATTACAATCCTAAGACTGCTCGCTTGTACACGGATTTGGGTTTGCTTACTTGCGATCCTGTAGTCGGCCAGGATTTGACTCGCTTGTTTAATCAGCTTTCTGGCTATGCGCCAAAGTCTAGTTTCCACCGCCTGCTTGTGGCTCCTCGTACAGTTCGCACTGGTATTATTGCGCGAATTCAGCGTGAGGAAGCCGCGGCTCTTGCTGGAAAGGAAGCTTGGATTAAGATTAAGGTCAATTCTGTGGTTGACGAGCAGACTATTGACGCTTTGTATCGTGCTTCGCAAGCTGGAGTAAAGATTGATATTGTTGAGCGCGGCATCTGCTCGCTTAAGCCTGGAATTGAGGGATTGAGCGACAATATTCGCGTTCGCTCTATTCTTGGACGATTCCTTGAGCACAGCCGCATTTACGCTTTTGCTAACTCTTGCGGCCCGCAGATTGGTGATGGCCCTGCAAGCGGACCAGAAGTGTGGATTGGTTCGGCTGATTTAATGCACCGTAATCTTGACCGTCGCGTTGAGACTCTGGTTAGAATTAGCGCGCCAGATCAGGTTGAAGCTTTGATTCAGTATATTGATTTGCAAATGGCTGATTCAACTGTTTCGTGGTGGATGGATGGCGATGGCACATACACGTTGCATTCTCGCGATAAGGAAGGCCGTCCGCTCGTAGACAGCCAGGCTTACCTAATCCATACTCACACGCGTAAGCCTCGCGGTGCGAACTAATCGCAAGTAACTAACAAACGATAAGCAAGAGCCAGATTCAGTAACATGTTTCTGGCTCTTGTTGTGTTTATTAATCCTTCTAAACCGCCTAAATTTCAAGCGTTCCAGCAGTAGCCAAAATCTTCTACAGCACCATTTGCCAGTTTTGGGATGTTTTTTGAGTAATTATTTGCCAGTTTTAGGAAGTTTGGGTTATCTAACAATCTGATTTACTAAGCGCATTTGCATTACAGTCATAAATGGGGGCATCACAGTCACGGAAGTCAAAATGACTGTCATAAATCTACACATCTCGGCCAAAATGCGAAAGATCACTGTCAAAATATAGTAAATCATGTTCAAAATCGGAAAAATGACAGTCATATATACGAAAATCACTGTCACAAACGAGAAAAATGACAGTCACAACACTTTTATCACAGTCATGACCATGATATAATGACAGTGATGTTATGACAGAGGAAACAAACCAGCTAACAAAATATTAGAAAAACAATTATTAAAGCAACTTCCTCACCTAACTACAAAAACAAATTTAAGCATTAACAAATCACTACTAGCCACACATAACCACAGTTAATCAAGGAGCAAGCAATGGCAATCGTAAACGAACAAATTAAAGACGCCATCGAACGATTGCGCATCCAAAAAACAGATGACTCCAATTATGAAGCAAAAAGCTGTGACGTAAAACTCAGCGTAAGTGTGTGGGAAACAGTAAGCGCTTTTGCGAATACGAATGGTGGCACACTATTACTCGGATTAGATGAAAGCAATAATTTTTCTCCAACAAAAAACTTTGATATTAACAAAGTTCGCAATCAATTTATTGAAGGAATAGGCGACGGCGGCGTAAACGGAGCTCGGCTAACATATCCTCCAAGATATGACTTAGAAAGAGTAATCATAGACGATAATTCTCAAATTCTAGCCATAAAAATCTACGAAAACACTGCCGATAAAAAGCCTTGCTATATTACAGCTAAAGGAGATAAAGGCGGAAGTTACAAGCGCGTTGACGATAAAGACATTCGCATGTCGAATGATGAAGTTTACGAAATAGAAAACGCATTACGTCCAAGCGATATAGATTTGTCGATTGTTAAAGAAGCTACAAAATCTGATTTAAACAAGGACTTAGTCGAAAATCTTATAGTAAGACGAGCAAATTCCAAGGCTTTACGAGGCACTACAACAGAAGATGAAAAACTTACGCGTCTTAATATTACAGATAAGCAAGGGCGCGTGCGAATGGCGGGACTTTTAACTCTTGGAAACTATCCACAGCAATTTTTCCCGCGGTTGTTTATTGACGTAACAGCTCACGCTGGAACAGAAAAATCTTCGACTGGAGTGCAACGCTTTATAGACCGCGAAGAATGTAGCGGCGCAATATCCGAAATGATTGAGGATGCAGTAAACGCGGTTATTAAAAATCTTCGAGTTAGCACATTTATTAGCGGCATTGAACGCATAGAAGAATCGGAGATTCCGCGCGAAGTTCTACGCGAAGCCATAGCTAATGCAGTAATTCACAGAGAATATCACGAATATTTTCAAGGTCAGCCTGTAAGCGTTGACATTTTCCCAGACAGGGTTGTTATAACAAATCCTGGAGGATTATGGGGAGGAAAAACGCTTGATAACATTGACGACGGCGAATCGAAATGCCGAAATGCCGCACTTATGCAATTGGCACAATACACACCAATCGAAGCAAATAGAATTGGAGCAGGGCCAGTTGAAGGCCAAGGTAGCGGAATTGCGTTTATGATTAACGAAATGCAAGCATGGTCTCTGCCAAAACCACAATTCATACCTAAACTTGGATCTTTTAGCGTGATTTTGCAGCGTGCGAAAGCAAAACTTCCTAGCGACTTAAATTACGTAAATTACGTAAATCACACAAACTGCTCTCAAATAATGGATTCTAACAAAAACCATGTTGAGGAACGTAACGACACTGAACAAACAGTAGGAAATTACATTCACGTTGAACACACGCAAGCGGAAAGCAAAAGGAATCAATTAAATGATGATATTTTGCTAACTCTTATACCTGTTGGCTCTACAATAACAACTCTAGAATTAGCTGAACTAACTAAAAAGTCTCCAGAAACAATCAGACGACATTTACGTAAGCTAATTGCAGAAAATAAAGTAAAAGCACTAGGAAAAGTAACAAGTAAGCAGCGTAAATATACGAAAACTGGCAACTGATTTACTCTAACCAAATGGGCGAATAATCGAATTGCAATAAATAACCAAGCACAACTAAAAATTGCGAAAGAAAACCGCTAAAATAGTGAATATGAGTGCAGTAACGACGCAATACGTTGAAGCAGCTGGCGGAATAATCTATCGCAAGCGCAATATTACAAACAGCTCAAATGCAGGCGAAGAGGCAAAAACAGGCAGCAATGCAATTAAGCCAAGCAGCGCAATAAAGCCTAGCGACGACGACTTTGAACTTTGCCTAGTCTACCGCCCTAAATATGACGATTGGAGCTGGCCAAAAGGAAAGAATGATCCGAACGAATCACATCGCCACACAGCCGTGCGCGAAGTTGGAGAAGAAACAGGATATTCAGTCACACTAGGCCCACACATTGCCAAAATAGAGTATCCACTTGAGCATGAGGGCAAAAAGCAAACTTCTAAAAGCGGCAACGCATCACGCAATTCTCAGCCGGAAGTAATAAAGCGAATCCACTACTGGATGATGCGCTTAATCGATAAACCAACTGCAGCAAAGCGTCTTCCTGCTTTCGGACCAATTAAGCCGGCAAAGCCTACTGAAATTGGCAATGTTTTATGGCTTACTCCTTCTAAAGCGCGCAAAAAGCTTACGCACGATAGTGACCGCGAAGTGCTAGACGCTTTCTTAGAAAAGCTCCATGCAGGTCAAGGAGAATATAGCACGCTGCTTTTGGTGCGTCACGGAAAAGCTGAGTCTCGAAAAACTTGGCAAGGAAGCGAAGCAACTCGTCCAATCACGCCTCTTGGAGCAGCTGCATCCTACGCTCTAGGCCGCGAGCTTGCCTGCTACGCGCCGAATAAAATCATATCGTCACCTTGGAAACGTTGCGTAGAAACCGTTGCTGCTTTTTCGCATGATTCTTCACTTCCTATAGAACAAGTTGCGGAACTTACTGAAGATCATCACGAGAAACAACCAAAATCTACGCTATCTTTGCTTATAAACGAAATACAAAATCTTGAGCGCAACGCACAAAATACAAGCGAAACTAGCAACGCAAGCACAGCCAACAACGCAATTGCTACCAACAACGCAACAGTCATGTGCCTACATCGCCCGGTTATTGGCACTTTCTTCGATTATTTGCGCGAAATAACAAAGCCTAGAGCACACAAGCGCATACTCAGCCAAAAATCTCCATACATGCCTACAGGAAGCGCAATAGTTTTGCACATAATTAACACTTCTAAAGGCGCTCGCATTATTGATATTGAAAAGGTTATTCCAAGTGTCTACTAGTTTAAATTCGCAATCGAGCTCTATTCATTCAAGCAGATCTGCTTTTATGCCAAGCCCAAGCGGTGCTGCCCGTCCAAGCCGTCCTGCACAAATGGATCCTGCAATGCTCACGCAGATTGAAGGCGGCACAGACCCGCAGGTTGTAAACGAAATTAGCCACACTTCCGCTGCCGTTTTGCTTAATCGCGTTCATAAAACGCAGTCGCCGGAAATCGTCGAGCGCGTGCTGAATTTAGTTGAAAATGAAGGCATTGAAGTTATTGCAGATTTGTGGAGTCACGCAGAATCTGAGTCTCTTCCTGGAATGTTGTGGCGACTGTACTTACTGCGCATGTCGCTACGAAAGCAGCGCGAAGCTTACGCCGAGTATTGGCGTTTGGGCGAGCCTGAAGCAACGAGCGCTTCGGCTATTACAGGAATTGACGACGCTCCTACAGGTGAAGATATTGCGCGACTTGCGGACTCTATTCTTTCTGGCGCTTTTACAGGCGATTTTGCCGTAGCTCTTTACCGCGCTTCAGCTTTTACTTCGATTATTGCGCGCGGAATGCGAGTTTACGCAAAAAAGTTAGATGAGCAAGCAAATACAATACGCACGCAGAAAATTGCAAAAGTTTTGCACATATCCGCAAATATGCACGCGCTTTCGTTATCTTTTGCCCATGGAGCAAAATTGTGGCGCGCAGGAAAATTGGAATAAATTATTTGCGATTAAAATTATGCGGCGCGTGAAAACAGAAAACAAGGTATACTCAAAATGATGCTGGCTTGTGCTTAAGCCCCGGGCTCCATTTTTTGCCGCTGCGAGCGGCGTTTGCGCCGACAGGCGCTTTCGCAAGTCAGTATCGTTTCTGTTTTGAATTTTAGATTTTATATTTTACGTTTTAGATTTTAGATTTTTGCCATCTAATTTTATGCAAAATACATTTTTACTCAACATTTGTTTATATTTCGCGCAAAAATAACGGCACGCCGATAGCTTAACATGCCATGCTTGCATTACCCTAGAAGGTATGGATCTTCATGTTTTACATCATCCGCTGGTGGACCACAAGCTCACCGTTTTGCGTGATAAGAATACACCTTCTAACATTTTCCGCGAGTTGGTTTCCGAATTGGTAACCCTCGAAGCTTACGAAGCAACCCGCAATTTGGAAGTTAGCGATCGCGAGATTGAAACTCCTATTTGCAAGATGACTGGCAAGCATTTGAACCGCCCACGCCCAATGGTTGTGCCGGTTTTGCGTGCAGGTCTCGGTATGCTCGACGGCATGACTCGCCTTCTTCCAACCGCTGAGGTTGGATTCCTTGGCATGAAGCGCGATGAGCAGACGCTCGACATCGTCACTTATGCCAACCGTTTGCCAGAAGATTTGACCGGACGTCAGTGCTTCCTTCTTGACCCAATGCTTGCCACTGGTGGCACTCTTATTGCCGCTACGCATTATTTGGCTGAGCGCGGTGCTAAAGATGTTACTGCTATTAACATTTTGGCAGCTCCAGAAGGCTTGGAACGCTTGGAGAAGGAGCTTGATCCTTCTATTGATTTTAAGGTTGTTGTTTGCGCTGTTGACGAGCATTTGAACGACAAAGCTTATATCGTTCCAGGTCTTGGCGACGCCGGCGATCGCTTGTATGGTTTGATTGACTAATATACTTACCAAATCAAGCGAAAACTAGAATATAAAATCTAAAATCAAAAACTACAAAATAGCCTGTTGATTTGCAATACTTTGCAAGTTCAGCAGGCTTTTGTATTTAGCGTTGACAAATTTAGCGCAGATAAATCTCTTACCGCGGACGAGTTACGGCCACTTCGCGAGCGCGCTCTGCTAATTCGTCTAGTTTCGCAATTTCCGCACGTTGAGCATCAGTTTGATTTGGCGAAAATTCGCCGTAACGATTTTGCGCAGCAGTGCGAATTAAAAAGTCAGCCAGACGCGGATTTTTCGGCAAAACTGAGCCGTGCATATACGTTCCAATAACATTGTATTTGCGAGCGCCTTCCGTGTGATCTTCGCCATTATTCCCGCAATTTTCACTATCAACTGAACCAAGTGGCTGCGTGCCATCTTCCAAGCTTGTGCGCCCGGAATGGTTCTCGTAGCCAACAATGTCGCCAAAATCGACGCTATGCTCAACAAGATTTCCAATCATGCGCACATCTTGACCAACCGTATGCTCACCGAGTATGCCAATTCCTTGAAGCTTTTGCCCCTCAACGGTTTCAAAATACTCTCCAAAAAGCTGGTAAAGTCCACAAATCATAAGCATTGGAACGCCATTTTTTGCAAGCACTCGAATAGCATCCGCGCGCTCAAATAAGTCTTCAGTAACTCTGCTCTGACCATGATCTTGACCGCCGCCACCAAGAATCATATCCACGCGCTCTGGCCAATCGTCACCAACGTTGTACTCGTGTAGCACTGGCTCGTAACCGTACAATTCCGCACGGCGCATAATCGTAAGCACATTGCCGTAGTCACCGTAAATATTCATGTCTTTTGGATATAGCGACACAATATCTAGCACGCGATTTTCGACTTCAAAAGTAGCATTTGCTTTACTAATATCACTAGAACCATTCATGACGATTACTTTCCAACTCCAACGTCTTTAACTTCCGCAAGTTGCGCTAAAGCCGCGCGCACGCGAAGCATGGCAGTATACGTGCAGTATATGCGTTTAGCATTTTTAGCGTTACCACTAAAATCGCCATTCACAAAAGCTTTAACGTCTTCTTCCAAATCTGTGTTCACGTTTCTAGCCGCAACCTTATCGTATTGCAGACGCAAAGCCATATCCCACGCACGAGTGCCAGAAACACACGCAACTCCAGTACCACTAAAGCTTGCAAAATCAACGTCCCACAGCCAGCTCATGTCTCTACCGTCCGCGTATTCGTCGCAAATTGCAATCATGGTATCGTGATTTTGCGGATGATCCGAAGCAATTGCAAGTCTAAAACCAATAGGATTCTTCACTAGAACAAGCTCAACAGGAGCGCCATTAACTTCAATTACTTCGCCTCTACCAAATGCAGGAGTTACGTGCGAAATTGCTTCCATAAGCGCATCGTCATCGAATTTTTTCAGCGTAGAATTTTGTTTTGCAGCGTCCGCTAATATAGTGCGAACTACAGTTGCAGCAGCTGCAGCGTTGAAAATATTGTAAGCGCCGTCGAGTTTTACAGAAGTAGTTTTACGCTTGCCGTCAAGTATAAACTCAGCTTCGTGGTCTTCGACTTTTGAAAGCACAACGTCTGCTTTAGGAAGATTATTAGCTTTTATTTCTGCAGCATCTTCGCAATTTTCGCTTTTTTCAGCATTATTGTGCAAATCATCATCAGTTGGGAACATGCTTTTTACGGCAGTATCCAAGCCAAAATAGCGCACACAAGTCCCGGAAGGAACAACATTTGCGAGCGCACGAATACGCGGATCTTCGCGGTTTAGCACTACCGTTCCTTCGGTTGCGGCAGCTACGTTGCTTAATAGTTTTGCAGTTGTGTCAATTTCGCCAAATCTGTCGAGCTGGTCTCGCATAACGTTTAGCAATAAAGAATAGCGTGGCTTGATTTGATTTACAAAATGCACCGCGTACGCTTCGTCTAGCTCTAAAACTGCAATATCCGCGTCTAGCTTTCTGCCAAAAGCCGGCATAGTTTTCGCAAGAGCTGCCACTACTCCTCTAGTAAAGTTTGAGCCTGTTGGATTAGTAAATACTTTAAATCCTGCGTCTCGTAGCATAGAAGTCACCATACGCGTTGTGGTAGTTTTGCCATTAGTTCCGGAAATAAGAACTATTCCGTACGGCAATGATGCAAGAGTACGCGCTAGAAAGCCGGAATCGAGGCTTTCAATAACTTTACCCGGCAATGCGCTTCCACCATGATGTAGCACCCTAGAAAGAGCGCAAACAAGCTTTCCTACAGCCGGCATTGCAAAACTGTAGAAATGCTTATGCAAGTTTTTATGGAAATTATTATGCGAATTGCGCGAATTATTATGCGATTCGTAGTCGCCGCTTGACATGCTAAATCACACTCCTGCCTGCTGGTAGTCTTGCGGCATATCCATAAACTTGGAAGTTGCACCCAAGAATGCGAGATTAAATGTATCCGTAGGGCCGTTGCGGTGCTTTGCCATAATAATATCGGCTTCGCCTGGGCGATCTTCCTTATTGTAAAAATCAGGACGATGCACAAGGAACACCACGTCAGCATCCTGCTCAATAGAACCCGATTCACGCAAATCCGAAAGCTGCGGCTTTTTGTCGTTTCGCATTTCCGGTCCGCGGTTAAGCTGGCTTAAAGCCACAACCGGCACTTCAAGCTCTTTTGCAAGCAACTTAAGTGCACGCGAAAATTCTGAAACTTCTTGCTGGCGGCTTTCAACGCGCTTGCCGGAGCTCATAAGCTGAAGGTAATCGATAACTACCAATTTCAAATCATTTGTTTGCTTCAAGCGACGGCATTTTGCGCGAATTTCCATTAAGCTCATATTTGGACTGTCGTCAATAAAAAGCGGAGCGTTCTGCATTTTTGTCCAAAAATTATTAAGAGTATTCCAACGATCTGGAGTAATATCTTCCGCTCTTCTCATAGCAGCAAGTGGAATATTCGTTTCTGCAGCAATAATGCGCTGAGCTAATTCCACTTTGCTCATTTCCAAAGAGAATACAATAGTCGTCATATTGTGATGCAATGCAGCCGAACGAGCGAAATCAATACCAAGCGTAGACTTTCCCATTGCAGGACGACCTGCAACAACAATCATTTGACCAGGTTGCAAACCTTGCGTAACTTCGTCAATATCGCGAAATCCTGTTGGCACTCCCTGCTCAAGCTCATGATTTTGCATTTTATCGAGCTGATCAAGCGCATTTTGCAAAACCGGGCCAATAGCAACGTAATCTTGGCGCACTTTGCCAGCACTCATCTCGTACACTTCTGATTGTGCAAGATTTACAATATCTTCTGCTTGCGCTCCGGAGGCAGAATATCCCATTTGCGCTATTTTTGTGCCAGCAGTAATAACATTTCGCAAAACGGCATTTTGATGCACAATATCCGCGTAATACATTGCGTTCGCAGCAGTTGGCACGGATGCTACAAGGCTGTGCAAATAATCTGCGCCGCCAACTTTATCGAGATTTCCAGCTTTCATCAATTCGTTTGCTACAAGCACAACGTCAACAGGCTGGGATCCTGCAAAAAGAGTAAGAATGGCATCATAAATTGTTTGATGTTGCGGCAAATAAAAGTCTTCCGTTTCTAGCACTTGCGATACTTCGCCAATAGCATCCTTGCTCATAAGCATTCCGCCAAGTACTGCCATCTCTGCGTCAACATCGTGCGGAGGGATGCGATCAAACAATGTAGCACCGCTTGTACCGTCAGCATTACGAGACACCCCAGAACCATACATTGAGGTTCCGCTATTGCCGTCACGGCTGCTTCCTGCGCGGCTAACATTACCTTTAGTAGACTGCCACATATCATTATCTGCCATAAAAACGAGTATAAACGCGCGCACGTATTAAGACAGAACGGTATTAGAGCTAACACAAATAACCGTAAAGCGCAAATAAAAATATGATTTTGAAAAGTTATCCGCACATTATCCACAATGTTATCCCCACTATGTGGATAATCTTGTGGGATATCCACTTAGACACGCCTAAAATGTGGATAACTCTTCTTTTTATCCACATCGCTTAATCCGTGCGTGTTATATAAAGTGCATAATAATGAAAAACCGCACACTTTGCGTAAAGCATGCGGTTTATATTTTGCAAATATTTAATTTATTTAAATAAAATATTCGCTATTAAATTTAATTATTTTTTATTTTCGAATTATCTGGAGATTCAGATTCTTCCTCGTCTTTTGTAGAAGCAGTTTCTTCTTCCGAATTATCTTCTGAGTTATCTTCCGAATTATCTTCTTTTGACTCCTCCTCAGAATTATCTTCCGAATTGTCTTCTTCAGCTTCTTCTTCAGCCTCTTCTTTAGAATTATCTTCAGAATTGTCTTCTAAATTATCTTCAGAATCAACTTTCGCACTCTCAGATTCCACACTCTCAGCTTCAACGCTCTCAGCTTCCGCATCATTATCGTCAACTGCAATATCAACGGAAGTAAGAACTGCCATCTGCGTTTTATTGGCGTCATCATCAGCAACAGCAACTACAGCACCCCCGTGGCTTTGAGCAATAGCAGAGAAATCGTAAGCGCGCTCACCCTGATCTACCAAATCAACGCCCTTACGCTCTTTTGCCTCGGAAATACGCCATCCAAAGAGCTTTTCAAGCGCAAAAGCTATAACTGCAGTAACAGCACCTGCATAAAGCACCGTAATACCAATCAAGCAAAGTTGCGCAACAAGCTGATGCCAATCTCCAACAGAAAGTAAGCCAGAACCTTCAGCGAATAAACCTACCGAAAGCACACCAATAAGAGCAGCAACTCCATTAACACTTACAACATGCAAAGCGCCATCATAACGCATAAAAATACGAGAATGAGTTACGACGGATGAAATTAATCCAGCAATAACACCCAAAACTAATGCCCACATCGGCGCAATAACATCTGCAGCAGCAGCGCTAGCAGCTAAACCAGCCATAACGCCTGAGGCAGCACCAAGGGCAGTAAAGCAGCCAGAATGCAAACGCTCAGTTACTCCCCACGCAAGCATAGAAGCGGATGCAGTAATCGTGGAGCTAACCCAAGCATAGCCCGCTACACCAGAAATGCCCGCAGAAGATCCAATCATCAAACCTAGCCAGCCGAACCAAATCAGAAAAACTCCAAGCATAACAAATGGAACATTATGCGGATGGCGAGCAGCCATACCATTTTCAACAGCAGACTTCACTGCTGAAGTTTCATCTGAAACTTCAGTTACAGTAGCAATAGGGGAAACAACCGCTTCGCTAGGATTATTTTTAGCATGAGCAACATCAGCCCACAACGCACGAGATAGACGACTTTTATTGCCGCGAGAATTTTCGTGAGAGGAAGCACTTCCAGAATTATCGTTTGCTCCAACACGAGCAACATTCTTAATATGCAATACAAAGCGCTTAAGAGGGAAATGAGCGTGTCCGCCAATAATCATCACGATTGCAAATGCAGAGACGGCTGCAGCAATATGCAATAAAGATCCACCAGCGAAATCATGAACATTAATACCCAATGCTTGAGAAATAGCTCCAGTAGGAGATAAAAGTCCTCCTCCGCACACCATATGCGCAAGTGGAGCAAATACTAAAGTTACCCACAAAGCAACGAATATGAGCCAAATAGCGTAACGCACGCGCCCTGCCAAAGCGCCTGTAATTAAAGCTACAGCAACTACAGCGCACGCTAAACGGAAAGCCGCAGGGATTCCACCAGCTAAACCAGAATTAGCATCCATAGACGTAAATACGCCATGATCAGCTACCATAGAATCCCTAAACAGCAAGCCACTTAATGGATCTCCAATAATTCCGCCAGCCATATCTTTACCGGCAAAAGCCATTGACCAGCCCCATAGCGTCCATACGATTGTTGTAACAGCAATAGCACCTGCAGACAGCATCATCATATTTACCATGGATGTAGCGCGCTCACGGCCGCCATAAAATAGGGCAATTCCAGGCGTAATAATAAACACTAATGCGCCTGCCAACAATGCCCATTGCGGATCCATTGTGGTCATTTTTCACCTCAATTACTTCAAACAGCGCAATGCAAACACCACTGCAACTGATGTATCACTTTTATTTCTATTGTACCGAGAAAAGTTACGTAGAGAAAAGTTCGCAAAAATAGAAAAGTCAACAATCATGGTAAAAATTGCAAAGCCTGCTCAGTTTTACGTGAGCAGGCTCTATTTTTGTAAAACTTACGCTAATAATCCGTCAACGAAACTTTTAGGATCAAACTGAACTAAATCGTCGGGCCCCTCACCAAGTCCTACTAGTTTTACTGGAACTCCTAATTCACGCTGAACTGCGACGACGATACCGCCTTTAGCTGAACCATCAAGCTTAGTAAGTGCAACTCCAGTAATACCAATAGCTTCAGCAAATACTTTTGCTTGAGCCATACCATTTTGACCAGTAGTAGCATCCAATACCAGCAGCACTTCATCTACTGGCATAGTTTTTTCTACAACTCTACGAATCTTGCCAAGTTCTTCCATAAGATTTGCTTTATTTTGCAAACGTCCAGCTGTGTCTACAATCAACACATCCGCATTCTCGTCTTTCGCTTTATTCGCTGCAATAAAAGCAACTGAAGCAGGATCAGCACCATCTTTATCTGCTCTAAAAACTGGCACATTCACAGCAGAAGCCCAAGTTTCAAGCTGATCGGCAGCAGCAGCGCGGAAAGTATCAGCCGCAGCAAACATTACAGAACGATGTTGAGCTACAAATAGTCTTGCTAATTTTCCGGCAGTAGTAGTTTTGCCGGTTCCATTTACGCCAACCATCATAATAACGCCTGGATGATGAGCATCCGACTTATCGGCGTTCAATCGACGATCAGCATTCTCGTCTACTACTTCTAAAAGTTTTGCTCGCAAAGCTTCACGAATATCATCAGCGCTTGAAGCACCAGAAATACGAGCATCTTTACGCAACGCGTCTACTAATTCTTCACTAGCTTTAGTTCCAACATCAGCCAAAAGCAAAGTATCTTCTACATTTTCCCAATCTTCTTCTGAAAGATTATCTTTGCTTATTATGTTGAAAAGCGCTCGTCCGAATGGATTGGCACTATGCGATAAACGCTCACGAAGCCTCGTTAAACGAGAAGAATTACTTTCCGGCAACGAATCAGATTTCGCTACTTTCTTAGCGTCTAAATCTAACTTAGTTTTTGCACGCTTAGATTCAGCCGCACCAGCATCCTCAGATGCCTCCATATTTGCGGAATTATCAACGCTTTTCGGAATTACTGGCCCGTGGCTATTTCCACGAATGCGCAGAATCACAGCTGCAGTTACCAATAGAACAGCAATGATGACAGCTGCAACTGCAAACCAGATAACCATATCCATATCCATAACCATATTCATGTCATCAAGCCTATGAAAATCAAGGGACACTAGCAATACATTTCACTATTTCTTCTCATATTTACTACAGTTTTGTTTAAATCTACCGCAGTTTCAAAGTATCTATTACACTATTAAAGACAGTAAACGTTGTGCTTAAAAGTAAATTTTGTAATTCTAAATAACATAACAAGGAGTAGTTATGGCAGATAAGGTAACTGTAGAAGTATACGGTGCAAATTGGTGCGGTGATTGCATACGCGCAAAAGCTGCTTTGAATCAATATGGCGTAGCTTTTATTTGGCATGATATTGAGACAGAAGATGGTGCTGCAGATAAAGCAATTGAGATTAGCGGTCAAAAGCATATTCCAGTAGTTACTTTTGAAGATAATACTTTTATGGTAGAGCCTTCAGCCACGCAAATCAAAACAAAGCTAGAAGATTTAGGATTATTAAAATAATTCATGCGTAACACGCTCAAATGCACTACTATTCACTTCGTCGCTTGAATGTAGTATACTTGGCATTTGTTGCCCCTTTAGCTCAATTGGCAGAGCAGAGTCCTTTTAAGTCTTGGGTTGTGGGTTCGAGTCCCACAGGGGGCACTTTTTTATACCTAAATTTAAGCTATAGAATCTCACCAATAAAAATCAACTTGCCCAAACACTGGCGTCTTGATCGTCTTCGTCAATATTAGTTCCGTGATTAGTTGGTTGAGAATACGTATATTCATCGTCCACTACACCAGAATCAGCGTCTGCGTTTATTGCAGCAAGCACACGCTTATCCATCTTGTATTGCGGAAGCACATTCTTAATGTAACTTGTTACAGCATCTTGCATCGCAACGTCGTGACCAACTTTTTCTGCCATAAACCAGCGATGATCCAAAACTTCGTGGAAGAACTGAGCCGGCTCGATTTGTGAACGGAATTCAGGAGGAATCATGCGAACTGTTGGCTCGAATACTTCTCGCATCCAATCAGTTGCAACAATCTCCAGCTCTTCACCTTGACGCCATGTAGAAGTACGATACGCGTCCAAATCGTTAAGCAACCTGCGAGCCTGATTTTCTTGCACATCCAAGCCTGTTAAGCGAAGCAGCTTGCGCGACGCATAGCCTGCATCCACAACTCGAGGACGAACCAATACTCGACGTCCGTCTTCTGAAGTTTTCATTTCCAACTCATCAACGTCGAATCCAAGCTCATTAAGCCTATTCACACGACGCTCAATACGCCACATTTCATCCGGGCTGAACTTATCAACGTCAGTAAGAGTGCTCCACAAGGAGTGATATCGATCGACCAGACGATTTCCTATTGTTATTTCATCTACTTCTGTAGGCAAAAGTTGGCCTGAACTCAAATCCATAAGTTCGCCAATAATATTGGTTCTAGCTAAATCAATATCGTATTCGCGCTGACCTTCTGTCAAACTTCCGTGCAAATCACCAGTTTCTGCGTCAACAAGGAATGCAGAAAACGCATCTGCATCTCTTAAAAACAGTACGTTAGAAAGCGAAACATCGCCCCAATAAAAACCTGAAAGGTGCAAACGCACCATCAATACAGCCAATGCGTCTATAAGACGCTCAGCAGTATCCGGACGTAACGTTCTAGCAAACAAAGCGCGATATGGAAGAGAAAACTTTAAATGCTTAGTTACAAGTATTGCCTCAAGCATTTCACCATTAGCATCACGTCTACCTGCCACAACCGCTATAGGCGTAACTGTTGGAAGCTCGAGTTTACGAAGTCGTCGTAGAAGTTCGTATTCTCGTTCTGCAACTTGACGAGTAATTTCCTTCATTGCGTAAACTTCGTCGCCAACGTGGACGAATCGAACAATATGTCGAGAAATACCACGTGGCAAATTTACGAACAAATCAGCTGGCCATTGAGAAAGAGGTAGCTCCCATGGGAGTGTGAACATTTTTGGATTCGAGCTAGCTGCAGTAATTTTAAGCGCCTGCGGTTCTTGAGACGACGCATTCTCATCCTGCGCAGATACTGAAGTTGCCTGCAGAGCACGCGGGTCCAATTGAGGAGCGTCATTCCATTCCATAATGTCCATTTACCAATCAGCTCAATGCCAACAATATCTCTGTATTGCATACACAATGCAGATTAATTACTGACTAATTATTGATAACAACTATATATAATAAGCCATCCACAATAACGATATTTTTTAAACACGCTATTTTTATGTTTTATATAACTTTTATAGTTCTTTTTGTTGGCAAAAACGGGGTTCGCGTTATTTTGCGAACCCCGCATACCTTTATACCTAAAGTTTGCTTATCATGCTTATGCTATAGCATTCAAAGCTACTTACTAGTTCAATCGCAATTCAGTAGAAGGCGCGAACAAGTGCATCTTAGACGGATCAATCTTAATCTTCACCGTATCGCCAACCTTTGGCAATGCACGAGGATTCACGCGGATTGTTGTGAGCTTGTTCTGATCAGACATCATCGTAGATGCTTCTTCAGGAGAACCATCAGTGATGATATTGCCGTAGATGTAGCCATCGGAGCCGAGATCTTCTACGTTCACAACCTTCAAGGAGAAAGCGTTTGGATCATCGGAAGTTGCAAGGCTTGCATCTTCTGGACGGAAGCCAACAATAATCTGTCCATTATCTTCTGCAGTAAGCTTATCAACAGCTTCTGCTGGAAGAACGATGGAATCTTCACCAATCTGAGCACGACCGTTAACAACTGGATGCTGGTTGATGTTCATAGATGGGGAACCAATGAAGCCTGCCACGAAGACGTTTGCTGGGCGGTCATAAAGCTCAGTTGGAGCACCAACCTGCTGAAGAACACCAAGCTTAATAACAGCAATGCGATCACCCATAGTCAAAGCTTCGGTCTGATCGTGGGTCACGTACAGGGTAGTAACACCCAATTGACGCTGCAAAGCAGCAATCTGAGTACGAGTCTGAACGCGAAGCTTAGCGTCAAGGTTGGAAAGAGGCTCATCCATAAGGAAGACCTTTGGTTCACGAACAATTGCGCGACCCATAGCAACACGCTGACGCTGACCGCCTGACAAAGCCTTTGGCTTACGATCCAAATACTCAGTCAAATCCAAAACTTCTGCAGCTTTTTCAACGCGCCTGCGAATTTCTTCCTTAGGAACACCTGCAATCTTCAAAGCGAAGCCCATGTTGTCTGCAACGGTCATATGAGGATACAACGCGTAGTTCTGGAATACCATTGCAATATCGCGATCCTTTGGCTGCATAGTAGTAACATCTTGACCGCCAATGAGGATACGTCCCTTGTTAACCTCTTCAAGGCCTGCCAACATACGCAAAGTAGTGGATTTACCGCAACCAGATGGACCAACGAGTACGAGGAATTCTCCATCCTTAATAGTCATGTTCAAATCGTCAACCGATGGCTTATCGTTGCCAGGGTAAATACGCGTGACATGATCAAATACAACTTCTGCCATGATATGTTCCTTTCATCGGCAGGTACGTGCCGAACGATCCGTAGTGAAGGGTGTGCACTCATAACCCCTTTTCCTACATCGGCGGGAATCAATCGTACACAGTTTACTTACCTGGTCCATTGAAGGTTTCTCTTCGTTGAGCCATGCCTTAATATATCATGTTTAGCTCAGAAAAACAGCAAAAAATCAGTATTTTCTCAATATTCGGCGTGTCGAATACGCAAAAATTTACTAATAAATACTTAAACAATAGTTGGTTTTCACCACAAAAAATGCGCAATTATATAATCATATGTTTGTATTAATCGCGTCTGTTTGTAATACAAAAACGGACGTTAAGCATAAGCCTAGCGTCCGTTTTAATTAAATAATTTATTTTATTAGCTATAGAGCGATAGGGGAATCAGTACTAGAGATTTTAGGCATTTGACCTGCAACTCCAACCTGGTTTTTATTCAAACCAATGCAATGCAAAATTGCATCAAGCACGCTCATATCCTTGTTGTTAACAGCATTAATATCGAGCAACTTTCCATTGATAGTTACGGTTGGCGTTGTCATCGAACCCTTATTAGATCCAGAAACATTCAACAATTCTGCGAAATCAGGAGTGTATTTGTTGACCAAATTCTGCCACTCGACGTACCTGCGTTCGAAAGCCTTGCTGGCAACAGATTCGTCTACACCAGATTTCTTAGCTTGTTCAATCAGCGTTTCATTGCTTACAGGCTTATAACCTTCGCCCTCTTCTGGCTGGAAGTCTTCCGCAAAAATGTTGTTAATAAATTGCAACAAATGCTCCGGATCACTGTCATTGTTTGCAATATAAGCAATAGCTCCGTATACGCGGCTTGAATAGTGATCTGTTGAAAGCGAATCCAAGAATGACATTGGGTGTATTTCTAAATTAATTTGGCCTGCTTGAACCATTGAAATCAGCGCTTTGTCTGCTTTACGATTAAAGCCGCCGCACCCAGGGCATAAAGGATCAAAATAAGTTGCAACAGTTGGAACTTTAGCAACAGGCTTGTTATAGCCAAGCTTGCTTATAACAATTCCGCCCATAGGAGTCATAACTTCTGGCTTATATTTAGCGCCAAGCTTCTTTAATTGCTCTTTAGATTTATTAGAGCGTCCAATTTGTGTTTGTTCAACATTGCTTTTCGGCGACTTATAAAAAGCTTGGTAAGTAGTAACGCCAACAGCAGCTAACATAGCCATAACAATCAGCACTACAATAATTCCAATAATTGTTTGCTGACGACGCTCACGAGCTTCACGTGCAAGACGCTCACGACTTTCCTCAGTTCTTTCACGCCTACTCATTGACGAAAAATCCTGGCTACTATTATCTACTTGAATATTAGGCATCGTAATCCTTCAATCTATTTTTTAATCTTCCCCACTAAGATATTCTCCCAGCGGCGCACGTAAAACAAATAAACAACTTTCACACAGTTTAATTGATGGTATCAACGGAAAACAGAATATTTGAAACAATAATTTTATTTTTCTTCAGATTTTTTGGAACCAAATAACGCTCCTAATCCTAAGCAAAATAGTGCAGTTCCTTTAAATAACGCAAGAATACTCCAGTAAATAAGAAAACCTATTGCGTAACCGATAGAAGTTTTAGAAAAAATAGTTGGAGAATAGGTTGGCAAAAGAATATTCAAAAATCCGAGCTTAATAGACAGTAACTCTGGAGTCGTTCCACACAACAATGGATAAATAACGGCTCCGGCACAAGAAACGATCACAACTCCAATCATTCGCGGCAGTGAGTATAACAAACCGCGAATAATGTGCCACGGCAAAGATGCAATACTAATAACCGCATCATGGCGCGGAATAGAACCATTATTAAGTTGCAATCGACGCAATCTGGCTGAAATATTGTAGCCCAAAGTTGAGCTTACGCACATCATAAGTATGCAAATACCTGCAGAATCTAACACACTTAAACATGCAATCAAAGCACATAGCAATAAACAAGCTAACAAAATCCAAGCTCCACGACGCAAATAAGTATGTTGAGTTGATATTTGATATGCAGCTTGTGGAAGCACAGTCGTAGAACCAACAGGCTCATCAGTATAAGAATTTTTATTATCTACGCTTATTACGCTTGTTGCGTCAGAAACGTCGTTATTTATGAAATCTTGCTTTGTTACGGCTAACGTTTCGCAAGTTGTTTCACAAGTTGTTTCATGATTCGTTTCATGATTCGTTTCACAAGTTGTTTCGCGCCACATTCTGCGCATGTCTCCAAGCGCAGAATTTTTATCAAAAGGGCGGTTCGCCTCCGGCCAAGCTAAAGGATCCATAGCATCTTGACTAATCGCATTTTCTAAATCAGAAGGAAGACACCTCTGTTGGCGAATCGGGTTCAAAGCTTTACGGAAAGCAGCCATTGTTCTAGGAGGCAAGCCAGTTAAATCCGCATTGCCAGAAGCCGCACGCTCCAAAACTGCCATCATAGGCTTTGTGCCAAAAACAGGCTTACCGGTAGCTGCAAACGCAAGCACAGCAGCAACTGACCACCAATCTGTAATCTCGTCCGAATCTCCACCTTCAATAATTTCTGGCGCAATAAAACCAGGGGTGCCCATAACTAATCCGGTACGAGTAACATGACTTTCACCTTCGCCCATAGCGATACCAAAATCAACTAGTACAGGGCCACGAGAAGAAATCATAACGTTCGTAGGTTTAATATCTCGGTGAATAATTCCAGCATCATGAACTGCTTTAACAGCAGCAATAAGCTTATGCGCAAGTCGCTCTAAATCATCCGCAACGTAAGGGCCATTTTCTGCAACATCTTCGCGCAAATTATGTCCCTCAATCAAGCCTGTAACAATAAACGCAATAGAAGCATCAAGCTCCATGTCAACAATTTCGCATACTCCAGGGTGATGAATGCGTTTTAACGACAAGGCTTCGCGCTTAAGACGCAGTCGCGCACACTCCTGCTCAGAATCCTCATTTTCATTGTCTTCTGCACGAACCGAAGCTCGCAGTATTTTCATAGCATACTGATTTCCACCATCATCGCGCACACGCCAAACTGACCCCATTGCCCCACCGCCGAGTCGGTCAATAAGCGTGTATCCGCCAACATTATTGCCAGGCTGTAAATCAAACATGCTCATATCTTCCATACTGCATTATGTTAGTGCGCTACGATGCCAAATTTGGCATATTATTTTCGATTTAAAGCAGCATTACGAAATTTAGCAACACCATAATTTTGTAATGACGTGGCATATGGTACACTAAACAATGTTCTGCATGGCATACGTTATGATTGCTATGTAAGCGACGCCTCCTTAGCTCAGATGGCCAGAGCGGCCGCCTTGTAAGCGGCAGGTCGCCGGTTCGATCCCGGCAGGAGGCTCCATTATTATTTGCTTGCGTATTTGCAAATTTTTCTTAAGTTTTATGCTAATTTCGAAAACAATAGTTTTTCTTATCTTTAATATCGCATATAATGACGTGAAATGATTAAAGCAGAGGGGATAGTAACTAATTAACTATTTAGATTAACTATTTAAAATAGAAAAAATTTACTTTTCATATAAAGTGCCGAATTATGGCGTATTATGAAAATAACAAATCTATATCTGCGAACATAATCATCTGTATAACAAAACTTTTCGCGAGTAAGAACTCGGAAGCCTTCCCCCAACTCAGGGTTTCCGAGCGAGAGTGGAGCGTCCCCCAACCAGCTCCACCTCATAGGGGGCGGGAATATCCCCTTCTCTCCCGCCCCCACTTTTTATTTTTGCTTTTAATACTCTTTTGATTGCTTTTAATGCCAATGCAGCGTAGAAGGTATAATAAAAGTTGGCTTGATAATGAAGGGAGTGGTTATATGGCACGTCGATGGACACCTCGACGCTTAATAGTAATGCGACGAACACGCATTATCGCTTGCATCTTGTCTCTATCGCTTGCTGCTTTAAGCACGTTCGCATTTACAGCGCAAAAATCTGTAGCGCTAGTTGTGAACGGCAAAACTCGCATAGTCAATACTTACGCAACCACTTCAATTCGATTACTAGAAGAGCAAAAAATACCTGTAAAAACTCATGATCAAATCATTTCTTCATCTGGAGATATTCTAGCGAATCACGCTACTGTTACTGTACGTAGCGCTTATCAAACTTCTATTACTGTAGACGGCGTAACAATACCATTTTGGACAGTTGCTACTAGTGTCGATCAATTAATTGGTTTCTTTCGAGCGAACGCAAAAAACGCTAAGAGAATTACAGTAAATTTGCAAAATATTTATGACAAACTTACGTGCGGATTATCAATTAATAAAAAAGGCCCAATAACAGTTATTGCTGACGGAAAGTCGAGAATAGCTCCAGACGGTAGCCTGCCAGCAAGCTCTATACTCGATTCTCAAGGTATTGTTCTTGGAAAAGAAGATCGAGTTAGCGTAGAAGAAGACAATGGCAATACTATTTTGCGCATTTCTCGCGTAACACACGGCAAAGAGACTCGCACAGTTTCGCTACCTTTTGCCACACAAACTGTAGTTGATCCTAAGCTTCCAGCAAATGCTCGAGTGGTGCAGCAAGCTGGTGTTAATGGAGAAAGAGAAGACGTATACAACGTAACTTACGTAGATGGCAAAGCTGAAAGCGCAACTCTTATTTCGCAAAATATAATAAAACCTGCGATTAATCAAGTTATTGCAATAGGAAAATCAGCTCCTGCGCCGGCACCACAAAAGCATGAAGAGAAGAAGCCGAAGCAGAACAAAACGCAGGTAAAAAAAGATACTAAGATTGCGGAAAAGTCTGCAGAAAAACCTTCCAAAAAACCTGCAGAAAAATCTGAGGAAAAGCCAAAACCAGCAAAACAAGAACAAAAGCTGCAGCAAAATCAGAATCAAAATAATCAAACAACTCAAGCAAAAAAGCAACAGAGCGCAGAAAAACCTGCAGAACAAAATTCTCAAGCTCAAAACAGCCAACAACAAGCTGGAAAATCTGCCGCACAGCCTTCTAATACGGCTCAACCTAACTCTAATAGTCAGGCTCAAAGTAGCGGAGATGCTCAAAAGAATGCGCAAGATTCTTCAAATAAGGCAACTCAAACACAGCAGCAAAATGCCGCAACAGCAACAACTACTCCGGCACCAGCTCCTGTAACTAATCCTCCGGCACCAGCACCGGCAGACAATCCTAACAGCCTAGTTCATGCAACTCCTGAACAAGCTAAGCTTTTTGCGCAAGGAGCGGCCGCACAGATGGGCTGGACTGGAAAAGAGTGGGAAAATCTTCTTTGGCTATGGAATAGGGAATCAGGATGGAGATGGAATGCTGAAAATCCAAGCTCGCACGCTTACGGCATCCCTCAAGCTCTTCCGGGTAACAAAATGAGAAGCGCAGGAGATGGCTGGCACGAGGATGCAGCTGTGCAAATCAGCTGGGGATTAACATATATTAAATCGCACTATAAGTCTCCTAGCGGCGCTGTAAAACATTCTCACGATATTGGTTGGTATTAAACAATAATTAACTACTTAAATCGAACATTACTGATTAATTGGACGGTACACATTGACAGAACTCAACTCTGAAACTAATGGTCAACTTTTAGGCGCAGCAGAAATACGACGTATTGCTGCAGAAGAAGGCATTACACCAACAAAAAAGTTCGGTCAAAATTTCGTTATCGATCCTGGCACAGTGCGGAAAATAGTTGCAGCTGCAGAAGTAAAACCAGGAGACACCGTTATGGAAGTTGGGCCTGGTCTTGGCTCTCTTACTCTTGCAATACTGCAGTCAGGAGCACATCTTACAGCTGTAGAAATTGATCCTCACCTGGCTAAGCGTCTTCCACACACAGTAGAAGAATTCATGCCTGACGCTGCAAATCGGTTTAACGTGATTCTTAAAGACGCTTTAACAGTAAGCGCTGAGGACGTGCCACAACTTGCAAGCGCTCAAGAATTTACGCTTGTTGCAAATTTGCCGTATAACGTTGCAACACCTATTGTTCTTACGCTACTTGAAAAATTTAGTAATTTGCAGCATTTCTTAGTAATGGTTCAAAAGGAAGTTGCAGATCGCTTATGCGCTCAACCGGGAAGTAAAGTGTACGGCACACCTAGCGTAAAGTTAGCATGGTATGGAAAGTCTCAACGTGCAGGTCTTATTGGCCGCAACGTTTTTTGGCCTGCACCAAACGTTGACTCCGCACTTGTGTCTTTTACAAGAGATTCAGTAAGCAAAGGAAGTAACAGCGAGCGCGAAGGCGTTTTTAAGCTTATTGATGCAGCTTTCCAGCAGCGTCGCAAAACATTGCATGCAGCTCTTAAACATATCGTTGCCGAAGAAGCGTACGAAAAAGCTGGAATTGACCCAACTAGACGTGGAGAAACACTTACTTGCGATGAATTTATTTCTTTATACAAAGCATGTGAAGTTTCTAAATAAAAAAAAATAAATCAAAAATACTGGCACGCGCTAAATATCAGTCATACATAACAAGTAAAATGCGATTTATATTTAGCTCTGCAACTTGCGCGGCTCGTTGCAAATAAAATAATAAACTTACAGATTGGAAGTGTACATGACGCAAGAATACGATGAACGTATTGCTCGTAAAGCTTTCATATCTCAAAGAAAACGTTCCGTGCTAACTGTTGTAAGCGCAGGCTTGGCTGTAGCTTTTGTACTTGCGCTGCTTGTTCAATTCCACGTTTTTGGAATTAATTCAATAGCGACTCCAAAAGATAACCCAAATTACGGCGTAACTGCTCCATGCGCAGTTAGAAGTAAAGAGTACGCAAAAACGCCTTATCTCGATAATCGCGCTATAAAAATTCGAGTATTAAATGGCACAAAGTTCCGCGGATTCGCTCGTGCAGTTGGTGAGGCTTTAAACGCGCGAGGCTTTAACCTTACTGAAGTTAACAATAATAAAGTTAATAATGTAAAGCGCACTACTATTTACTTTGGCAAAAATGCTATTAACGAAGCTTATACAGTAAATTCTAACTTTGTTGATGCTGTTATGCGTATGGACGATCGTCAAGATAAGCTTATTGATATTGTGCTTGGCTCAACTTTTAATAATCTTCGTCCAAAAGTTGACGTCCCTGCCGCCGGCGCATCAATTCAAGAAATATCAGGATGCGTAAAAGCTGACTCTATGAAACAGTTACCTAAGGCACCTGCGCATAAAGAAGCAAAATAAGCACAAAATAAACGCAAAATAAAAGTAGTAGCTAAAAGCTGATACTTTCTTAATGTTGCGTTTATTTGTTATGCGTTTCGTTATACCAGCGTTGCAGTTCTGCGACCGCAATATCATGCTCCACAGGACCGTTATCAAGACGGTAATCAAGCATATGCTTATACGCTTCGCCAACTACAGGGCCTGGCTGTAAATTAAGCAATTGCATAATTTCATTACCATCAACATCCGGGCGAATAGCGTTAAAATCTTCCTGCTTTTTAAGCTCTCGAACGCGCTCTTCCATCTCATCCATCGCATGTTCAAACATCAAAGCTTTGCGACGATTTTGCGTAGTAGCGTCCGCTCGAGTAAGCCTGTTTAAACGCTCGTATAAATGACCTGAGTCTTTTACATAACGTCGCACTGCAGAATCGGTCCACGGCTCATCAACGTAACCGTGGAAACGCAAATGCAAATTCACTAACTCGCTAACATCGTCAATAATATGATGATCGAAATGCAAAGCTTTCAAACGTTTGCGAGTCATTTTTGCACCAACAACATCATGATGATGGAAGCTTACTTTCCCACCATCTTCAAACTTTCTAGTGCGCGGCTTACCAATATCGTGCAATAGTGCAGCTAATCGCAAAGTTAAATCAGGAGCTGGCACAGGGCCTTCGTCATCTGTTTCCAATGCGATTGCGCGTTCAAGAACCATCATTGTGTGTTCAAACACATCTTTATGACGATGATATTCATCAATTTCAAGTTGCAATGCTGGAATTTCTGGCAGCACGCGCTGTGCAATACCTGATTCAACAAGAGCTTCTAAGCCTTGACGCGGCCTATCAGAAAGCAACATTTTGGTAATTTCGTCTCTAATACGCTCTGCAGAAACAATATTTAGTCTATCTGCCATATCTACTATGGCTTCAGCAGTATTAGTTTCGATAGTAAAACCAAGTTGCGCTACGAAGCGCACAGCGCGCATCATACGTAAAGGATCATCATCAAAAGATTGTCGAGGATCGACTGGTGTGCGCAATACACCTTTAGCCAAATCACTAGCGCCGCCAAAAGGATCTACGAATTCCAAATTAGGCACACGCAAAGCCATTGCGTTTACAGTAAAATCTCGCCTAGAAAGATCACCTTCCAAAGTGTCGCCATATTGCACTGCAGGTTTACGAGAATCTGGATCATACACATCAGAACGGTAAGTGGTAATTTCAACTTTTACTTCTGTACCATCTGCGCGTCGGCGCATAGCACCCAATGTTCCAAATTTACGACCCATATCCCAAAAACCGTCGTGCCCCCAACGACGCAAAATTGGTTCGAATTCTTCAGGACGCGCTGACGTGCAAAAATCAAGATCGTGCGACACGCGATGCAAAAGCATATCGCGAACAGGACCACCAACTAATGCAAGTTCATAATTATGTTCAGCAAAAAGTCGCCCCAACTCTACAGCTTCAGGCCAAACCTCAAAGTTTTCACTCACCCTTACCGACACCCTTTCAGCAAAAATCAATCTATATTCCAGCATACCGTTACCCCAATGCACAGCGGATTGAGTAATGTGGAGTATATGATTACTCCTGCAGATTTACGACGTATGCTCGCCAAGCCTGCAGATAATCATGCCCAAAACAAGCCTAAGCCTGTTATTACGCCACTTGATTTAGCTAAAAAGCATAACAAAAAAACTTCTTCAGAAGATAGTAATAAACCACAGATTTTCGTTGATATTCCAATCTTTTCAGAAGACGTGCAAGCCAAAAAAGAAGTTGCAGAAGTTAATGAAATATTGGCAAAAACGCCGAAAATTTCTGCTGCTTCTCCAGCACTTATGCCGCAGCGTAGGACGACAGATACGCCCACAACTTTTGCTTCTTTAGACGCTCAAGATTTGCCAATTATTAGAGAATATTCTGCAGGCGGACTCGTTTTTGACTCTCTTGGGCGTGTCGCAATTATTGCTCGTCACTCCAGAAGCGGACATCTTGAATGGTGCTTACCAAAGGGTCATATTGAGAAGGGCGAAACACCTCAAGAAACTGCAGTGCGTGAAATTCACGAAGAAACAGGCATTATGGGTGAAGTAGTAGATTCAATAGCAACAATTGACTATTGGTTTACAGGCACAACGCATCGCGTTCACAAGTTAGTGCATCATTTCGCGCTACGTTACGTAAGTGGGGATCTTTCTGTACTTGGAGATCCTGACCACGAAGCAGAAGATGCTATATGGGTGAATTTTAAAGAATTAAATGCAATATTAAGTTATCCGAACGAACGTAAAGTTGCATGGCTATATGCAAGAAAAGCACATAGGCGGTTCCACAGTGAAGAATCTCGCTCATAGGCAACGAACATGCTTGGCACAAGATTTGCCGAATAGCACGCTATATTTCACTATGCTTAAATTAATGAAATTTACTTGGAAAACATGCTACAAATTGGCACGTTTTATGCTTGTATTTGTCACTATATTTACGATAACTATTGCTGTGAGCTGCACTGAAAGTGCTAAATACGCAGGTTTTACTCGTTTCGCAAGTGCAACTACAGAAAATGAGGATTCGAATAACAATTCTGATTTAAAATCAAAATCTCAAACAACGTATGAGGATAAATTCAGCAAAGGCATAGAGCTGAGCATAATTAAAGCAACTCCAATAGTTACTGATCAAAGTGGGTATCATCTTACTGCCACTCTTAAAGCAACAAGTTCATCTTTGCCAGAAGGAACGGTTCAGGTTGCTATTAATTCAAACTATACTTTTGCGTCTCGCACAGACTTACAGCATTGGGCTCAAAACGAGTCACTAATACCTACACCGCAAATTTTAGGTTCGGTTAAAACTGATGGATTAAGTGCAGGAAGCAGCTCAACATTCAATTTTGATATACCTGCGGATAGTCCTGAGCTGAAATCTATATGGCACTGGGGGCCAAAACCGTTAAAAGTTACGTATTTTTCTCATGATTATTCTCGCTATAAATCAGTACGATCTTTCTTAACGAGAACAAACGACGGATTGCACGCAGCTAACTCTCCTGCAATGAATATTACAGCAGTTATGCCAATGCTCTCTAATACGCAATATGCTTTAAAACCAAATTTAATTCAACCCGTTCGTCACGCTGCTACTCTGCTTCAATCTACTAAAAACGATACTCATCATGTTCTTGAACAAGCTGATTTAGTTAGCAAACATGAGAAATTGCAAACTATAGCCGATATTAATACTTTGCAAGCAGCACGACTGCTTTTCCGCCCAAGCGCTTATATGCAACAGTCCGGATTTGATATTAGCGCGTACGCAGATGACCATAATCCTAAAAAGTACCGATTAGCTGGCATACCTAAATCAACTTGGTCTGCTAAAAATTCACAAATACCACAAGTTGCGCAATCTTCGCAATTCTCCCAATCTGCTCAAGCTATTCAAGATTCAAAGTCTTCTTCTAAAGAAAATAACGTAAAGCAAGTTGCGTCAACTCAAAGCAATTCACTTAAAGCATATGCTTGGCAAACCCGCGGAAAATGGACTATTGAGGCACTTGAGCAGGCAAAACTTAACGGCTATAACACTGTTATTGCAACCGATGAATTCTATTCAAAAGCGTCGCAGTTTGCTCTAAGCGATGGAGTATATGATATTGAAACTCCATCAGGAAAAGTTCGAGTTTTATCTCCACAAGCTGTTCTTACTACATTAGCTAACGGAAGTCCAACTAGCGATAAAGCAACTTGCGAAAAAACTCAAGCTGGAAGAATTAACCGTCTTATTGCTCAAAGCGCGTTTTATCAAATGGAACAGCCTTACGTAGAGCGTCATATTCTTGTTACTTTTTCTAACAGAACACCTATTGCAACTATCGACGCAACTATGAATGCGCTTGAAAAATCGCCTTGGCTGTCACTTAGCGATTTGTCAACATTAAATCAACTTAAACAAAACGAATTACCACGTTGGAAGCTCAACAGCATTATTCGAGAAATGCCTCATAATAGTGGAATTAGTACGAATGCCACTAAATTAAGAAACTCTACATTAAAAAATTTGTTACGCTCAAGAAAAGATATTTTGCGCTTTACTAATAACATTCTTGACTATAGTGCTGCAGCACAATTTAGTAGCAACGAAGGCGACGCTCAAGCTCTTGCTAAGCAAACAGCTAAATCAAAAACTAAAATTAATGCAAAAGCTTGGGGAGAGTATTTGTTAAAAATGTACGACAATATTGCCTTACATGATTTTACAAATGCAACAAGCAAAAAGAATGCGAGAAAACAAACAATTAATTGCAAACAGGCAGATTCTTGCATAGAAACAAACGCTTCTCAAGGTTTCGCGCAAAAAATACTTTCTAAGATTCACATTATTCCACCGCACGATATTACTGCAGTAAGCGAAACAGCAAGCATGCCTATTACTATCAGCAATAGTCACCCGTACCCTGTGCAAGTGTATTTATCCGCAAATACGAATGCTATGGAAATTGTTACGCGCCGAAAAACTCTAGTAAAAATTCCAGCAAATAGCGAGACACAAGTTACGTTACCTTTGCGTATTACAACTTCTATTCGCACTAAAGCTACTTTTGCGTTAGAAGATACTAAGCATAATGAATTTTCTAAGCCGCAGTACACAATTATTACCAGCACTCTGCAAATTAGCGATAAAAGCGGTACGATTATTATAATATTTGCTTTCATGCTTGGGTTGCTTGGTCTTTGGAGGCAATTCCATCGTAAGAAGGATCCAGACGAATGAGTTCAGTAGGACGCAATTCTGTTATTATGGCTAGCGGAACTGCAGCATCGCGCATAACAGGCCAAATACGCACTATTCTTCTAGCCGCAGCTCTTGGCACAACCGGTTTAGCAGCTAACGCTTACCAAGCAGGCTCAATGATTCCTCAGCTTATCTATACTCTTGTTTCCGGAGGAATTTTTAACGCTGTGCTTGTGCCACAAATTGTGCGCACTTTAGAAAAGAAAAATGCGGAAGAACGCTTAAATAAGCTTATTACTTTTGCTATCGTACTGCTACTTGCCGTTACGATTCTTATGGCGTTTGCCACTCCTGTGCTAACAATGCTATATGCCGGTGGCAGCCCAGAAATGCAAGCTCTTACTTATTCTTTCACACTTTGGTGTATGCCACAGATTTTCTTCTATGGACTTTATACCGTACTAGGCCAAGTGCTTGCAGCTAAAGGTAGATTTGCAATGTACGCTTGGAGTTCAGTTGCTGCGAACGTTATAAGTTGCTTAGGATTTGGAATTTTTATTTTGCTTTTTGGTAAAGCAAATAGGGCACCACTTGAATTTTGGAATGGAAATACTTTACTTCTAACTGCAGGATTTTGGACATTCGGCGTAGCTGCACAAGCTTTGGTATTATTCTGGCCACTAATGAAAAGCGGCATACATTATCGTCCAACTTGGGGCATAAAAGACATAGGCTTACGCTCTATGGGTCCTATTGCTGCGTGGAGCATGGGAATTGTTGTGGTTTCGCAAATTGGCACAATGATTACTACTCACATCACTACTAGCGTTCCTTTTGTTGCAGAACAACGTTTAGGTTTGGATCAGTTTGAAGTCGCCGGTAATGCTAGCTACCAAAACGCTAACACCATGTTTTTGCTGCCGTATTCTTTAATAGCAGTATCAGTTGCAACAGCTATTTTCCCTAAAATTTCTCGCTCAATTGCAACACATGATTTATGCAGCGCAAGAAACGATTTAAGTGAAGCAATTCGCCACGTAAGCTTAATTATGTGCTTCTTTACTTCCGTTTTTATTATTATTCCAACTCCAATTTCTTTAGCTCTTATTCCTTCTATAAGCTTGCAAGAGGCTAACCTTATGGCAGCTCCATTAATGATGCTTGCTTTTGGCTTACCTCTTACGAGTAGTTATTTGATTATTCAGCGCACATTCTTCGCATTTGAAGATGGTAAAAGTCCGTTCATTTTTGCTTTTGCACAACTTATTACAGAGCTTATTGCTTTTGTTTCTTGCGTTAATTTGTTGCCACCTACATATTGGGTAACAGCTTTGGGTGCTTCGGTATCTATAAGTTATTTCCTTACTTTCCCGTCGCTTGTTCACATGTTGCGAAATCGTTTTAATCACGATTTGGACGATAAGAAACTCATAATTACACACATAAAAATTGTTACAGCTTCTGTAGTGTCGATTATTTTAGGACTTGTAATTCGCGAACCAATTATGCGTGTTCTAAATCTAAATGCTCCTAATTTGCATGGCGCTATTCGTTGGATACACGCAATACTTATTTGCGTTGCTGTAACGATTATTGTTGCGATTATTTATCTTGCTATTCTTTTGCTTTTAAGAACAAAAGAACTCATAGATTTAACCGCTCCAATAATTAATAAACTTTCTAAGAAAATTCCGGCTCTTATTCCTCTTGCTAAAATTTTTGAAGATACCTTGCATAGCCAATCGCAACAATATTCCAATAAAATTAAAGAACAGAATCGAGTTCCTAGAAAGGTTCAGTCAAGCGCGTACATAAATACTGAAGTAAATACAGAAGTAAATACTAAAGTAAATACTAAAAATAGCGATTAAAATTAGTAAAGTAAAGCATGCGCTACTACACTTTCATAGCGGTATGTGATTATTTTGGAAATTATCGCAATATAGACAAAATTATTGTGTATAACATGCCGCTTAATCAGTACAATGAATTGTAGTAAAAATATTATCGTTACTTTTTGCACGTGCGTAGGAAGATGAGGAATACATGGAACCTCGGTTGGGAGATATTGTACTAAGCAGATACGTTTTAGTATCGCTTTTGCGCAATGAAGCTGGTTTGCAAGTATGGCAAGCTAACGACCGTATACTTACGCAAGATTGCCAATTATTTATTGTGCGCGACTCTCGATTTTTACCAGAAGTAAATACCGTTGCTTCCACTTTAGCTTTATCGCATAGTCGTAAATTTACACAAGTTTTGCAGCTGCAACATCACGATGAACTAGCTCTTATTGTTACAGCTTTGGATCGCGGCACTACTATAAACGACTATTTAGCTAGAAAAGACGCGCCTTTAAGCTATGAAGCTATACGAACAATTGTTGCGGAAACTGCACAAGCATTAAGTAAACTTCTTTCGAACAATATCACTCATCACGCTGTCTCTGGAGACACTGTAAGAATAAGCGCTTTTGGTATTGAACTTGCAGACACTCCAGTTAGCTCACTTTTAGAAGATGTAACGCAATCCAACGATAAAAGCAAGAAAATACAAAAACAGAGTGTAGAGAATACTGCAACTCGTCAACTTGCATCATTGCTATACAGCCTTATTACAAGAACTTCTTCGCGCATTCAGGCTCATTTTGACGCTTCTATGCTTCCAGATACTACTCCTTCAGAATTTAGGATGATTTGTACTCGAAGCCTTAATGCTGACGAAAATTCAAATATAGTTCCAATGGCTTCTATTGCTGAATTAATGGCATTATTAGGCTCTTATACGCCATTGTCTCAATTAACTAGCGACGATATTGAGCTTGACTGTAAGCCTAGCGCAGCTTCTATTAGCAATGTTCGCTTGTTAGACGCAGACGATAATGCAATACTTCCTTTACCAGATGGTCTTACTCAAAGTGAGGAACAGTTTGACGCGCAGCTTATGCAGCAAAACGCTCAAAATGATAGCTCTCTTGACTCTTCTTCAACTTCTTCTAATTCACTTTCTGGTAGCAAAGGCACTGCAAAAATAAGCAATAGCTTTAAGAATGCAGGAAGAACACTTGGTTCTCTTCTAAAGCGCAATAATTCCAGTGCTGAGAATCAAGACGGTAGCGATTTTGACGATGACAGCAACACTAATACAGACATTGATTTCCATGATATTGCTGCAGCGGAAATGGCTAATATTCTTGCGCCTACAGAGTTAGATACAGATGATGCTATTTTCCCAACGTTGTCGGCATCATATAAGCATTTCCCTGATTCTGCTACATCTCGTAATCTTCTTGAACATTCAAATGCACAAAATCAAGAAGCTAAGAATACAGTAAACGAAACAAGCGTTATTGGAAGATTTGATTTTGAAAACTTATTAACTGAAAATACTCAGCATACTGAGTTGATGTCTCGTCCGCAAAGTTTGTCTTCTGAAGGCGAATCTACTGGTCGCGTTCCAGTTGTGGATACCCGGGGCAGGTTTATTGCTCCTGGAGAGGAATCCGCTCGTGCTCTTAGAGATGAACTTGATAATAGCGATGAAGATTCTTCAGATAAATCTCACTCTTTACCTCCAAGTTTCCAGCCTAGAGAGAAATCTGATACCTTAAAGCAACAGAAAAAAGATACTCAAAAGAATGGCAATACTATTGCAGACGCAAAAATTTGGTGGGGACTTTCTACAAAAGTTATTGCTATTGGCGCAGTTTTCTTATTGCTTATTCTTGGATTAGTTTTAGCTTTGCATAGCTTGTTTGGAACGCACGAAAGCCCTGACAGTTTCGGCAATAATGGTTCTTGGGATAGCACAAGTCTTGAAAATGTGCCGTTTGGAAGTCAGGGCGTTCTACCTCAAGATAAGCAGGTAACAAACGGTAAAACTAAACCTAAGCATCACATGGGATATAAGCAGGTTCGATCTGTTCCTAAACCTAAGGTTCCAACGAATACTGTGGCTTACAAGGCGGATCGTTACCAATTCCTTAGCCATCCTGCGCAGCAAGCTGGATACGGTTATTACATTCATCTAACAGAACCTCAGACAGTGTATCGTTTTGTTATTTCTATACGCTCTTCAGGTGGCCACGCATATCTTCTTGCAAATACTAAAAATGACCCAACAGAAGGTACTAAAGTTGCAGAATTTAGTTTTGATGAAAGCGGCACTACAGATGTTAAGCTTAATAAGATTGTGAAAGCACAAGATTTCATGCTGTGGGTTCCAAAAGACAGTATGCCAAATAACAGTCTCTACATTAATTCTGTAAAACTGTATTAATACTTGATCAAATATTTTTAATAGGGAAAATACAAGTGGAAAATAAAATTAATAAGGTTATTATCATCGGTTCTGGTCCGGCAGGATATACTGCAGCAATATACTTGGGTCGTGCTGGATATGAGCCTCTTGTTATAGCTGGCGCTCTTACTCCGGGCGGACAGTTGATGAACACAACCGAAGTAGAAAATTACCCAGGTTTTCCAGAAGGTATTTTAGGACCTGACTTAATGGAATCTATGCAAAAGCAAGCTGAAAAGTTTGGTGCAAAAATTCTATTAAATGACGTAACTTCAGTAGACTTAAAATCGCCTGTAAAACGCGTAACTACTGACGACGGTATAACTTATGAAGCCGAGGCTGTTATTGTCTCTACGGGCTCTAAGGTGCGCAAATTGGGCGTGCCTGGGGAGCAAGAGTACTCTGGTCGCGGAGTTTCATATTGCGCTACTTGTGACGGATTCTTCTTTAGAGGAAAACCAATTACCGTAGTTGGAGGAGGAGATTCTGCATTCGAAGAAGCACAATTCCTTTCTCGCTTTGGATCTTCTGTTACTTTAATTCATAGACGTAGCGAATTTCGCGCTTCAAAAATCATGGTCGATCGTGCAAAAGAGAATGAAAAAATTAAGTTCATACTTAATAGTGTTGTAGAAGAAGTCCACGGCAACGATACAGAAGCTACTTCACTTACTGTTCGAAATGTTATTACGGGAGAAACTCAAGAAGTTGAGTCATCTGGATTGTTTGTAGCAATTGGTCATACTCCAGCAACAAGCTTCCTAAACGACGATTTAAAGCTTAATGAAGATGGAACGATTGCTGTTGACGGGTCAACTACTCGTACGTCTGTTGAAGGCGTTTTTGCTGCTGGAGATGTTGTTGATAGCATATATCGCCAAGCAATTTCTGCAGCTGGCATGGGATGTAGAGCAGCTCTTGACGCTCAAGCTTATCTTAATGAAAAAGATAGCTAAATATTATATATGAGCTCCAGCTTTTATATTTATTACGCTACTGAAATTTCTTATTAAAATATTTTCGGCTGAGTGTTTCACGTGAAACCGCTCAGCCGAAAACAATTTTATACGTTAAATACTATTAATTATTGTGATAGTAGTAGTACTGGGAACCAGGTACAGGTAAGGTTGGTGCAAAGTTATGAGAATCTCTGCCAGATACTTCTTTATGCAAATCGCTCAATCGGTCGTGTCTTTCTGAAACCACACTGACTGTGTTGGATTTGTTGCTTGCATTGTCAGCATTACTATTGTTGCTATTACTATCGTCGTTTGTGTTTGATTCGTTGCTGTTATCGTTGTTATCGTTGCTATTGCTATCAACGTTGCTTACAACATCTAATCTGTTTCCGTCGAGATCGTCAAGATCGAGATTGTCAACGTTAAAATCATCGATGTCGATGTCGTCAATATCGCCAGAATTGTTATCAGCATCATGATCTTTGCCATCAAGAATAGAAGCATAAGGTGGAAGCGGCGCACAATCGCCACCAGTTGTGTATTTGCATCTATTAGCAACATCTTCAGAGGCAAATTTACCTAAATTGTCAAGATCGATTGCTTCAAAATCAATGTCATCAACGTTTACATCATCATTGATATCGTCAACATTAACGTCATATTCTTGACTATTGTCCAAATTAGCTAAATACTCATCACTTTGGTTATAATCAGGCAATTTTGCAAGCTTTATCATATTATCATTATCAGTAATAGGCTCAGTGACATCATCTGGACTTGCTATTGCAGGTTCAAATTCGCTATTGGACGAATCAGAATAAAATACTGCAGGATTCTTAGCATCTATTGCAGGTTCAAATTCACTACTGGACGAATCAGAATAAGCTACTGCAGGTGCGAGATAATTAGCATATGCTCTTACCGGCTCTTCTTTCTTAAATACCCGATATGCCACTGCTGGAGCCTTAACATCCATTGCAGGTTCAAATTCACTACTGGACGAATCAGAATAAGCTACTACTGCTGGAGCCTTAAAATCCTTTGCAGGTTCAAATTCACTACTGGATGAATCAGAATAAGCTACTACTGCTGGAGCCTTAACATCCATTGCAGGTTTAAATTCACTATTGGACGAATCAGAAGTATAAGAATATGCCGGAGCAAAAACTGATCTTGCATAAGATATATTGCCGCTCGCCAAATCATCAGCAGAAGCACTGGATGCAAATAATCCAGAAACCGCTAATCCGCAAGCTATACTTACTCCAAAAGCAAAAGTTTTAATAACCTTCTTGTTCATGTCTTTCCCTTTCATTTATATATGCACTGTAGCAAATATCATTCACTATCTATGTGAATGTGCGTTAGTCTGGTTTAAATATCAGATAGCACTACTATTAAGCTATATACGAACAGCCCAAAAATCAAGTATTATGCGTAATATTTGATTTGTTATTCAGAGTTTATTTGTTACACATGGTGATTTTATGTATGCTTTCCTAATTGCATTGCTTGTATTGCGCATACTTATTCGTGCTTATTTGTTAATTATGATTGTTCGCATGATCCTTGACTGGATGATGGTTCTGATTCCGCGTTTGCGTTTACGCATGCATATGCGCGGCATTTTTAATTTCATAATGCGTATTATTTATTTCTTAACAGAGCCACCATTGCGCTTGTTGCGTAAGTTTATTCCTACAATGAATTGCGGAAACATAAGCTTCGACGTAAGCTACATGCTTTTATACTTTGTGCTATATGTTCTTCAACTTTGGCTGTAGCTTTTACTGTTTTTCTTCAACAAGAATATTAACAATACGCTGCATTTCTTCAGGAGAAGAAAATACGATTTCAATGCGACCGTGATTTTCTGTACCTTTAATAGCAACTTTTGTAGCAAACTTCTTTTCAAGCTGTTGCCTTATAGGAGAAGCTGCCCACTGATTATTGCGTCGATTGCGCGTGCGAGTTACGCCTTGCGCAGAATTCTCAGTTTTAAGAGACACAATTTCTTCAGTGCTACGTACTGAAAGCCCTTCTGCAATAATGCGATTCGCTAACTCCTCCATGTCTTCTGGCTTTTCAAGACCAAGCAAAGCTCGAGCATGTCCTGCAGAAAGCACTCCAGAAGCAACATGTTTTTGCACACTAGCAGGCAAATTAAGAAGTCTTAAAGTGTTCGCAATCTGAGGTCTTGATTTTGATACAGACTGAGAAAGCTGAACCTGTGTTAAACCAAAATCGTCTATCATTTGAGAATATGCAGCAGCTTCTTCTAAAGGATTAAGCGCTACTCTATGCAGATTTTCTAGCAATGCATCCCTTAGCATATTTTCGTCTGCTGTTGTACGAACTATTGCTGGAACTGTGCTCAATTCAGCGATTTGAGAAGCGCGCCATCTGCGTTCGCCCATAATAAGTTCATAATGCGCAATATTCTCATCATTTTTATCTGCACCGTCAATAGGTCGAACAACTATAGGCTGCAATACGCCAACTTCTTTAATTGAAGAAGCAAGCTCTCGCAATTCGTCTTCATCAAAAATAGTACGCGGCTGATGGGCATTTGGCTTAATATCAAGAGGCTTCAAAAACGCCAAATAGCCACCTTTAACCGGCTGTAGTGCTTCATTTTCTGAAGTTTTATTAGTATTTTTAGCATCAAGTTTTGAATTTTCGCTACTATTGTCGCTACTGTTTAAGTCATTATTTTTTGACTTTGATGACACAAAAGTAGATGAAGCAGAATCACCGAAGAAGAAATCCATAGGACGTGTAACATCACCAAGAGAAGGCATAGTGGAACGCTTGCGACCATGTTTATTATTTTGTATCGATGGAACAGTTTCACGTGAAACATTCTTTGTTTTACTATTTTCTTTGTCCTCATGAGGAGCAATAGATTTGCTCATACTTGGGACTCGTGTTTCATGTGAAACACTTTTTGAATTAAAACTATCATTTTTTAGCGTTTCACGTGAAACTTTAGCTTCAACTTCTTGCTGATTTGTTTCATGTGAAACATTTTCCTGAATATTTGGCATTGGTTCAACAAGAGCATCTTCTCCAGGCAAAGCTGGGAATAACGCACCCAAACCCTTACCTAAGCGAGACTTATTTGCACTCATTATTTATTCTCCTCTTGTTGATTTTGCTGCATGCCATCTTGTTTTGCAGAAATAACCGATAATACTGTTTTTGAACGTTTCGCTATTTCTAAAGCTGCTTCACGATACGATATTGCGCCAGCGCCGTGCGGATCATATGTAATAACGCTCTGATTAAAACTTGGAGCTTCTGGTATTTTCACTGTGCGTGGAATAGTTGTTTCAAGAACAATATTTGGATAATGATTTTTAACTTCTTGAAAAACTTCCCTACCTAACAAAGTTCGCTTATCAAACATTGTTACCAGCATCGTTGAAACAACTAGCACAGGATTGTAATGTTGCTGAACTAATCCTATCGTACGTATTAATTGTCCTAATCCTTCTAATGCATAATATTCAGCTTGAATTGGAATAAGCATTTCTTGCGCAGCACACATTGCATTAATAACAAGAAGTCCAAGAGACGGAGGGCAATCAATAAAAACGTAATCGTAATGCTGATCACTATTTTCAAGATATTCCTTTAAAGCATCCTTTAAAAGATTATTGCGATCATCCATTTCGGCAAGTTCTAATTCAGCACCGCTCAAATCAATAGATGCTGGAACAACATCAAGACCTTTAATATCTGGGCATTCACATTTTACTTCAGCAATAGTTTTTCTGCCTTCAATAATGTCATACACAGACGGGTCGCCTGAAGCATGTGGAGCATTTAGCGCAGTTGATGCGTTACCTTGAGGATCCATATCGATGAGTAGAACTCGAGCTCCACCAACTGCCATCGCTGCAGCAAGATTAACAGCAGAACTTGTTTTTCCAACTCCACCTTTTTGGTTTGCGACTGCAATAAAACGTGTTTTACTTGGCTTAGGATATTTCACTTTCTCAAGGGCATGAAAACGAGACGTTAAATCTGCTAATTCAATACCTAAAGAAGACTTAGAGTCCCCAAAAATGCGTTGAATCGTTTCTGCAGCTGATTCCACGACGCATCACCCCCACTTAGCGATGAAAATGCCTAAAAAATACAGTGTCGTGTTACAAGTTTCCTTGTTTCTATGGACATAAAAGTGCAAAATTGCTCAATGTTTCACATGAAACATTAACACCTTATTCCATAGCTAACTACATATTTTTCTAATCATAAAACACTAACATCATTGCTGCCGCACAAAGGAACGCTCGCGCGGGTAATGCGCTCGCTACTGAGCTTGCTCAAGTTGAAAGCACACCGTGCTTTCAACTTGAGCAAGCTCACGCTCCGAGTTGCCTTCGCGCGCTACGCTTTAAGCGCTTCGGCAGGTCGTCGCGCCCAACCGCAGCTTAATTGCGTTACTTTAGTTGTAGGAATATTAGTGTGGTAGAGATTTGAGATTTTTCGCACTGATTGAATGCTTGCACGTTATGAAGTTTTGCAATTTTGCTCTGCAGACACTGAGTATTATTGCATAGAGAACACTAACATCATTGCTGCTGCACACACTACACCAAGCACACAAACCACGCACCCACCCGCAGCTTAATTGCGTTACTTTAGTTGTAGGAATATTAGTGTGGTAGAGATTTG
>CAMXYK010000002.1 GCA_947253155.1 uncultured Bifidobacteriaceae bacterium
AGAGGACTGAGAAGCTACATTCTTTAAATATAGGCGAACACACTAAACTCTTTTAACAGCCAGAGCGCACGAAGGACGGGAACTTGCGAGGAGAGAAATCCCCCGAAACTCGCGCCACGGCAAACAGAAACTCGCATTATAACTTGCTTAGCGAACTATCTGAGCGCAATAAGAGTTGAGAAGATTCGTTGGTGTTGGATACGGAAAGTTCAGCAATGGATTCGCCTAAGCGCGCAGATTCTAGTAATTCTTGCTGCCAATTGCTTCTGGAATCATACTTCCACAATCTGCTATTTGCATCATCGCTTTGATTCGTATTAGTTTTAGACGAGTTGCGCTGCTGGTATTTATATTCTCTCCACGATTGAGCTTTATCAAAAAACTCTTGCTCTAACGCATCCGCAGTTTCGGAATTATTATCCAGCATATTTGCAGCAAAAGTTAGCTCAGAAATTACGGAACGCAATAATTTCGCAGTATTATGCCTATTTTCGCTTACCATTGCGCGCGTGCGTTGAGGATCCGTAAGAGCAACACGTGTCATATCTCGCCAAGAACCAGCAGATAATTGCAAAGCGATTGCACGATTAGATTGTTCGCACAAAACATTTGCTAGAGCAGTTGCAACAACGTGAGGCATGTGAGAAATAAGCGCTGCGGACTTATCGTGCGTTTCATCATCCAAAACTATTGCGCGATCCTTACATAAAGAAACAATCATTTGTAAAATATTGCGAACTCGCCAAAACTCCGTGTTGTTATCAACAGTTAATGCCCACAAAGCATTTTCTAAAAGTTCAGCGCTAGAAGCTTCCCAACCAGTAAATTCGCTTCCAGCCATAGGATGCGCACCAACGTAGCAATCTTGCAAACCTGCTGCAGCAACCTGCTCTCGAACTAAAGTTTTTACGCTACCAACATCGCTAATAGTTGTGCGAGATTTGTCAATATAATGCGCAATTTCTTGCAAAATACTTGGCATAGCAACCAAAGCATTGCACAAAATTAGAACGTTCGGACGAAGTTTAGCTAAATCCTGTACATTTTCTACGCAGGTAATTCCTAAATTTTCAGCTTCTTCGTATGGGTCATGATGACGATTCCAAGCGTATACTCTACATTCCGGCAATTTTGCAAGTCTTTTTGCAAGAGATCCACCAATAAGACCAAGTCCTACAATACCGACAGAAAATTTTTGAGAAAACTCAGCATCTTCTACCATAATAATTCTCTTTCTGCAAGCGTTACGTTCAAATTATGCAAAGCATCAGCCGAAGGTTCAACGCATACTCCCCCATTAGGCAGCATCCAATCGTTCATCACTGGATTATTGTGCTTATTCGAAGGGTATACTGCTAAAGCTCGAACCCAATCGCCATGTTCAACAACCTCTTGAATCATAGCTTTACACGTAGAATCCCACGGAGCAGCATCAACAGTTGCAATAAAACTGTATAAACCGCCCTGCCCTTTAATCGGCCTCGACATAAAAGAAGTCATATTAAGACCATGATCTCGCACAACATCAAGCAAATTTGCTAACACGCCAGCGCCTGTGCAACGCGGAATAAAAGCAATAATTGAGGAAAATGATGAAAAGTTTTCTCGCTGCACATTAACAAAATCTAAAGCCTCATCTCGAGGAGCTAATACTAAAAACTCAGTGCGCGCGCCAGAAAAATCTTCAACGCCTTCACTCACAATCTGCCTATTGTATAAATCAGCACAAATTCTAGGGCATAAAGCAACTTCACCAGGAACTAAATCTCTACAAGCAGCAGCGTTTGAAGACGCAGTTTTTTCTTGTAACCCGTGCTCTTGAGCAAACTTGCGGCATTGTGCCAACGCGTGCGGGTGAGCAACAATAGTAGAACAGTTATCGATTGAATCTGACTTGCAAATAACAGCATCAAAACTAATATCGACGCCTACGCGAGCAATACCAACCATATTTTTTGCATCAATTAGTAAATCTAAATTAGGTATTACAACGCCTTCAATATTGTTTTCCCACGCAATAACACCTAAATGATGATTCTCTTCAATTTCACTAGCAATACTGCGAACATTCTCGCAAGCAGTTGGAATAAGTTGCAAATTATCAAACAATTGTAACTGCTGCTGAACTTTTAAAGCTGCTTGATGCGTAAAAGAACCTTCCGGCCCTAAATAGCATAATTTACGTGAGCAATTACTGTTACTACTATTCATAACTATTCCTTAAAAATTGTTGCAATTAAGAATATTGTAGGCAAGACTACCGTAAAAAATACTTCTTAATACTGCTTAATACTGCTTAATACTTCTTTGTATGCAAAACTTACAGCGAAATCGCGCTTAAATTATTGCAAATTTTTTACTTACTTAACTATTCAACAACAAACCAACGCTGAGGCATGCAAAGTAAAATTGCGTGAGCAATAAGAACACCATAAAGCCACAAATATCCCACATATTGAACGCACCAAGGCACAGGAATAGTAAAACCAACTGGCACAAGAATTGCGCTGCCAATAAAACCTAATGCGAGAATCCAAGCAAACGCGGAGAAAACTATTGCATGAATAAATAACCCCCACCATCCACTACGAGCTCTTGCGCACCAAGCAGAAAGCAGGAGTAATATCATTGCAACAACAAAACCATATGGCAAATTGCTCATCGCACCACAACGATGAACAAACGTTCCGATTAGCGAGCACAGAAGTGCAGAAACGCACGTGGTCGCACACTTACCCCACCAAGGTAAGCGATGCGACCACGGTTTTGATGACATAATAGTTAACGCCTCAATTTTAAAATAGTATTTTAGAGGATGCGTCACGCAGCATTGTTCTGACGACGCTGCTTAGCACGCCACTTATACCATTCGTCACGGCTCAAAATAATCTTGCGCACGCGAATAGCTTCAGGAGTTACTTCAACGCACTCGTCTTCGTTTGCGAAATCAAGAGACTCTTCCAAGCTCATCTTAATTGGTGGAGTCAAAGTCTCGAGAACATCAGCAGTTGAAGAACGCATGTTCGTCATATGCTTAGCAAGCGTAATGTTCACATCCAACTCGTCTGGCTTATTGTTAATACCAACGATTTGGCCTTCGTAAACTGGGCTTTGCGGATCAACGAAGAAGATACCGCGAGCTTGCAAACGCTGCATAGCGTAAGGAGTTGCAACACCCTTACGATCGCAAACCATAGAACCGTTCTGGCGAGTAACAATCTGACCAGCCCATGGAGCGTAACCGGCGGAAATAGAGCTTGCAATACCAGTTCCGCGAGTAGCAGAAAGCAAAGCAGTGCGGAAACCAATAAGGCCACGAGAAGGAACAGTAAATTGCAAACGAACCCAACCGGAACCGTGGTTGCTCATAGAATCCATGCGGCCTTTACGATCAGCCATAAGCTGTGTAACGGTACCCATGTACTCTTCTGGAACGTCAATAGTCGTGTTTTCCATAGGCTCGTTAATTTGACCATCAATAGTCTTAGTAACAACCTGAGGGCGGCCAACCGTAAGCTCGTAGCCTTCGCGACGCATCTGCTCAGCCAACACAGCCAACGCAAGCTCGCCACGACCTTGAACTTCCCAAGCATCTGGACGCTCAGTTGGAATAACCTTAATAGAAACGTTACCAATAAGCTCGCGATCCAAACGATCCTTAATCATACGAGCAGTAAGCTTATGATCTTTTCCTTCAGTACCAGCAAGAGGAGAATCGTTTACGCCGAAAGTCATAGAAATTGCAGGATCGTCAACGTGAATTAATGGAAGTGGCTTTGGAGCGTTCTGGTCAACAATCGTTTCACCAATCATAATGTCGTTAACGCCAGCAACAGCCACAATGTCACCAGGGCCTGCAGAAGCTACAGGAGTACGCTCCAAACCTTGAGTGCGAAGAAGCTCAGAAACACGGAAGTTTTCAATGGAGCCATCTACGCGGGAAAGACCGTAAGTCTTGCCCTTTTCCAAAGTGCCGTTGTAAATACGAACCAAGCCCAAGCGTCCAAGGAAGTCGGAGGAATCAATGTTTGCAACATGAGCTTGAAGAGGAGCGCCTTCTTCGTATTCAGGAGCAGGAATGTTTGAAATAATAGAATCAAACAGAGGCTCCAAATTATCGTTATCTGGCAAGCCGCCATTTTCTGGCTGATTTACAGAAGCGTAACCGGCTTTAGCAGCGCAATAAATTACTGGCAAATCAAGCAAAGCATCGAGATCAAGATCGATACCTTCCTCAACAACATCCTGAGCCAAGCCAAGAAGCAAATCTGTAGATTCGCCAACAACTTCTTCAATGCGAGCATCCGGACGATCAACCTTATTTACGCACAAAATCACAGGAAGCTTAGCTTCCAAAGCTTTACGAAGCACAAAGCGAGTCTGTGGAAGAGGACCTTCAGAAGCGTCAACAAGAAGGACAACGCCGTCAACCATAGAAATACCGCGTTCAACTTCGCCGCCGAAGTCAGCGTGGCCAGGAGTATCAATCACGTTAATAGTAATGCCTTCTGGATGGCCATATTTTTCAGCTAACGGACCGGTATACTGCACGGCAGTGTTCTTAGCAAGAATAGTAATGCCCTTTTCGCGTTCCAAATCATTGGAATCCATCACACGATCTGGGACTTCTTCGCGCTCAGAAAATACGTGCGACTGCTGAAGCATGGCGTTTACCAGAGTGGTCTTACCGTGGTCGACGTGCGCCACAATTGCCACATTTCGAATATCACCGCGAACAGTCATCACAAAACCTCTTCCATTCTTCGCGTTTAAGTAATTATTTACAAGCAACTATTTTAAAGCTGAAGCCAATTAAATAGCTGCAATACGTTATTGGCAAAACCAAAATCGGCAAACTGCCAAACCTCGCCGATTTTACTCGCGAGCGCAGACAGCTTTTAATCCACACTAACGCAGAGCCACAAGAACTTATGCAACAACGCCTTTAGCAATAAGCTCGCGCGCAACCTCACGATACTCTTTTGCGGTTTTGTGTTCAGGAGCAAAAATAGTAATTGGCACTGCAGCAACAGTAGAATCTGGCAGTTTAATAGATCTGGAAATTACAGAATGCAAAACTTTGTCTTGGAAAGCTTCGTAAATGCGCTGCAATACTTCTTCGCTGTGCAAAGTGCGGGTATACATAGTAACTAGAACGCCAAATACTTTAAGATTTGGATTAATTCGAGACTGCACTTTTTCAATAGATTGCATAAGAAGAGCTACACCTCGAAGTGCAAAGAATTCTGCAGCAAGCGGAATAACTACGCCATCTGCTGCCGTTAGTGCGTTTACAGTAAGCAAACCTAAAGAAGGCTGGCAGTCTACGATAATAACGTCGTACTCGTCTCGAACTTTACGCAATACGCCTGCAAGAATTTGCTCACGACCTACTTCTGTAACAAGCTGAACTTCTGCCGCAGATAAATCGATATTTGCAGGCATAATATCAATATTTTCGGTTTCGGTATGGCGAATTACGTCGTGCACATCTACTGACGAATCGAATAATGCTGTATAAACTGTGTTGTCAAGCGCATTTGCGTTAATGCCAAGACCAACAGTTGCAGCACCTTGAGGATCGAAATCAACAATCAAAACGCGACGACCATACTGGCTTAAAGCTCCAGCAATATTAATAGAGCTGGTTGTTTTTCCAACTCCACCTTTTTGATTGCACATAGCAATAATTCGCGCAGGTCCATGAGAATTAAGCGGCTCCGGCGCATGAAAAGTCTCGTATTCGCGTCCAAGTAAATCAGTAGGCATGTTCCCCACTTTATCAACAGGTATACTCACGAAACTCTGAGCATAAAATTATCTAGCTCTAGGATGACTCATTACGTACGCTTCAACTAAAGCATCCGGACTTATATGAGTGTAAATTTGCGTAGTTGTTACGGAAGCGTGACCAAGAAGCTCTTGAACTGTGCGCACATCTGCTCCTCCTGCTATTAAATGCGTAGCAAGAGAATGGCGTAATGTGTGCGGATGTAAAGGACTCCCAAGTTTTGCACGCTCTCCTGCTTCAGTAACAACCAACCATGCGGATTGGCGTGACAAAGCATTTCCGCGTTTATTTAAGAAAATAGTGTGTAATTCGCGCTTTCCTTTGGAAGATAGTATTGGACGAGCTTTTTCAATATACTTTCGAATAGCTCTAACAGCGCATCCTCCAATTGGAACTAGGCGCTGTTTTGCACCTTTTCCAGTAAGTTTTACAACGGACTCTTCTAAATCAAGATCTTCAAATTTTACGCCTACTGCTTCTGAAATTCGCGCTCCTGTAGCATACAAAAATTCGAGTAGTGCTGCGTCTCTAAGCGAAATCGCGTCTGTGCTACCAAAATTTCCAGCAGCTTCAATAACACGATTCACTTCATCAATACTTAAAACGTCCGGCAAGTAGTCTGCTTGTTTTGGCGCTTTTACTTGCGCTGAAACGTCAGATTGTATGCTTCCGTTAGAAAGTAGAAAGCGGTGCAGTTCATGAATACTAGCTAAACGGCGCGCAGCAGTGCGAGATCCTAAACCTGATTCGTGTAAAAATCTTACGTAAGACTCAACGCTTAATTGAGTAATAGAGCTAAAACTATTGATATTTTGATTATTATGCAACCACAAAACGTAATCTTGTAAATCTGAAGCGTATGCAGATACTGTTTTTTTAGAAAGACCGCGCTCAATATCAATATGCGTAATAAAACGTTGAATATAAGATGCAAATTCTTCAGGAATATTGCTTGAAATATTACTTGAAATATTGCTTGCATCATTTGTAGGATCAAGATTTGAGCGCATAAAGATAATTATAACGAATAAATAAATTTTAATTGCGCGACTCTAGTATAAAAAAGCCCGCCTTAAAACGGGCGGGCTTAAAAATCTAACTCTATTAAAGCTAAATCAGGCTTCAACTGGAGCATTTACGTCAGCTGGCAATGCAGCCTTAGCAGCTTCTACAACAGCCTTGAATGCTTCAATATCGGAAACTGCGAGCTCAGCAAGAGCGCGACGATCCAATTCGATGCCTGCCAAGTGCAAGCCCTGAATGAAGCGATTGTAGGTGATGCCTTCAGCGCGAACTGCAGCGTTGATACGCTGAATCCACAACTTGCGGAAATCACCCTTGCGAGCCTTGCGGTCGCGGAAGTTGTAAGTAAATGAGTGGAGCAGCTGTTCCTTTGCCTTGCGATAAAGACGGGAGCGCTGACCGCGGTAGCCAGAAGCCCTCTCAAGAACAACGCGACGCTTCTTGTGAGCGTTTACTGCGCGCTTTACTCGTGCCATAAGTATTCCTCAGCTTTCTTAAAAATTTACGATTGCGTATTCGTTTACAAGCAATTACTTGTTTACTTGCTTTTACTTACTTAACGAGCAAGCCCTTAAGCTTCTTGCTCTGCGCAGTAGCCAATACTTTATCTTCGGAAAGAGCACGACGCTTACGAGCCGACTTGTGCTCCAAGTTGTGGCGCATGGCGCTACCATCGTGCATTACCTTACCGGTACCGGTAAGACGAACGCGCTTGGACGCTGCGGAATTAGTTTTCATCTTCGGCATTGCTGCCCTCCTTGTGATGTTGATCGGATTGCATAGCGTTTACTTCAGCTGCAGCCTGTGCCTGCACTTCCTGCTTTGCTGCAAGACGTGCAGCCTGGCGAGCTTGACGCTCAGCACGCGATTGATCGCCTCGACGACGCTGCTCAGACTGTGTATGAACCTTCTTGCCCTTTGGAGCGAGAGTCATAATAATATTGCGACCCTCTTGCTTTGGAGCAAACTCAACGGTGCCGCTTTCAGAGACCTCATCTGCAAGTCGGCGCAACAGTTCAACGCCGCCAATTGGACGAGACTGTTCGCGGCCACGCAACATAATAGTGACCTTGACCTTGTCTCCACCGTTCAAGAAACGAAGTACATGACCCTTCTTCACGTCAAAATCATGATCATCAATCTTGAGGCGGAAACGAATTTCCTTAACCTCAGCGGTGGTCTGATTACGGCGTGCTTCGCGAGCCTTCATCTTTTCGTTGTACTTGTACTTACCGTAGTCAATAAGCTTGGCTACTGGAGGTTTAGCAGTAGGCGCAACCTCGACAAGATCGAGATTAGCTTCCCTTGCAAGGTTTAACGCTACCGAGGTTGCGATAACTCCCACCTGCTCGCCTTTTGGACCAATAAGGCGCACCTGAGAGACTCGAATCTCCTCGTTAATGCGTGGTTCGTCGCTAATGATGACTCCAATCCTTCTAAATACTGGTAAGATGCAATACACCAAGAAGTCCAAGAGATTAAGGAATTCACCACTTCATATCAACGCTTGTATATAAGCGCGGCAAGTAGCGCAAAATAAATCTACCTGCGTGACCGAAGTCATGAACCCGAAACCACAGTAGGCTTCCAGGTGGGGACATCCCACTTTCTTGATTACTCAAGCCAAATGTTCAGTATACTACAAGGCTTGACAAAAACATATGCGCGTCAAAATGAAATATAAAGCACTTAATTTAATTAAGTAACCGTCGCTAATTTCGCCGCAACTTACATTGCAAATTGCTCTGCAACTTAGTCTGCAATTACCCAACAATTACCCAACAAAATACTAGTTAATATGCCATTCATAAACTCTTGTTATAAGTCATGTCGTCAGTACTATTACAGCGTTATTATGAAGATATGGAACCTTTGCAACGCTGCGTAGTGCTAGCAGCAGGAGATTATTACGACCACACACGTGAACATGTGCCAGATCGCGCTTTAACTATTGCAGCTGACGGAGGCTGGGATTATGCGTGCAAATTAGGATTGCATGTTGACGCGCTTATTGGTGACTTTGATTCAGTTAGACTTCAGCTTCCAACTGACGCGGTTATTACTCGCTTACCTGCAGAAAAAGATGATCCTGATTTGCTTTCTGCATTAAAAGTTGGCTGGTCTAAAGGCGCTCGTGAGTTTCATATTTTCGGCGGATTAGGCGGCCGAGTTGATCACACTATTTCTAATATTCAACTTATGGTGCGGTTAGCGCGTCGCGGCGGAATTGGCTTCTTATATGGAGATGGACAAATCGTTACCGCTATTCACGATGGTTCTCTTGATTTTCCTGCATCAACTGGCACATCTTCGCGCATAGTATCAGTTTTTTCACATACGCCTGTTTCAAATGACGTAAATGAAAGCGGTTTGAAGTATCAGCTTCAACATGCAGTTATGCACGGAGACGCAGTTCAAGGTTTAAGCAACGAGTTGCTTGATAACACGCCTGCGCATATTGATGTTCATGAGGGAACTCTTATTGTTACTTTCCCAATTAACGCTCCTTTGCCGCAAGTAAGCTGGTTTAAGAGGCCGGTTGGAGACTTGGGTAAGATTGACGCTTCTATTTCGGAAGCACTTGCAGTTCCTTTAGAAAGCGAATCAACTCCTACAGATTCAACTACTGCAGCTGCAGAATCTATGACATATAACGAGTAGATATCTTATATATTATAAAAATATTTTAATAAAATAAGACTGATAATAGACTGACGAGAGTTTAATAATTACGCTCGTCAGTCTTTTGTTCTTTTTAAAGCGCAATTTAACACATTACGCTATGTTACATTTCAATTCTTCGTACATACCGCACACTAAAATAAACACCGTTCATTCAATAACGATGACCACAATGCGTGAGTTTTTCATCGCGAAAATCGCGTGACTTAAACGTTGCGCACGAGGTCTCACTCAAGGGAGAACCACATGACAGTCAAGATTGGTATTAATGGTTTCGGTCGCATTGGTCGTCTCGCATTCCGTCGTATTTTTGAGCTTCAGGCTCGCGGTGGTCAGGCCGGTGACATCGAAGTCGCAGCCATCAACGATCTGACCACTCCTTCTATGCTCGCCTACTTGCTTAAGTACGACAGCACTCATGGAACGTTCCGTCACGATGATGGAACCCCAGTTGAGGTGACTTCTACCGATGACGCAATCGTAGTAGATGGCAAGACTTACAAGGTGTACGCAGAAAAAGACGCAAACAACATTCCATGGGTTAAGAACGATGGCGTTGAATTCGTGCTCGAGTGCACCGGTTTCTACACTTCTGCAGAAAAGTCCCAGGCTCACTTGAATGCTGGCGCTAAGAAGGTTCTTATCTCCGCTCCAGCTAAGGACGAGACCACCCCAACCGTCGTATTCGGCGTAAATCACCAGATTTTGAAGCCTTCCGACAACATCGTGTCTGCAGGTTCCTGCACCACCAACTCCATGGCCGCAATGGTTAAGTTGCTTCAGGATAACTGGGGCATCAAGTCCGGCTTCATGACCACTATTCACGCTTACACCGGCACTCAGATGATTCTTGATGGCCCACGCGGTTCCAAGCCACGCAACAACCGTTCTGCAGCTTGCAACACTATTGAGCACTCCACCGGCGCCGCTAAGGCAATCGGTAAGGTTGTGCCAGAGGTTAACGGCAAGCTTCAGGGTCACGCACAGCGCATTCAGGTTCCAGATGGCTCCGTTACCGAGTTGACCACTGTTCTTGAGAAGCCAGCTACTACTGAAGAGATCAACGAAGCCTTCAAGAAGGCTTTCGAAAACTGCGAGTACTTCGGCTACAATGCCGACAGCATCGTGTCTTCTGACATCATCGGCGACACCCACGGTGGCGTTTTCGATCCAACTCAGACCGATGTTAACACTGTTGACGGCGTAACTTTGGCTCGTACCGTTACCTTCTACGATAACGAGTGCGGCTTCACCGCTAACATGATTCGCACCCTTCTTTACTTCGCTGAAATCTCTGAGTGATTTCGCTCAAGTAAAAATCAGAATAATCTGATTTCGTAAGGTTATTAAACCCCTTGTGTGCTTTCTAAGCTCCACAAGGGGTTTATTTTTTAGATTTTTATGTATTAAGTCAACAGTTGGTATAGCATATCATGTAATACAAATTGCTATTAAGTACGCACAGTAAGGGGAAACGCAATGAGTAAGAAACATGCAGAAACCGGAAAAGCAACTCCTGCTATTGCTCAATTAGAAGAAGCAGGCATTAATTTTAGAATTGCGCAATACGAGCATGATGCGGATCATATGGATGATGGTTACGGAGTTGAAGCTGCTGAAAAACTCGGCGTAAGTGCAGCTCAAGTATGCAAAACACTTATGGTTGATACTGGCGAAAAGCGAGTAGTTGGTATTGTTCCTGTGAATGGAAGACTTAATATGAAAGCAATTGCTGCAGCTGTTGGAGCAAAGAAAGCTAGCATGACAAGCCCAGAAGTTGCGCAACGCGAAAGCGGATACGTGGTTGGCGGAATTTCTCCATTCGGCCAAAAAACGAAACACGAAACCGTGCTTGACAGTAGCGTAATGCAATTTGATGAGATTCTTGTTTCTGGAGGAAAGCGCGGCTTGGACGTGGTTCTTAATCCTCAAGACATCGTAACATTGTTAAGTGCAACAGTTGCAGATATTGCAGCATAAGTTTGCTACAACTAGATTTAAGCACATATGCTAAGCGCAAAATAGTTAACGTCTTGGCAACGTGCGATAATCCCTAAGGTTGTTAATTAATCGTTAAGGAGTACCAATTATGGGTATGCGTGGCCGCAAGCGCAAAGCGCGTCGTAAAAAAGCAGCAAATCACGGCAAAAGGCCAAATGCTTAAGCTGTAATTTTTGCTTATAAATACTATAAAGCCCGCTTTTACGCGGGCTTTTTTCGTTTTTCGTTTTTCGTTTTTCGTTTTTCGTTTTATAAATCAGAATCTGCATAATCAGCAAGCTCTCGCTTTAATTGCGTTCTCGCGCGATTTAGCCTACTCATAACAGTTCCAATCTTCACTCCCTCCTCTTTTGCAATCTGCTTATAAGATTTTCCGTTAATAGCAGCTTCAATAAAAACTTTTCTACGCTCAGGAGGCAAAGTGCGCAAAGCAGCCATAATTTCTTTAGGTGCGAACCCTTCAAAATACTCTTGTTCTGCAGAAAGCAGCCCGCTTGACGAATGATTAGAAGCTTCGTAAATATCCCAATCGTCATATTCGCCAGTTGCATCATTCGCACGCTTCGGGCGCCGCTTTTCTTTAGCATATTGGTTAAAATACAAATTGCGCTCAATCCTATTAATCCAAGCTGCAAAATTTGTGCCAGGCTGGAAAGTTGAAAAAGATTTTAGCGCACGCTCGAAAGTATCTTGAACTAAATCTTGAGCATCCTGAGCATTATTGGTTAATCGCATAGCTTGAGTGTATAAAGAATCAACGCAAGGAGTAACAAGCTGCTCAAACTGATCATGTTTTTTCTTAACAAGCGCACACTGCTTAGGTTTTATTAAACGAGGGTTAGTAAAGTAAGCAGAATTAGCTTTTGCATGCTGAATATTATTATTCGGTGTTTTAACACTTTTTACATTCGCGTTTTTCGCGTTTTTAACATTCGCAACTTGGCTTTGCTCACTCATACTGTAATAATACTTTTTACTTTGCACATAGCTTTAAAAATATCTTCACGAATCGCTTCGCATTCCCCCGCGCGCCATAACGAGCCATTGCGATAATATTGTGACTATGCCAACGAATATTCAAGAATTGTTAGATGCTTTAAATTTAGCGCCATTCCAAGAGGAAAGCACTCCCCTTTCAAAATCATGGCTGCTTGGTTTCGACACTGAAACAACCGGAGCAAATATTGGTAAAGATGCAATAGCGTCCGCAACTTTGGTTTTAAGAAACCCTTCTTTGGGGCACGAAGGCGATGCTGTTTCTACATGGCTTATTAACCCTCATAAGCCCATGAATCCTAAAGCAAGTGAAGTAAATGGTTTCACAGATGAATACCTTCAGGAGCACGGCGGAGAGCCTGTAGAAGAGCTTGAATCACTTGCGCAAGCAGTTAGCTTAGCTCAAGAAAAAAATATCCCACTGTTGGCTTATAACGCTCCGTTTGACGTTGCTATGCTTCGTCATGATTTGAATCGTTGGCAGCTAAAATCTTTAAGCCAGCGCCAAACTTGCAGCATAAGCACTCTTACAGAGAACGATGTTCTTACGGTAGATCCGCTGGTTATTGATCGCGCTGTTTCTATAAGACCTGGAAAGCGCACACTAACTCTTACTTCTCAATTCTATGGAGTTAAGCCAATCGGCGATTTCCACGACGCAACTGCAGATACTGTAGCAGCTCTTGATTTAGTCGCTCCTATGTGCAACGCATACGAGCAAATTGAAAACATGACATTAAGCAACTTGATGAGCTGGCAGCGAGAAGCTTATATTCGTTGGCGAGATAGTTTTAACAAGTGGCTTGAGTCTCATGGTCGCAATCCGATTCGCGGAACGTGGCTATAAACTTGTTTTATAAAAGTTTTGTTTTAAAGTTACGATTTCAAATAATTAAGTACAATATTTTCTAAAAGAAGCAGGATATGACTATTAACAATACGTTGTCGCTAGAAAGCGCAAGTAAACTTTTGCAACAGTACGGTTTGTTGCGCGAAATGATTCAATATTGCAAAAATGAAGATTCTGATGCAAATCACGAAAAAAATAATGACTCTACTCATTCTAAAAATGAAATATGGTCTTTAAATCCGTATTATTTCGCCAATATTGATGCAAACGAGTACTTTACTCACGCAACTTACGATACTCGCGATATTAAGCCTGGAACTCTGCTTTTTATTAAGGGCAATTTTAAGCCTGAATATCTTTTAAATGCAGATAGCAAAGGTCTTAGCGCATATGTTGCTGAGCAAAGTTACGCTGAGTACACAAATGCTGTTGGCTTAATTGTTAATGACGTGAGAAAAGCAATGAGCGTACTTTCTGCAGCATTCTTTGGAAATCCTGAAGACAAACTCACAGTGGTTGGAATTACTGGAACCAAAGGTAAAACAACTACCGCATACTTTACTCACGCTATTCTAAACGCACATTCTCACGGAAAAGCAGCATTATTCTCATCTGTAGATAACTGCTTAGACGGAGTAAATTACGTTGAGTCAGATTTAACAACTCCTGAAAGTTTCGACGCTTTTAAAATGATGCGCGAAGCTGTAGATAACGGCATGAAATACCTTGTTATGGAAGTTTCTTCACAAGCTTATAAGGTAAATCGCGTATACGGGCTTAAGTTTGATGTTGGCGCATTTTTAAATATTAGTCCGGATCATATTAGCCCTATTGAGCACCCAACTTTTGAAGATTACTTGTATTGCAAACGTCAAATTATTGCAAATACTAAGCGATTGGTATTAAATGCGGATGCAGATCACGCAGATCTTTTAATGCAAGATGCTGAACGTAACAATGTTCCTGTAACAACTTTTGCAAGAATACAAAGAGACGAAATAGAAAACAGCACTTGCGAAATTAAAAATAGTGACGATTTAGAAAATAATCGCGTAGATTCTTGCAAATATGTTAATGACGAAGACTACGCGGAGCTACTTAAGCCTGACTACATTGCAATGCCTGTAGAAAATAGTGACTCACATTGCATTGCTATTAGAGATGCGCAGGAAGACAGCGACGAGGAAGACACGCATTACTTGCCTGTTGACGAATTTTCGCTTGCAATTGCTGGAGATTTTAATTACGAAAATGCTCTCGCAGCAATCGCAATTGCGTCAAATCTGGGAATCAAAGAAAACGATTTAGAAGCATTACATGCTTTAGAAAACGTTAAAATTCCTGGACGCATGGAAGTTTCTAAAGATGCAGAATCGAATACGATTGCAATCGTTGATTATGCGCATAATTTTATTTCAGTTAAATCTTTACTAGATTTCGTTGATGAAAAATATGGTAAAGAAAATCCTAGAATTACGCTAGTAACAGGATCAGCAGGAAATAAAGCTTACGACCGCCGTAAGGAAATTGTTGAAGCTGCGCAAGATAGAATCGACCAATTCATTTTCACTATTGAGGATACGAATACTGAAGATGAAATGGATATTTGCAAAGATATGCGAGGCTACATAACTAACGAAAATGTCAAATCGCATATTATTGTAGACCGACCAGATGCAGTGGAATACAGCATTGACGACGCTAGAAAGAGCTTCAATAAAGACGGAAAATTCAACATTATTCTTATTATTGGAAAAGGCGACGAACGTTGGATAAAGCGCGAAAATAAGCATGTTCCTTACGAAGGCGATTCCGCAATAGTAAAACGTATTTTTGAAAACTAAGAAAAAACTAAAGAAACTAAAAAAGCTAAGAAAACTAACTTAGCTGTAAAACTAATTAAAATAATCCTTCTCACGCTTTTTAAAAATAACGTGGGAAGGATTATTTATAAGTTAACTAATTCATTTATAAAACAACTATATTTTGCATAAAATGTGAAATTTTACAAAACTATTCATCGCATAAAAATGAAGTGTCTAAACTTTTTTGCAACTCTTCAACATGCTTTTTATAAGGATAATCGCAATGGAATTTACGCCAATAATTAGCATGAGCTAAATGCACATAAAGCCAACGCTTAAAGCTTCGAACAGTGAAATCATATTCATACGAATAATCAAGAGGGTTGAAAATTGCGCGCTTTGAAGCGAGTTGTTTAATTTTGTTTTTCAAATTATTATCGCAATATCGCACAGCAAGCCTATAGGATAATACAGAATAGCATACGCGAGATTTAATATACTCAGTTTCTGAAGAAACATGTTTTACAAGATCATTAACTAAGTATCGCATAGGATTTGAGCCTGCTGCTGTATTGTAATAAAGATTTCTTCCAATACGAGGATTAACTTCAAAACAGTACGGTTTATTTGTGCGAGCGTCTACTTTGAAATCAAAATTGGCAAAGCCAAACCAAGAAACACCTTCAAGAAAAGCCTTAACTTGCTCATAAATTTCAGGGTAACGCTCAGTTAGCATAATTGTTGGATTACCTAAAGCAGTTGGCACATGATCTTCCAAAATTACGTGCGCAGAGCCTAAATACTTAACGTTATGATTCGAATCAACATACGCAGTTACAGAAAGATTATAAGTGTCATTTCCTTCAACACGAGGCTGAACAACAAATTCGCCAATATTAGCGTATTCTGAAACATGCGGTGTTAAATATTCGTGCAACTCACTAATTATGCTACGCAATTCATTACTATTGCGAGCACAATACACTTTAGCTTTTCCAGGCCAATGAAGTTTTTCATATCCAGCGCTCATAGCAGTTTTAACAATAAGCGGATACGAAAAATCATAAGCACTACCGCTACTATTTTTTACAAGATTTTCTATATTACTTAAAGCTTCATTCGGATTATTGCATACGTTAATTTCTAAAGTATTAGGCACGCATAAACCATACTGTTTAGCAAGCTTTGGAAAAGCTCTCTTATCTGATGTTTGATTTAGTAAATCAAGAGATGGGAAAGCAAAAGTGTAGTATTCGTGCAACTTTTGTGCGTTGGAAACAATTTCACGAACGTACGTATCTCCATTTGCAACTAAAAGTAAAGTTTTAGAAGAATACTTTTTCTTCAATTCCAAAGCAACTTGCTCTAATTTGCTTACTAAAGGCGTTAAAGCATCATAAAGACTTACACAAATAATTTTTGAGTGACTAATAGGACCTAAAACTTGCGTAGTAACAACAATAGAAGGAATATTATATTCTTCATGGAAAGATCTAGCTAAAGCGTATACGCCTATGTCTGCACCAACGATAACAGGTATGAAATCAGATTTGCTGAAATCTAAAGACGCGTTAAAACTCAAAGAGCAATCTTTAGACTGCACATCTTTAGACTTATTACACTTAAGCATATGTTATCCAATCTTTTAAACGGCACTAATAATTATACCATTTATGCAATTTATACAATTTTTCGCAATTTATATGATTTGCGCAGTTTATGCGATTTGCATGGTTCGCAAAATTGCACTACTTATTAAGCATTATTTTCGTTCGAATTAGAATCCTCTTGATCAAACGATTCATCAATATTCGGGTGGATTGCAACGCGCTGATCTTTCGGCTTTTTTAAGTCCGGATTCACATGCTCAACAAGCATTGTGCGAGCATCCCCTGCTGTAACAAAGCTGCCGCAAATAAGCACGCCGTGACCGTAGCCCACGCCAAGCTCATCATCTTCATCAACCAAATTCACAGCCGTTTGAATAGCATCCGGAAGCTCGTCAACGCGAATCACACGATCCCTACCAAATACGCCTACAGCAACCTTTTCAAGCTCTTCCGGGTCCATTACACGGTCCCGCCAAGAATTACGAGTCACAACAATCTTCGTCAAAATAGGCTCAAGAACACCCAAATATTCTTCAACCTGCTTATCTGCCATCATTGCAACAACGCCAATAAGTTGCTCAAAATGATAGTTTTCTTCAATAGTTTCACGAAGAGACTCAGCAGCATTAACATTATGGCCACCGTCAACAATAATCGTCGGCGAAGTACGAACCTGCTCAATACGACCCGGAACCTTAACCTGGCTTAAAGCTTCAGCAACTAAATCGCCATCCAAAGCTCCATTTACCGGAAGCACAACTTCAGCCGCAGCAAGCGCCGCCAAAGCATTATGCGCCTGATGCTTACCAAACTTATCTATTGGCACATCCTCATAAGTTCCAAGAGGCGTGCGCAAAGTAACAACTTGGCCGCCAACTGCAGGAGTACGAGAAACAACTTCAAGCTCACCGTCACCGTAAGAAGAATCGCGCAATAATTTAGCATTATTACGCTCAGCAACTTCCTTAATAATTGGCAAAACTTTATCTTCATGCGGTTGAGGACCCAAAATTACAGTACAATTTGGCTTAATAATGCCAGCTTTCGTGCGCGCAATCTCCTCAACAGTGTTTCCAAGCCACTGCATGTGATCCATATCCACTGGGCCAATAATTGCAGCATCCGCATTCATAACATTCGTAGCATCCCATTCGCCACCCATGCCAACTTCCATAACAGCAACATCAACAGGAGCGTCAGCAAAAGCCCAAATCGCCATAGCTGTAAGCACTTCAAAAAAGCTCATTTTTGGCTTACCGTCAGCCTCCATACGAGCATCAACCATGTCGATAATATCTTTCATTTGATCCCAAACGTCAATAAAATCGTCATCGCTAATTTCTTGACCGTCAATCATAATGCGCTCGTTTATGCGCTCTAAATGCGGAGAAGTGTAAAGACCAGTGCGCAAACCGTATGCTCGGCACAACGACTCAGCCATGCGAGCCGTGGATCCCTTACCGTTCGTACCAGTAATATGAATAACGTGCATAGACTTTTCTGGATGCCCAAGAATATCAAGAATTAAGCGCATTCTGTCTAAATCCAGATTGGTTTTATTATGCTCAGGAGCGCGGCTCATAATATTGCGCTCAATATCAACAATTCGCTCATTATTGCGATTTGGATGTTCCATAGACATAACTACACTCCCCTACTTTTGTGCTCACTTACTCATTTTCCATCTATATAGATTAGTTTATGCCAACAACAGAAAGCTAATGCTTATGCTCGCATACGATTGTTTTGTAAATTACATATGAAATATTACTTTTTTGCGCCAAAAAACTCGCATAAAACTACAAATAAGACTATGTTAGTTATTGTCTAGTTTTATTGCCTAGTTTATTTCTATTTGCACACAAAAAGAAGTGTTAAGGAGTCTCATAATGGCAGAATGTACGCCAACCGAGCATGGTGAAGAGCTAAAAGCTGACGGAACGCAAAAAGCAGAAGATCGCGTTAATAATCGTTCTCTTCGACCAAATAGCGATTCTTTCAAAGATTTTATGACAAGCAGCTGGGATAATCAGGAGCCAGACGTTAAGCCTCTTGAATCCAGCAAATACATTCCAGCTCGTTTAGAGGCTCTTTCAAAGCGTTTCCCGGGAGAACGCTTAGTTATTCCTGCAGGTCAGCCAAAAGTTCGCAATAACGATTGCGATTACGCTTTCCGCCCAGACACTACTTTTGCTTACTACACTGGCTTAGGTCAAGATTACGAAGCTGGAGCTGTGCTTGTCATGGAACCGGTTGAAAAAGACAGCGAAGAAGCAAAAGCCGGTAAAAATCATATTCCAGAACTTTTTGTAGCTCCACGCGCAGATAACAGCACTTCAGCATTCTACAGGGATCCACACTATGGCGAATACTGGGTTGGTCCTCGCGCAGGCTTGAAAGAACTTAAAGCCATGACCGGCATTAATACGCGAGATATTGCTGAACTTGACGACGCTCTTTTCAAGAATGTAAGCGACGACGCAAACGGTGAAGGCGTTCGCGTTCGCATTATTCGCGAAACTGATCCGGAGCTTACTGCAAAAGTTGAAACAATGCGTGAAGCAAGCGGATTTACAGACGAAGACGCTAATAATTCTGCAGACGATAAATTGCACGAGTTCGCTGCAGAAGCACGCATACTTAAGGATGATTACGAAATTCGAGAAATGCGCAAAGCTGTAGCTGCAACAAAGCTTGGTTTTGACAGAATGCTTACGCGCTTGCCTCAAGCTCTTGGCAAGGAACATTCCGAACGCATGGTTGAAGGCGCTTTTAACTCTGTGGCTCGCGAAGAGGGCAACGAAGTTGGATACGACACGATTGTGGCATCCGGCAAGCACGCGCCAATTTTGCACTGGATGCGAAACACTGGCGTAGTTTCTAACGGAGAACTGCTTCTTATTGACGCAGGCGTTGAAGTAAACAGCCTCTACACGGCTGATATTACGCGCACTTTCCCAACAAACGGCAAGTTCACTGACTTGCAAAAGAAGCTTTACCAATGCGTTCTTGACGCTCAACAAGCAGGCTTTGAAGCAGCTAAGCCAGGCGCAACCTACTCCGATATTCACCACGCTTGCATGAGAGTTTTAGCTGAGCATTTGCACGAATGGGGAATTTTAAAGGTTAGCGTTGAAGAGTCACTATCTCCAGAAGGTCAGCAGCATCGACGCTGGCATGCTTGCGGAGTAGCTCACCACCTTGGCTTGGACGTACACGACTGTGCTCAAGCACGCTACGAATCTTACCAAGGCGCAAAAATTACTCCGGGAATGATTTTTACGATTGAACCAGGATTGTATTTTGCAGCTAATGATTTAATGTTGCCTGAAGAAATGCGCGGTATTGGCATTCGCATTGAAGACGATGTGTTAATGACCGAAAACGGACCAGAATGGCTTTCTATTGACATTCCAAAGCAGATTGATGACGTAGAAGCTTGGATGGCCGACCGTGCAGGAAAGGAATTCTATGACTAAGCCAATTGTTCTTTCGCTAGGCGAGCTTTTATGGGATTTACTTCCGCACGGAAAGCGCGTAGGCGGAGCGCCAGCTAATTTTGCGTATCATGCGCAATGCCACGGTGCTCAAAGTTGCATGATTAGTGCTGTTGGACAAGATCAGCTTGGAGACGAACTGATTGACAAAGTCAACAAAGCAGGAATTACCTCAATTATTCAGCGCAACGCTTGGCCAACAAGCACTGTAGAAATAGCGCTTAAAAACGGAATTCCTGAATACACTATTCTTAGAAATATTGCTTGGGATCATATTCTTTACACTCGAGAGCTTATTGATTTAGTAGAACGAGCTGACGCAGTGTGCTTTGGAACTCTTAGCTTGCGCTCGCAAGAAACTCACGATACTATTCTTCAATTATTGAAGCATACTAAGCCTGGAGCAATGAAGTTCTTCGATATAAACATTCGAAGCGATCATTATTCGAAGGATCTTATTGACACACTTCTTCAGCAAGCTACAGTTTTTAAGCTTAACGATTCTGAACTGTTCCTGCTTCGAGACATGTTCAATATTCGCGATACTTCCGACGAAGAAGCTTGCCGCTGGTTCCAAGCGCGCTACGCACTAGATTACGTGATTCTTACAGGCGGATCTACTTTCAGCACGATTATTACAAGCACCGGCGAAAGCTCCACTATTCCAACTCCTCATGTGAACATTATTGATACTGTTGGAGCAGGAGACGCATTTTCTGGAGTGTTTGCAACGCATATTCTTAAAGGCGAAAGTCTTAAAGAAGCACATCGTGCAGCTGTTAATACTGCGGCTTTCGTATGCACGCAAGAAGGCGCGTGGCCGAAGTATCCTAAGCAAATACCGGATTATTTAGCAAAAGCCGAAAAGTAAACAATAAATAAATAAATGAAATAAAAAATAAAATTTAACTCATAAAATCAATAACGCCACTCCATAACATATGAAGTGGCGTTATTTAGTTCGTGGGGCCTCAGGGGCTTGAACCCTGGACCGACGGATTATGAGTCCGCTGCTCTAACCGACTGAGCTAAAGCCCCACGCTAACAAAGTTAGCAACGACTAGATTAGCACATACCCATAAACGTAGCCAAATTAGTGCGTCGAACTCAAATAAAAAGCATCACACGCGCTCGGTTCGACCGGATGCGAAGCTATCAAGAGCACCAGTTGCGCGCAAAGCCAAGTACACAAACCACACAAGCACGCCAGAAAGCAACAATCCGCTTATAAGCTCTGTAATCATGTGAATAGTAATGTAAGTAGGAGCCTTAGCCTGATACTTGGTTAAGCACAGGTACACACCATACTCAAACGCAACAAGAAGACCAGAAACAGAGCTTAAAGTCAAATTAAACTTGCGATACTTAAAAATCAAGAACGGAATTTCTGCAAACACACCCTGTATAAGAGCAGAAATAATCGTATCCCTAATGTTAAAAGGAGAACCAAGAAGAACCTGCACAAGAGCTGCAACAACATTCACATACACTGCAGAACCAGGCTTACGAATTAAAAGAACCGCAAGAGTGCCAGACAAATACCACACGCCATGCGTAATGCTAGCAAAACCAGGAAGAACCGCCGCATTAAGAGTACGAATTATTGGAATAAACACCAAACCATATCCGCACAAAATAACGCCAAAAACAGCAGATAAAGCAGCTCCCAAAGCAATATCTGCCACGCGCCAGCGCAAATTAGCAACAATTGAAGGCTCTGGATTTGATTTAGAATTCGCACTATCCGTTACAGGAGTTGCAGAAGTTACAGAAGCAGATGATTTGGCTTCACTATCATCAATATTATTATCAATATTTGTGTTAAAGATATCGCTCATAATAGATCCTTATCTTAAGTGCTGCGCATTGTAAAATACTTAAATTGGCACTTCCTGACCTACGCAGCCCGGGCAGAAGTGCCAAAGAGCAAGTGTATCACCTAAATAAAGCGCAACATACGTTTTGCAATATTTAACACATTAAAGTAATTTATAGCGCTTGATAGAAAAAATATAATAACAACAGCGTTTCGAATAGAAATTACGAATAAAATTTGCTTACTCTATATGCACTTTATATGCACTTTATATGCAAAAACGCCGCGAGAAAAACCCGCGGCGTTGTAATTTGTACCCCCTAAGAGAGTCGAACTCTTGTTGTCAGATTGAAAGTCTGGTGTCCTAACCGTTAGACGAAGGGGGCTTCGAACCAAACCATATGATATTAACACTCATAAAGGAGTCTCGCAACTCACGGCGTGTTGCAGCGCCTGCAGAGCATTATTTCGCAAGATACGTGAAGTCGTGAATCGTGCGTCCAGCATCTAAACCTTTACGCTCAAAATTCGTAAGAACGCGACCAGCAAAGCGCTCAGATTCACTAAAATCTGCGTGTGGAAGAGCCGCAGCTGTGTCAGCTGTGCCTTTTCCAACGTGCTCAATTGGAAGACTTACTTTTAATTCACCAATATTTGCAAAATCTTCGCGAGAATCCATAATCTCGTGCACGTGCAAAGCGTAATCCTCAATATCTGTAGCAATGCGCCAAACGCCCTCTTTACGCAACGCCTGGTGGATTGTAGAGGCAAGCTCTGGCTGCACAATACGACGCTTATGGTGGCGCATTTTAGGCCATGGATCCGGGAAGAAAGTCCAAACTTCTTCTAAAACTCCGAGGTCACAAGCTGCGAAGAAATCAGGAGCGTTAATTTGCGCAATACGAAGATTAGTTAAACCTTGTTTTCCAGCAAGAAGCATTGTGTGTGCTACGCCTGGATCATAAACTTCAAGTGCCAAAAAGTTAGTTTCCGGAAGACGTTCGGCCGCTGCAACAATATTTTCGCCTTGACCGGAACCAATTTCAACAATAAGCGGATTATTATTACCCCACTTATCTTTAATCCAATCAGAGGTAATGCGCAAATTTTCGCGCAATCTAAAAGAGCCAGGAGCTTCAGTAACGTCTAGTAAGTACTGACTTGCATAACGCTCCTGAGCGTGCTGTAAACGCGCATCTAAGCGTCCAGAACGACGCACAAACGACAATACAGTGCGTTGCTTGGCTTGCATAGTGTTTTCGTTTTCATTTTCACTGCTCATTAGATTACTTTCGTTATTTGAATATACGTTTTAGTTAAATCCACATGATTTTAGTCATGCTAGTACGCATTGTTTTATGCTACCAAAAAGTATAAAAAAGCAGCGAAAGTTATTAAACAAACGCTGCTTAATTAATTTTATTTAGAAACAAGATTTTTAAGAGAACAAGTCACGAGTATTATTGCCGTCAGTATTGTTCTCTACTTTGATGTTTACTTGCGCAGGGCTTAACAAGAATACGCGAGGAGTTACACGCTCTATTGAACCGCGTACGCCGAATACTACACCTGCAGAAAAATCAACAATGCGATACGCAACGGATTCTGTTACTCCGGTGAGATTTAAAACTACCGGAATGCCGTCTCGTAAAGCACGGCCAACCATTTGCGCATCATCGTAAGACTTTGGATGAATAGTAGTAATGCGGCTCATGCGATTAATACTTGCTCGCGTAGTTCCAGAATGCAAATCATCATTACGCTGTGGCACAACAGGAGTTACCGAACGATCATTGTCAAAGGAAGTTTCAGGAACATCAGCTTCAACATAGTCATCATCTTCCGGCACATCTGCCATACCAACGTATGACATCACGTTCTTCATAAAGCCAGCCATGAAGCAACCCTCCTCTCGTTATGCTTAACGCAGAAAATCAGGAATATCTAACTCATCCGGTTCAGCGGCAGCTTGCTGTTGCACAGGAGTTTGTGCAGCAACGTAATTCTGACTTGCCACATTGTCAAACATTGAAGGCATAGCAGCAGGCTGTTCTGCTTGTGCAGCAGCATGAACTTCGTTATTTACAACTGCAGTGGACTGTGCTGGAGCAACAGGCTTCACATCTGCTTGCATGTCAACAAACTGACCAGCTTGAGCAGAAGACTCATCAGCCTTAGGATGAGCATCAAAACCTGCAGCAATAACAGTTACGCGCACTTCGTCACCATAAGAATCATCCAAGGAAAGACCCCAAATAATTTGAGCTTCTGGATGAATAGCCTTACGAACAAGCTCAGTTGCAGCAGATGCTTCCTGAAGCTTCAAATCGCTTGGACCTGCGATGTTAATCAAAGCACCGTGAGCACCCTCAATGCTTTCCTCAAGAAGAGGCGAGCTGATAGCGATTTCAGCAGCCTGAGTTGCGCGATCTTCGCCCTTAGCTGAACCGATACCAAAGAGTGCGGTACCAGCGCCACGCAAAATTGCTGTAACATCGGAAAAATCAACATGAATATACGAATTTGTAGTAATCAAATCCGTAATACCTTGCACACCAGCAAGTAAAGCAGTATCTGCTGTCTTAAATGCGTCAATAATGCCGATGGTGCGATCTGAAATTTCCAACAAACGATCGTTTGGAATTACGATTAATGCATCGACTTCTTTACGAAGATTTTCAATACCAAGTTTCGCAGATGCAGCACGCTGAGGACCTTCAAATCCAAATGGACGTGTAACTACAGCAATAGTTAACGCGCCTTGTTGGTGTGCAGCACGAGCAACAATAGGGCTTGCACCAGTGCCTGTGCCACCACCTTCACCGCATGTTACGAATACCATATCGGCACCCTTAAGCGCCTCTTCAATATCAGATTGATGATCCTGAGCAGCTTTTGCACCTTTCTCAGGGTCAGCACCAGCACCAAGACCTCGACTTGAAGCATCAGATAATGAAATCTTTACATCAGCGTCAGAACGCAGCAAATCTTTAGCGTCAGTATTAATGGCCACAAATTCAACATTCTGTAGACCCTCGCTGATCATCCGATTGACAGCGTTACCGCCGGCACCACCGACGCCGACTACCTTGATGATGGTTTTGTCGTTGAAATTGTCAGTCTGGGCAATCTCGCTCACCGTTGTCTCCTGTCACTCACGCACGTTTACACAATATTTTAGCGCAAAACGCTCGATACTGACGACGTTTTCACAATAAACTGAAAAAATGTCACTTCTTTAGATGATACACCGGGCTATACGCAAATATTAACTATAGGTATTTTTCTTTATATACTTGCGAAATAATTTATGCGAAAAAGGCATAAGAAGCCTAGAAAACTCTAGTAACTAGCATCCATAGGGTCGTCGCCAAACAAAGCTTCGCGCTCTTCGTGACTTGTAGTACGAGAATCCAACCAACCGTATGGCAAATGAACTTTTTTAGCAAAACGCACGCGACCGCGCGGCGTGTCTAATACTTGTTCTGGCAAACGAAGAGAACCATCAAGCATGTTGAGATTACGCTTAACATCCTCAATAGACTCGCATTCCATAAAAGCTTTACGAGTGCCGCCGCCAACTGGGAATCCCTTCAAATACCAAGCAATATGCTTACGCAAGTCGTGAACAGCCATACGCTCGTCACCATCATAAAACTCAACCAAAAGTTCAAGATGACGCAAAATTACTGAACCAACTTCCGCCAAAGTTGGATTAACACGCTCACTACTTCCCTCGCAAGCGTTACGAATATCCGCAAAAATCCAAGGCCTACCCTGGCATCCGCGGCCTATAGCAACTCCTGCACAACCAGTTTCTTTAAACATTGCGAGCGCATCTTCAGCGCCCCAAATATCACCGTTTCCAAAAACAGGAATATTAAGAGCTTCTACAAGCTCCCCAATACGCTGCCAATCTGAATGACCACCGTAATATTCTGCAGTTGTGCGAGCGTGCAAAGTTACAGCAGCGCATCCTTCTTCTTGAGCAATATGGCCAGCTTGCATAAAAGTCTCGTGGTCTTCGTCAATTCCAACGCGGAATTTAGCTGTAACTGGGATTCCTGCAGGTTCGCAAACAGAAACAACGCGATGCAAAATTTCTTGCAACAAATCAGTTTTCCAAGGAAGAGCAGATCCGCCGCCGCGTCTTGTAACTTTAGGAACTGGGCAGCCGAAGTTTAAGTCAACATGGTCAGCCATGTTTTCGTCAACAACAATTCGAGCAGCTTGTTCTACAATAGAAGGATTTACACCATAAAGTTGCAGTGAGCGCACTTTTTCGCTAGGAGCAAAACGGCAAAGTCTAAGCGCTTTTGGATTTCTTGCAACTAATGCTCTAGCTGTAATCATTTCGGCTACGTAAAGGCCGTCCGGACCGAATTCTCGGCAGATTACACGAAATGGCCAGTTAGTGATTCCAGCCATTGGAGATAAAACAACAGGAGTAGCAATATGAACTTTCCCTAAATCCACTGGTTTTATAGAAAAATTCATATTGCTTTAACTCCGTTCATTTGAATAATATTTTTGCTTATTAATACTTAAGCTATGCTTACGTGATGCTTAAGCGCGATTTAGTATAATCCGCCAGCGGTTGCGATTTTAACAGGCTGAGATTCATCCTCACCTGCTTCTTTAGCAATATCCGTAGCGCCGTCAGCTGCACGAGTACCAACGATCTCAACAGGACCTTGCGGATACTTAACGCGCTTTTCGTTAATGCGGCTAGCAACGTAATCTGCAACCTTGTCCAAAGAAACGCGCTCCTGCTGCATTGTGTCGCGCTCGCGAATTGTAACAGCATGATCGTCTAAAGTATCGAAGTCAACTGTTACGCACAAAGGAGTGCCGATTTCGTCTTCGCGACGATAACGGCGACCAATAGCGCCAGCCTCGTCGTAATCAATAACCCAATCATGCTGACGCAAATCTGCAGCCAAATCTTGAGCAACAGACTGCAATTCCGGCTTCTTGCTCAAAGGCAAAACTGCAGCCTTAACAGGAGCCAAACGAGGATCAAGTCGAAGAACAGTACGCTTATCAACTCCACCCTTAGTGTTTGGAGCTTCATCAACGTCGTAAGCATCAACCAAGAATGCCATAAGCGAGCGCGTAAGACCAGCAGCAGGCTCAATAACGTAAGGAACGTACTTTTCGCCAGTAGCCTGGTTAAAGTAGCTCAAATCCTCACCAGAATGCTTAGCGTGAGCAGACAAATCGTAGTCAGTACGGTTTGCAATACCTTCAAGCTCTCCCCAATCAGATCCTTGGAAGCCGAATTTGTACTCAATGTCGACAGTGCGCTTGGAATAGTGGCTGAGCTTCTCCTTAGGATGCTCATACATACGCAAGTTTTCTGGCTTCACACCCAAATCCACATACCAGCGAACGCGAGTGTCAATCCAATACTGATGCCAAGCTTCGTCGGTTCCAGGCTCAACGAAGAACTCCATTTCCATCTGCTCGAACTCGCGAGTGCGGAAAATAAAGTTTCCAGGCGTAATCTCGTTACGGAAAGACTTACCAATATTTGCAATACCAAAAGGCGGCTTTTGGCGAGTAGAAGTCATAACGTTCTTAAAGTCAACGAAAATACCCTGAGCTGTTTCTGGACGCAAATAGTGCAAGCTGTTTTCGTCTTCAACAGGTCCTAAATGAGTGCGAAGCATCATGTTGAAGTCGCGCGGCTCAGTCCAGTTTCCGCGAGTGCCGCAATCTGGGCAAGCAATGTCTTTCAAGCCGTTTTCTGGCATTTTATCGCCATGCTTTTCGGCATAAGACTCTTCCAACTTGTCTGCGCGATGACGCTTATGACAGTTCAAGCACTCAATCAACGGATCGTTAAACACGGAAACGTGGCCGGAAGCAACCCACACTTGAGAAGGCAAAATAACGGAAGTATCCACGCCAACAACATCGCCGCGCGTGGTTACCATGTAGCGCCACCATTCGCGCTTGATATTATCCTTCAACGCAACGCCCAACGGACCATAATCCCATGCGGAGCGAGTGCCGCCGTAAATTTCGCCAGCTGGGAACACAAAACCTCGACGCTTAGCCAAGGACACGACTTCATCAAGCTTTGAAACAGCCACAATACACCTTTTCGTAAAACTAGAAAATTTGGGTGAAAACGTTGCCATTATAGAAAAACCCTGTGACGCTTGTAGAATTATCAAAATAATATAAATATTACAATTTGTTTAATATGGCGCGAGTTTAAAGGGATTGTTGCTATGAGTGAAAATAATAGCGAGAACACAAACGACAATGTGAACGACAATGCGAGCGAGCACAAAACCAACACGGTTGCGGCATTGTGCATTGCTCCTAGCGGAGTTGGCGACGAGTTAAGCGAATACGTTGCGGATGCTGTGCAAGTTATTCGCAATTCTGGATTAAAAAACGAAACAAACGCAATGTTCACCAATATTGAGGGCGAATTCGACGACGTTATGCGCGTTGTTCGTGACGCAACTATGACGCTAGTTAATAAAGGTTACCGAACGGGCGTAATTCTAAAACTAGATATTCGCCCTGGTTTCAGCGGCCAGATTGACGCAAAAGCAGCTCTTGTAGATAAAATTCTCGACGAGCGCAAAAACAACGAAGATTAAGCGCATTTAAGCGTTTTTTACGCCGCCAAACCTGCGGTCGCGATGCGCATAACGGTCAATTGACCTCCATAGTGCTTCGCGGCCGTAATCCGGGAATAGTTCTGGCACAAAATCAAGCTCCGCATAGGAAGCTTGCCAAGGCAAAAAGTTACTTGTGCGCTGCTCGCCGGAAGTACGAATAACCAAATCGCAATCTGGAATATCTGGATTGTACAAATGCTCAGCAATCATTTTTTCAGTAACACGATCGCCCTTAATTTTGCCGCTCTGAACTTCTTTAGCAATTTCGGCACACGCATCCGCAATTTCCGCGCGACCGCCGTAGTTTAGGCAAAAAACAACGTCAATAGTTTTGTTGTTTTTAGTGATTTCTTGAGCTTTTTCCAACTCGTCAATAACAGACTTCCACAATTTCGGGCGCCTTCCAGCCCAACGCACGCGCACTCCCCATTCGTTCATTTGCGCAACTCTGCGGTGAATAATATCCCTAGAAAATCCCATTAAAAAGCGCACTTCTTGCGGAGAACGCTTCCAATTTTCCGTAGAAAAAGTGTACAAGCTTAAGTAACGCACTCCTGCTTCAATAGCGCCGGCAATAGTGTCAAAAACAACAGGCTCTGCAGCTTTGTGACCTTCTGTGCGAATCATTCCGCGCTCTTTAGCCCAACGACCATTACCGTCCATAATCACGCCAACATGGCGAGGAACCTTACCCTTAGGAAAATCTGGTATGCGAGAAGGGTCACTAAAAGGAGCCGCCGGAATATTAAGCGAAGTATAATCCACATTTTCAAAAGCCATACTTAAGAATGTAACAACCCCAGCGAACGAATCGGACGCTCAAGATAATATTCAGCCCACAGTTTGGTGCAATGAACAGTAGAAGAATCTATTGACACGCCGTCAATATAAAGCCAATTTCCTTGCAAAAGCGCGCATAATTGCAATCGTGTTTCGTTAGAGCAAATAATTGATTCAGGAGTGTGATCACTCGAGCACATCATTCCGCCTGCAGCAGGCGAAAAATAGCACAAGCCTTCAGATTTTCCACAAACAACACAATTCGCTAAACGAGGCGACCAGCCAGCAATAGAAAGCGCTCGCAACACGTAGGATATTCCAATAGCATCCGGCTTATGCTTATGTTTCGACAGTGAAGATAAAGCTGCAGTAAGCAAACGATACTGCCCGGAAGTATCCTGATATTCGCGCATATACTCATCCGTATATTCGTTGGAAACTAGCAAATCTGCGACTTCCAACATAACATTCGCATACTCATACAGCGTATAATCTGCGCAAATTTCACCAGCGTACGCATCAATCGAAACAGCTTGAGACACAACGTCTAAAGATTTGCCTTGAGCCAAAAGCACGTCAACGCGCATAAGAGGCTCAAGACGGCCACCAAAACGCGACTTAAGGCGACGCACGCCTTTCGCAACAGCACGAACTTTGCCATGATTCTTTGTAAGCAGTACAAGAATCCTGTCTGCTTCACCCAAAGGAAAAGCACGAAGCACAACAGCTTCATCGCGATATAACGGCATGAATCAAGCTATTACAATCGATTGCTATCGCTTGTGTCGTCGTCACTATCGTCGCCATTAAAATCATTGGATTCATCCACGTGACCGATAACAGGGAACGAAAGATCTGGAATATCCAAATTTAATGGCTTACTAGTCTCTAAATGTGTAACTGGCATTGGAGGATTAGGAAGCGAAGTTCGATTAGCTGGAGCTGCAGGAGGGAAAGAAGGAATTGCCGAAGCAGAACTTTCAGTACTTGCAGGCTTAGCAGCACTACGATGATAAGCAGGAGCAAAAGAAGGAGGAATTACTTCAGGATTATCTGTGTTTTGCATTACAGTAGCGCTTTGCAAAAGCTCATCATTGCTATCTGCATCATCAAGAGTATTCGAAGGTTTATTCGACGAAGCGTGAGGAGTAAAAATTGCGCGTTCAGACTGATGCAAAGACTCAAAGGAATCGCTAGAAGACTGATTGCTGTAATCAACAGGAGCAAAAATACTCTGCTTGTCGTGATCTGGCACGCGAGGAACAGATTGAGCGCGAGTAACCTTAGGCAAAGCATCAACAGCTTGAGAATTATTTACAACATCAGCAGAATCTTCAGAAGACGCGGAAGGCGCAGAAGATGCAGAATCTACATTGCTGTTATTTACAAGAGCAGATTTAATTGCAGGACTAAATGATGGAGCAACTGCATCTTGCGCAAAATCATTTGGCGCAGATTCAAATTTAGTTGCAGATGCAGCTTGCATTTGAGGCGCAACACTCTGAGGCTGATGCTTAGACTCAAAGCGAGCAGGATTATAAACATTACTATCAGCATCAACATACTGTTCTACTCGCTCAAAAGACTCAAGACTACTAAGCAAACGTATGCAAGCATTCAAATAGTAATCAACTTGACGCTCGTCGTAACCATGCTTGCCAGTTTTTTGAGTGAAAATTACGTTAGAAACATACTCTGCATCAATATCTCGCAAAGTATTTTCGTCAGTCTCCCACTCAGGCTCGTGACCAAGCATAAACGCAATCTTATCAAGCGCTTGATCAACCATAATATCAACTTGCTTACGTGCATAAGAAGGACGTCTAGAAAGACCACTATCGAAACGATCACGATAATCACGCTGAGCATGCTGAAGAAGCTTACGATACGTATCTTCAATACGAGCCTTCCACACAACACGACCATATTGTGCAAGCTCTTTTTCAGTGCACTTGTCTACAACTGCACGCTCCAAACGAGATAAAGCAGCATCTACCTGACCGATAACATAACCATTGCGTTCAAGATCGAAAGAAACATCTTGAATATCTTGCTGTGTAAGTCGAGTATCTTCACTTTCATACAAAGTATGCGCACGCTCTAGAAAAGCATTCACCTGCGAAACGTTATAGCCTAACTTACGCTTACCAACACGCTCCATTCCTGAATTATTGCGAGCGGTACCAGGTTTCTGAGCCATCGAATATCGACCTCCTGAGCACATGTTCTTATTCAGTATACTGTACGCGATTGTTGAGACGCGCGCCACGCTTACGCACATTCGTACATACCATCATGTATGTTTTTACTTTGTTGCGAACGGGCGATTAGCTCAGCTGGCTAGAGCGCCACCTTTACACGGTGGATGTCGGGGGTTCGAGTCCCTCATCGCCCACTTTCCGTTTTATTCAACACTGCAAGTTGGTAATTTATTTGCTCCGCGTCCAGAACCTATAGCTTTCAAGGCTTTATAAGCCTCATCAAGAGTGTTCACTCTCACAACTCGCAAACCTTCAGGCACGTTATCAACTACTTCGTCACAATTATCTTTAGGAGCTAAAAACCAAGTTGCTCCATCTCTTTTAGCTGCAATCATCTTTAAACGAATTCCGCCAATAGCACCAATTTTTTGCGATTTTTCAATAGTTCCAGTGCCAGCTATAGTTTTGCCGCCAGTTTCGCTTTCAGGCGTAAGCTTATCTAAAATTCCGAGAGTGTACATCATTCCAGCAGAAGGCCCGCCAATATCTTCAATATGCAAACCAACTTTTACGCCATCCGTGTTGATTTTAAGATGCTTTTTTGCGTATTTAAGAGCAACTTTTTCCGCTACACTTTGCGAAGTATCCATTTCTTTAGTAGATTCTGCATCGTATTCGTCTGCAGTTTGATTTACAGGAACAAGCGCTTCACGCGGAACTATTTCTCGCTTAGGATTCATCCAAGAAAAAAGCGCGTACGAAGTTGAAACTTCGTAGCCTGGAACTCCAGAAGTGTCAACAGTTAAAAGCAATAATTTACCAGTATCTTTATGCTCTTTTACTTTCTTGCCGTTCAATCCATGCAATTTAATTACGGGAGTATTTGATAAAGATCCCAACACGTCTTGAGTTGGCCCCGGCTCCTCAACAACATAAGCGCTAGGAAGCATTAACGCAAATAACGCAACTACTACAATAAAAAGTCCTGCAAAATAACGGTAAGAATGCGATTCAAAATACGATATTATAAAACGCAGAAACTCCAACAATTTTCCGCAAAACTTACGTAACGCATTATTAAACGTAGAAAACCCTAGCATGCTTGTATCATTACACAACCCCTCTAGTTTTAAAAAAATGAGTTTATAACAATATTTACCTTATTTACCTTGCAAAACCACATTATCTAGTAGAATATTTAAGTATTAAGCAAATGCACACAGCATAAAAGCATTTGCCTTAAGTTCGTAGCAAAAAGGATACACTCATGAATGATGATGCAATTCACCAATGGCTTATTGAATGCTTTGGGCCAATACAAGGCGAAGAAGCATGGAAACAGCTTGACCAACTTCCTTTTGAACTACGTGAGCAACTATTAAATCAGAATCCAGATAAACTACCTAAACCGGATGAAGTGCGCGGAATGATGCAAGCATTCAGCGCTGGCGGATTAAATGATCCTCGCGAAATGGAAGCGACGCTTGAAGAAGGGCCAATCAACCGAAAATTAGCGCAATCAATTGCTTTACAACGCGCAACCGGAGATCAAGGCAACGTAAATGCAGAAGTGGCGGATGCTACGCGTCGCGCATTAAGTCAAGCAAACTTGTGGTTGGATATTACGTGCAAATTTAATCCTGCAAGCGGCACTCCTGCTGTGCTATCGCGCGCAGATTGGGTTGAAGAAACATTGGGAGCGTGGGTAAAATTCGCTAATCCTGTGGCAAAATCAGTGAACGAAGCGCTTACTTCTGTTATTGAAGAGCGATTCCAAGGTATTGACGATGCTGAAGTAAAGGGGCTTTTTGCAGGAGTTGTGCCGATTCCGTTGCCAGATGGAATGAATAATCCTGCTCAATTAATGAAATTACTTGGAAATACTTCGTTTGCTATGCAATTAGGGCAAGCTGCAGGCGAGCTTTCGCATGAAGTTCACGGCAGTTTTGATCAAGGACTTGCTTTATTGCAAAATCCTGCTGGAGGATTAATTCCATACAATTGCATCGAGTACGCGAAAGTATGGGGATTAGAAATTACTGAAGTAATGAATTACTTAGCTTTGCGTGAAGCAGCTCACGCAAGACTGTTTGCGTCTGTGCCATGGTTGATGCCGCGATTTGAAGCGCTGATTATTAAGTATGCTAACGGAATAAGTATTGACTTGGAAGCTATGGAAGATCAGCTTCGAGATGTAGAAACAATGAATCCGGAAGCTATTTCGGGTGCTGTGAATTTGCAAAATATTGGCAGTAACGATTCCGAAGAGCAGCGCCAGGCATTGCATAGTTTAGAAACCTTGCTTGCGCTTGTTGAAGGCTGGGTTGATTGCGTTACGTGGAAAGCTGGAATGGCACATATTGCGCATATTGAGCAGCTACGAGAAATGATGCGACGCGAGCGCGCTGCAGGAGGACCTGCGGAAGTTACTTTTGAATCTCTACTTGGCTTGCATTTGCGCCCTCGCCGTATGCGAGAAGCAACACAATTGTGGGAAAAGCTTACTCGCGAGCGCGGTATTGAAGAGCGCGATAATTTGTGGAGCCACCCAGATTTATTGCCAACTTTGCCGGAAGATGCGAACGAAGACGCGAAAGAAGTAGCAAAAGCAAAAGATAGTGGCGAAACTTCGGCAGAAATTGCGGCAGAGGATGCTGTAGAAGTTGCAGCAGAAGATATTGCAGATGCTGCAGCGAAAAATACTGCAGAAGCTAAAGCAGATGCGGAAGATTCGGCAGATAGAGCAGATAGCGCAGATGGCGTAAACGATAATTTAGGCGTAAACGATTGGGATGCCGAGCTTAGCAAGCTGCTAGAAGAAGATGCTCGTCAGAAAGAGCAAGAAAAAAACTCGGACGAAGCTAGCAAAGCCGACGGAAGTGACGAAACTGACGAAAATTAAGCCAAAAAGCGGCTAGGCGCACGATTCATTCCAGTATTCGCATCTTTTCGAGACGCATAAGAAAGATGAAGCGTTTTTTCCGCTCGAGTTACAGCAACATACATAAGCCTGCGCTCTTCTTCTATATCTTCATCCGTAGAAGCAGAACCGAAAGGTATTAAACCTTCGGCGCAACCGATTACATAAACATGCCCAAATTCCAAGCCCTTAACGGCATGAATTGTAGAAACCGTAACTGTTGAAATATCAGATGTTGCAAGTGCGGCAGATTTATTATTAACACCAGCACTTTGAGAATCGTCTAAAACGCTTCGTTGCCAACCAACATCCCTACGCACTCTATAAGGCAACTTAGCTGCTTTTAGCGCATTGCACACAATTTGCTGCTGCGCATTAGTTCGAGTCAGTATTGCGCACTCTCCCGGCTTAGCTACTCCGCTTTGCACAAGCTTACTAATTTGCTGCGCAACACCAAGCGCTTCGTCAATATCTGTAGCAAAAACTTGTTGCGTAACGCGAGCGCCACCACTACTAACTGCTTTTACTTTTACATAATCTTTTTTATATGGAGAAGACGAAAGCACGCGATTAGCAATACCAACTATGCGCTCTGTGGAACGGTAGTCTGTATTCAAACTAATATCGGCACTTATAGGAGCAAATTCTTGCGGAAAAGCAAGTAAATCGTAGCTACTTGCGCCGGCAAAAGAGTAGATAGTTTGTGCAGGGTCGCCTACTACGCAAATATCGCGGTTCTGCCCCATCCACAATCGCAATAATTCGTGTTGCAAAGGAGATACATCCTGATATTCGTCGACTGTGATCCAGCCGATTGATTGGCGGATGCGCCTAGAAGCTTCAGGAAAATTTCGCAAAATATGGCAGTCGAGCAGAAGAATATCGTTAAAATCGATGCAATTATGCGCATTTTTTTCGATTTCGTAAGCTTCGTAAACGTCAACAAACTGCTGCGGTTCCAATCCTGCAGGAGGCGTTCGATGAGTTGCAGCACACACGCGCAAATAATCATCCGGAGAAATTAAAGATACTTTTGCCCAATTAATTTCTGCTAAAATATCGCGAGTTTGCAACAAAGTCATATCCGCAAAATCTGGGTAACGCTTAAAAGCTGCGGATATTATTTGCTTAGGATCGTCCATAATAAATGGAAAAGGCGCAGAACAAACATCGCTCCAAACGCTACGAATTTGTTGCAAAGCAGCCGAGTGAAAAGTTGCGACACAGCCAATATTTTCAACACCAAGAGACTCAATTCTACAGCGCATTTCCGCAGCAGCTTTTACAGAAAAAGTAACTGCAAGCACGCGCTCGGGATCCCACTTACCACTAGCGCAAGCATACGCAATTCGTCGCGTAATAGTACGCGTTTTACCAGCTCCAGCGCAAGCAATAATTCGCACTGGGCCTTCTACTGCTGTAGCAGCTGCACGTTGAGAATCATCCAACCCATCTAAAAGCGCTTCCGGCGAAGTTACTTGCGAAGAATTCATATTTACTATTGTTGCAGTAATAGAGACGCTTGTGCAAGCCGAATAAAAATATGTGGATAACTTACAAAAAATTGGCAAAATTTCGGTGCTTTGTATTACTGTGGGAGTGTGACACAACTCAGTAGATTCAAGTTGGCAGCACTGGCATCTGCAGCCATGCCCGAAGTACAGTTTGCAGGAACGCGCCAAAGTGAGCAGACTAATGCCACTGATACCGCAGCAGGAATTTCTCACGCCGTTGTGCAAGATGTTTCTGGTAAACTTTATGACGTTTTTATTAGTGCAGACAGCAAGGGACGCAAGCGTTTGCACGATAGAGCTCGCGCAGCATGGACTCTTGAACATAGCAAAGATTTAGCTGCACTTGGATTTGCTTACGATACTATGCTTACGTTTGTGCCAGGAAAGCGAGAAAATCGCGAAGGTGCGGAAAATAGCGCAAATTCGCAGAACGCAAGCTCACAGAATGCAAATTCGCAGAGCGCAAACCGCATGTCTAGCATTATTGCAGACGACAATAATGACGAAACAGTACTTATTTGCGAGCATCTTGAAGGAAGCGCGCGAGACTTGCGTCTTCTTACAACGGATGATTGCGCAAATGTTGGAACTGCAATCGGCGCAATTCACAGACTTCGCCCTAGCTTCGTAACTCGAGGAAAATATCCTGCTTTCACAACCGGCCAAATTCGCGCGCAATTAACTGGTTGGATTAAAAGGCTTCGTCAAGCGGGTCATATTCCAACAGAAATTACCGACAGCTGGTCAAGAGTGTTGGAAACTGAAGGATTGTGGTCTTTTGAAACTTGCCCAGTACACGGCGGATTCATGGATGGCGATATTTTATTCGCAGGATCTACTATTACTGCTGTAACAAATTGGCAAAGCATGCAAATTAATGATCCTGCACGCGACTTAGCTTGGATTTTTGCAAAGCTTAACGAGCAACGTCGAAATGCGGTACTTTCTGCGTACGGAAGAATGATGGGATCTCGTCTCGATAGTTTGATTATGCTTCGCGCGAATTTGTGGCTGCAAATGGAGCAAGTTGGCGATTTTATTCAAGCTTTGCAACGCGCAGACAACACAAGCATTATGCGATTTAAAGCACAAGTTGAGCGCCTAGCTCACGAATTGACGCGTATTAGTAATGCTCAAGCTGCAAAATCTGCGCATAGCACTGCTAATCCTGCTTCAACAATTACGGTTGGCACGCTTCTTGAAAATGACAATACACAAAGCCGCCAAATTGCGCATAAAGGATTATCTCAAAACGCAAATGCTGGAAACTCGGCTAATGTAGACAATTCTGACGAAACAAACGAACGAGATATTACAGTAGAAAAAAATGTTGCGTCTTATGATGATGCAACTCAGGATTCTACTCGAGATGCTATTCGAAATGCTGCTCAGAATGCTGCTCAAGAGCACAATGTTGCTGAAAACGATAGCACTCACGAGAACACAGTTAAGTATGCTGGAACTGGAGCGTCGAATAAAAACGAAGACGCAAAATCTGCGCAACTTGCTGACGACACTGCAACGCAAGTTATTACGCATGTAGAAACTCAAGCAGCGCACGAAACAGCTGAAACTATTGCGCAATCTGCAACAAATTCTACAGAAAATTCTAGCGATAATAGTACAAAAGCTGCGGAAAATAAGGCTTCTACAGAGGAAGCGAAAGACGCGAAAGACGCAAAAGTTGAAGAAAATAAGCTTTCTGAAAATGAAGATAAACCAGAAACTGTGATTATTCCTCTACTTGAGCGCGAAGAAAAAGCAATGCGCGACGCGCAAGCAGATTTAGAAGAATAAAAGTTAAGCAAAAACGAATAAAATAAGCGCAGTAAAGTAAAATTGAGCGCGCAAATAGGAGGATATATGCGAGTAGTACTTGGTATAAAGAACGTTTCCGATTCGATTGATTTTGAAACTAAACAAAGCGCGGATGAAGTGCGCAAAACGATTAACGACGCTAAGGATATGCTTGAGTTTACGGACGTAAACGGGCGCACGATTATGGTGTCTGCTTCGTCGTTGTCTTACGCGCTAATCGGCGACACACCAAAGCATTCTGTAGGCTTCGGCGCCCTCAATTAATATAACAAAACCTTTTGAAGCTTTGCAGTATTGCTCTGCAGAAGCCGATTACTCGTTGATTAGTGACCACTAACATCATTGCTACCGCATACGGTACTCCGGATGTGCCTACAACTCACATAAAACAGCCTTTTGCGTGGCTTCAGTTGCACTGATATTAGCGAGGTAGAGATTTGAGATTTTTCGCACTGAGCGCGGCGAACGTCAGAGCCGCAGGCTGCTGACAAGCCGAGCGAAGAAGAAAAATCGAAAAATCTCTGCGATAAAACACGGTTATTAAAGATTAAGCACGCAGAGTTTGGGGGATTTCTCTACGAGCACTAAAAGAGGACTGAGAAGCTACATTCTTTAAAGAAAGGCGAACACACTAAACTCTTTTAGCAGCCAGAGCGCACGAAGGACGGGACGTGCGAGGAGAGAAATCCCCCAAAACTCGCGCCACATTAAACAAATAGTAAATAAGGGATTATAGTTTATAGCCGCGCAAAAGTATTTCGGACACTACTTCGCTCCGTGTTGTTTCTTCGCCTAAGCAATTAGGCTTGCCGGAACCATGCCAATCCGAACCACCAGTAACAAGCAAACCGCATTTTTTCGCTAAAGCAAGCAAACGCTGACGCTGATCTTTAGAATTTCCGCGATGATACACTTCCAAACCATCAAGACCAGCAGAAGCAAAGGATGTAATCTGAGAATCCGAAAGTAGCACGCGATTGCGCGAAGGATCCGCCGGATGCGCAATAACAACAACTCCCCCAGCGTGCTTAACAGCTTCAATCACTTCGCGAACATTCGGCGAAGGAGTTGGAATATAGTACGGGCTTTGCGGAGAAACAGGGCCAGCAAAAGCCTCGGATCGCGTTTTAAAAACTCCAGCTTTAACTAAAGCATCCGCAATATGCGGCCTACCAATTGTAGTTAAGTCACCAAGCTTCGCCTGCAACAAAACATCATCCCAAGTAATCGGAAAATCGCGCGATATGCGCTCAACCATGCGCTTAGTGCGTTCAAAACGTCGCTTACGAGTAAGCGCAAACATATTAACGATTAGAGAATCTTTAGGATTGTACTGGTATGCGAGCATGTGCACAAATACGCCGGAATCTTCCGAAGTAATCTCAGAGCCGAACAGCACGGGCATATTCAAATCGCAAGCAGCTTGGCGAAAATCATCCCAACCGGCAGTCGTATCATGATCTGTAATGGCAACACCTTGCAAACCAGCGGCTCTAGCTTCACTAACTAAATCCGCTGGAGTTGCAGTTCCGTCAGAATACACAGTATGGCAATGCAAATCCCAACGATTATAATCGCTCGAAGTTTGAGCGCACGTATTGTTGAAAGAATCGTTTCCCGACGTGTTGCTTTTCGTTACAGTCATATAATTATCGTAAACTGTGCTATGTAAAGCATGTTGTTGCAAGTAACAAAAACAATTAGGAGAAGCAATGGCGCAAACCAGCACCGCACGAGAAAATTACAAAACAGCATTGCGCGGATGGAGACACTCATCTTTGTGGACTTACGGCGTAATGCTATTCTTCTCGGCAATAGCGCTATTAACATCGCTTATTCTTTCCGCAGAAACACTTGCTTTAGCGCGCGCGCCGAAAAAACTGCTCAGCTGCGACTTTAACAGTGTTGTGTCCTGCTCTCGCGTTTCACAAGCTTGGCAGGCAGAAATTGTGAAATTCGGCGAATTAAGCTTCCCAAACGCGTTCTTTGGAATCGCTGCGGAAAGCGTGTTCGTAACGCTTGCTGTTATTGGAATGATTCGCGTGCGCGTGCCGAAATGGTTCGCAATATGCACTTGGCTTGGCGGATTATGCGCGCTCGCCTACGCTTATTGGCTGTTTTCGCAATCTATGTTTGTGATTCACGCATTATGCCCGTGGTGCATTGTGCTTATGTTCTCCACAACCGTGCAATTTATGTCGTTAACGCATGCAAGCGTAAGTTCGCAGAAACTGCTTATTCAGCGTTTTAATTGGATTGAAAAATATTATCGCTTAAGATACGACTTGCTTGTAGACGTGCTGTGGATTGCGGCGTTAGTTACGCTGATTTTAAGCCAGTATGCGAAAGTTATTTTTGGGTAAATCTTAAAAATTAGATTACTTGCATAAACTTTCTGCAAGGTTCTGCATGCGCTCGCTTGTGTTGGAATTAGTAAGCGTAATTGAGCCTTCTTGAGATTCGCTTGCAAGCTCGCCTAGATCTTCCAATATTTTTCGAAGATGATTAATCGTGCCTTCGTTCCCGTCAACAATATTCGTGCGCGCAGGCAAAAACTCGCGGAAATAATCGCGGTAGAACACAAAATGCGTGCACCCAAGCACAACCGAATCAATACTTTCTAAATCGTATTTATCGAAATACTTGTGAAGTGCCGCAAAAACTACATCTCGATTATCAAGATTACCATCTTCAACAATACGCACTAAATCAGGGCAGGCTTGAGGAAAAATCGTATTGTCTTTAGAAAAACGTTGCAATAAATCCGCAAACTTACGTTCACGCAAAGTAAGCTCAGTTGCTGCAACAATTACTCTTTGAGGCTTACCTTTTCCTAAATCACAAGCCAATTTAAGAGCAGGCTCCATACCTACGATTGGTATGCTGTAATGTTCGCGCAAATCGTTCACAGATGCGGAAGTGGCAGTATTGCAGGCAATAACAATGGCTTTTACGTTAAGACGCACAAAATTCTCAACAATTGCAAAACTGAGCTTTTTAACCTCTTCAGGCGTTTTAACACCATACGGCGCGTTAGCAGAATCACCAAAATAGATGATTCGCTCATGCGGAAGTGCAGTCCGCAACTGACGAGCTACAGAAATTCCGCCAAGACCGGAATCAAAAACGCCGATAGGTGCCGACGATGCCATACGCTACCTCCTAAAACGCTTACTATGGTAGTGGCGAGCCTCAACATATAAAAGTGCTTAACAAGAAAAACGTGCCGACGTATTGAAGAATACACCGGCACGTTTTTTAGTTAGCTAAGATTTGCACTTAAGCTACGCACGCTTAAGACTTACGCTAAGCTCAGTTGCGCTAGAATCAGCCTCAACAACCTCGAAGCTCGTAGCCAAAGTCTCCTCCGCAATCAAATCACGGAACTGATTAACTTTAGCAACATCCGAAACTGGCACGCTCAAAGTCAAAGCGATTCGGTCAGTAACATCCAAACCGTTCTCCTTACGAGCATCCTGAACAGCGCGAATAGCGTCACGAGCGTAACCTTCAGCAAGCAAATCGCTAGTCAAAGCAGTATCAAGCATAACGAAGCCGCCAGTTGGCATTGCAGCAGAAGCAGTATTCGCAGCCGCTTGAGCGTCCGAGGACTCAACGCGATTTACAAGCTCATACTCGCCCTCAACAAGCGCAACTTCGCCGTTTGGAGTCTGAACAACTGGAGCGCCAGACTCGTCAACTCGCCAATCGCCACTCTTAGAAGCCTTAATAGCAAACTGCACTTGCTTACCCAAACGAGGGCCAGCCGCGCGCGCGTTCACCTTAAGCTCGTGAACAATCTTCAAACCGTGAGAGCTTGCGTCTTGCAAAGTGCAGAATGTAACATTCTTCACGTTAAGCTCGCGCTCAAGAACCTGCTCATAAGGCTCCACAGCAGCAGTATTTTCTGCAACAACAGTCAAGTTTGCCAACGGCTGACGCACGCGCAACTGCTCCGCCTTGCGCAACGAAAGCGCAGAAGACACAACCTCGCGAACCTTATCCATAGCAGCAACCAAAGCATCATCATGCGCAAGAACAGCGCCAAGTTCAGTAACTTCGCCAGCCTTAGGATTTGCCTCGCCATCCGAAAGAGTCTCAGGCTCAACCAAATAAGGCCAATCAGCCAAATGCACGGACTCGCCGCCAGTAAGACCACGCCACACAGCCTCAGCTTCCATTGGAGCAAGAGGAGCAATCACACGCATAAACGCTTCCAAAACAGTGTAAAGCGTGTTGAAAGCAGCCTCGTCCTCATTCCAGAAGCGGTCACGGCTGCCGCGAATATACCAGTTAGTAAGCACGTCAATAAAGTCGCCAACTGCAGCGCAAGCATCGCTAATAGCAAACTCATTCAAGCACTTTTCAACGCGCTCAACAAGCAGACGCGTGCGAGCAAGCAAGTAACGATCCATATTGCAAAGACCTGCAACCTCATCCGCACGAAGGCGACGAGCATCGTAACCCTTGCCACCGTTTGCAGCATTCGCATACAGCGTGAAGAAGTAGTACGAGCTCCAAACTGGAAGCATAACCTGACGAACCGTATCCCTAATGCCGTCTGCAGTCACAATCAAATTGCCACCGCGCAAAATTGGCGAAGACATGAGGAACCAGCGCATAGCATCCGAACCGTACTCGTTGAAAACGCCGTTCACATCCGGGTAATTGCGCAAATGCTTACTCATCTTCTGGCCGTCGGAACCAAGCACAATGCCGTGGCAAATCACGTTCTTATAAGCTGGGCGGTCAAAGAGAGCCGTAGCCATAATGTGAAGCGTGTAGAACCAGCCACGAGTCTGACCAATATACTCAACGATGTAGTCGCATGGGAAGTGCTCTTCGAAGAATTCCTTATTTTCAAACGGATAATGGAACTGCGCGAAAGGCATGGAACCGGACTCAAACCAGCAGTCGAGAACGTCCGTAATACGGTGCATTTGCGACTTTCCGGTAGGATCATCCGGATTTGGACGAGTAAGACGATCGATATACGGGCGGTGCATATTCACATTTCCGTCGTCGTCGCGAGGATAATCGCCAAAATCAGCCTTAAGCTCTTCGAGCGAACCGTAAACGTCTACGCGAGGATACTTTGGATCGTCGCTAACCCAAACTGGAATTGGCGAACCCCAGAAGCGGTTACGGCTAATCGACCAGTCGCGCGCGTTAGAAAGCCACTTACCAAACTGGCCGTCCTTAACGTTTCCAGGAATCCAATTAATCTCCTGATTAAGCTCAAGCAAGCGCTTCTTAATCTTCGTAACAGACACAAACCAGCTAGAAACAGGCTTGTAAATAAGCGGAGTTGCGCAACGCCAGCAGTGAGGATAGCTGTGCACGTAGCTTTTTTCTTGGAATAGCAACGCGCGCTGATCTTCTGGCATTTGAGCAAGCGGACCGTCTCCTGCACGCAAGTTGCGCAAAATAGGAAGATTCGCGTCAAAAACGTACAAGCCTTCGTAATCTGGGCAGTCGCTTGTAAACTTGCAGCCTGCGTCGAGCACGTCAACGCTACGAATTTCGTGCGCGTTAAGCGTGTTCATATCGTCCTCGCCGTAAGGAGCCTGGTGAACAAGGCCAGTACCTTCAGCGGTGTCAACATAATCTGCTGTGAAAATCGTAAAAGCGTTAGGACCAGGAGTGCCGCCCTCTGCGAGCGCAGAATCGCTTGCAAAGTACGGGAATACTGGATAGTAGCGCCAGCCGGCCATCTCAGCGCCCTTAAGTTCGCGCACAACCTCGTAATTTTCGCCAAGTTCCTTAGTGTAGGAGCCGAGCAAAGGCTTGCCGATGTAGAACTTCTTACCAGCGAACTTGCCTTCAGTTGGGCGAACTTCCACGTAGTCGATGTCTGCGCCGACTACGATTGCGAAGTTTGTTGGAACTGTCCAAGGAGTAGTGGTCCAGAATACTGCGTAAGCGTCGTCTTCGTCACGAAGCTTAACGGCGACGGAAACGGTGGTGTCTTGACGGTTCTGGTAAACGTCCGCATCCATACGAAGCTCGTGGGCGCTGAGCGGAGTTTGATCCTTCGGGCAGTACGGAAGAACGCGGTAACCCTTATAAGCCAAGCCCTTATCGTAAAGCTGCTTAAAGGCCCACATAACGGATTCCATGTATGGAATGTTCAGCGTCTTGTAGCCGCGCTCGAAATCAACCCAGCGCGCCTGACGATGCACGTAATTTTGCCACTCGTTGGTGTACTTCAAAACGCTGGCACGGCAAGCATCGTTGAACTTTGCGATGCCCATTTTTTCGATCTGCTCAACCGACTCGATACCGAGTTCCTTTTGCGCTTCCAATTCTGCAGGAAGACCGTGAGTATCCCAACCAAAAACGCGGTTTACTTTGCGGCCGCGCATAGTCTGATAGCGCGGAACAACGTCTTTTGCGTAGCCTGTGAGCAGGTGGCCGTAGTGAGGAAGACCGTTTGCGAATGGAGGGCCATCGAAGAACACGAACTCGTTTTGGCTACCTTTGCCGGACGGACGGTATTCGATTGACTTGCGGAAAGTATTGTTTGCATCCCAGTACTGAAGAACAGATTCTTCAAGCTTTGGGAAGGAAGGATTTGGTGCAACTTGCGCGCCGGCGCTTTCTTGCGTTGATGCAGAAACACTTACCTTTGGATATACGTGATTTGCGGACGCGTTTGCTGCTGGATTAGTGGATTCGCTCACTGTGCTCTCCTCGCTCAACAGGGTGAATATTTCCCTGCGAGGACGACAGTTACTGCCGCGGTACCACCTCGCTTGCTATAAGATTTACGAAACGCAAGTTACGTAAGTTACGTGCGTAACGCAATCGAACTATTCTTATAGCCTCTCGTGTTTGGCTGTGCGGGCCAACCCCGTCGGTTCTAATAAGCGAGAACCTTACAAATCCTCGCCGTTCTTCCGAAAACTCCCCGCCGATAACGGATCATCGCTTAAGTTAGAAATAATCTAACACTATCCCCTAACATTAGCAACTTTGCTAATATAAATTGACATTTGTAGCTTTTAGACTACAATTATGTAAATGGAAATTATATCAAGTAATTTATTTGACACCTGGCTTAAAAAGCTTAAGGACAAACACGCGCAAAAGCGAATTTTATACGCAATTGCAAAATGTGAGGCACATGGACAAATGATTGGCGATATAAAATCCGTTGGTAATAAAGTAAGCGAAATGCGTTTTCATTTTGGAGCAGGATATCGTATTTATTACACACAAATCGGCTCACTTACAGTTTTTCTTTTAGCAGGCGGAGACAAATCAAGTCAATCTAGGGACATACATACAGCTCATAAATTGGCACAACAATTACACGAGGAACAATAAGATGGACAAGGTTACTTTTTCAACGTTTGATGCAAGTAAATACTTAGACACACAGGAAGCAATTGATGAATATCTTGCTATTGCACTAGAAGATGGAGATACTAAAACAGTTCAACTTGTTCTAAGAGATATAGCAAAAGCTCACGGAATGAGCAAACTAGCTCAAGAAACGAAACTTAATCGCGAATCACTGTACAAATCACTTTCTAAAGAAGGGAACCCATCATTTGCAACAATCTCGAAAATCTTAAAAGCACTCGGATTACATATGACACTTGCAGTGAATAAATAATAATCTGCTAAATAAATTCGCAATCCCCCGCTATTAGATGCACAAAGAGCCAATCAATCGCTTGATTGGCTCTTCGCGAACCAGACACAGCCTGGCTTCACCACAATCCTATTTTACAAAAGAAACTAATATTCGTCAACAAAAAATAGGCGAACTATACACAGTACACAACACCATTGCACAAATATAAACTGCACAACTTCCACACATAAAAGTGCCCCGGATCAGAATCGAACTGACGACACCCACTTTAGGAGAGTGGTGCTCTATCCACTGAGCTACCGAGGCAACAAATGGCAATTGTACACCATGGCGTGGTTTACACGCTATAGCATGCTCAAGATTCAAGATTAGACTGCGTGCCGGCCGTAGCTGCCGTCGCTGACTGCTCCGCTTGAGCCGCGTCCAACTTAGCGCGAACCGTGGCGAGTAAGCCCTGCGCGCGCTTTGCCAGCGCCTCACCAATCTCCCACTGACGCATGGACTGATCCAGCGTCAAACCGCCAGCTTCAAGCGCCTGAACCGCCTGAACAAGCTTTTCACGAGCCTCTTCGTACGGCATCGCCTCAATCGCAGCGCGCTCTTCCTTCGTAAGCGTGCTCGCAAATTCTGTGCTTTCTGTACTAATAGTGCTTTCTGCTGATTCTTCTGCTTTTTTCGTTGCTTTCTCGCTCATATCTAACCTTTCGTTGTATCTAAAATATTTAAGATATCTAAAAATCTAAAATATCTAAAAATCTACTTAACTGACTTTCCGGCAGTTGACTTTCCGGCAGCTACTTTTGTGCCAGTCACCTTGCCAAGAACCACACCGCTTTTAAGCGTAACTGTCATATCGTCGCCAATTTTCGCTAACGATGCGTCGTCAAGTACTCGCCCGCCGCTGAGCTGAACTACAGCGTACCCGCGATTCAAAGTCGATTGCGGACTTAGCGCAGTCAAGCTCGCGTGAGCCTTCTCAACAGTCAAACTCGCGTCGTCAAGAAGTCGCACCAAACCGTGACGCATTCGCTCAACAGCCTGCTCAACCAAGCGCTCGTGCGGCTCAAGCATAGTGCTCGGGCGCGTAAGGCTCGGGCGGTTCGCATAACCTTCAACGAGGCGAATCTCATTGTCAACGCGCGCAGAAATTCGCATGCGCATAGTTTGCAGCGCGTTATCAATAAGCTGCCACTGCTCACGAACGTCCGGAACCACGCGCTTCGCAGCATCCGTAGGAGTAGACGCGCGCATGTCTGCAGCCAAATCGATAAGCGTCCAATCGTCCTCGTGGCCGATTGCAGACACAATCGGCGTTACGCACGCGGCCGTAGCACGAACCACACCCTCGTCCGAAAAACCAATCAAATCCTCAAAGCTGCCGCCACCGCGAGCAACGATAATAACATCAACATCTGGATCCGCGTCGAGCTGCTTAATTGCGGCAATAACGTCCGCCGGGCACTGCACGCCCTGCACGTGCGCGTGAACAACCTTGAAGCGCGTAACAGGCCAGCGCAAATTCACGTTCGTAATAACATCACCCTCCGCGCGAGCCTGAGGCGCGCACACGAGGCCGATGCACTTAGGAAACTCCGGAAGCGGAATCTTATTTTCCGCGTCAAACAGGCCTTCGCCTTTAAGCTTTTTACGCAACTCGTCAATTTGCGCTTTTAAGTCGCCGGCACCGACGCGGCGGATTTCGTCCGCAACGAAGCTTAAACGCGTGGCTTTTACCCAAATATCCGCCTTGCCGTGAACGACTACACGGTCGCCCTGGCGAAGTTCGCGCGCCTGTTGCACGAAATTACTGAAGCCCATTACGGAGATTGACACTTCTTCGTTGCTGTCGCGAAGGGTGATGTAGCCGGAAGATGCGCGGCGCATGTTGATTTCGACGATTTGACCCTCGATCCACGCGGACGGCCAGCGTTCTACGGCACCGTGGAACTTTTGGCTTAAGATTGCAACAGGCCACGGGTTTTCGGCGGTTGTGTCGGCGGCTTTTAGAGGAAGCGGGCGCGGCTGCGATAGATTTTGTTGCGGCTGTTGCGGATTTTGCTGCGGATTTTGCGAAACATCATCCTGGAATAATTGTGGCATCATATTCGACGAGGTCATAATTCAAGATTGACTGCTAAGAGGGACAAACGATGGCTTCGTTGCGTGTGGTGATTGGATACGAAAAAACCCAAGCGCGAAGCTTGGGTTTTGTCTGTGCCCCCTCAGGGATTCGAACCCTGGACACGCTGATTAAGAGTCAGCTGCTCTAACCAACTGAGCTAAAGGGGCGTTGGTTATCTCGACTCGCTTTCGCGAACCGAGTAACTACTATACTCAGAATTTGATTGGACGCAAGCCGGCGTGTCGCATTGCCAGCAAATGCCGTCCGCGCAAAGCCCTCGCACCGCGCTTCTTACCAAACGTAATCGCAAGCATCATAGCCAACAGCATCGCAGACATCACCATAGATGCCACAAACAGCGTCATCCACAGCGGCCACTGCATATGGTCGTCAGGCGGCTTCACAGGATCCGGCAGCACGCGGTACCCGGTCACGAGCAGCCTGTGCGTGTTGATTCCGTACGGCGTACACGTAAGCAGCGTCGCCAAGTCGCGCCCCTTCTCGCGCCGCAGCAAACGAATATCGTTCGGCTCCACCACATTTATGCGAAACACTTTGTACCGAAGAGTTTTGCCTTGCACGTCAAAATAGAAGTAGTCGCCTTTTTTAAGCGTGTTTAAGTCGTCGAACATCGTGGCATCCGGCATACCAGTATGCGCAGTCACAACCGTGTGCCTACTTTTGCCGCCCACCGGCAAATCCGTGCCATACAAATGCCCAGCGCCCATTGCGAGAGTATCTTGAGTAGTTCCGTGATAAATCGGCAGCCTCACGCCAATTTTCGGAATCTTAACAATGCCCATAATGCCCATCGGCTCGCTAAGCACTTTTTCGTACTCTTTATATTCGGGAGTATTCATGTAGTCGCTGCCGCCGTTATACGGATCCGCGCTAATAACCGCCTTGTGACGAGCGTTGTACAGCCGCGCTTTTCGCAAAATTTGCGCGCGAGTTTCTTTAGGCTCGTACTTATTTAATTTGTCGTACTCGATTGAAAGTTCCTTGGCAGCATGATTGTTGACCAAAGTAGAAACCACAGGATAGCTAAAACACAAAATGCCAATAAGAACAAGCACAACAGGCTCAGCCAGCTTGCGAAGTGTGGACATTTGTTTTGGAGAAGATTGATCTTGCGAGGACTGCGGAGACTGCTCTTGTGAAGATTGCGCAGTTTGTGGAGATTGCGTAGTTTCCGCAGTTTGCGAGCTTGCGGAATCATGCGCACCTTTGGAGGACTTATTAGCGCACATACGAGTCAGCCGCTTAAATAGCACGCGAGCAGACTCTGCAAAATCAGCCAACTTCATAATTCCTCCAATAAATAAACAGGGAGCCGGGAAAGCGTTAGTTAACGCGCGCCCGACTCCCCATTTTCGTTAATGCTTAAAGAAAGGGATTAACTTAAGCGCGGAGCTTAGCCTGCTCCTCTTCCTTCTTGCGGCGGTGAATGTACACCACGAAACCGGCGCCAACGAAGCACACGCCCGCGAGCGCGAAGAGAATCACGCCAGCAGCACCGGTCTTTGGAAGAAGGTTGAACCAAGCGTGTTCGCTATCGTCTGGAACATCCTGGAATGGCAATTCCTTGTCAGCTTTAATATCAGTCACTGCAACAGGATCAGGATTACGGATGTAACCAGCTGGAGCCACAGTTTCTAGAATATAGAATGACTTACCTTTTATAACTGAGTAGGATGGGGTTACACCTTTTTCAGCGCCTGTAGATGTGTCTGTTTTTTCTGCAGTTTCCTTCTCTCCGAAGCTAGTATGAGAAGCGCAGGCGGCATCTACACCACTACCGGCAGTAATAGCATCAGAGCATGCTTTAGCAGCCTTTTCAGTATCAAACATCTTGAACTTTGCACCAGGAAGCGTCTTTGTGGTGTCTTTTGCAGAAACCTTCTTGATTGAGAACTTAACGAAATCAACCTTTGCAGTTTTAACACCAACAATCGTAGAGCTATAGTCTGAAGAAATAAACGCACCCTTGTTTTCAACAGTGTTGCTTTGAATCTTCGCCGAATCAGAAAGAGTGAAAGCTAAGTCAACGAATACCTTTACAACCTTGCCAGCGTTCTGATTTGCAGCTGCAACAATCTTATTCATACCTGCTGGAGTGAAGGAGATAGTAATCTTATCACGAGCAACGTCCTTAGATGTAGCAGGAATTTGAGTTGGATCTTTAGCAACGGTGTAGTCAGCAGCTTCAAGAGGCGTATCTTTAGTACTATCAGGCTTTTCGCCAACTCCCAAGCTTACTTTCTTAACTACTTTGGCAATGCTTGCATCAGTAACCTGATGAGAGGTTTCGTCAGTAGGATACTTGAAGTAGTTAGCAGGAGCGAGATCAATTACAGAATAGCCGGTAAAATCTGTAGCCTTAAGATCCGGGTCAGAAGCGCTATGCTTCATCTTGGTAAGATCGGAGGTGATTGTGTACTTAACCTCATCTCCAGCACCAATTGCGCCCTTAGTATTAACTTCCTTCTTAACGCTCTTCTTCAAATCCTTGTTCTTTGGCTCCGCGGATGGATTATAGTTGTAGACTACGTTGCCATCAGAATCCTTTTCAATCATTGGGATTGTCATATAGAATGTCTTGGATTCAGATGCAGAGAAGCCATTTGGAACTGTTGTTTCTGTAACTTGGTACAGGCCGATTCCAAGATTATCGAACTTTGCAACGCCCTTATCATTAGTATTTTTTGGAGAACCAGTAACAGCTTCAGCGGTTATTCCAGTAGGATTCTCCTCACGCTTATTAAGGTCGTCAATCTTATTGGCAACCTTAACCCAGTCGTCGTACTTGGTTAAGTCGATAGCATCGTTACCGATTTGCGTCACCTTTTTTACAGTGAACCCAGCATCTTTTACAGGAGTTGACTTCTTCTGATTGCCGTTCTCAACCTCATCTTCCCACTTGTTAATGGTGATGGAGCCAGTCGTTGAGGTCTTTTCATCAGCAGTAAGCTCCCATGGCGCTTTTCCAGGCTTACCGCCTTGTTTTTTAGGCTGCTGAGGAACGACCTTACCGGGGGTAGCACCCCACGCAACGCCGGACACTGTCACAGCGCCCGCAGCGCACAGCGTCCCAGCCATTGCGAGCGAGGCAAATGCGGCGACGCATCGTTTTGTGAAATTATTCATTTCCTCTCCTTTATTTCAGTGCCCTTGCGAGCAGATACTTCATTGCCCTTTTGAACAGCTATTTCACTGACCTTTTGAGCAGAATTTTGGTACACAAAATTTTTCATAAATGCGCGCCCCCACTTTGTTTGGTCGAGAGCAAACGCAAGAACCATTAAGCACGTTGAAACAGTTGCAAAACCGCCGAGCAGCATGTTCCAACCTGCGAATCCCGTTTTTGGAAGTTTAAAAGGCTCAACAACGTGGATTGGGAAGGAAGTCATCGTCCAATCCTTGCCTTTTTCGAGACCGGCGGTTTTAAGAAGAGTATCGCCATTTGCTACGGAAGTTGCGCTACCCACTTTAGTTGTATAAGCATCAAGCGCCTTCGGCTTCAACGCGTAAACAGCGCACTGATAGTCGCCTGTTTCTGTAGGCGCGCCGCCAATAATCGAATCCGTGCGTTCGACTGCATAGAATGGGTTATACACATCCCAATCGCTAGCTTCAACATCTCGTCTAAATAAGGTACGCGAAGTGTCACACGAAGTTGAATTATTTTCGCAATTTTTAAGCTCAGCAACAGTGTTAATATGACCCCATTTATGAATTTGATTCTCAGTAGGAGTGCTCAAGCCATTAACGCTACTAGACCAGGTTGCGTTAGCATCCACTTCTCCAGCTTTATTCAGCTTAGTGCACAAGACTTTTAGCGAAATTTTCTTATCTACATCACGCAATGACCACGCATCAAGATAAGTATTTATAGAACCAACACCACGCATCATGAAGATGCCTTGGTCTGGATCTACATCTCCATAATCATCACCTTCTGAACCAGCAACACCGCCAGCAGAAGCTTTTTCAGTCGTCACACGTAAATTTAAATCATCATTGCCAATAGTCACAGAATTATTAACTGAAACTTTCAAATAGATAGGCTTACCTTCGTTACTGGAATCCTTATCTTCTGAAGAAGAGCCATCAGGATAATGCGCAACCACTGGCACATAGTAATACCCGGTTTTAATCCAAGTGCTCATTTTTACAGTAATCTTGCCGTAGTTTTTGCCAGAACCTGCAGAAGAATCTTTGCCAATGTTACTTTTAGGATCATCAGGCTTATTACTTTGATTGTCCTTAAATGAAGCCCAATCAGGAACTGGGGTAGAATCACCATCATACTGTTTTATTTCAAACCAAGTTCCGTCAGGAAGATCATGCGTGCGAGCTAGCTTACTATTGCAATTATCGCCACCTACACCGCACTTATTAACAGGCACAATAGAAGTTGCATCTTGGCCTGGAAGAGTATTAATTCCGTCACCATAATTAGGCTGATAGTAGTAAGACATTTTGCGAACAGTAATGTTCAAAGTCTTAGCTTCCCAAGTAATGCCTTTATTTGACTTAAACAAATTGTTTGAGTTTAGCTCATCATCTATTTCTTTAACGTTATTTTTCTTTTCGTTAACTATAGAATCGAACTTGTTTATTAAATCTTTGTCTTGATTATCTTGACTTTCTTGATTGTTTTCATCTTTAACAGAATTCTTTAAAGCATAAACTTTGCACGCAAAATTACCAGTTTTTTCTACAGTGCCAGTAAGTTTGCCAACTGTATACTCGTTTACTTGCTTAGGCTCAAAATCGGTGTGCGTTTTAACATAGTTGTCGTAAACGTAATCGTCATAAAGCAAATCATCTACACTGCAGCCATTAGCAGGATCATCAAAGCACTTCTTTTGCTGATCGTAACTGGCGTGCTGCCAAACTTTTACGTCTTTTTCATTTAACGTAAGCCCGTTAATTCCACCAAGCTTGTAGCTTCCAGCAACAGGCTCGCCAGTCTTATCTTTTTCGTAACAAATCATGCGCTGATTAATATTGCCTACGCCAAGATGCACAGAAGAATCAAAAGTAGTCTTTTCAATCTTTTTACCAGCCATTAACAGTAAATCTGAGTTATCGGACTGTCCATATTTCAAATCTTCTTTGTCTTTGCTACTTATTGAAAGCTTCAAATCGCCAGTCTGTGGACTAAATCTCGTAACATTAACATATGCATAAACAGGCGAAGACTTTCCATCTTTACTATTTCCAGCATCAGCAGCATCGGAAGTAGTGTTATTGCTGTCAGGATAGTGCACAACTACGTGCACTTTGTATTTACCGTCTTTAGTCCACCTATTTGGACGGAAAGTTATAACGCCATATTTTGAAGCACTACGACTATCAGGAATGGCTTTTGTTGTTGTGCATTCGGAAGAATTATCGCACTGTTCGCCTTCAAAAACAGCCCATTTAGAAGCGTCGTCTTTAGCTTTTACATCTGACTTAATTTCAAACCACGTGCCAGCAGGAAGAAGCCCACGCTTAACTTTCCTATTGCCGCGAATTGGCTTACTCCTAGGAGCGCCCGACTTATTGTTTGCACTTGTAGAAAGATTTCCAGCAACAATATTCGGGGTATTTTGATACTCCGGATTATAGTATTGCGCGCTGTTTTTGTTATTGTTGGCAGAGCTTCTGTCACCGTTCGAACCAGTCGCGTCTTCAGCAGCTTTTTTATCTTTACCGTTTTGATCAGATTTACCGTTTTGATCAGATTTTTTATCTTGATTAGCTTTTTTATCTTTACTGGAAGCTTCGTTTTTAGGATCTGTATTAGTCGTTGAAGAAGTCTTTTTCTCAGGCTGTTGCTGCTCTGTCTTAGTCTCAGCTTTTTTCTCAGCTTGACTACCGGGTTGCTGCTCAGGTTTCTGCTCAGCTTTTTTATCAGCTTGCTTATCAGATTGCTTATCAGCTTTATGCTCGTCTTGATTCTTAAGCTCTTGATCACCTTTAATCTCAGAATTCGCCGCAGCCTTAGCTGTTCCTTCGGTTGAAGCGCTCGACGGAGCAATAGGCACAATCGCGAGAGTTGCGAGAGTCAGCACGCAGGACGTGAAACCGCAAATTACGCGCATAATCTTAGAAAGACTGTTACGACGACGCTGCGGAAACATTTCTAATCACCTTCATTAAATTCAAACTCTCAAAATTTGTGTAGCCATCATTACAAAATCAAGAACCACACAGCACTGCAAAACCTCTCTTAATTGCAGACACAGTGCTTGTAACTATACCCCCCCCCCAAGGCATTTTGCAAGTCCATGCGCAACCATGGAAAATAAAATTCGCGGGAGAATCTCCAGCGTTTGTTGTCGCTTTTGCGAATTTGGGAAACATTTGCCGGAGAATTTTCTCCGGCGTTTGCGCGACGATTTGCGCTAACCGCGCCGTAACTTACGCATCACATCGCGCGAAATCGCCAGCAAATGCTTGCCGCGCACATAAATCTCATCGCGCTTCTTGCGCCACACAGTCGCAAGCATCGTCGTCAACACCGCAACGGTAAGAATCATAGCGAGCACGAACAGCGTCATCCACAACGGCCACTGCACATGATCCTCCGGCGGCTTCACCGGATCCGGCAACACGCGATACCCAGTCACCAGCAACCTGTGCGAGTTCACACCATACGGCGTACACGTAAGCAAAGTCGCCAAATCGCGCCCCTTCTCGCGCTGAAGCAAACTAATGTCGTGCGGATCGACCACGCTAATGCGGAACACCTTGTAGCGCAGCGTCTCCCCTTGCACGTCAAAGTAGAAGAAATCACCCTTCTTCAAATTCACCAAATCATCGAACATCGTAGCGTCCGCAAGACCAGTATGCGCCGTCACAACCGTGTGACGATTCTTGCCACCCACCGGCAAATCCGTGCCATACAAGTGTCCGGCACCATGCGCCAAAACTTGCTGCGAACTACCGTGATAAATCGGCAGTTTTACGCCAATCTTAGGGATCTTCACAATGCCCATAATGCCCATAGGCTCGTCAAGCTGCTTCGCGTACTCCTTATACTCCGGCTTATTCATGTAATCCGTGGTGCCGTCGTAAGGATCGGAGCTAATAATCGACTTGTGGCGCGCATTGTAGCGACGAGCCGCGCGCAAGTGAGCACGACGCACATCGCCAGCCTGATCGTGGTTGTACTTGTCGTAAGCTGCGGAAATTTCCTTAGAAACGCGATTATTCCAAAGCGTTGAGCACACCGGATACGCAAAACATAAAAGACCCGCGAGCACAAACGCGATTGGCTCAATAATGCGGCGGAGCTTAGATTTTTGCTTGGATTTGTGGGCGGCGTGAGGTTTTGGTTGATTTGGTGCGGCGGTTTGGTTAGTTTGGTTAGCTTGGGAAGTTTTGGAAGTTTGATTGGTTTGGTTAAGGGTGATTTGAGTAGTGATAATTTGAGTTGCGTCTAATTCGGTTGCGGTTGATTCGGTTAAGTTAGGTTGGGTTGTTTTGTTAGTTTTGTTGGTTTGGTTTTTGAAAAGCTTGTTTTGGGAGATTTTGTTGAGGAAAGCATATACTTTCGTAACAGCGCTGTTTAATTTCATGCTTCCTCCATTTCTGTGTTTATGTCATTGTGACACGAATTATTGTTTGGTGTGGCGCGAGTTTTGGCTGGTGTTTGGCTGGCGGGTTTCTGAAGCGGCTGTGAGTAGTGGGTGTTACTTGTCTCGCAGCGCTCCGCTCTTATACCTTATTTGGACTTATAGGTTGCATAGTTAAGTTTAGTTTTTTACTTACTTTTTCTGCAGAAGTAGTTATTTGTCAAAAGGATATTACTATCGTTCCGCTTTTATATTGCTCGACCAAGCAACACCCACCCCTCACTTGTTAATTCACTCACCGTTGTTTTTTGGTGTGGTAGAAGTGCCTGGCGTGATGTGTGCAGCAGCGTGAATGCTAGTGTTCTCTAAGCGATAAATACTCGGCATCTGCAGAGCAATACTGCTAAAGTTCACTAAGCAATAAGTAATCGCCGTTTGCAAAGCAATGATGCAAAGCTTCAGAAGCTACGCTTGCAGGTACTCAGCTTAGCGCAATACTACCTGCCGAAAATACTACGACGCACTGAGTTACGTTTGTAAATACGTATGCTTGTTTTCTTAGGATTTGGTTGAATTGTGTTACTTATTTTCTCAAGTTCATCTTCAACAACTTCCATTTCCTCGTAATATATATTTGTTCCACAAACGAACAACCATTGGCAGATTAGAATAATCATGAAAAAGAATCCAACAGCAAAAATGCTTGCAACTTTATCTGCAGATTTCGTAAATCCTACCAACAATCCAATAAGTCCTGAAAGGAACGAAAGGACAAATTTTGAAGAGAAACTATCCCAGAGATTATAATAGAATCTTACTATTCGAAGTTCTTCCTCTAGTTGTTCTTTTTTTACTTCATCTGTATTTTTTTCATTCTCTAGAATTGGATTTATTTTTATTCTACGGTACTCTCTAATTTCTCTCACAATACAAGGAATTTCTTTTTCATCAGTATATTCGTTTTGCATTGTAACTTCTTCTCTAATAGAGGGTTAATTGTTATTGATTAATGTTCTTTCCGAACGGAAAGAAAAATAAGATAGCAGACTGCACTGTGCGAAAAAGAGGGATCCTTTCGCAAAGCACAAACGCACAACGCACACAGCAAAACGCCACAAACGCACAACGCACACAGCAAAACGCCACAAACGCACAACGCCGGATAGCGCTAAAACAGCACAGCCTGCTGAGTTTTCAGTTATAAGCTAGGCGATTAAAGTTCCGCTGCACAAAACGCACTTAAACTCAATCGCCTAGCGGATTACAATTCCTAAGAATTGCGAAGAATCAGGCAGCTTGCTGCTCTTCTTCCTTCTTGCGGTTACGCATGAAGACGAAGATGCCGAAGCACACCAAGCACACGCCAGCCAATGCGAAGATCACAACGCCAGCAGCACCGGTCTTTGGAAGCTTGAACCAAGAACCGTTATCCTTGGTTGGCACGTTAGCAATGTCAACAGATGTAGGATTTTGTTCCGTGGAAGTTGTAAGAACAGTTGCTTTATGAGCTTGATGATCACGCTCATAATTAGCCGGAGCTTCAGTCTCAACAATGTAGAACGGGTGTTCTGTACTATCAACAACAACCTTTACAGGTTTTGCGAACTTACCACCGTCAACAGTGGTGAGTTCGCCAACCTTTGAAGCGTTACCGCAAGCTTTTGCAGTAGTATCGGCAGCGCACGCGTCTGCATCAGCCTTCTTAGCGAAGAGCTTGAACTTAGCACCAGCGAGCTTAGGCTTAACATCATTAGTATTCGCATCAGTTGATTTAAAGGTACCGTCATACTTGTTCACCTGCAAGAAGCCGTAATTGGATGTAACAGTTGAACCACCGTCGCCTGGAACTTCTGGAATTGGAGCTGGCTTATTCTTGCCCTGTCCCTGAATAAAACCAGACTTATTGGTGAAACTAGTTTCAGAGACTTTTGTAGGATCTTTAATAGTGAACGCAAATTCAATTTCGACTTTTGCGTCCTTATCAGCTTTTGCTGCGGTTGCGATATCGGCTAAACCACCATTATCGGCATCGGTAAACCCTACTTTAATACGTTTTGCTACGACATCATTTGCATCTGCACCACTACCACCTTTTTTAACATCTTCAGTAGTAATTGCGGTTTTACTTGTCAAAGGTACAGTTTTAGCTTCACCGTTGTCTTTGTAAACCACTGTTGCAGACTTAACAACAGCTGCCGTATAGTCAGTGAATACACCGGCAGGAGCCTGATCGAATACAGTGTATCCCTTCAGATCATCCTTAGTCCAATCCTTACGTTCTGTAGCCGTGTTACTAGTCACGGCAGCAGAAATCTTGTAGGTCATGGTATCGCCATTGCCCACGAATGATGTTTCATCTGTTCCATGAACAAGAGTCTTCGTGATCTTACCAGCAAGGCTCTGGTTCTTTGGGCTTGCAGTTACATCGTAGCTATAGGTAACTGTCTTACCTGCTTCATGAATGATTTCTGGAATCGTCATGTAGAACGGTGTAACGTCATTAGAGTGGCCAGGTGCTGGCTGTGTTTCTTCAACCTTGTAAAGGCCGATAGCAAGTCCATCGAATTTCTTCGAACCATCAGAACCTGTTACATCTTCTTTCGTATTACTACTATCGAATTCCATGCCTGCAGGATTAGGATTATCGTTAAGTGATTTCACCTTAGTAGCAAGAACTTCCCAATTCTTGTAATCTGTGAGGTCTGTGCTTGTGTTATCAGAGGCAGAAAGCTTCGTAACTCTTTGTACCTTGAATTTAGCACCGGCAAGAGGAGCGGATGTATCGTTTGGACCCTTATCCTCATACTTCTTGATGGTAATGGAACCCTTTTTCTGTTTGTTGGCAGGATTCCAAGGTGCATCAGTTTCACTGCTAGTCTGAGTTTCAGCCCAAGCAGAGCTGTTTGCCACCACGGCGCCGGCGACGCACAGCGTGCCAGCCATTGCGAGCGAGGCGAATGCCGCCACGCATTGTTTAGTGAATTTATTCACTTTCTTCTCCTTTATATCAGTGCCCTTGTGGGCAGGTTTTGAGGAAAATACGTTTATTGTTTTATTTTGTGTTGCGCACGGTCGGCGGAGTCATCGCAAAGCCGCATGAACTCTGTCGGCGGCTGCGATTTGCGCCGCGCGCAGCAAGATTAAATCCGAACCATGCTCCGGCATATTTGCCATCACTATGCAACGTCACTATGTAACGTCACTATGTAACATCACTATGTAACGTCACTACGTAACGCGTAATGCCATTGCCAGCACATGGAACGTTGGTACTGCAGTTTTTAAGCTGCAGAAAATTTTCATCGGCATCGCCACCTTTCGGCAACCCACCTTCCGACGCGCCTCAATGCGGCGCGCAACCATCCGGTGGCTTTGCGGACAAAATCTTTTACGGACGCAGAATAATCGTCAAATCGCCTAATATTCTTGACTTTTTTGACTAAACCGCGCCAAATTTCGGAAATTTTACTGTTGCTATTTCGCGTGATGCTGGCTTTCGTAGCGTGAGATTGCGTGATGCTGGCGGTCATTCCGCGCAAACCGCACATCATGCCAGCATCCGCGCCGGCGAGCATCGCGTGACCCCACTTCGTCTGATCAACGAAGAACGCGCCGCACATAACGCACATGCCGATCATCGCCACCACCAGCAGCGCCATGCTAAGCCCCTCGCCGCCGGTCTTTGGCAGAGCGAATTTAGGCGGATCTATCACGGTCACATCAACAGCAATTCTGTTCCAGTCTTTTCCAATGGTTACGCCGTCAAACCAAGTAGTTTTCATATCCGTAGACGAATACTTTTTATTCTCAATAAGACTGTTATTAACAGTGTTATTAAACACCGTAAGCGCATTAGGCTTCAACGCAAACACAGCACACGTGTACTTTCCAGCCTTTTGAGGTACGCCAGCAATATCGTCTTCACTGCGAGACACAGCGCTTTCTATGCTGTCCTGCTTACCATTCTTCGTAAAGCCATACAGCAAGTTAGCATTGCAATTCTTACTGTCTTGACTGCAAGACTTTCGCTGATCAGCAGTTGCAAACTTCCAAGGCTGCACACCTTCACCATAATTCTGGTTCAGATGCATATTGAGCGTATCGTCAAGCCCGCGGCTCCACTTTTTCTCGCCTTGCTTAGTGCACATCATGCGCAATGAAATATTGCTACGATCCTTCAAGCTCCACGCGAGCACATACGGGTTCTTAGTAAGGCTCGTGCCGCTCATAACGGTAAGAGAATTATCACCACCAAGCGTGTCATGAACAGGATCAGCGTCTTTAGACCTGAGCAATGTCATCTTAAGATCTTTGTCAGCTCCACTTAAGCCTCCAACTGTAACCTTCGCATACACAGGCTTGCCGTTGTTTCCAGAATCCGGATCGTCCGAAGTGGAGCCATCCGGGTAATGGATGACAATCTCTTTAAAGTACGCTTTAGGAGCAACAGATTGATCTGGGTGGAAGGTCACTTTGCCGTAGCGAGCGCCGTCACCATTGGCACTGTGCTTGCCCTTGTGATTATTAGAATCGGCAGGATTGTCAGGCTTATTGCTTTGCTCACCTGTTTTATCGGCGGCGTTGCCAGAAGCCCAATACGACCAGTCTAAAGACACCTGCTTTCCCTTAGTGCCATCAGCATTTACCTCAAAGCCGTGAATAGCATCCTTAAACTCAAACCAAGTTCCGTCCGGCAGAGCACCAGCATTCACAACATCCTGGGATTTATCTGCACCGTTAGCGCTCCTAACGCTTTGCGGCACAGCATTCTCAACTTTTTGACCAGCCGTAACGTTCACATCAACATACTTCGGGTTGTAGAAGTGGTTGTCGTTGTGAATACGAATATCAAACGAGCCAGTCTCGTAGCCTTTACTTTTTTCACCGTATGGATACTTATTGTCCTTCTTATCAAACAGACCAGCAGCTGGGTCTTTGGAAGTGTTCTTCTTTATATTAGCCTTAACCGCCTTCTCAAACGCATCAGACTTATCTTTGCCACTTATAACGTAGACCTTGCATTGGTAGTCGCCAATCTTCTGCGCCTTACCGCCAAAATATCCGCGCGTCTGCTCGGAAGCGCTGTCACTGTCGTATAGGTATTTGTCTTTATCACACTTCTTATCAAGGCGGCACTGCTTCTGCTGCTCAAAGCTCGCGTGCTCCCAGATTTTCTGGCTCTTAAACCTTAAGCCGTCTTTTTCAATGTCTTTCGCATTATTAGCTTTGCTATCAACATGACCAGGCAGAGTGTTGTAAGTATAATCGCTATAATTACCATCCTTGCCCTTCTTGGAGCAGATTACGTGCTGATGCAACTTACCAACAGACTTAGTCATCCACGAGTCGAAGGTCGCATCGTTAGGTAACGACTCGCCTACTTTAAGGTCGTAGCCGTCGCCCATGCCCTTATCGTAGTAATGCTTATACAGGTTAAGATAAAGTTTATTATCCTTGTCGTCGCGCGTAACTTTCACCTTTGCGTACACAGGGTGATGCTCATTTACAGAATGTTCGCCGTCCGAAGTGGTGCCGTCTGGGTAATGAACCCTAACTTCCGCCCAATACTCGCCAGCGTCTTGCCACTTATCTGGGCGGAAGGTGACGGCACCGTATTCGCGAAGTGAAGTGGTATCATTTGGTTGAATCTTGTTATCTTTTTTAACAGGATCACCATTTTTATCGCGCTTAACGTTGTCTTCGTCGCCCTCTAAGTTAGCCCAAGGCAAACTCTTGACTTTCGAGTTTGTAATATCGGTAGCTTTAACAAAGCGCTTAATCTCAAACCACGTGCCCTTTGGGAGTCTATCCACAACAATGCCATCTTGCTTATCCGGCGGAACACCATTGCCGCTCTTAATGCTCGTAGGCTGCTTCGAAGAATTGCCATTACTATCAACAAAATCACCAACCCTAAACTTACCAGCCTCAATAGTGCCAGTCTTCACATAAGTCGGGTTGTACTTTTGGTTGTCCGGCACATCAATATGGAATGCAAAATCTTGCTTAGCTACACTCACATTGCCTGTTGACTTTGAAGAAATAGAACCGTATGCGTTATACAACTGCTCATTAACTGTCTTCTTATCAAATTCTTTTAACGAACTATTACCAGAAGCATTAGAGCTATTTCGGAACGCAAGAATCCTGCACTCATAATCTCCACTTTCTGTTGGAGTACCAGTAAAGATAGCACGAGAGCGCTCCATAGTATCTCTGTTGTACTGACTGCTGGTCAGGTAGTTGTACTCAAACTCATCCTTGCCGCAATTACCATCTTTTGTGCACTTGCTCTCTTGCTCTTTGCTAGCACGATTCCACTGATGTATTGCAGTAAGTTGTAAACCATTAATATCGCCAGAAGGCTTCGAATTACCAGAAGGAGGCTTTAAAAGCTTATAATCCTTACTGTCTTTTTTATGGCAAATGGCTCTAAAATCAATCTTACCTTTTGCACCATTAGACCATGAGTCAAGAATTATCTTTTTATCACCATCTATTGCTATTTTCTTCTTAAGATTTTTGTAGTAATTACTGTCATATCCGCCGCTCAAGATTCTGTCATTAACTTCTTTATCATTCTTGTCCTTTATATACATAGAATGCATGCCGCGACCAGACGTAAGATTCAACGTCAAAGACATATCGTTTTTATCAAGATCTTTTACATGAACTTTAGCGTAAACAACACTGCTTTCAGGAATTAGCTTACTAAACTTTTTGCCACCAGCATTTTCGTAAACCATATTTCCTGCATCAGGATTCTCGGAAGTAGAGCCATCCGGATACGTGACTATAACAGGAGTTTTCGCATGTTCTCCAGCATTAGTTTTATCAGGAGTAAAACGAACTACACCGCTTGAATCTTTAAGTATCTTTGACCAATCCAACGTAGGATCGCCAACGGTCTTACCATTTATAATATACTTCTTGTCTTTATGCGAGCTACCACTTGGCATCTCGAACTTAGTACCAGCAGGGAAATTCTTAGTTACTTTAATTGCGTTGTTGTACCTGTTATTAGGATTTTTACGGCTTTCAGGCTGGTTGTTCGTATCAATAGATTTATCATACGTAGTCTTAACTTCGTCATACACAGGGTTGTACTGAGATGCTTGAGATAAGATTTTAATATTGCTATTCGCAAGCTCTATATTAGCATCCTTATTGCAATTATACGGATAATTCTTAGGATTTATGTGAGTAATAATTACGTCGAATGGAATTTCTCTACCAACGTCTGTTTTGCGCGGATTATACGTTACATATCCGTTATCTTTATTTATTGTAATGCAACCTTGATCTTTCTTTACATCACACTTCCCTAAATCACCGCGCTTAATATCTTTAGGCATATTATTCTTAATGCCATATTTTTGTTCATCTTCTGCAGAAACAAAAGCGTAGTGCACTTTAAGAGTCGAACCGTATGCACCAGGTAAAGTATTAGGTAAATCGGTTGTAGAACCAGTAACTTCGCCAAATGAGCCACCTTCGTCTGTTATCGCAAAGTAACTAGGGTCTGACTTGTTCCAAGTTCCTGTTTCAACATACGGCTTAATTGTTATTGGACCTTCACCATAAGTGGTTATAGGCACATTGTTAGTGCCACCATACAAAGTTCCACTGGCAGTTCCTCCATCGCGCTTTTTAGCATAGTCAGCTAGCATTGTACTGGCGGAAATACCAGCTTTCGATTCATTCCAATCAAATTTTGGATAGTTAATACTGTTTGCTTTATTCGGATCAGTGTGTAGCACAAATCGCTCAATATAATCTGGTATGCCGTCTCCATCTGAATCAAATGGTCCCATAAAAACCCATTTGCTACGGTATTGATCCTTGCCTTCATCATCACCAAAGGAATTGTTATGAATATCAGTCATATCACAATCAGAATTCCAGCCTGCAGCAAACGGCATCAATCCAGCAGTTTTTTCATCACCGTCAAAATATCCTCTAATTATCCATCTATACGAAGAACCGTTAGCATATTCCAATGAAGCTACAACTTGCTCAAAATTATTTTTCCAATTATTTACTTCACACATGCTGTGACCGCGACCGTCATTGCAGTCACCTACTCTTTTAGTGAAAGCTTCATGCCAGTATTTATTAAATCTATTAGTGCCATTCTTTGCATTTTCATTAGAAACAGAGTTAAACTCCCAAGGATTCTGCCAATCGTGGTGACCATTTTTTCCTCCTAGGTGCCCAACAACTTTACATTTAGAATCATCAGTCCAGCAGCCATAGGTATATTGCTTTCTATCAACAACTACTTTCTTATAACCTAATCTATCTCGCTGAATTTTAACATCAGCAAGACCTTTTGGAAGCCAAGCCATTAGTATAGGCTGCTTTCGATATCCTGTACCGTCTTTTGGTTGAAGGTTACCAGTATAAGGTTGATGATTTTCAACAGACGGAATTGCTGGACTATTTGCATTAAAATATACAGTCCAAGTGATTTCATGCAATTTTTTACCATCGCGTTCGATAGTTTTATTCATATTTACGGTAGGCTTAAATAGAATAATATCTCTTAAGGAATCTCCACCATCAAAGCCTTTTCCTGAAGTATAGGCTCTACCAGTACCGCCCCACCAAGACTGTTGCTGCTTCCAAAAATTATACCCACTACGATCATCCCATGCGGATCTGTCGGTATTTGCGGATTGATTAGTGCTTTTATTTTTATCTACATCCGCAGATTTATCAGATTTTTTAGATTCAGCAGATTTTTTAGATTCCGCATTTACAGAAGACTTACCTGTACTTGCTACTTTATCATTTTTACCAATAACCGCTGTTTTATCATTACTGCCAGATTTATTATTAACAGACTTATCGATGCCGTCAGATTGATTAGTAGAAGATTTACTTGTAACGGAAGATTTATTAGTACCAGTGAATTTATCCGTACTGACAGATTTATTATTATCAACAGATTTATTATTATCAACAGATTTATTCGCAACAACAGGCTTACCTGTACTAGTAGATTTACTAGTAACAGCAGATTGATTAGTAACTACAGATTTATTAGTATTGGAAGACTGATCAACACCCTTCGCCCTATTCACTGGCGGAACGATGAGCATTGCAAGGAGCGTGGCGGCGGCTACGATCATTGCGAAGAGTGCGCGGCGAAGAGTGTGAGATGGGCGTGCTGTGCGAGTGGTGGTGCTTTCGGCTACGTTGCCGGAAGTTACTGCGGTACTGGAGGTACTAGCAGTGCTGGAAGTAAGAACGGCTGCATCGCGCTCGCTTGCCTTATGCCAAGACAAAGCGCGCAACGCAAGACGACCCACGCGTGATGCGAATCCACTAAACTTTGCCGGTAACATATTCCCTCACCTTCCTAATCACTGCCGCCGCAAAAAGCCGATTTTTCGCGCAATTGACCATCTAAAACAATTCGTCATTGCACAAAATCAAGCCGCTTGTAGCACACCTGTAGCACATCTGCAACACATCTACAATCAATTGAAAAACAATCGCAATCGATGTAGCGCGCGCCTACAACCAATTTCAACAATCACAATCGATTTCAGCACGCCTGCACTTGCAAAACAATCCGGCTGACGAATCTTTATAAACGTAAATTAGAGATCAAAACTCATCTTCCCTAATCTGCTAAAGCGCCAGCTAGCAAGCCAACTACAGGTAGCGAGTATATCATACCCTAACTCCCTATAGGCAAATGCAGTCACAAATAGCCTCTAGTATTTATACCCCCCCCCCATGGGCTATTTCAAGCAAAAATGGCATATAACACACATAGATTTTATAATCGCGAAAAACTTTTTTTGATAAGCAAATATAGCCAAAAAATATATTGCAAAAAAGCTTAATTGCAAAATATTTTCGGAAGAATAAGTTGCGCGAACAGATAAACTGCGCGCTCGGCGTGTCTTAAAACCACTAAATGCTCTTATAACGTCTATATGTTTTCGCTATATTTTGCGTCCTGGCTGCGCACACTCACTAAGCGCATGCTAACTAAGCGCGTGCTAACTAAGCGCGAAAGCAAGTCGTCAGCGCACATTTGGAGCGATACACCACACCAAACCCTCCAAACGCGAGAAAATTACACGGCAAATGTTTCCCAAATCCGCAAAACTGACAACAAACGCCGGAGAAGTCGCGAGCGCAATACGAAAGAAAATCAAAAGTGGGCCTAATGGGATTCGAACCCACGACCTTCTGCTCCGGAGGCAGACGCTCTATCCACTGAGCTACAAGCCCGCAACTCGAGAAAGTATACACGCTAGTCGGGATGCTAAGCGGGAAAACTTGCATAACACTCCAAACGCGAGATAAGTTGCGCGCATTTGGAGCAAAAACTCACGCACCGCCGAGGAAAGCGAAAGTACCGAAGTAAAGCGCCGACGCCACCGAAGCCAGCGGCACAATCGCGCAAACAACCAAAACCCACCAATCGCGCGCATGCACACTACTCACGCGAGCGTGCGAACGCGCACCAACTCCCCCAAAGCCGCGCGCTTCCATAGCAGTAGCGAGCGTCGTCGAACGTCGAATCGAAAGCACAAGCAACGCAAACGACTGCGGGAAGAATGCTCTCACGCGATGCTCATCGCCCAAACCGCGCGAACGCCTCGAAGCCGTCAGCGCAGCCCAATCATCCTGCAGCACACCAAAAAGCCTAATTCCAGCCAAACCGCCATACACGAATCGATCCGGCAAATGCAACACCTGGCTAAAAGCATCCGCCAAATCGGTGGCGTCCATGCCAATAACCATCACAATCGCAGGAATGCCAATCGCCAAAATCCTAAGCGCGGTTGCAACGGCCAGCAGCGCAGAGCGATCCGTAGCATGCATAAGCCACCACTGGAACCAAGTATTTCCGCCACTTTTGCCGTATAACAGCACAGTTAGCGCGGAAGTCGGCGCGCCCACCCACACAGGCCACGAAAGTCGAATCACACGCAATGGCATAAGCTTAATGCACGCGAAAATCGCAAATTCCAGCACAAGCGCCACGGACGCAGACAAGCAATCAAGCGTAAAAATCAGCGGAATAGACGCCACGAAAGCGCCAAAAATACGAAATACCGGGTTCATCGACGCCAAAAGCGGCGAGTGACTTGAAAGTTTCGCATCCTCGCTGCGATTGTTGACGGCGCTCACTTTGATTCGCGAAATGTCGGTTGCGCTGGTAGTTGCGGAAAGCGCTTCGGTAGTTTCGGAAGATTCGGCAGTTTCGGAAGATTCTGCAGATTCTGCGCTCACTGCAGTTTCAGATTCTGCAGTTTCTGCACCTTCCGCGCCTTCAGTTTTCGCATCCGGCACAAGCTCCACCAAGCGCGCACCCAACGCATCAACCAGCTCGCGATCGTGCGTCACAACAATAATGCTCACGCCCTCGCTGCGAAGGCTTGCAATCAAGCGAATAATTTGCAACCAAGTTTTGCGATCCTGCCCGAAAGTAGGCTCGTCCAAAATCAGCACACGCGGAGCTGCAGCAAGCGACGCAGCAACAGTCAGTCGCCTCTTTTCGCCGCCAGAAAGCGTGTACGGATTCGCCTTCGCATAGCGCGCCAAACGGAATCGCTTCAACAGCTCCTGAGCCTTCGCGCGCGCAACATCCTCCGGCACACCCGTGCGAAGCGGGCCCAACATAACCTCGTCCAGCACCGAACCGCATGCAAACTGATGCTCCGGATTTTGGAAAACGTACGAAATTCTCTTCGCCAAATCCGGCGACTTCCACTTCATTGGATCCGTGCCGTTCGCGCCTTTCGCAAGAGCCTCGCTAGCCACAACCTCGCCGCTTACAGCCGGCAAAAGACCAGCCAAAGTTAGCGAAAGCGTTGATTTTCCAGTGCCGTTCGCGCCAACCAAAGCCGTAATCTGCCCGGCTCTAAACTCAAGATTGATGTGCTGCGCAATCGGCTCGCTGCTATGGCTGATTGCGAGATCCTTCGTAGAAAGTAGGACTTCTCCGTAGGATTGTGCGGAATCTTGTGCGGGATTGTCTATATTTTCGGAAGATTCATTTGCAGAAGATTTTACGTTTTTCTTGTAGCGCTCCGGAAGCCAAATACCCAAATCTTCAAAGTCCAAATCGGTGCGATTAAACACCTCGTCCGGCGTGCCATCCGCCACAATCACCGTGCGAGATGAAGCCGCGCGCGCAATATCGTCGTCGTGAACGGTTTCGCCGCTCGCATCTTTTCCGCTCGCATCTTCGTCATTCTCAAGACCAAGCACCACAACGCGATCAATCATGTCAATCCACGGCTCCGCGTGATGCTCAACAAGAACCATTGTGGCGCGCGTCGAATCCAAAACCGCGCGAACAGCACCCACAATCTGCTGCGTGCCGTCCGGATCCAAATTCGCGGTAGGCTCGTCCAAAAGCAGCACACTCGGCTGCATAGCAAGCGCGCCAGCAAGCGCCAAACGCTGCATCTGACCGCCGCTTAAATGCGAAGTTGAACGATGCAACTGCAAGCCATCCAACCCAACTTTTTTAAGACTTTCGCGCACACGATCCCAAATCTCTTCGCGCGGAACGTTCATATTTTCCGGACCGAACGCAACGTTATCTCCCAAACGCTGGAAAATCGCCTGCGCATCCGGATCTTGCAAAACAAGCCCAACCTTGCCTCGCGCGCGGCGAACCGGCACGCCGTCAACCAAAATGCAACCCTCGCTCACGCCACCATCGGCATCTTCGACAAGAGTGGTTTGATGGGATTTTGCGGAAGTATCAGAAGTATCAGAAGTATTTTCTGATTTTACGGAAGATTTAGAAGTATTTACGGAAGATTTAGTAGCGCTATCTTTCGCAACAAAATCATTGCCAATAAGACCTGCCGCACCGCTTAAAATCGTGGATTTACCAATGCCTGACGCGCCAAGCAGCAACACGCGCTGCCCCGCCTTAATCGTGAGATCCAACCCGCGCACAGCAAAAGCGCGACGGGAAGCATGACGATAACCCCAATGCTCAAAACGAAGCTCAGCGTTACTAACATTCGCACAATCGCAAGAAGCTGTTGGAAGGAAAGTTTCAGATTCTTGCGATTTAACAGCATCAGGCATAGTAAATCCTTTATGGCAATGATAGATTTTTAATTTTTGCGAATATGCTATTTACTACTTTTCGCGGATTTCGCGGCCTGAAGCAAACTGATCGAGCGCGCCGGTCTTAGCGATTCCAATATAAAGGAACCACATCAAAACACCAGCAATCACAATGCCGGAAACCACGGTGCTGACGAAGTATGGAAGACCATACTTGCCGAAGAAGCTAATAGCCTGCAACTTATCGAGGAAGGTGTAAGCCCAGCAGCCGATGCCGGTCAAAGCGCCGGAAAGAACCATTGTGCCCAAATTCCACTTCTTGTAAGCGAAAATAATGAACGCAATTTCAGCGAACAAGCCCTGGAAGACTGCAATACCGAAGGTTGCAGCGCCGCCCCACTGGTTGCCCATCAAAGCTTCGAGCACGCCAGCGACGACTTCAGCGTAAATAGCAGCGCCTGGCTTGCGCACGATTACTGCGGCCAAAGGAGCAGCGAAGAGCCAAAGACCGTTCAGCAAACCGCCAAAACCTGGAACAATGTTGTCGAGCGCGGTCCATGGAACAGCATAGAAGACTGCAACGAGCCAATAAATAAAGGAAGAAACAACGCCAATTACAGAAGCAACTGCGATGTCTGCAACACGCCACTGCATGTTGACCTGATAATTTTCTTCTGACATAAAATGTGCCTTTCTTGTTTTGTGTTGCAATGCGTTACATTGTGCGCAATGCAATATTTTGCGTTACATGCGTACATGAGTACATGCGTACATGCGTTACATGCAATACCTTGCGTTACAACGAAACCTTGCAACACCTCTCAGGCACGGGAAAAACTGACCTCCGTGCGCCGGCATTAACCGGATTCACGTTCAAGCGGTTTTCTCTCAGCTCTGCGGCGCGAGCAACGCGTCGGCGCAAAGCACCCGTGTCGATTGACGATTGTACGGCACCGCGTCGACGCACGCCGCAACGAGACTAATTGTTTACGCGCTACAGTTCCTTCACAGCAGTGTAAAGAAAATGTCGAAATATAACCAAAAAGCGACAGTTCCTTCACACTTAAGTAAAGTAACTGTCGCCAATCCGTCACAAATAAGAATAATTTACTTACCGCGCATAGCACGACGGCTAATGCGCTGAGGATGAGTTGGATCAATCCCCTTCGGAATTCCGAATCCGCTCTTGCTTTGCAACGTGCGCAAACGCTCGTTCAAAATCGCAAGCTCCGTCTTAGTTAAGAAGAAACGGCGGTTTGGATGAATCTTATTAAGCAGCGCAAACTTGTGATTCGACGGCTGCAAAGTCTTGGCGCGCAACACTTTTCCGCGCAATTCCTTAAGCTTCACCTGGTTTTCGCCATTGCCAACAGATATACGATAGATAGGTATATTAGACCCGGCAGTTACGCTTTTTACAGCGTGCTCCTGGCGATCCATTGCGTGCATCAAGCGCTCGTAATTGCCCTCACCAATAAGGAAGATTCCGTTAAAACCAGTGCCGCGCCAAATCGCGTCCTTTGTGCGAGGATCCACCCACACAGGCTGCTGCGGGAAAGTAAATCCGCCCTTGTTAATAGCCGAAACAATGCCGGCAGCCGCACCCGGGCGACCTTCCAACTTCGCGTAACCAACCTTATCCGCGCGCTTCGTAAGCACAACCGTAAACAGCAGCAAACCAACCATCGCCGCCGTAACCATCATCATAATCCACGCAAAAATCGACCAGCGCAGCACCAAACCAAGCACAATAGCCACAACTATTGGCGCAACAAACGCCACAGTCAACCACAGCGGCAACTGCTTGTCATCCGTATGCGTGTACTTGTAAATACGGATAATCTGCGAAAACATGCCCTGCTTGCCAGTCTTCTTTCCCGACTGCTTCGTGTTTTGTGATTTATCTTGTGCTTTACTTTGTGCCATGCGTTTACCCCACGATATTCGCGTTATTTTTGAGTTATCCCAAATAATAATAGTAGGTTGTGCAAATATTAATAAGTTTGCGATTAGTATATTGCTAACTTGCGATTACTTCGGCCAATTTCCGCGCTTTGGCGAACTTGGCTTTGGCAAACGCCAGCGACGCATCTGCATCGCGCGGCTCCAAGCATACATGCCAGAACGCGACTTTTTCGACACAGCCGACTCACCAAAACGCTTAACAAGCTCCTTACGCAACTTTCGCCACATAATAAACATGTCAATCACGGAAGCAAAAAGATAAACGTAAAGCAGCACAGCGAGCGCAATGTAAACAATCATAAAGCGCGAAAGTGCAAACAGGCAGGCCATAATCACAATTGCAACCGGCACGAAAAACTCGCCGATATTAAAGCGCGCATCCACGTAATCGCGAATATACACGCGCCAAGGAAGCTGCTCAACCTTTGGCATATGCGCCAAATCGCCCGTGCGCATTGCCTCATATTGCACGTTTTCGCGCTCCCTGATTCTAGCGCGCGCCTGCTTTGCGCTGGCCTTGCGATCAGCTGGAACAAGCGGACGAAGATTTTGCGCTTGAGCCGCGTTACGCTTAGGAGTTGGCGCGTTTTTTTCGCGGGATTTAGTTGCGTCGCTAGAAGTTGCGCTCTGCTGATTCGATTGAGCCGAAGTAGCAGATGCGGCCTCATTGTTGGCAGATTTCTTTGCAAATGGATTCCATGTCATGTTTGCAGATTACTCAACAGACTAGACGCATAAACGCAACGTAGAAACGAAATTACTCGCCCAATCGATCAAGAAGAAGCGCTTCCGTCACAATATTTCCGCGCAATCCAGAAAGCGAAATCGACTCGTTAGGACTGTGCGCATTCGACTTCGGATCTTCCGGACCAGTCACAAGCACTTGAGCTTTCGGGAAGATGCGCTGAAGCTCCGGAATAAACGGAATCGAGCCGCCCTCGCCCTTATTTACAGGCTCCACGCCGAAAGCATCGCGCATGGAAGCGAGCGCATCCTTCGTTGCAACAGCATCCGGATCCATTGCCCAACCCATGCCGTTATCAATCGGCTCTGCAGTAACTTCCGCACCAAAAGGCGCGTGAGATACCAAGAAGTCGCACAGCGCTTTTTGCGCTTCTTCCGGACGCTGCGAAGGCGCGGTACGAAGCGAAAGACGCAGCTTAGTTTCGTGCGCGATCACATTAAAACTGCCCTCAACTGGGTGCGCGTCCATGCCGATTACCGTCAAGCTCGGCTTAGTCCACATGCGCGCTGCGAGAGAACCTGTGCCGGCAAGCTTATAAGAATCAACTACGGAAGCGTCGGAACGCACTTGCGCTTCGTCTAAATCGCACTGCAAACCGCCGACCGGCTCCTCTGCTTTAATTCCGGGCACTGCCAAGTCGCCATCCTTGTTATAAAGCGAGGCAACAAGCATGGAAGCGAGAGTGTAAGCGTCCAAAATTGGGCCGCCGAACTGGCCGGAATGCACCTGATGGCCAAGAACTTTAACTTTTACGTCCACGTCGGTATTTCCGCGCAAACTCGTTGTGAGGCTTGGGATTTCGGCGGACCAGTTGCCGGAGTCGGCCACGATGATTACGTCGGATTCGAATTCGGCTTTATGTGACTCGATGAAAGGAATGAAGCTTGGCGAGCCCATTTCTTCTTCGCCTTCGATGAAAACCTTAATATTTACGCGCAAATCGTCGCTTAGTGCGCGCAAAGCTCCGTAGTGAATTGCGATTCCGCCGCCGTCGTCGGCAGATCCGCGTCCGTAGAGGCGACCGTCGCGCTCTGTGCCTTCAAATGGGTTCGTGTTCCACTCGGATGGGTCCGGAACTGGCTGCACATCGTGATGCGCGTAGAGCAAAACCGTTGGCGCGCTTGGGTTTACGATGCGAGAGCCGACGACTTCGAAAGCGCCAGGAGTGCCGTCCGGATTCGTGGACTGCTCAACGCGCGCGTCAATACCAACCTCACGCAATACCCCAGCCACGTATTGCGCGGACTTTTGCATATGCTCGCCGGCAATGCCCTTAGCAGAAACCGCAGCAAGCGAAATCTTCTTATTCAACACGGAAACTACGTCATTCCAAGCGTCTTGCACGCGAGCGCGCACGTCTTCGACAGCCAAATCTGCCATAAATCCTCCCAAATAAAAGTAGCAGAGCAGTAATTGATGCTTACAAAACTATATCTAAATTATACTTATAAACTATATTCGCAAACGTGACGACTACAGCCGTTAGTTTCTATACACGCTTGTAAAGGGACTGCACTTTTAAGCCCTCTCAATGCGAGCGGCAACCCAATCAACTATGTAAGGCGCGCACTGCTCAACCTGATCCATCGCAACTTCAAACTCGTGCGGGCCGCCGTACCACGGATCCGCCAAATCAAGCAGCATCTCGCGACCAGGCTGCGGCTTCGGAAGCGACGGATCAAACGCGCGATACATGTGCACAAGCTCGCGCTTTTGTGCAGGAAGAATACGCAAAAGCGAGCGCATATGCGAAGCCGTCATAGGCAAAAACAGGTTAGTTTCCGCAATCTCGTCCGCTTCAATTCGGTGCGCAAAATGCGACGCAGGCAGCCTATATCCGCGCTTTGTAAGCTCACGCTGCGCGCGGCGGTCAATCGGATTCCCGTATTCCTCGTCGCTAACTCCGCTGGAACGCACTGCAACAACGTCGCCCAATCCCCTCAACTGAAACTCGTTGCGCAACACGATTTCCGCCATTGGCGAGCGGCAAATATTGCCAGTACAAACCGTCATAACATTGTACGGGTGACGCGCGTCTACCTTGATTTTGCTTGATTCTTCAGTCATGCTTCCTCGTTTATTTTGCTGTCTCGTTTATTTTTGGGTTTTTCGTTTATTTTTGGGTTTTATAGCTTACTTCGCGATTTGCTCTTAGCTAAGGCTCATATACCATAAAGCGGTATCGCGCAGGATTGCTTTCGCTACCAACTTTAAGCGGCGCTTCTTGCCAGTCACCTTCGCGCGCAACATGCCATTTTCCGGCATCAACTAATTCATGGATATTCGGAGCAAACGTGTCTGCCGCAACTTTCGCGTCGATTTGCGTAACGTAAGCTGCGTCCGCGTGATAATTCGCAAGCATTTCGCGCAAAATCGCAGCGCCTCCAATAACCCAGATTGCAGGGCCATCTAAAGGCGAGTCTTGAGATGCGTCTTGAGATGCGTCTTGAGATGCGCTTTCCTGATTTTCCAGCTTTTCCTTATTTTCCAGCCATTCGCGCGCGTAATCCAAAGCCGCGTCAATGCTAGTAAAAGTACGCGCTCCGTCTGCTACGAAATCCGGATTATGCGTAACCACAATATTTTCGCGACCCGGAAGCGGACGGAATTTCGGCGGCATTGCATCCCACGTACCGCGGCCCATAATCACAGGGCAGCCGATTGTCATCGCCTTAAAATAGCGCAAATCTGGGGAAAGTCGCCACGGCATGCCGCCGTTCACGCCCATCGCACCGGGCTTGCCGTCCAAACCGAAAGCCTCGCCCCAAATAAGTCGCACCGGAAAATTATTCAGCGCACTTACGCTACTTTCCATTTTCTCCCCCTAAAAACTAAATCACGCAAAATTAAGCAAATCAAACCAAATCACGCTAAATCACGCTCAATCAAGCAAAATATTTCGCAATTATCACACCGCAACCGGCGCTTTAATCGTTGGATGATGCTTGTAATCAACAACCTTAAAATCGCTGTAATCGTAGTCAAAAATGGAATCCGCCTTACGAATTTCAAGCTGCGGATACGGGTATGGTTCGCGCGAAAGCTGCTCAAGCACCTGCTCAACGTGATTGTCGTAAATATGGCAATCACCGCCCGTCCACACGAACTCGCCCGGCTCAAGTCCTGCCTGCTGAGCCATCATCATCGTCAAAAGCGAATAGGACGCAATATTAAACGGCACGCCAAGGAACATGTCGCAAGAGCGCTGGTAAAGCTGGCACGAAAGCTTGCCGTCAGCAACGTAGAATTGGAAAAGCGAGTGGCAAGGTGGCAACGCCATATGCTCAACTTCTGCAGGATTCCAAGCGCTAACAATCATTCGGCGAGAATCCGGGTGATTTTTCATAAGATCCAGCACATTCGCGATTTGGTCAATCGTGCGATTCGGATTTTCCGCAGTAGGAGCCGGCCAACTCCTCCACTGAACGCCGTAAACCGGACCTAAATCGCCGTTTTCATCCGCCCACTCGTCCCAAATATGAACGCCATTTTCTTGCAACCAGCGCACGTTACTCGAACCTTTAAGGAACCAAAGCAACTCGTACGCAAGTCCTTTGAAAAACACGGTTTTTGTGGTGATAAGCGGGAAGTATTTACTAATATCGAAGCGGATTTGCTGGCCAAAAAGTGAGATTGTGCCAGTGCCGGTGCGATCAGATTTTAGAGTGCCTTCCGTAAGGATTTTTCGCACCAAATCCTCGTAAGGAGTTTGGACGCTGGAAAGCGGTTTTTGTGGGATGCGCGCGCGAATTGCGGCGAGTTCTTCTTCTGTTAAAGCCATGCTTCAATGGTAACAATTGCTCAGTAAGAAACGGACTGTCGTGGCGGTAACAATCTAGCGTAAAATAGTTAGAATAAACAGTAGCAAAGGAGCAAAAATGTCTAGAAGATTATGGGTTGAGCGCGCAGAAGACGGCACTTGGGAAGCGCACAGCGACGACGGTGCGAGCTTGAAATTTGGCCACGGCGAAGGAATGTTCAACCCGGTTGAGCTGATGCAGATTGCTTTGGCCGGTTGCACCGCGCTTAGTAGCCAGTACGCAGCTGAGCACGCTGTTGGCGAGGGTGCTGGCGCGCGAGTCGTAGTAAACGGCACGTATGACGCGGAAGAAGGAGCGTACTTGCGTTTTCAAGAAGACGTTACGCTTGACGCGACTTCGGCAAAACCTGCGCTTAGCGAGGAAGATGCGGCCGCACTTAAAGAGCGCATGGAACGTCATATTTCCAGGGGTTGCACGGTTAAGCATACGCTCGAAAATGGGGCTAAAGTAAGCGTAAACGTTACGATTCGGCACTAAAAAGCCAAAATTGCGAAAAATCACGAAAAAATCGCGCTAAACTAAGCCAAAAATCGCGCTAAAATCGCACAACAATCTCGCTAAAATCTCCCCAAAATCACCCTAAAATTCACCACGTGTGGCACAATTGAATACGCGAATTAAGTACACGAATTAGTACACAAGATACTTGCGCAATATTGACGCTACGCATGCATGTATGCAACCGGAGGAAACTTTGAAAATCGCTATTTTTACCGAAACGTATCCACCGTACATAAATGGCGTTGCAACACAGTCCTACATGCTCAAAAAAATGTATGAAGAGCTTGGTCACGAGGTGCTTGTGGTCACGGTTGGCTCCGAAAAACAGCGCAAAACTAAGCTTGAAGACGGCGTCGTCTATGTTCCTGGAATCTTGCTAAAAAAGCTTTACAAGTATCGCGTGGCGCTTCCGATTGGTCACATGCGAAAGCAGCTGCCGCTTAAATTTAAGCCGGATGTTATTCATATTCAAAACGAGTTTGGAATTGGCGAAATCGGCTTGGAAGTTGCGAAAAAAGAGCATATTCCTGTTATTTACACGCTTCACACGGAATACGATAAATTCCTGTTTTACATTGGTTTGAAGCATTTTACTGAGTTTTCGCGCAACCTTTCGGCGAAATATTTTATGCGATTCTCGAAAAATGCCACAATTATTACGAGTATGTCGGCTAAAGCGCAGGCTTATATTGACCGACAGAAAGTAGATAAAAAAGTTGTTGTGCTCAACAATGCCGTGGAATACAAGCAGTTTTTGCCGACGCCTGAGCGACTCGCCTTCCGTAAAGCTTTCCGCGAAAAATACGGCGTTTCGGACTCGACTAAGCTTTTCGTTTTCGTAGGCAGAATTGGTGCCGAGAAAAATATTGCGGAGTTGATTGACAACTTTATGTATTGCGATTTTCCTCGCGAAAAAGCGCGATTGTTCGTGATTGGCGGCGGCCCGGATTTGGAATCGTTGCGCGAGCGCGTAGCTTCTAACGGTTTTGACGATAGGATTTGCCTGCTCGGGCCGATTTCTCACACGGAAATTCCGAAGTATTTGCACGCAATGGACTACTACACCACCGCCTCACTTTCCGAAATGCACTCGCTTTCTATGCTCGAAGCAATGGCTTCCGGACTGTTCGCGCTTGTGAAGCATGATGCGCCTAACGAAGACCAGATTATTAGCGGCCAAAACGGGTATCAGTGGGATACTCGCGAAGATTTTAAGGCGGTTTTTAGCAAGGTTTTGAATATGAGCGAGGCTGAGCAGGCTCAGCTTAAGGCGAATGTGCTTGAGTATTCGAAGAATAACGATTTTAAGAGCCAAGCGCTTGAGTTGCTTAAAATTTATGAGCGCGCGATTGAAATGAATAACGAAAAGCTCGCTGAAAAGAAGGCTCGTCGCGAAGCTATTCGCAGGCACTTTATGCTGAAAAAGCGCGGCAAGCAGGAAAAATAGTAGTATTACTCGGTATTACTCGGCGCTTTTTGGAACATTTGCCGGAGATGTCACTTCGTTACGAACATCGTCTATAATTAGTGAGGATGTCTACAGATTCAATCTACAGATAAAGACGTCTGCAACTAACCAACGCGTTAGGCGCTAAAGCAGCATAAATAGAAAGGACGCACCATGCGAGTGATTTTCAACGAAGAAATGAAGGCCGTAGCAACAAACCTCGAACGCATGGCCGAACTTGTATCAAAATCTATGAACGACGCTGGAAACGCGCTTTTGAACGCGGATCTGGACGTTGCGCAAGCTGTTATCGACAAAGACGCAGATTTGGACGCTTTGGAAGCAAACACAATCAACCAATGCTTGACTTTGCTTGCGCGCCAAAACCCTGTGGCAACGGACCTGCGCGAAGTTGTTGCTACTATGCGTTTGGCGGCAACTTTTGAGCGCATGGGCGATTTGACGAGTCATATTGCGCAAATTACCAGGCGCACATGGCCGGAATCTGCACTTCCGCAAGAGGCGCGCGAAACTATTGTGGAAATGATTAACTTCCTGCACAATCTTTCAGGGCAATTAACAAGCATGGTTTCTAATCGCGACGTAAAAATGGCGGAAACTATTATTGCAGGCGACGATGCGCTAGATAAGTTGCATGAGAAGATTTTTGCGTTGGTTGAAGGCGAAGATTGGCACGGTACGCGCAGGCAGTTGATTGACGTTGTGCTGCTGAGCCGATTTATTGAGCGAATTGGCGACCATTCCGTGGCCACCGCAAGGCAGATTGTGTTTATTGTTTCGGGATTCGATCCTTCGAAGGCTCCGGAGCCAGATAAAGACACTGTTGTTGCTTAATACGCAAGGATTAAGTAGCGAAAGTAGCGAAAGACGTTGCTTAAAAAAATAACTTATACAAAAAGTAGGCCTGCAAGATTAGTTGCAAGCCTACTTTTTATTTAACTTAATCTAGTTAAATTTCACTTCTGACCCTGAGCAGCCACAGCGGCAGCGCCGGCAGCAGCAGCTTCTGGATCCAAATACTCACCGCGAGGCTTGATTGGCTTGAAGTTCTCATCCAACTCGTAAAGCAGCGGAATAGCAGTAGGAATATTGACCTTAGAAATCTCTTCCTCGCTCAAGTTGTCGAGCATCTTCACGATTGCGCGCAAGCTGTTGCCGTGAGCAGCAATCATTACAGTCTTGCCGGACTTAAGCTCAGGAATAATATCCGACTCCCAGTAAGGAGTTACGCGAGTCACAACGTTTGCCAAAGCTTCAGTTTCTGGAACTGGATCGCCTGCGTAACGAGGATCGTTCGTTTGCGAATACTCATCGTTTGGATCGATCTCAGGAGGTGGAGTTGCGTAAGAACGACGCCAAATCATGAACTTTTCATCGCCATATTCCTGACGAATCTCAGACTTGTTCTTACCTTGCAAAGCACCGTAGTGACGCTCGTTCAAACGCCAGCTGCGACGAACTGGAATCCAAAGGCGGTCGGCTGCATCAAGCGCGTAATTCGCGGTGTTGATAGCGCGACGAAGCAAAGAAGTGAACACGATGTCTGGAAGAACATTCTTCTCTTTAAGAAGCTCGCCACCATGCTTAGCTTCCTCAACACCTTGCTCAGTCAGCGGTACATCAACCCAACCAGTAAACTGATTGGTCTTATTCCATGCGCTCTGACCATGTCGGAGCAATACTAATTTATATGTCATAATTACCCAGTTTATTCACGCCTTACGACGACAGACCTAAATGCTCCAAATGTGAGATAAGTTGCGCACGTTTGGAGCGATACACCACGCCAAACACTCCAAAAGCGGGCGCGACGACATGCTTGAGCGCAGCACAGCGCGCGCGAAAGCAACTCGGAGCGGAAACTCGCTCAAGTTGGAAGTCCAGTGGACTTCCAACGCGAGTTTCGTAAGCGAGCGCTTATAGTGCGAGCGTCCTCTCACGTTTGGAGCGCCAAACAACCTCATCGCATACAAAAAGCCGCTGAATGTTAAACAACATCCAACGGCTCTACAATCTACTAAAATTTACCAACTAGCGAAGTGGCTTCACAAGTGGGAACGTAATCGTCTCGCGAATAGTCGCGCCCGTAAGAGCGATCAGCAGGCGATCAATACCCATGCCCATGCCGCCGGCAGGAGGCATACCAACGCCGAGAGCCTCAATGAAGTCCTCGTCAATATCCATTGCCTCAACGTCGCCAGCCAACGCATCCTTAGCCTGAGCCACAAAACGCTCGCGCTGCACAACAGGATCGTTAAGCTCGGAATAGCCGGTTGCAAGCTCAAAGCCGCGCACGTACAAATCCCACTTCTCAACCATTCCAGGCTTCGTGCGGTGACCCTTAACAAGCGGGCTAGTCTCAACCGGGAAGTCGCGCACAAACGTTGGCTCGTAAAGCTTATCCTCGTAGAAGTGCTCCCACAAGTGCTCAACCAACTTGCCGTGATTCTCCACGTCGTCGCGCTCAACGCCAAGCTTGTCTGCAATCGCACCCAAATGCTCAACGGAAGTTTCCGGCGTAATCTCCTCACCCAAAGCCTCGCTAAGCGAGCCGTACATTGTAATCTGCTTCCACTCGCCGCCAAAATCATACTCTTCGCCATTAAGCAAAGTCACCTTGGTAGAGCCGAAAGCGTCGATAGCAGCCTTCTGAATCAGCTCCTTAGTAAGAGCGCCAATCGTATCGTAAGTGCCGTAAGCTTGGTAAGCCTCGAGCATAGTGAACTCAGGAGCGTGAGTTGCATCCACGCCTTCGTTTCTAAAATCGCGGTTAATTTCAAACACGCGGTCGATGCCACCAACCAAGCAGCGCTTCAAGAAAAGCTCCGGAGCGATGCGCAAATAAAGATCAATGTCAAAAGCGTTCATGTGAGTTGTGAACGGACGAGCAGCAGCGCCGCCGTGAACCGTTTGCAACATTGGGGTTTCAACTTCCAAGAAGTCGTGGCTGTCGAAAGTGCGACGAAGAGAAGCCACAGCGTGAGAACGCCTGCGAACCATATCGCGAATCTTCTCGTCCGCAATCATGCCAATATAAGGCTTGCGCGTGCGAGTATCGTCGCTTAATTCCTTGTGCAAAGCAGGAAGAGGCTGCAAAGCCTTAGCCGCAATCGCCCACTCGGTTGCAAAAACGGAAAGCTCGCCGGTCTTAGAAGAAATCACGCGACCGCGAACGTAAAGGTGGTCGCCCAAATCAACCATCTGCTTAAAGCTTTTAATGGATTCCTCGCCAATTTCCTTCTTGGAAACCATTGCCTGAATCGTAGTGCCGTCACCAGCAGAAAGCTTAACGAAGCACAAGCCGCCAGCGTTACGCAAGAAAAGCACGCGACCTGCAATACCAACCTCGGTATCGGTTTCTTCGCCGGCTTCAAGCTTGCCGTCGAACTGCTTACGAACCTGCTCGATAGTATCCGTAACGTTAAGATGCACCGGGTAAGGCTGCACGCCTTCCTTAAGAAGCATAGCGCGCTTAGCAACGCGCATCTGCACCTGCTCCGGGTGCGCAAGCGGGCCAAACTCTTTATTGCTTGGGTCGATTGCTTCGTCCAGAGTTGCGCCTTCGTTTACGCGCTTGGCGATTGCCTCGTCCTGCGCGAGCAGCATTTCGGCGTGCTCAACGGTGTCGATTTCGTTGGTGGTATCTGTGGTGGTATCTGTTGCTTCGTTTTCTGCGGCATTTTGCGCGGCAGACATTGCAGTATTGGTGTCAGTCATAAACGCTTATTGTAGCCAGTAGGTAATACAGATGTAAGCGTTTTGAGTAGGTTTTATTGCTCTATTAGCTTGATTCGACCGACCATTTTTGCAGAAAACGTACGTTTTTGTAGAAATATTTATATTTTTCTGTTTTCGAAAGAAAAATGCATTTTTAGTAAAAATTTTTATTATTTTATTGAGATATACAAAATTATTTACGAAAAGTGGGGTAATTTTGCAAATATTGCGGTGTGGGTGCAGTGCGCGCGGAGTGAATGCAGCCGCAAAATGATACAAGCGAATTTTTTATAAAAATTTTTCGAAAATTTGAGAGAGTTATTTGGAAGCGACACACATCGCTTATTTGTAGAAAGTTCACGATAATATAACCAAGTTGTCGAAGTGTTGCGAAACGTGCGAAAATGCGAAACGTAAGCAATCGCAAGCGCTGTTTTTTTAGTTAGCACAATCGACATCGGGCTGTAGCGCAGTTTGGTAGCGCGCTTCGTTCGGGACGAAGAGGCCGCGGGTTCAAATCCCGCCAGCCCGACTTTTGATCTTTGAAACATTTGCCGGAAAATTCCCGGGTTTTGTAGCTGAATTTGCGTAATTATGAAACATTTGCCGGAGAATTTTCTCCGGGTTTTGTAGCTGAATTTGCTAATTTATGGAACATTTGCCGGAAAATTACATGGCGAATGTTTACTCTTATAAGCGATAATTCCTATACATGACTGTAAAGAAAAAATCGGAATTAAACCAAAAAGCGATTATTCCTTTACACGCGCGTAAAGTTTTTGTCGCTTCTCGAGAAGATTACGGAAGTTTCTTTACGTGGCTGTAAAGTTAAAGTCGATTGATTGAACGAGGGCAATAGCAAGGGGGCTTTGATGGAGAACGCTGCGCAATTTTATAGCGAGCTTGACGAAATGTTCGCGAATCACGCGGGCGCGAACGCAATCGAATCGTACCTTTTGCGAAAACTTGCCGAAACGCAGGTAAATTCCAAAACCGCGGCAGAAGCAAAGACGCGACAAGAAACCAATCCCCTCCAACTTTCCATTCTCAACGAACTCATGGGATTCTACCGTTCGCGAGGCGAGCACGCAAAAAATCAGCCAATCATTGATAATGCGCTAGATTTGGCAAAAAAGATGGATTTAGCTGGAACGGAAGCAGGCACAACCACGCTAATCAACGCTGCCACAAGCCTTCGCGCGGCTGGCAACTACGATCGCGCTGAAAAAATTTACACTCAGGCTCTTAACGAATCCGCCGCAACGCTCGGCGCTAAAAATCGCAAGCTCGCCGCGCTTCACAACAATCTTTCGATGCTTTATAGCGAAACAGGCAACACGAGTGAAGCAATTGAGGAGCTTAATCAGGCGCTTGAGATTTTGCAGAATACTAGCACGGATCCTGATCGCGACATCGATATTGCAGCAACGCACACGAATATTGCGCTTGCGATGCTGCAGGAGTGCTCGAAGGAGTGCTCGAAGGGCTCGCAGGAATGTTCGCAAAAATCAGATGCAAATATTAGCGCAATTCTTGCTAAGGAGATTCTCGAATCCGCTTTTAAGCACGCTTCGACCAGCATTCGCATGTACGTCGCTGGAAATAACGAAAATCAGCCGCACTACGCTTCTGCTTTGGCAGGTTTTGCGCAGGTTCAGTGCGCGCGCGGCGAGTACGCTCAGGCTGCGGAAAGTTATAGTAAAGCGCTTGATTTGATTGCAGAATGCTACGGAAAAGATAGCGAATCTTACGCGATTACGGCGGAAAATTTGCGGCAGACGCGCAAGTTAGCAGAAAAAGTTACGGAAGAATCTATAGAAGTATCTATAGAAGTATCTACAGAAATTCACGAATCAGAAAAGCGAGAATCACAAAACCACGAATCACCAACACCACACATAACAGCCCCACAATCACCAACATCACACATAACAAACGGCATGCAACTATCGCAATCATACTGGCAAACTTACGGAAAGCCGTTACTTGATCAGCCAAAATTTGCAGAATACAAAAATCGCATTGCAGCCGGATTAGTTGGTCACGGTTCGGAATGCTACGGTTTTGACGACGAAATTTCACGCGACCACGATTTTGGTCCCGGATTCTGCTTGTGGCTTACCGACGAAGATTACGCGGAAATTGGCGCGGATTTGCAAGACGCGTACGACGCACTTCCGCGAAAATACGCCGGTTTTGACTCTCGCAACGAAACGCCGCGCGCTAAATCATGCGAAAGCAGCAAGCGCGTCGGAGTATTTCGCATAAGCGAATTTTTCGAAAATCTAACCGGCTTCCCCACTGCCCCAGCCGCAAACGAGCCACACTTATGGCTGTCACTAAGCGAGCCGACGCTTGCAGCAGCGACGAACGGCAAAATTTTCGCGGATCCTCTTGGCGAGTTCTCAAAAGCGCGCCAAAGCTTCAAACTCATGCCGGACGACGTGCGAATCTCACTAATCTCCAGAAGGCTTGGCATGATTTCGCAAGCCGGCCAATACAATTTCCCACGCATGATTGCGCGCAAAGACGCTTCCGCCGCGTGGCTTTCTATAAACGAATTCGTGCGCGCGACCGCTTCACTCGTTTTTCTGCTCAACAATCCCGTAACCGCAGGCTACTTGCCGTATTACAAGTGGCAGTTTGCGGCGTTGCGTAAGCTCAGCAATCGCATGGCTTCTAGACTTCCGGAAGTGTGCGGAAAACTTGAGTCGGTAATGCGACTTTCTTCCGCTGCATGCTTTGGTGGCGATGGTTCCGGCGGTGACGGTTTTGGAGAAGGCGGCAAGGGCGCTGGAATTGCGCAAAAGCAAGTTACGCAAATAATTGACAGTATTTGCGAGGATATTGTGCGCGAGTTGCAATACGAGGGCTTAAGCGATTGCGGCGAAACTTTTTTGGAATGGCAGCGGCCGTACGTTGAAGCGCATATTAATTCGAGCGCTGCGTGCTTAAGGAGCTTATGATGTGCGATTTATCAGCAACGAAAGAAGAAAATCCGGAAGTAGAAAAGTCGAAAGCGCAAAAGCTTGCGGAAGAAATCACCAAACTCGAGTGGGATCAGTTCCAGCTTACAGAAAACGAAGACGGACGCGCGAATTGTCAAGGAAACTGGCCAACTTTTCGCATTATGCGCATGAGTCAGTTTTTGGCGTGGCCGCTGAATTTGCAGGAGTCTTATAAGCAGGATCTTGAGCGCGCTAATAGCGACGGCCGCAATTTGATTACGGAAAAGTATGCGCGAATGATGGAGTCGACTGCGCCGGAAATTTTTGAGCGCACGATTAAGCCTTATATTAAGCCGATTTTGGAGCCGAGAAAAAGCGCGCAGGAGCAGATTATTTTAGCGCAAGTTGAGTGGGCTGCAGATTTTCGCAACCGCTACCCGCATTTGGGTTTTGCGATGCGCGTGCTTAAAACTAGCGAGGATACGGCAGAAAATACGTCTTTTGAAACGTATTTGCGAGGCGAATTAAGCACGTATTCTGACGTAACTTTCGCAAAATACCAACGTTTTGTAAATAACTTGCGCGCGGAAAACCTAAATCTTACGCAAATGATAATCGCGAATACAGTGCGCATGTATGGATACGATTCGCTAGAAGCAGCCGAGCGTGCGCAGATTAGAAATGCAGCTTAAGAATAGAGCAGCGACGCTGCAGAAGCGGCGCGAGAGTCGCCTTCTAGGAAAAGCGTAGAAGCACAAGAAAGCGAGTTTTGCTGCAAAAACGCGCGGTAAAGCATTACGTCAGGTTTGCGCAAATGCGTTTCGCAAGAAGCGCAAACGCCGTTAAGTTCGCCGAGTATTGGGCAAGTTTTTCGCGCTAAGTCTAGCCAATCGCAAGAAGCGTTACCAAGCGCCCACACGCGCACACCGTCCGCAATCAACTCGCGCGCCTGATCGCAAGCATCCGCGCGCTCACCTGCAAAACCACGCTCGAAACGCTCAAAATACAAGCGATACAGCCACGTAACCGCAGGCCCGTGATGCTCATCAAACGAATCCAACGCGCGACTTCGACTCCACCCGGCCTCGCGCAAAGACTCGTGAAACTCAAATCCCCATTCCGGCTCGAAACTAAAAAGCACTTCCCCAATAAAATCCGGATAATCTGCAGCCAACGTGCGGCGCGCATCCCAATCCACCAGCATATGCAAATCAAAAACAACATCGGAAATTCCGCGCACACTATTTATATCGCGCGCACTATTTATATCGCGAATATCACAGACTCCGCTTGCACTAACTGCTTTTATTTCAGCGCCCATAATTCCCACTTGTTTAGTACGTTGCTATCAAAACAAAACGGCAAGCCAACCAAATACTCACGCGGTTGGCGGAATGCCAGCACCCATCGAACCAGCGCCCCCAACTACCCCAGAACCATACATTCCAGCCGCAAAACTCTCTTGCAAACTGTTGAGATTGTAGCCAAGCGCCTCAAGCTGCGCGCGACCGTCCTCATTAATGTTTTCAACGCTCCAACGCGGCTTCCACGTCCAGTCAATGCGGAACTCTTCCACCAATCCCGCGAGCGCATTCGCACACTCGTCCTCAATCAACTCAGTTAACGGGCAAGCAGGAGTGGTAAGCGTCATAGTGATAATCGCGCGACCAAGCTCGTCGATTTCAATGCCGTAAACAAGACCCAAATCAACAACATCAATGCCTAATTCTGGATCCACAACATCGTGTAAAGAATCTAAAATATCTTCCTCTGTAACTCTACCGATGTCGTTCGCGCTTAAAGGTGTCGACGCCGCCACCTCAACTGCCGATTTATTTTCTGCCATAATATTCCTTGCTTTGCTTGTACCAAAATTCGATTTTACAAGTTGCCAAGAATTTGCGGATTTAAGTTTTGCGAGGCTTTTGCGATGCTGTCTTTTAGGCCTTCCCACGCCAAAAGCGCGCACTTGATTCGCATTGGATAGCGCGATACGCCTTGCAAAACCATTGCGTCTTCCAACGCATCTTCGTCCTCTTCGTTTTGCAAACCTTCGCCTCGAGATTCCATAAGTTTATGGAAAAGCGCGTCCAATCGCAACGCTTCGTCAACCGACTTTCCTTCGACTAAATCAACCATCATTGAAAGGCTTGCTTGAGAAATTGAGCAGCCGTGACCATCCCACTTAACACTTGAAATTATTGGAGTTTCGTTATTATTTGCGATATTTGAAAGCTCCACTCGCATTGTGACTTCGTCGCCGCAAGTTGGGTTGAATTGGTGCGATTGGCCTAAAGCAGAGTTTTCTGAAAAGATTGCCACAGCGCAACTTTCGTGAGTATTATTTAGGGTGATTTCGGCAGATTCTTTATTTTCGGATGATTCTGTATTTTCTGCAGATTCTGCAGATTCGGCAGATTCAGTAGATTCTGCAGATTCTTCCTGCAGTTCCGCTTTTGCGAGCGCGTCCGTGCTTTCGAAATGAGTTTTTCCATGCGGATTTCGCGCAGCATCCAAAATCACTTCTTGGTACATGCTTTCCAAGCCGTCACCAGACGCATCACCTGCACCAAAACCAGCGCCCGCACCAAAACCCATATCAAACATTCGCACTCCTTACCAACTCTAACTCACTAAAGCAATAACTCACTAAAGCACTAACTCTAACTTACTAACAATATTATGCGCCAAAGTATGCGCGAACGTGGGAAACAGTTTCGATTAACTCGCGAGCTTCTTCGATTGTGTTGTAAACTCCAACGGAAGCGCGATTTGAAGCGTACACGCCAAAATGACGGTGAATCGGCTGAGCACAATGATGCCCAACGCGAATCGCAATACCCTGCGCATCCAAAAACTGGCCAACATCATGCGGATGCACGCCCTCAATTTCAAAAGCAACCGTGCCAATTCGATTCTCTAAATCAGTCGGCCCCAAAATGCGAACGCCTGGAACATCTTGCAATTTTAGCAATTCTGCAGCAATTTCCTGCTCATGCTCTGCAACTCGGCTCATGCCAATCTCGCGCAACCAATCCGCAGCAACGCCAGCTGCAACCATTTGCGCAACAGGCTGAGTTCCAGCTTCAAAACGGTAAGGCGCATCCATATATTGCGCCGGCTTGTTAAGCCACGCAAGCTCCACCATTGAGCCGCCGAAATTGGCAGGAGGTAGCGCGTCCAAAAGCTCGCGGCGACCATACAAGAATCCAACTCCCGTAGGACCGTACATTTTATGCGCACTAAAAGCTGCAAAATCAACGTTTAAAGCGTGGAAATCAACCGGAATATGCGGCACGGACTGGCATGCGTCGAGCACAAAAATCGCGCCGACTTCGTGAGCGCGCTCGCAAATCGGCGAAACGTCCGTAATAGCGCCAGTAACGTTGCTAATATGCGTTACTGCAACGATTTTCGTGCGATCGTCAATAATCTTCCGCAAATATTCCGCATCCGTGCGCACGCGGCCGTCATCAGTTACGTCAATCCAGCGAAGCTCCGCTCCCGTGCGAAGAGCAAGCTCCTGGAAAGGCAGTAAAACAGAGTGATGATCCGCGCGAGATACGACTATTACGTCACCTTCGCGAAGAACGAAATTTTTGCGGAAATCAGCAGTACCAGCTAAATCAGCACTATCTTTTTCGCAAATTCTCGCTTTCGCACTAGCGTTACCAATAGCAGTTGCAAGAAGATTAAGTGCGCCCGTAGCGCCCGGAGTAACAACGATTTCTTCGCGACCAGCTTCAGCGCACGCTCCAACAAGCCGCGCGACTTTCGCACGCGCTTCTTCGAACGCAACCGTAGAAAGAGCCGCCAACTCGTGCGCTCCCCTGTGAACTCCTGCGTTAATTGTTTCGTAAAACTCTTTTTCGGCGTCGATTACAACTTGCGGCTTTTGCGAAGTAGCTGCAGAATCCAAGTAAATTAATGGTTTTCCGTGCACAGTGTCGTAAAGCGAATTGCCGTGAACTGTGCGACGCAAAATCGGAAACTGCGAGCGCAAATCGCTAAATTCTCGCATAATATTTTCTTCAGTCACTGTAGTCATATTCTAAGCCGTTATTTAAAACTATTATTTATAAGCCGCACTTATGCCAGCGCCGACTCGGTTGCGCCTTCCGGCAAGTACTTGTCGTAGCCTTCTTCTTCCAGCTCGTCCGCAAGCTCCGGCCCTGCAGTCTTCACAAAGTGACCTTGCGCAAAAACGTGCACAATATCTGGCTTAATATACTTGAGGATTCGCGTGTAATGCGTAACCATCATAATACCCAAACCGGTGTTCTCTTTAGCACGATTCACGCCTTCCGACACAATTCGAAGAGCGTCAACGTCGAGACCGGAATCAGTTTCGTCCAAAATTGCGAACTTTGGTTTCAAAAGCTCTAGTTGCAAAACTTCCGCGCGCTTCTTTTCGCCGCCGGAGAAGCCTTCGTTTACTGAGCGCGACGCGAATTTTGGATCCATTCGAAGCTTTTTCATAGCCTCGCTAAGTTCCTTCACCCAGCTTCTTAAAGATGGAGCTTTTCCTTCGACTTCAGTTTTTGCGGTGCGAAGGAAGTTCGTCATGGATACGCCCGGTACTTCTACTGGGTACTGCATTGCAAGGAACAGTCCAGCTTTTGCGCGCTCGTCAGGAGTCATTTTCAAAATATCTTCGCCGTCGAGAAGCACCTGCCCAGAATCGACTTCATACTTTGGGTGACCTGCTAAAGTGTAGGCAAGAGTAGACTTTCCGGATCCGTTAGGACCCATAATTGCGTGCGTTTCGCCAGAATTAACAGTAAGATTTACGCCTTTTAAGATTTGCTTACGTCCTTCTTTTGTTTCTACAGAAGCGTACAAATCCTTAATTTCCAAAGTTGACATGTTTTTCTCCTATTCTTCCGTTCTTGCAAGACGGCGCTCAATCGCCTTCATTAAGTGATCAACAATTTCCGGAACGCCAATTTCTTCAATCAGCTCGTTAAAGAATCCGCGCACAACAAGCTTTCGAGCCTCAATTTCACTAATTCCGCGAGACTGCAAGTAGAAAAGCTCTTCGTCGTCAAATCTACCAACCGAACTTGCGTGACCGGCACCAATAATATTGCCGTTTTCAATTTCCAAATTCGGCTCAGAATCAGCAATTGCGCCAGGAGTAAGCACCAAATTACGGTTCAACTCGTACGAATCTGTGCCAGGAGCTTCCGGCTTAATAAGCGCGTTTCCAACCCAAGTTGAATGCGCACCCTTACCTTCCAAAGCGCCCTTGTACACAACTCTGGACTTGCATTCTGGATAATTATGCACAACCATCGTGCGGTGCTCCACGTGCTCGCCCGGATCCACAAAATACATGCCGAGCATGTTCAAATCGCCCTGCTCGCCGCCAAAATCCTGATCCATGCGAATGCGCACAACATCTCCGCCAAGAGTGACCATCGTGTGGCGAAGAGAAGCTCCCTCACCCACGTGAATACGCTGATTCCCAACGTGCTTGCTTCCAGAATTCCACTCTTGAATGAACGTAGTAGAAACGTGCGCGTGCTTTCCGAGGATAATTTCCACGCCTTCAGCAAGTTTTGCGCAGCCTGTATGTTCGATAATAATATCTGCGTTTGAGCGAGGATCTGCTTCGATTACTAAGTGCAGTGCGTCAAGTGGCAGTGCGTCAAGTGGCATTGCGTCAAGTGATTGCGCAGCGTTTTCATTTGCGCTATTCGCGAGATTACCATTAATTTGCAATACGATTGGCTTTTTGATTTCACCAGATACGTGAAGTACGTGCGCTTGTTTCGCCGCGTTCCATGCGACTGCAGCCGCGCGATCAGACGGCTTCATGTCGGTGTGAGGAGCCTCGTTTTGCGACTTTACTTGCAAATTTACGGAACCTTCGCTGCCAACGTAAGAATCATCCAATGCTGCTCCACCAACGCCTTCAAGCTTTACTTGAAGACTATCAGCCGGCTCAAAGCACTCGAAAAACTCGGAAATTCGCTCAACTGGAGTGTATCGCCAATCTTCCTGCTTACGCGTTGGAATCGCAAAATCTTCCACGTTAAACGAGCGCACAGATTTGTCGGCGCTAGAAGGCATTGCTGCAGGAACCGCGTAAGGATCATTAGGATCTGCTACAGGAATACTAATTTCTTTTTCAGCCATTTTATTGCCTAAATTCTTATTTAAATCTTCACTCATCAGCCAACGGATCCTTCCATTTGCAACTCAACTAAGCGATTAAGCTCAAGCGCATACTCCATCGGCAGCTCGCGGCTAATCGGCTCCACAAAGCCGCGCACAATCATTCCCATAGCCTCTTTTTCTTCAAGACCGCGGCTCATCAAATAGAAAAGCTGATCTTCAGAAACCTTGGAAACAGTAGCCTCGTGAGCCATCGACACGTCGTCTTCACGCACGTCAACATGCGGATAAGTGTCGGACCTGGAAAAATCGTCAACAAGCAAAGCGTCGCACACAACCGACGAACTTGAGCCCTTCGCACCCTTAATAATCTTCACAAGACCGCGGTAAGCAGAACGCCCGCCGCCGCGCGAAATAGACTTCGCAACAATCGTAGAACTCGTGTGCGGAGCTAAATGAATCATCTTCGCACCAGTATCCTGGTACTGTCCGCGGCCAGCAAAGCTCAAAGACATGGTTTCCGCTTTTGCGTAAGGCTCTGCAAGAATGCAAGCAGGATACTTCATAGTTGCTTTGGAGCCGATGTTGCCGTCAACCCATTCCATTGTGCCGCCTTCGCGCACGTAAGCTCGCTGAGTTACCAAGTTGTACACGTTATTCGACCAGTTTTGCACAGTTGTGTAACGCACGCGCGCATGCTTTTCAACAACAATTTCAACATTTGCAGCGTGAAGAGAATCCGTGGAATAAATAGGAGCTGTGCAACCTTCAACGTAATGCACGTAAGAGCCTTCGTCCGCAATAATCAGCGTGCGCTCAAACTGACCCATGTTAGGCGTATTAATTCTAAAGTAAGCTTGAAGAGGAATATCCACATGTACGCCTTTTGGAACGTACACGAACGAGCCGCCACTCCAAGCCGCGGTGTTAAGAGCCGCAAACTTGTTGTCGTCAACTGGAATCACAGTTGCGAAATACTTTTTTACAAGCTCCGGATACTTTTGAACTGCAGTATCCGTGTCAACAAAAATCACGCCTTGAGCAGCCAAGTCTTCGCGAATTGAATTGTAAATAACTTCCGACTCGTACTGTGCTGCAACGCCTGAAACTAAGCGCTTTTTCTCCGCTTCTGGAATGCCGAGTCTATCGTAAGTTTTGCGAATATCTTCCGGCAAATCGTCCCAAGTTTTTGCTTGATCGTGAACTGGACGCACATAGTATTTAAAATCGTCAGCGTCAAAACCGCTTAAATCAACGCCCCAATCAGGCATCGGCTTTTGCAAAAACGCGCGATAACCTTGCAAGCGAAGATTTAGCATCCATTCTGGCTCGTTTTTATCGGCAGAAATTGCGCGAACAACCGACTCGTCAATACCTTTTTTTGCAGCTTCGCCTGCGGCATCCGAATCGTGCCAGCCATAATTGTAATCGCCAAATTCAGCAACAATCTGCTCGTCTTGACGGATTTTATCCTCATTTACGCGAGCGCGATCTGCCACATACTGGCTCATTTCAACGTCTGCAGCTTTATTTTTTGCTAGATTTCCATCGCTTGCTGTAACGCTTGTATGACTAATATTGCTACTATCGCTCATACGCTTATAGCACCTCCATGCATAACGCTGCCGCGCTCTTACTTGCGCGCGTAATCGCAAAAGATATTCCCCAACGTTACTTTTGCATTCTGCTTAGTCTATTTCCTACCTATTTAAGGGTACCGCGTAATGCGATTTCTTGGTATAGCCGTGTTATAAACAAAACGTAATGTTTCTCACAATCAATTAAATAAATAAGCGGCAAAACTTGGGGAAATCCAGTTTTACCGCTTGACTTTACTTAATTAATTTTTATTTAAAACTTACTTAAGATTGACTTATATAAGTTTTAATTAAGATTGACTTACTTAAGTTTACTTATCTTCCTTGCTATTTTGAGCAGCCTCTTGATGCTCAAGAGCAGCCGCAACTAATCCAGCAAACAAAGGATGAGGCTTAGTTGGGCGAGACTTAAACTCTGGATGAGCTTGAGTTGCAACGTAGAATGGGTGAACATCCTTTGGAAGCTCCACAAACTCAGTCAAATTACCGTCTGGGCTTTGGCCGCTAATGCGCAAGCCAGCTTCACGCAAGCGATCCTTATACGCAACGTTCACTTCGTAACGGTGACGGTGACGCTCAGTAACATGCGTAGTGCCGTAAAGCTCAGCAACAATAGAGCCTTCCTCAAGTGTTGCAGGGTAAGAACCGAGTCGCATTGTGTGACCCATATCTCCCTTACCAGCCACAATATCTTTCTGCTCTTCCATAGTTGCAATTACTGGATCGCCACAATCCTTCTCGAACTCAGTGGAATTAGCATCCTCAAGTCCAAGCACGTGACGAGCGTACTCAATAACCATAGATTGCAAGCCAAGGCAAAGACCAAGCGTTGGCAAACCATGCTCGCGAGCGTAACGAAGCGCACCAATCTTACCTTCAATACCGCGAATACCAAAGCCGCCTGGAATAACCATGCCGTCCATTTGGTCAAGAGCTGCAGCCGCACCTTCCTGAGTTTCGCACTTATCTGCAGCAACCCAGCGCACGTTTACTTTAGCCCAGTTTGCAAAACCGCCAGCCTTAATAGCTTCAGTAACGGAAAGATAAGCATCCGGCAAATCAATATACTTACCGACGATTGCAATGTTCAGCTCATGCTTTGGATGATGCACGCGCTCAAGCAAATCTTCCCACTCGTTCCAATCAACATCGTGGAATGGAAGCTCAAGTTCGCGCACAACGTAAGCGTCCAAGCCTTCGTTGAACAAAATCTTCGGCACATCGTAAATGCTTGGAGCGTCCACGCAATTTACAACGCCTTCGGCATCAACGTCGCACATAAGCGAAATCTTGTCTTTAATAGCCTGATTAAGCGGACGATCGGAGCGCAAAACAAGCGCGTCTGGAGAAATACCAAGAGACCTAAGCATCATCACAGAATGCTGAGTTGGCTTAGTTTTTAATTCGTGCGCGGCTGCAATATAAGGAACCAAAGAAACGTGCACAAACATGCAGTTTTCAGGACCTAAATCGCGGCGAACTTCACGAGCAGCTTCCAAGAATGGCTGGGATTCAATATCTCCAACTGTGCCGCCGATTTCCGTAATAATTACGTCAACATCGTCGGAAGCTTGCGCGCGCATACGCGACTTAATTTCGCCAGTAATATGCGGAATAACTTGCACGCACTGACCCAAATATTCACCAGCGCGCTCTTTACGAAGCACAGACTGGTAAATTTGACCAGTTGTGACATTAGCTTTTTGGCTTAGGAAAACATCAAGGAATCGCTCGTAGTGACCAATATCAAGATCTGTTTCTGCACCATCTTCCGTAACATAGACTTCACCATGCTGGAATGGATTCATTGTGCCAGGGTCAACGTTGATATAAGGATCGAGTTTTTGTTGCAATACGTGCAATCCGCGGCTTCGTAAAAGTCGGCCTAACGAAGATGCAGTAAGGCCTTTTCCAAGGGACGAAACAACGCCACCAGTGACGAAAATATGCTTTGTAATATGCTCCTGAGAGTTACCATGTTGTCTTCTAACCATGGAACTCCATAGTATCTTCGAGCCTCGACGCTGGGTGTTGATTCGCAAAAAATCGAACAAAATCAAACAAGATGCGCAACGGCCTCTAAAGCAAGCTTGTAACCATACAATCCCATGCCAGTAATTGTGCCGGTTGCAACAGGACTTATTACGCTTATGCGTCGGAAAGCGTCGCGCGATGCAGGATTAGAAATATGCACTTCCATTAGCGGCACGCCTGCATCCAAAACCATGTGAGCTGCGTCTGCGAGCGCATAACTGTAGTGCGTAAAAGCAGCAGGATTCATAACAACCGGTGTGCGAGTATCGGCTGATTCGTGCATCCAGTGAACCATTTGCGCTTCGTCGTCACTTTGGCGCACTTCTACTTTTAGACCAAGCTCCGCTCCCCACTTTTCGCAATATTCACGCAAAGTTTCAAAATTTTCGCTACCGTATACATCCGGCTGGCGAACGCCAAGTCGACCAAGATTCGGGCCGTTTACTACAAGCACTTTTTTCGGTTGTTGATTTTCCATAAGTTGCCTCTCAAGATTATTTACAGATTATTTTTGCTTATAAACTCGCTCAAAAGCTTCTTTAACTGCTTCAGTAGGCGGATTGTCGAGATGAATAGGATTTGAAATACCATCCAAAATTACGAAACGTAACATGTTACCGCGCGCTTTTTTATCGCGATGCATAAGATTAAGCACGCGCTCAAACGTAGCGTCAGAATCTTCTCTACTCTGCCACGAAGTTGGCAATCCAAGCGAATCTAAAAGCGAACGATGGTAGGAAACGTCTTCCGCATCCAAATATCCTAAAATTTGCGCAAGTTCTGCCGCAAAAACCATTCCAACAGCCACAGCGTTTCCGTGACGCCATCGGAAATGCTCAATCTGCTCAATTGCGTGGCCAAGCGTATGACCGTAGTTCAAAAACTCGCGCAATCCCTGCTCTTTTAAGTCGCTAGACACGTGGTACGCTTTTACTCTAACTGTGCGCTCAATAAGTTCCACAAGCAGTTCGTGAAGCTCGTTATTATTTTCCAATTGATCGCCGTCAAATTCGCGCAAAAGCTTGGCATTATTTGAGTTGCTAAGAATTTTCAAAATTTCGCCGTCGCGAATAAAACCAGATTTTGCAACCTCGCCCAAGCCTTCAATAAGAATGTCGTTTGGAAGAGTTGAAAGAGTTGAAGTATCTGCTAAAACACCTGCTGGAGTGTAAAAACTTCCAACCAGATTCTTGCCAGCATCCGTATTTATGCCAGTTTTTCCGCCCGTAGACGCGTCAACCATTGCAAGAAGCGAAGTTGGGCAGTTTACGTAACGAATTCCGCGCATCCAAGTTGCAGCAACAAAGCCGGCTACGTCCGTTGCAGCGCCGCCTCCTAAGCCAACAATTGCGTCGGAACGCGTAAAACCTGCATCGCCAAGTCTAGCCCAAAGTCCGCTTGCAACTTGAATAGTTTTTCCAGCTTCCGCATCCGGCACTAGCATGTCGAAAACTTCGTATCCTGCTTGACGCAAAATTGCGCGAGCTTTATCGCTGTGGCGCTGCACTGGTTGCGTATGAACTAATCCGACTCGAACAGGCTTTGTGCCGAGCATTTGCGGCAAAAGTTGCATTGCGCCGTCGCCAATTCGAACATCATAAGGTTCAATTGCTTCGCCTGTTACATGCACAATACGTTGCATAATCATATTCCTTAGTTTTTCTGCAGCCATGTATGGAGTAGAGCCTTTAGTTGGCATGTGAATATTCGAAACTTTTCTAAAAATAGGATCTCGCTTATCGAATAATTCCAGCCAACGCTTTTCCGCATCATCGCCGTTTAGCATAGGACGATTATTATTCCAACTTGCGCGCTCAATTGCTTCTTGAGCATTAGCTTGCAAATAAACAACGCGGCCGCCCAAACGCATGTATTCTTGCAAAACTTCCTGAGTTTCTTGGCGCAAAGGCGCCCCTCCCCCAAGAGATACAATGCCTTCTTCAGCTTGATTTCCTAAAATCACGCTTTTAACTATGCGCGCTTCCACGTCGCGAAAAGCTTCTTGACCATATTGTTCGAAATATTGCGGAATTGGCATAGCAACTTCGTTTTCGATTATGGCATCGGTATCGCAAAAAGGCATGTTCATAATATTCGCAACTTCGCGACCAACTCGCGATTTTCCAGCTGCAGGCATGCCGATAATAACAGCTAGAGGAATTTTAGTATTGCTCATTGCATATGCTCCGGCCAAGACGCTACGTAAGATTCTGCATTTCGTTGCGTTTCTTGCAAAGAATCTCCACCAAACTTTTCTAAAGCGTACTTTGCTAAAGTAAGCCTTACCATAGCTTCCGCAACTACTGAAGCTGCAGGAACAGCAGTAAAATCGGAGCGCTGGTTAATAGCTTGAGCTGGCTCTCCAGTTAGAACGTCTACTGTTCGCAAGGCGCGCGGAATAGAAGGGATTGGTTTCATTGCGGCACGCACGCGAATAATTTCGCCGTTTGACATTCCGCCTTCAATGCCGCCAGCGCGGTTTGTTAGGCGGGTGATTTTGCCATTTTCGTCGGTTACTATTTCGTCGTGAGCGGCCGATCCTGGGCGATCTGCTTCTGCAAAACCGTCGCCAATTTCTACGCCTTTAATTGCTTGAATGCCCATAAGCGCGCTTGCTAATGCAGCATCAAGGCGACGATCCGACTCAACGTATGTTCCAACTCCAGCTGGCATACCGTATGCCAAAACTTCAACTACTCCGCCTAAAGTATCTGCGTTTGCTTTTGCTTCGTCAATTCGCGCCATCATTTTAGCTTCAGCGTCTTTATCGAGAGTGCGAACAGGAGAAGCGTCCAAAGCATCAACATCGTCAGGTGTTGGTAAAGCTAAACTTTTGTTAGCGTAAACGCCGCCGATTCCAACAACATGCGCAACTGTGCGCACACCAAAAGCCTGCTCTAAAAATGCGCCAGCAACAGCACCCAAAGCAACGCGCGAAGCCGTTTCCCTAGCACTCGAGCGCTCCAAAATCTCGCGAGCATCATCAAAACCGTACTTACGCATTCCGGTTAAATCCGCATGCCCCGGACGCGGCCTAGAAAGCGCAGCATTGCGGCCTTCTGCTGGAATCTCATGATCCAAAGGATCCGCGCTCATTACTTCCATCCACTTTGGCCACTCAGTATTCGCAATCTCCACAGCAATTGGAGAGCCAAGAGTTACACCGTGACGAACGCCGGTTAAAAGTCGCACTTTATCTTGCTCAAACTTCATGCGAGCGCCGCGACCGTATCCAAGGCGGCGGCGAGCAAGAGAAGAAACCACATCGCTGCTAGTAATGCGCACGCCTGCCGGCAAACCCTCAATCATAGATACTAATGCTTCACCGTGCGACTCACCTGCTGTTTGCCATCTAAGCATGCCATTCTCCATTCGCTGAATTTACAATCGCAAAATTTACGCGTCCAAATACTCTACTTTACTAACTACCAAGTATTGAGTGGGTTGTTATTGACAGCAATGCTGCGATTATGGCAGATACTGCTTCGACTGGTACGAATGGTATTGATACGTTTCTTGGAAGGAAGATTTTGCAATAAATTTTCCATAGTAAAAGCCAAACTAAGCCGACTAAACAAACTAAAGCAAACCAGTAAATTAAGCAGTCAAAACCGAATAATATCAATACTTGCGCAATCATTGCAGCGCTTGTAACGTCGCCGAATCCAAAGGAATTTGTTGGAGCGATTTTTCGCATAATCAAATAAATTGCAAAAACAAATACGCAAGAAATCCAGCCGAAAATAAGCAAACTAATATTTCCAAACAAAATAATAGAACATATAAGATTCGCTAAAGACTGCAAAAATAGCGCAATAATAATCCAAAGTCTTGGAACTACGCGACTTTTTATATCCGTTGCGCAAACTGCAATTGCGCACGCAAGCGTTGGCAGCGCGGATATTATCGTAATAATTAATTGCTTCATTAAAGCAGATTATTAAAACTTATAAAACTTTTGCAACCTAAACACATGCATGTGGTTAAAACCCTCCAAACGCCGGAAACTCTTCTCACGTTTGGAGCAAATAACCACATGACACGCTCCAAACGTGGGGTAGGTTTCGCACGTTTGGAGCGCCCAGCCCTCCGTAACCCTCCAAACGCGAGACAAATTCCCCACATTTGGAGCGAAACACCACACCAGACCCTCCAAACGCGAGAAAAATCCCCCAAAACTCGCGCCACATCAAGGAAAACAAAAACAAGCTTTAGTTTAGTTCCCTTCGGGATTGTTACGCTTGTACTCGTCGCGGAATTTCAAGAATTCGTCTTTGTTATCCGTAAACTTCGTCTCACCAGTCTTCAAATTCGTGGTAACAAAGTAAATCCACGGCCCGTCTTGAGGCTTAATGGTGGAAAGAAGCGCACTATCTCCAGCAATACCAATAGGCGTAGGCGTCAAACCCTTGTGAATACGCGTGTTATAAGGATTGTTCGGATTGTCTAACATTGCTTGCGTAAGCTTTATTGGCTTAACTCCAGCACCGTAGCCAACAGTAGAGTCCATTCCAAGCGGCATATCTTTTGCCAAACGGTTTAGTATTACGCGCACAACTTTTCCGTAGTAGTCGCGTCTATTTACTTCAGCTTCGGCAATGGAGGCAATAGTTAAAGCTTTTTCGCGATTGTCGCCTTTAGGAATACCGAGAGAATCAAGTTTTGCAATACGCTTCTTTACCATTGTGGCAATAATAGCTTCTGCACTTTTCATGGATTTTACGTTATAAACTCCAGGCTCCAGCCATCCTTCAATACTTCCGTGAGCTTCTGGAGGCAAAATTCCGGATGCTCCGTCTGCTAGCGCGGCTTTGAAATTATCCATGCTTATTCCAGATAGTTTTGAAGCGCGTTGCAAAACTTCTGTAGCGTGGTCTCCTGCACGAACGTCTAGGAAGCCACCTGCTTTAGTTTGATCGGAAAGAATATTAACTACGTCAATAGCAGCCATATGCTTTTTTAACACGTAAACACCCGGGTACAAAATTTTATTATTTGCTGTAACCGCAGAAGTAAACGCTGCTTGAGACTTAACAATATTTGCTTTAACTAGCTTTGAACCAACAGTAATAGCTCCTTCGCCAGTATCGACAGTAAATTCAACGGATCCAAAACCAGGCCCAGGCCAGTCTGCAACGGACTCACTATCGTGAGATAATCTCAACGAATGCACTGCACTATAGCCGACGTAACTAACAACACCTAAAACCATTACTAGCAGAAATATTAAAACTGTTCTAGCGCGACGTTTGCGTCGTTTTTCTATAAGTCGAGCTTTAACTCTGCTTCTAGAAGATCCTTCAGATTTAGAAGAAGAAGACGAAGACGGTTTGCCATCATGCTCTGTCCATTGAGCATGACTGTCAAAGAATTCGTTGAAATTATCAGACACGTAACACTCCTCTTCTACTTTCTACTGCGTTCACTAAGTATCATTTTCGCTAGTATTGCGTTTGCTAATCTACTTGCGCTTGAAAACTATCATTATTCGCATCAAGAGCAGATTGCAAAATTAATACTGCCGACTGCTGGTCAACCATAGGGCGATGCTTGCGAGTAGAAAAATCTGCTTGCAGCAACTGCCGGTGAGCACTAACTGTTGTTAAACGCTCATCTTTCCAAACAATATCAGGCTCGTAAGAAAGCGTCCAATCGCCTTCATTTTTTGCCGATTCAATGCGTTTAGCTAAATTTTTGCCCCATCGACGCGCTTTTTTTGCAGATTTTCCTTCAGAACCGTCAAGTTGCAGCGGCAATCCAATTACAACACGACGAACCTTCTCTTCTTCAATAAGACTCATAACTTCGTCAATAGCTCTAAAAGAATCACCAAAAACTTGCACGTTTCCGATTGGATGAGCAAAAGTAAGCTCAGGGTCGGAAAGCGCAAGTCCGACCCTGGCGTCACCTAAATCAATACCTAACCACACCATGAATTTCGTGCTGCTTTTGGTAAAGATTATATCATTTTATTTTAAGCGGATAGCTACGCGCTAGGCGAGCTCAGCCACTTGCGCTTTTACAGCTTCGAGAGCTTCGTCAATCTTAGAAGCGTCTGTGCCGCCGCCTTGAGCGAAGTCTGGTTTTCCGCCGCCGCCACCGCCAAGAACCTTGGAAGCAGTGCGAACCAAGTCGCCAGCCTTAGCGCCAGCATTGCGAGCAGCCTCGTTTGTGGCCACAGCAACCATTGGCTTATCATCCTCGTTTACGCCGCACAACACTACTACTGCAGGAGCATCCTCACCTAAGCGAGCACGCACGTCGAGCACCGTCTTACGAAGCGTTTCGAACGAGCCGAAGTTACCAACGTTCTTAACAGCCAACTTAATGCTTCCGGCAGAAGCTTTAGCAGACTCAATCAAAGCTGGAACGGAATTAGCAAGCTGAGACTCATAGACTGCAGCGAGCTTACGATCAGAATCCTTCATCTTGTTAAGCAAAGATTCCAAACGTTCAGCCAACTCATCTGGGCGAGCGTTAACCATGTCTGCTAATTGAGCAACCAAAGTGTGCTCGCGAGCGCCATACTCGTATGCTGCCTCACCGCAAAGAGCGTCAATACGGCGAACGCCAGAGCCAATAGAAGATTCGGAAAGGATTGTAACCATACCAATCTTTCCGGTGCTCTTAGCGTGAGTGCCACCGCAAAGCTCGCGGCTCCAACCGTCGCCGATTTCAACCACGCGCACAACATCGCCGTACTTTTCGCCGAACAAGTGCATTGCTCCAAGCTTAAAAGCGTCGTCGATTGGCATTTCCTTAGGAACAACCTGCAAGTCGTCTCGAATACGCTCGTTTACGCGAGCTTCAACGCGTGCAAGCGCATCCTTATCAACAGCCTTTGGCCACTGGAAGTCGAAGCGCAAGCGGTCTGGATCAACCACGGAACCGCGCTGAGTTGCCTGAGGACCAAGCTCTTCACGCAAAGCCTTGTGAAGTGTGTGAGTTGCAGTGTGAGAACGTGCCAAAGCAGCACGGCGAACCTGGTCAATATTCGTATTAACAGGAGCGCCAACAGTAAGCGTTCCTTCAGTCAAACGGCAGCTGTGAACAATCAAATCCTTGATTGGACGCTGAACGTCGTCAACTTCCAAAATTGCGCCGTCGTCGGAAATAATCTCACCTTGGTCAGCAATCTGGCCGCCGCGCTCAGCGTAGAATGGCGTGCGGTCGAGAATAACTTCAACATTTGCAGGAGCAGTAACGCTTTTAACAGCACCCTTACCTGCTTCAACAATCGCCAAAACGTTAGAACGGCTGGAGAAGTCAGTGTAGCCAAGGAAGTCGATTGGCTTTTCAAGAGCCTTCTTAATATCGTCGTAAACGCTAACGTCCACATTATGACGCTTCTTCAAAGCGTCAGCGCGAGCGCGGCCCTTCTGCTCGCTCATAAGCTCGCGGAACTTAGCTTCATCAACCTTAACACCCTGCTCAGCTGCCATCTCAAGAGTAAGCTCAATCGGGAAGCCGTAAGTATCGTGCAAAGTAAACGCGTCTGCGCCGCCAACCATAGGGTCGTCACTTTTCTCTTTCTTAGCTTTTTCGACAGCCAAGTCAAGAATAGTCGTGCCCTTTTCAAGAGTCCTACGGAACGCATCTTCCTCACCGTAAGCAGCTTCGCTAACCTCGTGGAAAGTATCGTTAAGCTCCGGATAGCTTGGCTCCATAGCAGCCTTAGAAACTGGGAACAAGGTTGGCAAAACTGGATCTTGCACACCAAGCATGCGCATTGCGCGAACAGTTCTACGAAGAAGACGACGAAGCACATAGCCGCGGCCAACATTACTTGGACGCACACCGTCGCTCATAATCATAAGCGCGGAACGCACGTGATCTGCCACAACGCGGAAGCGCACGTCAGCATCGTTATTGTCGCCGTACTTTACGCCACTAAGCTTTTCTGCAGCTTCAATAACTGGGTAAACTTCATCAGTTTCGTAAATATTTTCCTTACCTTGCATAAGATAAGCCAAACGCTCCAAACCAGCGCCGGTATCAATATTCTTCTGATCAAGCTCGCCAGCAATATGCAAATCAGTCTTAGACTTGACGTTATCTACCTGGTAGTTTTCAAAAACCAAATCCCAAATCTCAATAAAGCGAGATTCGTCGGCAGCAGGGCCGCCATCACGACCATATTTAGGACCGCGATCAACGTAAATTTCGGAGCATGGGCCGCCAGGGCCAGGGCCGCCGGTAGTCCAGAAGTTATCTTCCATGCCGAAAACTTGCATGTGCTCTGGGTCGAAGCCCTCGTTCTTCCAAATTGCGCGAGCTTCATCGTCGTCAGTGTAAGTGGTTACCCAAAGCTTTTCAGGATCGAAACCGTAGCCGCCCTTATCTTGCGGGCTAGTTAAAAGCTCCCAAGCGTAGTGGATTGCTTCTTCCTTAAAATAATCACCGAAGGAGAAGTTGCCAACCATCTGGAAGAAGGTGCCGTGACGAGTAGTCTTACCAACTTCGTCAATATCTAGCGTACGCACGCACTTCTGGTTCGATGCCATACGGCGAGAAGGAGGCGTCTGCTCACCAAGCAAATAAGGAATAAACGGCACCATGCCGGCGATAGTAAAAAGCGTCGTTGGGTTCGGCGAAATAAGAGATGCCGAAGGAACGACCATATGACCATTTTTAGCAAAATAGTCAAGATAACGCTTTGCAATTTCTGCTGTGCGCATACGTACGAACTCCTTGTGTAATTTTTAGCAAGATCTTGTCATGCAAACATTCAATATAGTACTTCAATACCTAACTTAAAAAAACTTTTTCGACTCGCATTTTATTAAAAAACGCAAGTCGAATTAGCAAAAGATTAGTTAAAAATCCTCATGACGACGGCGAGCGTAACGCGAATTAAGCTCAGCTTCATGATTTTTACGGCTAGTGTTGAAATCTTTGAACAATCCTAACACTGTGTTTAACGTAATATTTTTTGGATCTTCATCAAATATAAATTTACTGGCAGCAGACGGCATTTTTGCTTTTACGTAAGCGCGCGCTTTTGTTACTGCGAGCACACCAATTACAATGCCAACACACATCCAAAATAAGCGTTTGAACATTACTCCCCCTTGCTTGCAGTGCGATTGCTTGCAGTGCGATTTTCTGCAGCGCTATTAGAAGATTCTTTTGCAGCATGACGGCCGGTAAAATTAGCGTCAGTTGGCACCGTTGGCTTGTTAAAGAAAGAAGCAACTGTATCTTTTAGCGCGTAACCAGCAGCAGCAATCTTCACAATCGGCTTTCCTAAGAATGATCCATACAAGTCGCTAAGAGCGCCAATATTCGTTACAGTTGTGCGCGTGGCTCCCGACACAGCGTTAACATCATCAAGAGTCTTATTAACTTGCTTAATAGTCGTCACAGACTCGTCAATTGCAGGAAGCGCATGCTCACCAGACTCTTTAACAGTTTTCGCAATCTGATCAAACAACCTGCCCAATCTAATTAGCGGATAAATCAAAAAGCCCGAAAGCACAGCAAACGCAATCGCAGCAATAAGAGCAGCTATGTCTCCAACGCTCATCATAACCTCTTTCTGTAACAGTTTCGCTTAAGAACTCTTTAAGAATTGAAAGCTAATACAAAATAATACAAAAGCCAATATAAAAGCAAATATAAAAGCAAATATAAAAGCAAAAACTACTCGTTATAGCCTCGAATAGTAATAGCTTTATCGATAGGTTTAGTAGTGTCAAAATCGAGCCTAGTTACGCTTCCGTTTTGAGGCCTCTCGCTTAAATCGTAGCCAGCAGGCGCAAAACGGTGCATAAGACTTAGCAAAGTGTTTCCGTGCGAAATTTGCAGAACGTTATCGCCATCTTTAAGCGAAGAATTAGAAGCGATTAACGCAAAACCTTCTTCTACGCGAGTCCAATACTCAATATCCGACTCGGCATCGTGGAAAGGATCCGCCTCTTTAAGCATGTCTCTGGTAGCCGCAAGCCCGAACTTTTCAACGATTTCGTTGTATGTGTGCGCTCCGTGCGGCGCCCCTGCAGCCCACCAAGCCATTTGCATATCCTGGCCTTCAAAATAGCCGTAGCATTGCTCGCGAAAATGCATATCGCTTACAAGCTTTGGACGAGCATTACCAGTAGCCTCGTTTGCATCGAGAATGCGCTGAGCTGTGATTTGCGCGCGAGTAGTATCCGAACAGTAAGCTGCAGCAAAAGTAATATTTTCCAGCTTTTTTGCAGCCTTATCCGCATCCTTCAAACCTTTTTCAGTAAGCGGAGAATTCGACCAGCCTTGCAAGCGATTGTAACGATTAAATAGCGTCTGCCCGTGACGCACTAAATAAAGATGCAGCAACATAACTCCATTATTGCACTACGCGGTACATAGCCGTGCGGTTTCCGGCAAATGTTTCCCAAATCCACAAAAACGACAACAAACGCCGGAAAAACTCCGGAAAATGTTCCATAAAACGCATTGACCCCTGCAACGCATTTGCGCAGCAGGGGTCAAGCGGTATGTCCTTAAGAATTAAATCGGCGAATTAACGAGCGTAGTATTCGACGACGTACTGAATGTTGACTTCAACTGGAATCTGATCGACTTCCGGCTTACGAGTCAAAGTAGCCTTCAAAGAGGCAAGATTCACATCGAGATAACCAGGAACTGCTGGCAAAACGTCGCGATGAACGCCTTCTGCAGCCATCTGGAATGGAACCATGGTCTGGCTCTTGGCACGAACCTGAATGGTCTGGCCTGGCTTGACACGGTAAGATGGGCGATCAACAAGATTGCCATCAACCAAAATATGACGATGTACAACAAACTGACGAGCCTGGGCGGTGGTGCGAGCAAAGCCTGCGCGCAAAACCAAAGCATCAAGACGAGTTTCCAAATCGGTGAGCATTGCGTCACCGGTCTGGCCTGCAGTGTGCGTACCCTTCTCATAAGCAGCACGAAGCTGCTTCTCGGAGATGCCGTACTGAGCGCGAAGACGCTGCTTCTCGCGAAGACGTACTGCGTAATCGGACTCGGTGCGACGACGAGTGCGGCCGTGCTCACCTGGAGCATATGGGCGCTTCTCGAAGATACGCTGAGCCTTTGGGGTCAAAGCGATGCCGAGGGCGCGAGAAAGACGCACCTGACGGCGAGAACGCTGAATATTAGTCATAACTAATCCTTTAATTCTGTCGTTATCTGAACGGAACGCGAGCCAAACTTTTAAGCATTCTAAAATACTTAAAATTACTCACGCTGAGCCGGCCTCTCCAGTGCTTCTTCGTGCTAACACACGAACGCGTAAGTATTAAAACGTTGAAATAACGCCATAACTACCGCGCGCCGACCCACTGATGGGCTAAGGCTCCAGATGATGCTTACACAAAATAGGCATCGTTCCTAATTCTACACACCACTAAGAATAATTTGCTTGCGATTTAATTGCTCACGTTTGGAGCGCTACACGGCCTCAAACCCTCCAAATGCGAGATGATTCTCTCACGTTTGGAGCGATAAGCCACGCTAAACACTCCAAACGCGGGAAAAGTTGCGCGCATTTGGAGCGATACGCCACGCCAAACGCTCCAAACGCGAGAAAAAAATTAGCAAAGAAATCCGCAGTCCATTGTGTAAGTGCGGTCAGCGCAGCAAGCAGCATCGGAATCGTGCGTTACCATTAGCACCGCCGCTCCAAGATTTGCAGATTCGCGCAACATTTCCATCACTATGCGAGTGTGCTCTGGATCCAAATCGCCAGTAGGCTCGTCCAAAAGCAGCAACTTCGGATTGTTTATTAGCGCGCGCACAATCATTACGCGACGCATCTCACCTCCGGAAAGCTCCGTTGGATAACACCACAGCAAATCCTCAATATGCAAGCGTTTACAAAAATCAAGCGCGCGATTTGAGTAGTAATCTTCAACGTTCGCATTTTCGTTTTTTTGCTCGCTGCTTTTTTGCTCGCTGTCTTTCGTCTGCCCACTTTTCGCAATTTGCACAGGCAAAAGAATGTTATTATACACAGTAAGATTCGGCAAAAGCGTTTGCGATTGCGTAACAAAACCTATATTTTTAGCGCGCAAGCTCGATACTTGCGCATCGCTAAATTCTTGCGCGGAAATCTCCTCACCTAAAACCACTACGCTTCCGTGAGTCGGCTTAAGCAATCCTGCAATCAAATTTAGTAAAGTAGATTTTCCGTTGCCAGATTTACCAACAATCGCAACAAAATCGCCACTATTTAGCGAAAAACTTACGTTATTTACTGCAGAAAATCTGTGATTTCTACGCGAAAATTCTCTAGTTACGCGCGTAAGTTTCAGCACAGCAAGAGACGATTTTTCGCTATTCGATACTGCCGTTTCGCTCATATAATCACTCCCCTGCTCGAAGCGTCAAATACGTTTCACGCATAGCAATACGCAAAGTTGTAAACGCTGAAGCCGCCACAACTACAAGAATCGCAAGCAACACACTAACAGCCATAAGCGCTACTACAGGAAATGCCGTCGCCTCCAAATACGGGAGCTGCAATTGTTGCGCAATAAGCGAACTATACGGGAAAAGTATAAGACTTGCGAGCGCAACTCCAACGACGCCGCCTACTAAACCAAGTATTGCAGACTCTCGCGCAATTATGGAAAGTAACATTTTGCGAGTTACGCCCAATATTCGAAGAGAAGCAAACTCTTTTTTGCGCTCGTTTACAGAAGTTGCAAAAACTGCAAGCAAAACTAGTGCGCCAACAATCCAAAATGCCGCAACTATAAGAGTTAGCGTGCGCGTAAAAACGCCAAGATTAGCTTGAGTAGTTGAAGTAATTCCGCCTGGAAAAACTATGCCAATTCCCGAAAGCCCAGTTGTTTTGCGAATATTTTCCGCTACTTGCTTTGCGCTATAGCCTTTGCTTATTTTTACTAAAACTGCCGAAATTGCTTTTTTTGCGTACTCTTTCGGTATGGCAGTGTGATGCACTTTCGTTGAATACTCAACTACTTGCGGCACACTTTCGCGTCGCACAAACACTGAATTATCAATGCTTGTGCCAGTTTTTGCAAGCTGAGCTACCACAGGCCATTGATGGCCAAAAAGACGAACAGTGTGCTTGTAGGAAACTAGCACGTTTGCTCCAGCAATCATTTCGCCTTTTTGCAAAGTCTTTTTGTGTTGCGAGTAAATCCAAGGTCCTATAACAAAATCAGAATCTGGATCAAAACCGATTATTTGCAGCTTTTCCGCGCAACATCCTGCAGAAAGAGAAGAAATATACGTTTGCGCGCTAGACTTTTGAACGCCCGGCGAACGCTTAACTAAATCTTCAATATTATTCGTGAAATAGAAAGTGCTTGAACCGCCGTTAGTTAAAAGCGCTTCCGCTTTTGTGTGAGTGCCGTTTGGGATAACCATAATATCGGCTCCCATTCGCTCACGCATGCTGTTCAAGCCTTGTGCGAGATTCATAGAAATAAGCGAGCCGCCGAAAAATATGGCAGACAGGCACGCAGCAACCACTATAAGTGCGGCAGTGCGTAACGGTTTGCGTTTAATATTTTCCAGCGGCAGTCGCTTTAGAGTAATAGTGCGCATATTTTTATTCTTTGCGTTTAAATAGCAAATATTATGTGCAAAATGTTTTACTAAGCTTCACTCATTTATTTTGTGCAGGCTTAGCATCCATATAAACTGCTACTGCTGCGAATACTGCTGCAAGCACAGACAGAACAATCAATGTTGGACGAGTAACAGATGCGCAATGCATCATTGGGCTCTTGCACACGCCAATAAGGAATGTTGGAACGGAAAGCATAAGCAAAGCGTTCACGAATACAGCAATATTCAAACCGGCGCGAACCTGATCTTTAACGAACAAAGCAATAACGCCAAGAACTACAATAACTACGCCGATTCCAAGAGCCGCGCGGCCAGTGTAATAGCATGCCATGTGCATTCCGCCTTCCGACTGGCATACTTTGGCGAAGGTTAGCGGCGCAATAGCAATAAGAACGCCAAAAATAATCGCTGGAATTGATGCGAATAATTTATTTTTCATAATTGATACCTCATAGATGTATATGAATTATTTTTTAGTGTGACATTTTCCTTAATGCCACACGCCTTACTGCACTCACTTTCGCAAGTGCCACATCTTCGCTAAAAAATAATTTTACGATGAAGTGTATAAAAATGAAATGTTACAATTTTTCGATTGGCGCAACTCGAAGCATTAAGCGCTTTACGCCGTCGGAGCCAAAATCGACTGTAATAATTGAATTTCTGCCCTTATCTTGAGTTGCAATAACAGTTCCTAAGCCGTAAGTGTCGTGCGTAATTTTGTCTCCAATTTGGAAGTCTTGAATATTTAGATTGTTGTCTTTATCCATTACTCCGGAAGATGAGCCAAGTTTTGTAGCGCTTGTTGAAGACGCTGATTTTGTGGCGATTTTGCGCGTTTTTACAGCGCTTGATTTATACGAATTTGATTTGGATGTGTACGATTTAGAGCCGTACGATTTAGATCCGTAAGAAGAACTAGAGCCGTAAGAAGATCCGTACGAAGAGCCGTACGATTTAGAACCGTAAGATTTGCTTCTTCCGTAAGATTTTCCGGAACCGTAAGCGCTGCCGCCGTAAGTTGTTTTTTCGCTAAAAGCATCGCTATAATCGTCATCCCAGCCGCCGAAATCGCTATCGAAATCACCGCCGAAATCGCTATCGAAATCTCTACCAAAATCGCCACCGCGCGCACGCGAAGCACCCCAACTAGTAACATCAGCTTCTTTGCGCTTCCAATCAATCAAATTATCTGGAATCTCATCCAAAAACTGGCTTGGAAGCATATCCTGAGCCTGACCCCACTGCGCACGAACAGCAGCGCGAGTCACATACAAACGCTGCTTAGCACGCGTAATTCCAACGTAAGCAAGCCGGCGCTCCTCGCAAAGCTCGCCATCGTCTTCCAAAGCGCGCGCATGCGGAAAAGTACCCTGCTCCATGCCAGTTAAGAACACAACCGGATACTCCAAGCCCTTAGCCGTGTGAAGCGTCATCAACGTAACTTTGCCAGTATCCTCGTTTTCATCCGGCAATTGATCCGAATCTGCCACAAGCGCCGTCGTTTCAAGGAAACCAGCCACGCTAGCATCCGGCGTATTCTGCTCATACTCGGCCGCAACCGACTGCAATTGCGACAAATTATCAACGCGCGAAGCATCCTGCGGATCTTCAGAACGTTGCAAATCTTCCAGCAAACCGCTGTCTTTCAAAATGCTGTCAATAACTTTCGAAGGCTTCGAATCGTTGTCTTGCATGCACGTCATTAAGTTGTGCATAAGATCTCGAAACTCTTTAAGCTTTGATGCAGTGCGCGTTGGCATGCCGTCAATCGACTCCAAATGCTCCAAAGCTTGCCAGAAACTCACACCTTGAGTTTGCGCATACAACGTGAGCAAAGCTTCGGCACGCGCACCAAGTCCGCGCTTTGGAACGTTCAAAATTCGGCGCATATTCACGTCGTCATCCGGGTTTGCCATAGATTGCAAATACGCGAGCGCATCCTTTACTTCGCGGCGCTCATAAAACTTCGTTCCGCCAACCAACTGGTACGGCAAACCCGCCTTAACAAGCGCATCTTCCAACGAACGCGACTGCGCATTAGCACGGTACATAATTGCAATATCCGAGTAAGAAACGCCTTCTTCTCCAGCTAATCGCGCTATTTCCCCAGCAATCCAAGCCGCCTCCTGCTGAGCACTGTCTGCAGCGTAGCCGCAAATTGGAGCGCCCTGGCCTAGTGCAGTCCACAATTTTTTAGGCTTTCGGCCCTGATTATGCGAAATAACAGCGTTTGCAGCGTCCAAAATTGTTTGCGTAGAGCGGTAGTTTTGCTCGAGCATAATGGTTGTGGCGTTCGGAAAATCTTTTTCAAAGTCTTGAATATTGCGAATATCTGCGCCACGGAAAGCGTAAATTGACTGGTCGGAGTCGCCGACGACTGTGATTGATGCAGGAGTGTTATTTTGCTGTGCTGCGTTTGCGCGAGATTGCTTTACATCTACGCCTGCAAGCTCTCGAATAAGCTCGTATTGCGCGTGATTAGTATCCTGATACTCGTCAACCAAAATATAGCGGAACTTGTGTCGATAGTATTTCGCAACTTCCGGAGCTTCTCGCATAAGTTGCACAGTTCGCATAATCAAATCGTCAAAATCAACAGCATTAGCTTGAGCCAATCGATGCTGATATTCCGCATAAATAGTTGCGTATACAGCTTCAGAATTTCCAGCGTGCGCAATTTGCTGCCCCAAAACTCCCGGCTTGTAATCGTTTGCATACATGTCGAGCTGCTCGCGCCAACTAATCAAACTATTTTTACAATCCGAAATCTTCGCCAAAATATTTCGCGGAGTAAAACGCTTAATATCAACGTTAAGCTCGGTTGCAATAATTTTTACTAAACGCTCGCAATCAGCAGTATCGTAAATAGAAAATCCCGGTTTTAAGCCAATACTTTGGCCCGACCTGCGAAGTATTTTCACGCATGCGGAATGGAAAGTCGAAACCCACATTGTATTTGCTTCGCCGCCAATAAGTTTGCTCAAACGTTCGCGCATTTCTGCTGCAGCTTTATTTGTAAAAGTGATGGCTAGAATTTGGCTCGGCCACGCACCTTTTTGGCTTAAAATCCAGGCGATTCTGCGCGTAAGAACTCGCGTTTTGCCGCTGCCTGCGCCTGCTCCAATAAGAAGAGCCGGGCCGTCGTATTGCACGGCTTTAGATTGTTGCGGATTTAAGCCGTCGAGTAGTTTTTGCGCGTCTATTGCGATTCTGGAACGCGAGGAAGGCGAGAAATATGAGGAGTTTGAAGAATATTCTTGAGGGTATTCTTGAGCGTAATCTGCTTGCGAAGGCGCGTAATCTTCTTGCGCAAGTGCAGGTTCTTGCGCAAGTGCAGGTTCTTGCGCGTAAGCGTCAGCATATTCGTCATAACTGTAATTAGCGTAATCACTTGCATCCGCAGCATTCGCATAAAAACTCTCGTCCGAATCTAGCGCATCCGCAGCATTCGCATAAAAACTATCTTCCAAATCTGCCGAATCAACGGGATTTCCCAATAAATCACTCGCATACCCGTAATCGCTATCTTTTGCACCCATACTTGCACCCATACTTACGCTCCATTAATGCTGCAAATTACATACGCCTACCTTCAGCAACAAAACGCCCCCACGTTTTAATTGCGCACGTATCTAATCAGGTTTACCACATGCCGCAGTCGTTTTGCGCGGCTTGTGTCACACGTTTGGGTATGCTTGAGCGTACTGCAATATAAGTTACGCAAGAAGGGTCATATCGTGCAAGAGTTGGAAAATCGCATTATAAAAGACGGTATTGTAAAGCCAGGAAACGTGCTAAAAGTAGACGCTTTTTTGAACCATCAATGCGATGTTGCGTTGTTTGACCAAATGGGAGCAGCTTGGGCTGAACATTTTCGCGACGCAGGTATTAATAAAATTCTTACGATTGAAGCTTCCGGCATTGGTATTGCTTGCGTTGCAGCGCGTCATTTTGGAAATGTTCCTGTAGTTTTCGCAAAGAAAGCGCAATCTATTAATCTTGATGGCGACCAGTACGTTTCCACCGTTTTTTCCTTTACAAAGCAGCGCGAGTTTCCGGTAATTGTGTCGCGTAAGTATTTGAGCGCGGAAGATCGCGTGCTTATTCTGGACGATTTTTTGGCTAACGGCAAGGCTTTGCACGGTTTGATTGATATTTGCGATCATGCTGGCGCTACAGTTGCCGGCATTGGTATTGCGATTGAAAAGGGATTCCAAGGCGGCGGAGACGAGCTTCGAGAAGCAGGATATGACTTGGATTCGCTTGCTATTGTTGACGCGATGGATCCTAGCGACGGGTCGATTTCGTTCCGTAAGTAACGAATGTGCTACTTTCTTTTCGATGTTCTTGAGTATCGTCTATGAGTTTTGATTAATGTTTTCTATAGTCGATCTGATGAGCCTCGAAAGTTTTCAGCATCGCAAGTTCCCGTCCTTCGTCGCTTTAGCTGTCGAAGTACTTGCTGTCTGCTTTGTTCTTAAAAGAACGTAGCTTCCTCAGTCCTCTTTTATTGCTCTGCCCGAAAACTTTTGAGGCTCTACCACACATGCCACTAACACAAAACTCATAGACTCGTTAAGTTTGTTACGAAAAGTGCGTGGTTTACTAAGTGCAACTAAAGTCACGAAATTAAGCTGCGGGTGGGTGCGTGGTTTGTGTGCCTGGCGTGATGTGTGCAGCAGCATGAATGTTAGTGTTCTTTAAGCAATAAGTACTCAACGTCTGCAGAGCATTAATGTTAAAGTTCACTAAGCAACAAGTAATCGACGTTCGCAGAAGCATTACTGCAAAGCTACAAAATCGACGTTCGCAGAAGCATTGGTGCAAAGCTACAGAAACATTCTACGGAGTTTTTTTCCGGCGTTTGTTGTCGTTTTGGCCGTTTTAGGAAACATTTGCCGGAGTTTTTTCTCCGGCGTTTGTTGTCGCTTTCGAATCCGCCGCAACTCACTGAAGTTAGTGCAAATGTGAAGGAAACGAGAAAAATTTTTCGCAAATAGTAATTTTGTCGAAAAATACGATAAAGTAGTCCGGTTGGTATACTGCAATACTGTTGCAATAAACAATTGATTAGGTGGCTAAACATATGACTGAAGTGGTGATTGCGAGCGCTGTACGTACGCCTATTGGCAAATTCGGCGGCAGCTTATCTTCGCTTTCCTCAGTTGATTTGGGAACGATTGCCGCAAAAGCCGCAATCGAACGCGCAGGTCTTAATGCTCAAGACGTAGATCAAGCCATTTTTGGCAACGTTTTGCAAGCAGGCAGCGGTCAGAACGTGGCTCGTCAAATCGCATTGCGCGCAGGTTTAGATACTTCCAGCTGCGCAATGACTATTAACGAAGTATGCGGATCGGGCTTAAAAGCAGTGCGCTTGGCACAATCTGCAATCGTTATGGGAGACGCGCAAGTTGTTGTTGCAGGCGGCACAGAAAGCATGAGCAACGTGCCATTTTACGCAACCAACTCGCGATTTAGCGGACACAAATACGGCGACTTTGCGCTAATTGACGGCTTGAAGCGCGACGGCTTAAACGACGCTTTTACAGGCGACGCAATGGGCGTTACTGCAGAAAACGTAGCCGCAAAATTCGGTATTACTCGTAAATCTCAAGATCTTTTTGCGCTTAAATCTCACCAAAAAGCTATCGCCGCTATTAAACGAGGCGATTTTGACGCTGAAATTGTGCCAGTAACGCTTGAAAACGGAAACGTTATAAGTAAAGACGAGCATCCGCGAGAAGACACGTCTTTGGAGCAGCTGTCGAAATTGCGCACGCTTTTTAAAGCGTCGGAAGAATCGGAAAAAAATGCAAACTCGACTTGCGAAGTGAACGAACGCGAAGTTAGTACACACGAAGTTAGCGCCCACGAATCGACTGTAACCGCTGGAAATGCAAGCGGAATTAACGACGGAGCCGCTGCCCTTGTGCTCATGAGCAAAGATTATGCAGAAGCGCACGGAATTAAATATCTTGCGAAAATTGTGGGATTTGCAGAAGGCGGAATCGACCCAGATTTAATGGGTTACGCTCCAAAACACGTGATGGAACGCATGCTAAACGCAACTGGCAGTAGCGTTGAAAGCATTGATTTGTTTGAGATTAACGAGGCTTTTGCCGCGCAGAGCATTGCGGTTTCTGAGCAATTGCATATTGATGAGTCGAAGCTGAATGTGAGGGGCGGTGCGATTGCGCTCGGTCATCCGCTGGGTGCTAGCGGAGCGAGGATTTTGACGACGCTTATATACGCTTTGCGAGACAGTGATAAGAAAAATGGCGTGGCGGCTCTTTGCGTTGGCGGCGGAATTGGCGTTGCGATGCAGATTGAGTGCGCTGGTAAGTAAGAAGTAAGTAAGAAGTAAGTGCGCGCTGGTACGCAGGTAAGTAAGTGCGCGCTTATACGCAGGTAAGTAAGTAATTAATTAAATAAGCAAGTAATTAAATAAGCAAGCAATATACGTAGTCGACACAAATCATGAGGTGATTTCGATGACTGCTTTTCGTGAATTAAGCGTGGAAAATCGCATAAAGACCTTGCAAAACGAGGGCGCGATAGACGAGTCTGACGCAACTTTTTTGCTTAAGCAGCTTGCGGAAAGTTCCGATGCCACAATTCCGGCGGATGTTGCGAATCATATGATTGAACATCAGATTGGAAAGTACACGCTTCCGGTTGGCGTTGTGCGAGGGCTGATTGTGAACGGCGAGACGCGGGACGTGCTGGTTGCAACCGAGGAGCCGTCCGTGATTGCGGCTGCGTGCAATGGGGCGAGGATTGCTGGGGCGACGAGTGATGTGGCAGGTGTTGTTGCGGCTGCGAGTGACAGTGCGAGGATTGCGGCTGTTGCGAGTGACAGTGCGAGGATTGCGGCTGCAAGTATTGAAGGCTGTATCGCAGCGCACTCTCCGCAATACGTAACAACCGCGCAAATAGCTTTTGAAGACTCGGACGGGAGCGTGGCGGCGCGTTTGCGTGAGATTGTTGAGGATTGCGAAAAGGTTGAAGAGTTATTGCGCATTGCAAACGAGTCACACCCATCAATGAGTAAAAGGGGTGGCGGCGCGCGAAAATGCCGCGTTTCAGCTTTGCACGGCTTCGCCAAGCTCGAGATTGACGTAGACACATGCGATGCGATGGGCGCAAACACAGTGAACACCATGGGCGAAGCCGTCAAAGCCCAGCTGGAAAGCTGGCTCGGCGTGCAGGCGCTAGTTGCAATACTCACGAACACCAGCCGCGTTGCCAGCACAGCAGAAGTGCATATACCGGTTGAAGCACTAGCATCCAGGCGGCTGGAAGACTCTGAACGAGAGCGCGAGGGAAAGCGCCTCGCACGCCGAATCGCGGCATTAAGCGCGCTGGCCGCCAGCGACCCGGAGCGCGCCGCCACGCACAACAAAGGAATCCTAAACGGCATCGCAGGAGCCGCGCTCGCGTCCGGAAATGATACGCGAGCGCTAGAAGCGGCAGCACACGCGTGGGCGGCGCGATCCGGTCGCTACCTACCACTGTCAACGTGGAACACCGAAACCTTAAACAACCAAACCATACTCCACGGCCGTATTGAAATTCCGCTCCAAATCGGCATTGTTGGCGGCTCAATCTCGTCTCTTCCAATGGCAAAACTCGCGCTTAAAATCGGCAAATACAAGAACGCAAACGACTTTAGAAACACGCTTGCAGCTCTCGGCTTAGTGCAAAATCTTGCGGCACTGCGCGCGTTGGCAGGCCCCGGAATTCAGGCAGGTCACATGGCATTGCAAGCGTCAAATCTTGCGATTGCAGCCGGTGCAAAAGGCGCAGAAATCGAGGAAATCGCACATAATCTTATGCAACTTAGCGCATCAGAGCGCACTACGGAAAAAGTTGCGAAATTGCTTAAAAAGTTACGTGAATCAAGTAAAAATTGAGGAAAATTTAGGAATTTAGGGATTTAGGAATTTAGGGAAAATGAGCACAAAAAATACCGAAACAATCACCCCACAAACGAACGCACAACCAATCACCGTCGGCATCGACCGCATCTCCTTCGCCACGCCGCACTACTACTTGAATCTAACGGATTTGGCGAACGCACGCGGAATCGACCCTAATAAATTCACAATCGGCATCGGCCAAAGCGAGCAATCCGTGCCGCCAAATCACCAAGACATCGTCACTCTCGCCGCCGAAGCCGCGCGCCCACTCCTACCCCACATCGATAGCAATCGCCTCAAAATGCTAATCGTCGGCACTGAAAGCGGCATCGACGCAAGCAAATCGAGCGCGCTATACGTTCAAAATCTGCTAAAACTCACGCCGTGGGTGCGTGTCGTTGAAGTAAAAGAGGCTTGCTACGGCGGTACCGCAGCTTTGATGATGGCATGCGACTATGTGCGCGCGCACGCCGAAAAAGATCCGCAAGTGCTCGTTATTGCGGCCGATATTGCGCGCTACGGTCTTGCAACTCCTGGCGAAGTAACGCAGGGCGCTGGAGCTGTAGCAATGCTTGTGAGCGCAAATCCGCACGTGCTTGAAATTAACGACGATAGCGTTGTAAAATCCGCGGATATTCAGGACTTTTGGCGACCGGTTTATCAGGATACTGCGCTTGCTCGTGGCAAGTTTTCAACTGAGCAGTATATACAGTTTTTCTGCGATGTGTGGAAAGAGTATTGTGCGCAAAACGGTTGCAATTTCAACGATTTCGCAGGATTATGCTTCCATTTGCCGTATACGAAAATGGGTTTGAAAGCACTTAAGGCGGCGATGAATTCTTGCGATAATTCTTGCGATAATACTTGCGCTGATAGCAACTTAAGCGAATCTTCGCGCAATCGCTTACTTTCGCGCTACGAAACCAGCACGAAGTACAGTCGTCGCGTAGGCAATATTTATACGGGATCCTTGTATTTGGGATTATTGTCTTTGCTTGAGCTAGACGAATACGCTCACGAAAATAGTAAGCTTCCTCAACTTAAAAGCGGCGATAAAATCGGCTTATTCTCGTACGGTTCCGGCGCTGTTGGCGAATTTTTCAGCGGCACGCTTGCGCCTGGATTTAAGGACGCGCTTTTCGCTAGGGAGCACGCGTATATGCTTGATTCGCGCGTGCGCTTAAGCGTTGCTGATTACGAGGCTATGTTTTCTAGCGTTGCGCCTTACGCTCCGGAGGATTTCGTAAGCGACGCATCTCACCGCGATTGCGCACACTTCTTCCTGGAAGGCATATCATCGCAAGAGCGTCACTACTCCGCGCACTAAAAACCAACGCCAAACCCCCGGCAAATGTTCCATAAAATGGCTGACGTTCGCGCTATAAGCGCTCACTGCTGAGCTTGCACGGAAAGTCCACTGGACTTTCCGTCTGAGCAAGCTCACGCTCCGAATTGCTTTCGCGCGCGCTGTGCTGCGCTCAAGCAGGTCGTCGCGCAACCCAAACTACTCACCCTTGCGCAGCCTCAGCCGCGCAGCCTCAGTCGCGTGCATCAGCCGCTCTACTCGCTATACTCCTTTATCACATGAATCTCACCCACCGTAGGCTGACGAGCCGGCAATTCCAGCCAATTTCCACCGTCGTAACTTCCTGGGCGAGCCGCAACCATAATCTTTTTATCCGCATACTTTTCAACAAACGCAGCCTGATCTTTATCTGAATTATCGAATCGAACAGAAACAAGATCAAATATCATGTGACTTGGCATAAACCCACCATACATTCCACTGCAAAAACCGTTACCCGAACGCTTCTGATCTAATGCAATAATATCAAAAGTACCGTCTCCTTCGCTTCCTTCGCTAAGAGATTTCATAACTTCATCCTTAGCATTTGGATCATCTGGAGTAGTACCAGGATAATCGTACGCTTCTTCAGCGCTCAACCTTTTAACAGTTCCAGAAAAAACTTGATACCCTTTTCCAAGCCACTCATTAATAGTTTTATTCATCTTCTTCTGCTCAGGATTTAAATTCGGGGTATTAATCAGATTGTTTATATCAGTTAAGTCATTAACGGACACAAATTTTGGATACACAAAATTTTGCAAACCAGCCAACGAGCCTGTAGTAAATTTGGTCTTAAATTCTATAGGCTTAGCAACGTCAACCGTAGATTTATCAAAACTCTTACCATTAATTTTGTATGTATACACATGCCAAGGAAGACCATCAACACCATCATTTTCAGGAGTTTGATACGATCTTGCAACAACAATACCGTCATGATTACCGCCGAAGAACATAGTGCCACGCTCTTCATAAATATCATGTCTATCTATAATGTCCGGATACGAAACAATCTTCCCATTTTTGTACGAGAATACGTGAATATATTTATCTTCACCAATATTGAAATCTTCAGACGCAGTAACAACCATTTCCGGAATATTGTCGCCATCAATATCCCACAATGCGTAGTAATAGCTGTAATGCTGAGGGAAATTAGTAGAAGTATAAGATCCGCTATCAATCACATTTTTGTAAGCTTTACCGGCATTTGAGATAATATCGTCTTGAGTTAAAGCTTTAGGCGCGCTTGCGTTATTAAAAGCGTTACCTGCAGCATTCGGATTAGAATTTGCACCGCGAGTTGATGAAGAATTATTATTTGAGCGGAAGTACCATACGCAAGTGCATACAACTAGCACAATTACAACAACAGCGGAGATTACGGTAATAATAAGATTTTTAGGTTGACTTAGTGCTGCAAAGAACTTGGAAAACTTCGGTTTAACTGGATTAAGCTGCTGAACATAAGCAGGCTGCTGCTGAGAATCTACATCTTCTACTCTCGCGCCGCAATTTGCGCAAAACTTGCCAGTACCGTTAAGGCGATTACCACAATTAATACAAAACATATGAAACCCTCACTGGGTGAGATTATAACATAGAAAGCGCCTAAGATTTTACATCCTCAATCGTAATATTCATCAACCAAAAGACCAAATCGCACAAAACAATTCACAATTCTCGCCACTTACCACAGTGACCTACACTGCCTTCGTTAACGAAGGTAGACCGAGCTTTCACTGAAAGTGGGTTATAGGCCAAAAAGTGTGTAATAAATCATGTCTAACGCATTGCAATACAAGCATTTTGCTGTAATCGAATCTGTTTTATGCACATTCGCTACCTGGACAAAAAGTGTGTAAAAAATAAGCTCATAACCCTTACGGCAGTAGGGATTATGCTATATCGAATGTGGGTTATTTCTTTAGTTGCTGGAGCGTCTAAGTAAGGATTGTACGAATATTTAATGGCAATTCGGCTTGAGTGTTACTAGCTCAGTTAGTTAGCTGAGATATTAACGGTGTTTTGCTTATCACCGTTACTAGCTCAGTTCGTTAGCTGAAATATTAACAGTGTTTTGCCTATTACCGTTATTTTCTCAGTTCGCTGACTGAGTTTTTAACAGTGTTTTGCCAATTACCGTTATTTTCTCAGTCAGTTAACTAAGTTAGTAACGGTGTTGAAGATATGAGTGTTAATATCTCAGTTCGCTGACTGAGTTTTTAACAGTGCTGAGGCTGCGGCTTATACTCGCAGAATATTCATCAGCTTAGCTTTACACACTTTTTTGGCCTATAACCCTATAACCCCAGTTTTCAGCAAGCTCGGC
>CAMXYK010000003.1 GCA_947253155.1 uncultured Bifidobacteriaceae bacterium
AAAACTAGTTACTTAATAGCGTTCAACCACTGCTCTTTAGTAGCTTTTTCAGCTTCTAACTTAGCTTTGCGCTTCTTATCAGTTTCCTTTTCAATAGCAGCGTTAAGCTCTTCAAGCTGCGCTTCCAATTGCAAAGTAAAGCTGGACTTACGAGCGTTAGCTTCAGGATCAGCATCCCTCCAAGCAGCTTCCTCAACAGCCTTAATCTTCTTATCGACGTCGTTCAAGCGAGACTCAATACGACGCATGTCTTCACGAGGAACGAAACCAATAGCATCCCATTCTTCCTGAATTTGAGACAATGCCTTACGAGCGCTTTTAGCTGCTTCTTCATTTTCTACAGGCAACAATGCTTCTGCTTTTACAAGCAAAGCTTCCTTCTTTGCAAGATTCTCATGCTCTCCAGCATTCAACTTTTCACGGTCAGCCTGACGAGCATGGTAGAAAGCATCAGCAGCTTCACGGAACTTTGTCCACAAAGCATCATCATGCTGACGACCAGCATTTCCAGCCTTCTTCCAACGATCCATCAAAGCGTTGAACTTCATTGAAGTTTCACGCCAATCCTTGGAATCCTTCAAGCTTTCAGCTTCAGCAATAATAGCTTCCTTAAGCTGCTTAGCATTATTGCGCACATGCTCACGCTCCTTAACCCAAGAGTTACGAGCTTGGGAGAATGCGGAGCGAGCTTTGGAGAAACGCTGCCATAATGCGTCAGCATCGGCTTTGTTCAAGTGAATAGTGGTGCGCTGATGCTCTTGCCACTCGTCAAAAAGCGCACGCAATTTATCGTTCAGCTCACGCCAATTAGTAGATTCGTTCATTTGCGCAACTAAAGCTTCAGCACGTTCTACTATGTTTGCACGCTCTTTCAAAGCTTTTTCAAGAGCTTCTTTTCTAGCTTTTGCGATTGCTTCCTTTTTTTCATCGCCTTTTGCTTTCAGTTCGGCGTGTCGAGCGCGCAAAGCAGCAAGATCACCAACAGCTGCAGGATTCTCTAACTCATCCTTCAAAGCGTTAAGCGTTTCGTCAATTTCTCTCGACTTTACGTTAGAAGATTCCAAACGCTTAGCAAACAAATCGAGCTTAATCTTCAAATCAAGATAGCGGTGAATGTAGAAAGTCAAAGCCTCCTCAGGAGTGCCAGTGGAATACTGACCGACCTCACGTTCAACACCATTTTCACTAACGTAAACGGTGCCATTTTCATCAACACGGCCAAAGCTTTTCGCGGCTTTAATGTCTTCCTCACTATAGGAAATAGTTGGTGCCGCAGCAACAACACGAGCTTTATGCGCGAAGCTAGCCGGCGACGGCGCATGTGGCTTTGGGGTAGTAGTGGATTGAGTATTTTCTTCAGGTTTAGTCTGTTCGGTCACGGTCGACTCCTTACAGCAGATGCACGGTAACAGTGTTACGAATAAGTATGACGGTAAGCCATGATTTTTCCGCAACACCACCTATTATAGTGGACATGGTACAAGGCTCATCAATCTCAGGTTTCCCTGAATGGCTTCCTGGCGAACGCGCTGTAGAACAGCAAGTAATTGACACGCTGCGAGAAGTCTTTGAACTCAATGGTTTTATTGGCATTGAAACGCGTGCCGTAGAGCAGGGTTCAAGTTTGTTAAAAAAAGGCGAAACCAGCAAAGAAATTTATTTATTATCGCGTTTGCAAGAAGTTGGACACGAATCTGACACTCCAGTTGAAGATCGAATCGGTTTACATTTTGATTTAACTGTTCCGTTAAGCCGTTACGTAGTTGAACATACTGGAGATTTAGCATTCCCATTCAAGCGTTGGCAAATGCAAAAAGTTTGGAGAGGCGAGCGTCCGCAGGAAGGACGATTCCGCGAATTTGTTCAAGCAGACATTGATGTTGTTGGAAATGGTGAACTTCCATCTCACTACGAAGTTGAGTTACCGCTTGTAATGGTTGAAGCTCTTGAACGTTTACGCAAGTTTGGTCTTCCTAAAGCAACAGTACATGCTAATAATCGTAAGCTTTCTGAAGGCTTCTACCGTGGTATTGGCTTAACTGATATTGAAGGCGTACTTCGAGAAATCGATAAGCTTGATAAAATCGGCGCTGAAGAAGTAGCTAAGCTTTTGGTAAAAGAGTGCGGTGCTACGGATTCTCAAGCTGCAGCATGCTTGGAATTAGCCGAGCTTACTGCTGGAACAGGCGAAGAGTTGAAGTCTCGTTTTGATGAATTATGCGATAAGCACAATATTTCCCGAAGCGAGGATAACGAATCGTATGCTTTAGCTTCGCAAGGTGTTGAAACACTGGCAATGATTGTTGACGAAGCAGCGCGCATTCGTCCGGGTGCCGTAGTTGCTGATTTGAAGATTGCTCGTGGACTTGATTACTACACTGGCTCAGTTTACGAAACTTTCCTTGATAATGCAGCGTCATTAGGCTCTATATGCTCTGGAGGACGCTACGATAATCTTGTTTCGCAAGGTAAGAAGAAGTATCCAGGCGTAGGTTTGTCTATTGGCATGTCTCGCTTACTTTCTTATATGCTTCACACTGCAGGCGCTACAGTTTCTAGAGTTTCTCCTGCTGCAGTAATGGTTGCAGTATGGAATGAAGAAGATCGTCCAGCATGCAATGAAATTGCTAGAAAGCTTCGCGAACGCGGTATTGCAGCCGATGTTGCACCAACCGCAGCGAAACTTGGTAAGCAAATCAAGTATGCAGATAAGCTTGGTATTCCTTACGTATGGTTCCCAGCTGACAGCACTGAATCTGAGTCTTCTCACGATGAAGTCAAAAATATTATTACAGGCGAGCAGGAATCCGCCGATGCCACGTCTTGGCAACCGGATACTGTTTATGCCCGGCAGACAGTTTCTTGCGCTAAATAATATTCTTGCCAATTTGCTTGAATTTTAAGCGCAAAATAGTGTCAATAGAAACAAATGAATATATCAAAATTAGATTGTAGAGGAAGTGGACTTATGAGCCAGACGGCGTATCGCACACATCATGCCGTTGAAGTGACTGAAGAGTTGGTCGGGCAAAAAGTAACCATCGCTGGTTGGGTTGATCGTCGCCGTGATCACGGTGGCGTTGCCTTTGTTGATGTTCGTGATAACACAGGCTTAGTGCAAGTTGTTATTTACGATGAAGAAACTGCGCGTCCATTGCGTAGTGAATTCGTTGTACAAGTAACTGGTGAAGTTCGCTTGCGACCAGATGGTAACGAGAATGACCATTTGGCCACTGGCAAGATTGAGATTGTTGCAGAAACTGTTAATATTCTTGCAAAGTCTGACGCTTTGCCATTCCAAGTTTCTACAGCTTTGGAAAACGAGTCTGAAAACAAGCTTCCTAGCGAAGATGTGCGTTTGAAGTATCGTTATCTTGATTTGCGCCGCCCATCAATGCAGCGTAATTTGAAGTTGCGTTCCGATATGGCTAAGGCTGCTCGTCACGCTTTGGAAGACATGAACTTCACTGAGGTTGAAACTCCAACCTTTATTAAGTCCACTCCAGAAGGCGCTCGAGATTTCGTTGTTCCAGCTCGTTTGGTTCCAGGCTCTTGGTACGCACTTCCACAGTCTCCACAGCTTTTGAAGCAGCTTCTTATGGTATCTGGCGTTGAACGCTACTATCAGCTTGCTCGCTGCTACCGTGATGAAGACTTCCGTGCGGATCGTCAGCCTGAGTTTACTCAGCTTGATATGGAAATGAGCTTTGCAAGCCAGGAAGATGTTATGGCTATGGCAGAGCGCGTTATTGCTGCTATTTGGAAAGAAGCTGGTCACGAAATCACTCTTCCATTGCCTCGTATTACTTGGCAAGAAGCAATGGATAAGTATGGTTCCGATAAGCCAGATTTGCGTTTTGGAAATCCTCTTATTGAGTTGACTGACTTCTTTAAGAACACTCCATTCCGCGTATTCCAAGCTTCTTACGTTGGTGCTGTGCTCTTTAAGGGTGGCGCTGAAACTCCTCGTCGCCAGTTTGATGCTTGGCAGGATTGGGCTAAGCAGCGTGGCGCTAAGGGCTTAGCTTACGTAGTCTTCGGCGAAGATGGTGAGCTTAAAGGACCTGTTGCTAAGAATCTTAGTGAAGAAGAGCGTGCAGGACTTAAGGAAGCTGTTGGAGCAGAAGACGGCGACGCAGTGTTCTTCGCAGCAGGCAGCCGCGAATCTTCTCAGCTTTTGCTTGGTGCAGTTCGTGTTGAATTGGCAAGCCGCGCAGGTTTACTTCATCCTGACGAGTTTGCTTTTACTTGGGTTGTTGACTTCCCACTGTTTAAGCGCACTGACGATCCAGATGATGACGATGTTGCAGTCGGCCACTCAAAGTGGACTTCTATGCACCATCCATTTACAATGCCATCTGCTGATTGGATTGATAAGTTCGATAAAGATCCTGAGCATGCAATGAGCGATTCTTACGATATTGTTTGCAACGGTAACGAAATGGGCGGCGGATCCGTTCGTATTCACCGCGACGATATTCAAGACCGCGTTCTTAACGTTCTTGGAATTGACAAGGCTGAAGCTGACGAAAAGTTTGGCTTCTTGCTTGAAGCTTTCAAGTATGGTGCACCACCTCACGCTGGTATTGCTTTGGGTTGGGATCGTACTGCTGCAATTTTGGCAGGCGCAAGCTCAATCCGCGACGTAATCGCCTTCCCGAAGGCTGGCGGCGGCCGCGATCCTCTAACTGGCGCTCCAGCTCCAATTTCGGACGAGCAGCGCGCAGAAACTGGTGTCGACTACGATCCAGAAGAAGACGAGTAAATAGTTACTTGTAAAATTTAATTGTTACGAAGCCGTTGATTGTTGGTTTAATAATCGCAATCAACGGCTTTATTTGTAACGTAAGAGTTACAAAACGTAACGATAGTGATAAATAACCGTAACACAGCTTAGCTAAACTTCTTGTTATGGATAAGCAAGTATCAAAGTCAAATCCAAACGCCGAGGATATGACTATTAGCACTGCTAAAGTGCAACAAGCGGCAAATCCCCTCGTTGAATTAAGCCATGTTGAAAAGCATTATGGTAAACTTCACGTTCTTAAAGATATTAATCTTACTGTTAATAAGGGCGAGGTTCTCGTAATTATTGGCCCATCCGGTTCTGGTAAATCAACCATGTGCCGCACAATCAACCGTCTCGAAACAATTGACTCTGGCGATATTCGCATAGATGGTAATCCACTTCCTCAAGAAGGCAAAGAGCTTGCAGCATTGCGTGCAGAAGTTGGAATGGTGTTCCAGTCCTTCAACCTTTTTGCAAACAAAACGATTCTTGAAAACGTAACTCTTGCGCCAATGAAAGTCCGTCATATGGATCAGCAAAGCGCAGAAACACTCGCAATGGAATTGCTTACTCGAGTAGGCGTTGATAATCAAGCAAATAAAATGCCATCTCAGCTTTCAGGCGGTCAGCAGCAGCGTGTTGCAATTGCTCGCGCTCTTGCAATGCAACCAAAAGTCATGCTTTTTGACGAACCAACTTCTGCACTTGATCCAGAAATGGTCAACGAAGTTCTTGACGTTATGGTCGAGCTTGCAAAAGAAGGAATGACAATGATTTGTGTTACGCACGAGATGGGCTTTGCTCGTAAGGCAGCAGATCGTATTGTGTTCATGGCAGACGGCCAAATCCTCGAGCAAGGTACTCCAGAAGAATTCTTCGAGCATCCAAAAACTGATCGAGCAAAAGATTTCCTTTCCAAGATCCTTACGCACTAATAGCGATTTTCATTTTTTAGCTATTACTGCTGAAACTATGAAAAACAGTTCTTATGAAGGGAAAAGATATGAAAATATTACATAATCGCATTTTTCGTGCGATATTAGCAGTGCTTTGTACAGTTTGCTGCGTTATGCCTCTTACAGCATGCGACCGCAGCGACGGTAAAAAAGTAATACGTATTGGTATTAAATTTGATCAGCCTGGCATGGGCTTCAAAAAAGCCGGAACTTACGTTGGCTTCGACGTTGACGTTGCCAAGTATGTAGCTAAAAAGCTTGGTTATTCAGAAGATCAAATCGTATGGAAAGAATCACCATCTAAGCAGCGAGAAACAATGCTTCAAAACGGTGACGTCGATATGATTGTAGCAACATATTCGATTACGGACGCTCGCAAGAATATCGTATCTTTTGCAGGTCCATATTTTGTTGCTGGCCAAGATTTATTAGTTCGTAAAGGTGAGCATAATGTAAACGGTCCAAACGATTTGGATGGAAAGCGTTTATGCTCAGTTTCCGGTTCAACATCTGCAATAGTTATTAAAGAGAAGTTCTCTTCAAAAGTGCAACTTATGCAGCAACCAGGTTATGCTGAGTGCGCAACTGCACTATTCTCAGGCATTGTTGATGCTGTAACTACAGACGACATTATTCTCGCAGGTTTAGCAACTGCGTCTCGCGGTCGCTTAAAGCTTGTTAGCAAACCATTTACCGCAGAATATTACGGAATTGGTATCAAAAAAGGCAACACTCGCTTAGCGAAACGAATCAACGCAGCGTTAAAAGACATGATGCGTAACGGTTCGTGGAAGAGAGCACTGGACGATAATTTGCGCGGAACTGGTTTTAAGCCAAACGCAAAGTATAATCCGCCAATTCCTCAAGAGGGGGAGAAGTAACATGCAAGATTTCGTGCAACTTTTTAGTGAATACAATATTCCAGGAGCTTTCTTGGTTAATATTGAAATCACATTATGGAGTGTACTTTTTTCCACAATTATTGGCATAATACTTGTTACTATGCGCATTTGCCCAGTTGCATCCTTGCGCATGGTTGCAACCGCTTACGTTGAGCTGTTTAAAAACATGCCTCTTACAATAATTATGGTTTTCACGGTTTTAGGCGTGTACGCTCAGCTTAAACTCGGATTCTCATCAATTTTTGAAGTGAATTTCTTCTGGCTTGCAATTGCTGGCTTGTCTTTGTACACTGCAGCATTTGTATGCGAATCTTTAAGATCCGGCCTTAATACTGTTCCTGTTGGCCAAGCGGAAGCTTGCCGAGCTCTTGGATTAAATTTCTTCCAGTCAGCAACTCAAGTTATTTTGCCACAAACTTTCTGCGGTTCTGTAGCACCATTGGGTAACACTTTTATTGCGTTGCTTAAGAATTCTACAGTTGCAGCAGCAGCGTCAGTTGCCACAGAAACTTCAACAATGATGAGCGAAATGATTGAGAAGCATGCGGATTTGATTGTTCCAATCTTCTTAATATTCGCTTTGGGATACATCATTCTCATTATTCCTATTGGCATTTTGACAACATACTTGTCTAACAAGCTTGCTGTAAGAAGGTGATAGCGATGGCTAAAAAACGTGAACAATCATTATTATTTGATGCTCCAGGTCCAAAAGCACTTAAAAAGATTCGCATTGCAAATATTATTGCAGGATTCCTTTTTGCTGCCGTAGTTATTGCTATTTTGATGCGTTTAAGCAATCCTCCTGAGGGCGAAAACCAGCTTTCTTGGGTGTTGTGGAATCCAGCATTAGAGTCTGAAGCTTGGATTGATTTTTACTTACCAGGCTTATGGATGACTTTAAAAGCGTCTTTGCTTGCAGTGGTCGGCTCTATTGTTTTTGGCTTATTATTCGGCTTATTACGTTTGCTTCCGAATTTCCTTATTCGCGGTGTTTCTGCAGTAATCGTTGAGTTTTGCCGAGCTGTACCAGTATTAATGCTTATGATTTTCTTGTGGAGAGCTTTTGCACTTTCCGGCATGAAAGAAGCATCCTACTGGGCTGTAGTTTTGGCTTTGATTATGTACAACGGTTCCGTTGTAGCAGAATTAGTGCGATCCGGCGTTGGTAATCTTCCAAACGGTCAGCGTGAAGCTTCGTTAGCATTAGGCTTAAGCGAATACCAGTCTCTTACGCAAATCGAAATGCCGCAGGCTATTATTGCTATGATGCCTGCAGCTGTAACTCAGCTTGTGGTTGTTTTGAAGGATACTGCTCTTGGTTCGATTATTATGTACACTGATTTGCTTCAGGAATCTCGTCGACTTGGATCAATGTACTTTAATATTTTGCAAACCTTAAGCGTTGCAGCAGTTATTTACTTCTTGATTTGCCTTGCTTTGTCGTGGTTTGCAGAATGGCTACCTTCTCATTTGCAGAATCGTACTGCAGCACCAACAGAAGCAGACCCTGTTGCACCAATCGCAATTATGGATCCTTCTAACGTGAACCAGATGGCAGTGGCCGACGAAGTTAAAGAGCTACCTTATGGTGGTACTCCTCGAAAGTATCACGTTCACCACCGTGGCACTAACGCTTCTATTCACCATTGGCGTCACACAAAATACTTGCAAGGCTATGATGAGCATCATCTAAAAACAGGCGATGAGCCAGAAGAAGATGATGAAGATCATTCAAAAGATAAGCAAAGTAAGTAATAAATAAATAAATAAATTACTAAGCGTAGTCAATAGCTTTGTTATTGACTACGCTTTTATTTTTTAAATGCTTTTATTTTTTATTAATTGCCGTTCAATTACTTAAACTTTGATAAAAATGTGAAAATAACTTCAAATATGCATAAAAAACGAAGCAATGTTTGCGCATAGCAACACAAATCGCTAAACTATTAGGGTCACATGCATACGAGGAGGCTTTTACATGGATGACGCGTTTGAGTTGTCCGCTGCAAAGATGCGCGAACACAATATGAGCGATACTGCTATAGAACAATTTGCTCACTTGTACGATGTGTGGCGCAACGATCAGTCAAGTGAATTTATTCGCGAAAGCACAGTAGAACCAATCAAAACTGTTCCTAATTTTCATGAGATTTATGAAACTATCGATCACGATAAAGCAGTAAACGCATTTGCAAAAACAGCATTTATTAAGCTTAACGGAGGATTGGGCACATCTATGGGATTGTCCTGCGCTAAGTCTCTTCTTCCTGTTCGCAGGCACAAGGCGCGTCAAATGCGTTTTATTGACATTATTATTGGCCAAGTTCTTACAGCAAGGCAAAGATTAGGAGTAGATCTTCCTCTTATTTTTATGAATTCTTTCCGCACTTCTAAAGACACTTTGCAAGTGCTTAAACGAAATCGTAAATTTATTCAAGAAGAAATTCCTGTAGAAATTATTCAGCATCAAGAACCAAAATTAGTAGAAGAAACAGGAGAGCCTGTTACTTGCGAACAAGATACTTCTCTTGAATGGTGCCCGCCTGGCCATGGTGACATATTCTCAACTCTTTGGGAATCAGATTTGCTGCGCACACTACAAGAACATGGCATCAAATACTTGTTTATTTCAAATTCCGATAATTTAGGCGCAAGACCGTCTCGCACTCTTGCTCAACATTTTGAAAATACTGGCGCTCCAATCATGATTGAAGTTGCAAAACGCACTCAAGCAGATCGAAAAGGTGGCCATATTGTTAGGGATGCTCAAACTGGTCGCTTAATGCTGCGCGAAATGACGCAAGTTCATCCTGAAGATCGAAGAAGCGCGCAAAGTATTAAAAAACACCCATATTTTAATACAAACAATATTTGGGTTCGAGTTGACGCTTTACAAAAAAAGTTGGAAGAATACAACGGAATACTACCTCTTCCTGTTATTTGTAATAGAAAAACTGTTGACCCAACAGATGAAACTAGTACTCCAGTAGTGCAATTAGAAACTGCTATGGGAGCAGTAGCTTCACTTTTCGATGACGCAATTTGCGTAGAAGTCGATCGCATGCGATTCTTACCAGTAAAAACAACTAACGACTTGTTTATTATGCGTTCGGATCGATTCCATCTTACTGATTCGTACGAGATGGAAGATGGAAATTATATTTTCCCAGATATTGATTTAGATCCACGCTACTACAAAAATATTAACGATTTTAACGAAAGATTCCCTTATTCTGTTCCTGCACTTGCTGCAGCTAAATCAGTAACAATTCGTGGAGATTGGACTTTCGGTAACCAAGTTTCTATGTTTGCTGATGCAGTATTAGAAGATAGAGGGGAGCCGAGTTATGTTCCAAATGGAGAATTTGTAGGTCCTCAAGGAATTGAGCCAGATTCTTGGGTTTAAAGCAAATTTTCGTTGGATTACGATTCTTATAAATACTTAGAAATAAATATTTATAGAAAAAAATTTATATGGCGTGTCGCGGAAAAATGGCGTATTTTCAACGTTGTTTGTATTCGTGTGAATAAAAAATATATAATTATTATAAGTTTTTTGAAAAAATGTCCACACGTACCGCAAAACACCATTAAAATAGAAAAGGCACTTGTGATATTGAACTTCAAGTAAGTATGTAAATACAGCAATTACTTGTATGAAGTATCGCATAAATAAACAGAACTAATAACGATACGTGAGGACTAATGGTAGAAGGAAGCAACGGAAGGCGACGTTTTTCCGACAAATGGGGCAAACACGAGCTTGATGTATTAGCTGTGTTGTCTTCCGCATTCCCGCAATGGTTGACTTCGCGGCAAATTGCACAGCGTGTAAAAGCATACGCAGATTCCTACGGCGAACTTGCAGATCAAGCTGCAAAAGCAGCGTTTGCTAAGCAGTTCCAGCGCGATCGCGCAAAGCTTGCAGCAATGGGCATTGCTATTGAGTCTAGGCAGCCTGAATATTCTTCAAAATCTGAAGGACAAGATTTTGCGTCTTACCGTTTGCAATTAGGTGATGAGCCTCGCGTACGTATGCGATTCGACCAGTCTGAATTGCCGGTGCTAGCTACTGCAAATTATCTTGCACGATCGATGTCTATTTCTTCTCTTGAATTAAATCAGCACGATCAGCAACGCACTTCTCGCACAGCGCCTCGAGTTCCTCAAACTCCTATTCCTGGCTTAGGTTTGGACTCTATTGCTCCAGGTTTAGGTACTCAAATGCTTCCAGATTCATTAGTGAAAGTTATTGATTCTCGACGTTTTGCAGCAACTGTTGATGTTGACGGAGAACATTTGAATGTTGCTTATACGGATGCAGACGATTTAGCAATGTTTGTGCTCGAGCATCCTGGTTCAAGCGTTGTAAGTCCTAAAGAGGCAGTTGATGCTTTCCACCGTCGTTTGCACGCAGCAGTTGAATTTGCAGCATGCGACGAAAATGATCATCTTAATAATGAAGAAAACAACGAAGAGCTTTTGCAAAACACTGAAGAACAAAGCGAAGAAGCTGATAAAGCTCACGCAAAGAAAGGCTCTTCATTCCAAACTGGTAGTGAAGTAGACCGTCGCCTGCGATTAATGCTGTTCTTGTCGGCTCATCTTGGTGAAGAATTCCCACTAAACGAGCTCGCTGAACGTTTTATTGGAAAGCCAAAGAACGAGGATGAGCTTCGTCGTTTTGTGACGATTCTTCACAAAGATATTAATACTCTTACTACTGTTTCCGATGACGGAGAAATGGCAGGAAGTCAGTTCTTCGATATTGATTGGACTCTACTAGAAAATGAGGGTATTGTATCTGCCACAAATTCCTTAGGCTTGGAACGTCTTGCTGGCATTTCGCAACAGTATTTGAGCATGCTTACAGCGTCAGCTAATTATTTAGCTCACTCTTTGCTTTTGCCTGTTGAACAGCGCGAGCAAGCTGAGTCCTTGTATAAGCGCTTACGCCGTCACGTTCTTCCAGGACAAACGCCATGGCTTAGCTTAACCGGGTATGAGATTGAGCCTCGAAACTGCTCTATAGTTCGTAGCGCAATTAATTCTCAATCTCTGCTTGATATGGAATACACGGACGGTGCTGGACGAACTCGCCGCAAGATTGTTGCTCCTTCAAAAATTTATGTTGATGAAGGCGTGTATTACGTTGCAGTTTGGACAGACGTTGAGAAGCAAACTCCGGAAGACAAGCGCGATTTAGTTGCCAAAGATGTAACTATTAATAAAGCAAATGGTTTGCCGCGAATTTGGCAGGTTCTACGCGTTGCTCGTATTGAGCGAGCAGAAGTTGTGGAACCTACTTCGCAACTTGAAATTCCAGACGTTCCAGTAAGCGAACTTCGTAAATGGAGTTTCGATAATGGCACAGAAACTTGCTTTATTACTGACGAAACTGAGCTGAATTTCTTGAAGAATCTTTCCGGCGCTACTATGGAACCTTATGGAAGCGGAGTGAAAGTTCATCTTACTGTTTCATCCGACTCGTGGTTTGTTGCTTTCTGCATTGCGCACGCACGTCATATTACAGCTGTTGCTCCAGAAACATTGCGTAGTATGATTATTGCGCGCGCTCAGCGTGAATTAAGCGTTAATCACGCTGATAGCACTAACGCGGAGGAATAGTATGCCTTGGTGGATTTGGCTAGTCATCACAGTGTTTATGCTGTGCATGATTGCCGCTGGAGTAGCGGTAGTTGTTTTAAGCGCAATAAGACTAGCCAAAACTTGCTTTAGTTTTGCAAATGTTGCAACTTCTAAGTTCGAAGCATTGAACGATTCTAATAAAATTAGCAGCGAGCCTAAAGATCCTCTTTTTACTTTGCCTATTAAAGTTGCATCAGAACGTTACGAATATACGCGTACTAAAGTTGTTGAACGCCATCAAAAAATTCGCGAGAATCATATGAAAATTTGGCAACATTGGGATGAAAAATCACTTCGAGAAGAAGATGTTAAACTATAAAGCTCATAAAACATTTTGAACAATAAAGATAGCGTGGAGCATATTTTGCATAATTCACAAACAGATAACTGCAAAAACGGTGACGTTGAGATGTCTCCTGCGCAACGTTTTGCTGCTTTTCGTGAAGTTATTAAGCATGAACGTTCAATGGCCGCAGATTTTGAACGTTCCTTACATTTTGATTTAGACGATTTTCAGCATGAAGCAATTGAAGCTTTAGAAGCTGGAAGTAATGTTTTAGTTGCAGCTCCAACAGGAGCTGGAAAAACTGTTGTTGCTGATTTTGCTGTGTTTCTTGCGCAAAAACGTAACGTAAAAGCTTTTTATACTACGCCAATTAAAGCGTTAAGTAATCAAAAATATCACGATTTTTGCGAACTGTACGGCACTGATAAAGTGGGCTTATTAACGGGGGATACTTCTGTAAATCCCGAAGCGGATATCGTAGTAATGACTACTGAAGTTTTGAGAAATATGCTATATGAGCACTCAATTACTTTACAATCTCTTGGCTTTGTTATTTTAGACGAAATTCATTATTTGGCAGATAAATTCCGTGGAGCTGTGTGGGAAGAAGTTATTATTCATCTTCCGAAATCAGTAAAAATTATCGGATTGTCTGCAACTGTGTCGAACGTTGAAGATTTTTCTGCATGGCTTGAATCCGTGCGCGGAAAAACTCATTTGGTTGTTGATGAGCATAGGCCTGTGCCGCTTGAAAGACATGTTGTTATTCAAGAAGATTCTGAAACAGAGCCTGAATTACTAGATTTGTATGATCATGATTCAAAAGGCAATATTACTCAACGCGTCAACCCAACTTTAACTAGAAAACTTAACGATTGGGAGCATAGAGCGCGTCGTCGTAAAGAATCGTACAGCGATAGTAAATACCGCTATAGAAAAGGTAAAAAGCGCGTTGTTAAAAGGGGAGTGGCTGAGGCAGATAAATCTGCTAGCCGTCATACTCCTAAACGTTGGGCTGTTATTGACGAATTAGATTACTTGAGTATGCTTCCTGGAATCTACTTCATATTTTCTCGTTCAGGCTGCGATCAAGCTGTTCAACAATGTTTAAATGCTGGTTTAATGCTTACGTCTGACGATGAAATGTACGAGATTCGTAAAATTGTTGACAGCATGGTTGCAAATCAGCTTTCTAAAGAAGATTTGCACGCTTTAAGTTTTGAACGTTTCCGTTTTGCACTTGAGCAAGGATTTGCAGCCCACCATGCTGGAATGATTGCACTATTTAGGCATATTGTTGAAACACTGTTTGAGCGTGGACTTATTAAAGTTGTTTTCGCTACTGAAACGCTGGCTTTGGGCTTAAATATGCCTGCAAGAAGCGTTGTTGTAGAAAAGCTAGTAAAGTTTGATGGCACAGGACACGTACCGCTTACTCCAGGAGAATTTACTCAACTTACAGGGCGTGCTGGAAGGCGCGGAATTGATGATATTGGACACGCAGTGCTTGTAGACCACGCTGATTTTGTGCCTCAACAAGCTGCAGCACTTTCTAGTAAGCGCGTGTATCCGTTGCATTCTAGCTTTGTTCCAACATTTAATATGGCTGTTAATTTGCTCAACTCAAGCGATGTTGATACTGCTCGCACAACTTTGGATCGCTCTTTTGCACAGTGGGAAGCAAATTCTTCAGCGCAACGTTTGCATGAACGAATGTCGGATCTTCAAGAGGCGCTTAAAGGCTACGAGAAAGCATTCTACTGCGATAAAGGCAATTTTGCTGAATTCCTAAAATTGCGTATGCAACTTAAGGATGCTCAGCATGATCAGCGCCGTAAGCTTAAGCACACTTTATTCAAAACTGATGCTGAACGTTCCGCAGCTTTTAAAGCTTTAGATGAAACTATTGAGCGCTTGCGTGAAGCTGAGCGTAATCACCCTTGCGCAGGATGCCCGGATATTCAGCAACATTTGCGTTGGGGATACCATTGGATGCGAGAACACAAGGAACTTGAACAAGTTCGTGAACGTTATGAGTCTCGCACTGGATCCGTGGCACGCACTTTTGACCATATTTGTGACGTATTGTACAGTTTGGATTATTTGCAAGCTGAAAATTCTTCACAAAATCATGTTTTTAAGCTTACTGAACGTGGACAATTACTTAGAAGACTTTATAACGAATTAGATATTGTTTTTGCTGAAGCTATTTGCGAAGGAATTTTTAACAATCTTACGCCTCTTGAATTATTGTCATGCTTGTCTGCATTAGTTTATGAATCTAGAGGACCTTCGGCAGGGGAGCCAAGACGATATCCAGGAGGTCAAGATGGCGCAATATTTAACACAGTATTGCGTATGAAGGAATTGTTTATGCGCACTAGTGCATTATGCGCGAATGCTCATTTGCCTGAGTTAAGACCACTTGAATTTGGTGCAATAGATATTATGTACGATTGGGCCAATGGTGCTGAATTAGCTGAAATTTTGCAAAATACTGACAGCACTGGCGGAGACTTCGTACGTCAAGCAAAACGACTTATAGATTTACTTACTCAACTTTCTGTAGCGGGAGAGTATCTTCAAGCTATTGATGGAGTTGATACGAATCTTGCTTCATGCGCGCGTGAAGCTGCAAAACTAATGAATCGTGGTGTTGTATCTTATTCAGATGTATAACATATAAGGAAATACGTAACGAAATACATAACAAAATATGTAATAAAGTATGTAATAAAATATGTAATAAAACATGTAACGAAATATAAAGGCATATATATTTATTCGAAATAATTGCGTAGATGAGATTGTCTCGTCCGTGCAATTCGGTAGTTTTATTAAGTACTTACACAAGGAGATACTATGGCAGAACGCAGTTTACGCGGTATGAGCATTGGCGCAAAATCATTAGAATCTGACGATAATGTAGATTTTGCTGCACGTAATGATGTTGTGTACGTGTGCCCAAAGGGCCATCGCACAATTCTTCCTTTTGCTCAAGGCGCTGAAATTCCTGAAGAATGGGAATGCCGCTGCGGTACAATCGCACATCGCGAAGGCGAAGATGATCGTCCGGATGATGATTTTAACAAGCCATCTCGCACTCACTGGGATATGCTTCTTGAACGCCGCAGTGAAGAAGAATTGAAGACTTTGCTTGATAAGCGTCTGAAGATGCATCATGAGGGTTGGATTCCTGATTATGAGTGAATGCTCAACGTCTTCAAAAAGTAACTCACGACGTGTTGTTCTACTTGATCTTGACGGCACTTTAACTAAATCTGATGAAGGCATTATTACATGCGCTAAACTCGCTTTGAAAGAAATAGGTCAGCCTATTCCTGACGAAGCTGAAATGCAGCGTTTTATAGGACCGTCAATTTTGGAATCTTTCCAGCGAATTAAAGTTCCGGAAAATCTGCAAATGCAGGGACTTGCTATTTATCGCAAATATTATTCCGAAATTGCCGCATTCGACGATCCGAATGTTTCTGGAAACAAAATTCCGGGTTGCTTGCTTAATAAAGTATATGACGGTATTCCTGATCAGCTTATTAAATTGCGCGAAGCAGGTTTTTATTTGGCGACTGCATCTTGCAAGCCTGAATATCAGATGAAGCCAATTTGCGATTATTTTGGATTCAATAATCTTATTGACGGAATTTATGGCGCAAGTAGAGATATGTCGCGTATTACTAAAGCGCAAGTTATTCGCTACGTTTTTGATGAGATTGGCTATGATTCAGCTCAAGGCGACAAAGCGCTTATGGTTGGCGACCGTTGGACTGACGCTGACGGCGCAAAAGAATGCGGATTAGATTGCTTGGGATGCGCTTGGGGTTATGCTGAGCCTGGCGAGCTTAAAGCGCACGGATCGTACAGAATTATTGATAACGTAAGCGAATTAAGCACAGCTGTTTTAGAATATTTTGCTTAACTTATTCTTTAATAAGACTTTTGAGAGTATATTATTACCTGATATTTATCCGATAATGTACGTTATGTCAAATTAGCTATTTACAAACCTTAAACGCACAAAACACCATAGTAAAAAGATTCGCAAGAATAAGCCCAATAACAATCACATATGAAGAAATCAGCACTGAATTCGTAAAAAGTGAAGAATTATAAGAATCACTTTGCAAAAATCCAAAATCGCAAGCAATATGCAAAAGCATGTAAGAAAGCATTGCGCACGGAAGCCCACAACAATGCGTAATAACAATGCTCCAAGGCATTAATTTCGTACTATTGCATTCCTGCTTTGCATTTTCACGCTCAGAACCTACAGAATCTGCAGAATCTACAGAATCTACAGAATCTTTAGAAGCGATTTTTTGAAATCTAAATAAAAAACGTAACGTAATAAACGAACTAAATAAAAACAATGAAACAGACGCAAGCCAGCAAATAATAACCGCAGCAATAATAGCTTCGCACATACTTACTATCCCCACGTTTCTTGCACAAGATTCCAAGAATCACTTTTTGCTGAACTATTTTTTGCAAAAGATTTGCGAGTAGACTGATGGCTTTTCTCTTTAAACTCACTAACATCACTAGAATCATTAGCATCACTGGAATTGCAGGCATCAATTGAAGTTTCAGCAGATAAATCATCTTCAACTCGAGAAATAATACGACCAACAGCAATAGCAAATACTGCAAAGCCAGAAGCCAGCATGCGACGCATATTCTCCTGATTCTCATCGCATTCTTGCACAGACTGACCGTCACAAATAATCGTCATATTTCGCAAACGAGACTCAGAATAACGATTTAGAAAAATAATAGCCGTAGTAACATTAACCAAATTTACTCCAGCATCAAGCAGCCTTTTTGCAACTGCCATAATCGCAATATCCTTAAACGAATATAAACGACGAGAGCCTGAACCATTAGACGGGTTAATAGAAGGCTCTATAATGCGTTTGCGCGCCCAATAATCAAGTTGCCGGTAAGTAATACCGGCAACCTTCATAGCTACGCTACCGCGGTATCCACAGGATTGATCAGCACAGAGAGAAAAGTTAAACAACTCCCCCTGAACAGCATCATCCTGATTACCGGACAGTGACTGAGTCATGAGCGAAAAATACCAATCGGAATTTGCCAATCATAATTTCATCGCCATTATGCAACACAGCTTCCTCAACACGCTCACGATTTACATACGTGCCATTCAAACTACCAGCATCTACAATGCTAAACACGCCGTTAACGCGCTTAAACACTGCGTGAGAACGAGAAACTGTGGAATCATCAAGCAAAATATCAGCATGCGAATCACGGCCAACTGATACCAAATCCTCGTCAAGAAGATAACGAGAACCGGACACCGCTCCCCTAGTTGAAATCAACAAAGCGGTTCCAGGCAGCAATTTTGCTATTGTTTCAAAATCATCCTGCTGCAAAGGACGATCAGAAGTTGTATTCATTGGAATATGAATAGCTGGCATACCAATAATAGTGGTTTCGCCAGCGGTAGGAATCGGTTCAGTCATACTTGCTATTCTACCTTGTTACTCGACTGGTTTGGCATATTCGTACTGTTTTGGTTCGCGTGTCGTATTAATTTCTACCTCTTCAGACTGCGAAACCACTACAGAAGCGCCAAATTTAATTTTCAAACGTGATCCAACACCACCCGCAATATTCACAGCATTCTGCAAATTCTGGGGGTCTCCAATAGCTTTAACAATATAAGGAGGTTCAATCATCACATTATCGCACAAAAGACCATGTTTTGTTTGCGAAATATAGCTTGATGTAATAATACGAACGTCATTAATAGACATAACTTCTACGCCAGCATTGCGCAATTCTTCAATAAGCTGAAACATTGTAGCAGCATCAATATTTTCTTTTTCACCAGCTGTAATGTGAATTACAATACCTTTTCCTATTGCTGGAAGACGACCAGAAATAAGTCCGTTAGTTTGAGCATTCTGTTGAGCAATTCGACGGGCCTCATCCTGCTTATCCACTGCTTCACGCAAAGAATTAAGCTGACCTGTTAATTCTGCTTTTCTGCTTTCCAAGCTTTGAATTTGAGAGTGAGTTTCTGTAATAAGCCTCGTCAATTCTTCTTCGCTCATAGTTTCGTAGAGCAAAGAGCTACTACGATTAACTTGAATCATATACGCAAATCCCAAAAGCGCGCACAATAGCATCATCAGCAGCCCTGTAAGCATGCGAGTTCTGGTAATGTGACCGCTTAACGAAGGCTTTACCTTATGCTGAACAGCTGGAAAAGAGCCGGTTTGAGTTTCGTCACTTTCTAAATCGTGTGCACTTTGCCGGCGCAACTTGTGAAGAATATCGTCACCTTTAGGAGCATGAGAAAACGTACGAACCATATGCTAACTCCTGAAGATAAATCTGCGTATTGCTGATACGTTAGAGAAAATACGAATTCCAAGAACAACAATAACAGCAGTTTGCAATTGCGCGCCTACGCCAAGCTGGTTTCCAAGCAAAACAAGTAGCGTTGCCGCAATAACGTTCGAGAAGAAGGAAATAACAAAAACTTTATCCGAAAAGTTTCGCTCAAAATACGCTCGAGCAGCTCCAAGCAATGCATCCAATGCTGCAACAACCATAATTGGCAAATATGGCTGAAGAACAACAGGAATATCTGGATGCACTACTATGCCAATAAGCGCTCCTAAAATCAAGCCAAGAATTGCTGCCATACCTATCTCCTAGTTCTTTCAATTGCAAAGTTTATATCACCTGTACTAGCTGCAGCTAATCGTATAACTCTCGAAGGTGAAATTTGCGGAGTAATACCTGCATTTACAAGAGATGAATACCATCGAGTTTTAGAAGCCGCATTACACGCTCGCATTAATTCGTTAGTGTCACCTATTGCTTCAATAACATAAGGGCTTTGTGTTTGATTAACACCAACAAGAATTGTTTGACCTGCAACTCGAATAGATGTTTGAGCGCCAATTCGATGCCCATTAACAGAGATAGCTTCCGCACCTGACTCCCACAACACAGACACAAATTTTTGAATATCGCGATCTGTAACAAGACGGATCCTAGCTCCATTAGTTTCACGAGGCAAAGATCCACCACTTGCATCATTTCCTGCAGAAAGAGGATTAGCAATAGTTAGGGTAACACCAGATCCTTCTACAGCTCGAGTTCCGTTAAGAATATCGTCCGATTTGCTAACTTGATCCTCTTCAGGCGTTGTAATACGCTGAGATTCGCGGTCTACATTATTTCGTAAAACAGTTACTTCTTTAACAAGCTTGTCAAAACGATTAGTGTATCCAACAAGCTCATTTGCTAATGAAGAACGTATTGCTTTTCTAGGATCAGTATGAAGTTTACGCACGAACTGGCTTCCAACAGTTCCAATAGCAATGCAAATAAGGAACACAATAGTACGTGTAAACCAAAGATGCAGCGGCTTAACAGGTTGCTTACTTAAACGCGAATCCATAAACATTGGGTCAACAGGACGATTTGTTAAATCATCAATCAAACGCAACGCATAATCATCAACATATCGTCTTCGATCATGATGATGAGCAAAACGATTAACGCTTAAAGCAACGTGGTGAGATTCAAGATTAGTAAACGAGCTAGAAAATAGCGCACGTCTACGAGATAATGTTATGCCATCAGGAGATTCAAAAGACTCAGGCATAGTAGGATTAGCACTGCGCTCTAATTTAAAGCTTTCGCTACTATCGTCGCTATTGTGCGCACCAATAAATACACTATGCTGAGTCATATGCACCTACATGCCTTATTTTGCCTTTTGTTTAACAAGTAGCATATAAGCTTGCTTATAATAAAGCAGTCCTGCATACCAATACAAAACAATACCCCATATTCCACAAGATAATGCGGCAGCATAAAGCGGAAACATTGCTTCTGTAGAAACAGCGTAAACAATCATAAGAGAAACGATTGCAAGCATAATAAGCGCAGTTCCAGCTTTTCCAACGAAATTAACCGGCAAAGGACCATAACCATATTGCGCAAGTACAATAACTAAAGTTGCCATAATAACGTCTCGAAGCACAACAAGTAACAACGCCCACCAAGGTATAACTTTCGCAATTGCTAAAGCTAAAGTGCTGCAAACAATTAGTAACCTGTCGGCTATAGGATCAAGAATTTGCCCTAATTTACTTACCTGATTCCAACGCCTAGCAATATAACCATCAAGGCAATCAGAGAACGCTGAAATAGCTAAAATAACAAGAGACAAAATCATATTATGTTGCGTAATTAGCCACGCAATATATGGTATTGAGCATATGCGTAAGAAGCTGATTAAGTTAGGTACAGTTAGTACACGATTCATCGCTTCAGGACTATATTCCTGATTTCTAACTAACTTAACCATATTACCTTCCCTAATTGCCAACTACTAATTTCCGTTTTCAATTCAATCGCATTTTACTAAACGCAATACGCAACTGAATCCTACTAGCGAGTAATCAAATTTTTTAAGAAAATGGGGACATAAATTATGCCCCCAAAATTTTAAATTAAGCGCGCCAAGCAGCCTGAGCAGTATTGCGAATAGCTTCAATAGCATCAGCTGGACTTGCAGCACCATAAACTGCGGAACCAGCAACAAGCACATCAGCTCCAGCTTCCGCAACGGTTGCAGCCGTAGAAGGGCTTACGCCACCATCAACCTGAATGTGCGTTTGAAGTCCCCTACGCGTAATCTCATCGCGCAAACGACGAACCTTATTCATTTGATTACTTAAGAACTTTTGTCCGCCAAATCCTGGCTCAACTGTCATAATAAGAACCATGTCGAATTCGTCAAGAATGTCGAAAATAGGTTCAACTGGTTCTGCAGGACGCACAGCAAAACATGCTTTGCAACCCATATCGCGAAGCTGACGAGCTAAACGCACAGGAGCATGAGTTGCACCCATGTGGAAGCTAACGGAGGAAGCTCCAAGCTTTGCGTATTCAGGAGCCCAACGATCTGGATCTTCAATCATTAGATGAACATCAACCGGAAGCTTAGTTACTTCACAAATACGCTTAACAATTGGCTCTCCCAAAGTTAAGTTAGGTACAAAGTGATGATCCATCACATCAACGTGAACAAGATCCGCATTTGAAATTGCGTCAAGATCACGCTCAAGATTGCAAAAATCTGCGGAAAGAATACTAGGTGCTATTTGTATATTCATACGTTCCATTCTAGGAAATACAAGAGACTAGCATACAAAATAACTAATTAATTGCTTTGATTTAAGCCAGATTTTATTTTTGCATTCACATTCTGCGATTCGCGCTCGCGCTCATCTGAAGTAACATCAATAAGACGTTCAATAAGACTATCTCTGGTGCTACTAGAGCGTTGAAGAAGCGCAAAAGCTACAGTTGCAATAATAAATACGATAATAGAAACCCATACGTTGATTCTTACGCCTAAGAAAACATGAGAAAAATCAATTCGCAACGATTCAATCCAAACACGCCCTAATGTGTACCACATAACGTACAGCATGAATATTGAGCCGGCTTTTAGTTTTTTATAAAGAACTTTTCCAAAACCAATAAGTAATGCTGCTCCTATAAAATTCCAAATCATTTCATATAAGAATGTTGGGTGGAATAATGTGCCTTCTGGGCATGTTAAGCCATCGTAACAACGTTCAGCGTGACCGATTGCTTGAGTTGCATCATAATTTAGTTTCAAACCCCAAGGCAAAGTTGTTGGAGCACCATAAAGTTCCTGATTAAACCAGTTTCCAAGCCTACCAACGCCTTGAGCAATAAGAACTGCAGGAGCTGCAGCATCCGCAAGTAAAGAAGCAGGATATTTTCTATACTTGCAAAAAGCACAAGCAGCTATAGCGCCAAGAAATATTCCGCCCCAAATACCAAGTCCACCATTCCATATTCTAAAAATTTCTAAAAAGTCACCGTTGGAGCCGAAGAACTTTTCTGGAGTGGTAATAACGTGATACAAGCGCGCACCAACAATACCAGCTGGAAGACTAACTAGTACAAGATCTAAAATTTGGTTAAAATCGCCACCAACTCGCTTCCAACGACGAGTCGTAATATACATTGCGATTAAAATTCCAGCAAGAATAGAAAGCGCATAAAATCTTATATGTATAAAACCAAGCGTCAACTGTGAAATACTTGGTGAAGGAATATAGCAGACTGTCATGTTGCCGATTTTAGTTGAAACCCACGATTGCTAGATTAAAAATTAGCAAGATGCAAAAGAACTAAAAGAACCGGGCCACACAGCAAAATAGAATCTACGCGGTCAAGAACTCCACCGTGTCCTTTAAGCAAATGTCCCATATCTTTAATTCCAATATCGCGTTTTAGCATAGAAGCGCACAAATCTCCAAAGGTACCAACAATTCCAGAAGCAATACCCATAACCAACGGCATCCACCAGCAACTAAGCCAGTAAGATCCATAAAAACCTGCAATAATCGCGTACGCGCCAATAATTGCAAAAAGCATGGAACCGACTAAGCCTTCAACAGACTTTTTAGGAGAAATACGTGGAGAAAGCTTATGCTTACCAAGCCAAGCGCCAGCGAATAAACCGCCAGTGTCACTTAAAGCAGGCAAGAATACTAGTAGCATAGCGTGTGCAACAGCGTAACGCGTATTAGTTAAAGCAAGAACAATGCAAGAAGCAAGTAGCGGAATGTACAAAACTACAAAAAGTGAAACAGCTGTATTCGTAAATAACGTATGCTCGTATTTAGTAGACGATGACCCCTGAAGCTTTTTCTCTACAGCATGTAATGTTCTAGCTGGAATAGTAATACTAAGAGTTGCGCAAATTATGGTAAGAAATAGCGATGCTGTAATACCACTTGCCATAACAACAGCATGCCATTTTGAATAGTATGTTGCAAAAATAGTAACAAGAGAACACAAAGATAATGTTACGAATGGAATGCGTAATCCAAGAGTTGCAAAATCTACGTGTAATTCCCATAATGCAAGAACCATAAAAGCTGCCATAAGTACAACAAAAACGTCAATACTTATAAGCAAGCATGCAACAATTGCTACAACAAGCACTGCAGCGGTCGCAATAGCTTGTGGCATATTGCGACCGGTTCTGCGATTAATATCATTTAAAGCATGAGTGCCGTTATTATCAACTTTACTTAAAGTAGATTCACTTTCTTTTTTAGAAACTGAAACGCTAGTAATTTGATTGACATCATCGACGAAATCATCACTTTTTTGTTGACTCATACGGCACCCATTCAGTTTGAAATTAAGGAAATATCAGACTTCCATAATTTCTTTTTGTTTTCCTTCTAACAATACATCCAAGGAATCAGTAACTTGCTTAGTTACTTTATCTAATTCCTTAAGAAGACGATCGCCTTCATCCTCACCAAGATCACCATCTTTAACTGACTTATCAATGGATTCCTTAGCTTTACGGCGAATATTGCGTACTGCAACCTTGCCTTCTTCAGCTTTGGTTTTAGCAAGCTTAACGTATTCCTTACGGCGTTCCTCAGTAAGTTCTGGCATTGTTACGCGAATAACATTGCCGTCTCGGTTAGGGCTAACACCTAAGTCGGAGTCACGAATTGCTTTTTCAACAGCATTAGCTTGAGAAGCATCAAAAGGAGTTACAGAAAGTGTGCGAGGCTCAGGAACACCAATAGAAGCAACAGCCTTAATTGGGGTTGGCGCACCGTAATAATCAACCATAATGCCATTAAGAAGCGCAGGGTTAGCACGACCGGTACGAATACCCATGAAATTCTCTTTAGTGGCTTCCACAGACTTATTCATCTGATCTTTTGCTTGATCAATAATTGCTGACATTTGTTCTCCTTTGTAATATTTAAGCAAATGTTGGTTCTGCATCAGACACTAATGTGCCAATAGATTCACCCACAAGTGCGCGAGTTACGTTACCTTCGCCCTCTAAACCAAATACGCGAATTTTTTGTTTATTATCGCGAGCCATAGAAAGTGCGGACGCATCCATTACTGCTAATCCATCGACAAGAGCACGATGATAATTTAACGTTAAGAATTTACGTGCATTAGGATCTTTGCGAGGGTCTGCACTGTAAACACCATCTACACCATTCTTGCCCATTAAAACTTCATCGCAATGAATTTCCAAAGAGCGTTGAATAGAAACAGTATCCGTTGAGAAGTAAGGCATACCGGCACCAGCACCGAAAATAACTACCCTACCTTTTTCAAGATGACGGATTGCTTTTAATGGAATATAAGGTTCAGCAACTTGTCCCATAGTAATAGCAGTTTGTACGCGAGTAGCTTGGCCTGCTTGTTCAAGAAAATCTTGAAGAGCTAAGCAATTCATAACTGTACCTAACATACCCATGTAATCACCACGGCTACGATCGATACCAGCTTGCTGAAGTTCAGCTCCCCTAAAGAAATTGCCACCGCCAACAACAATAGCAACTTGAACGCCAGTTCGTACTGCAGACATGATTTCCCCAGCAATTCTGCGAATTACATGAGTATCAATACCAACAGCGCCGCCGCCAAATGCTTCACCTGAGAGCTTCAATAAAACCCTACGGGACTTGCTTTCCTCCGTTTGTGCAATAGCCATACAGATTCCTCCAGTCATCACGGCGAATGCAAGTATATCTTTGTTATTTTATCTATAAAACGCGACACATAAAACGCTCATATTAAAGCAGAAAATAAAGTGTAAAGAAAGCAGAAAATAAATATAAAAATGGGTTGTGCGCAAAAATGCACACAACCCACTAGTTTTAAGAACCAAAATTGATTCTTAGCATAAAGAATGCTTACTCAGCAGCACCCTTGCCAACCTCAAGACGAGCGAAGGCCAAAGCGGTACCACCGACTTCCTTGAACAAGTCACCAACGCTCTTGGATGGATCCTTAACGTAAGCCTGCTCGAGAAGCACAGTCTCCTTGAAGAAGGCGTTCATGCGGCCTTCAACAATCTTTGGAACAATCTTCTCTGGCTTGCCTTCAGCCAAGGACTTCTCGGTTGCAACGCGACGCTCGGATTCCAAAACTTCTTCTGGAACATCTTCGCGGCGAAGCCACTGAGCACCCATAGCGGAAATCTGCAAAGCTGCTTCGTGAGCAACCTTTGCGCCAGCTTCGTCAGTAGCAATCATGGAAACAATGCTTGGAGGCAATTCCACGGACTTCTTGTGAGCATAAATCTCAACGTGTGGACCGCTTACCTTAGCAACCTGTCCAACCTTGACGTGCTCACCGAACAAAGCTGCTGCTTCTTCAACAGATTCCTTAACAGTTGCGCCATCAGCTGGAGCTGCAAGTACTTCTTCAGCAGTGGAAGCATTAGCTTCAACAGCCTGGTCAAGAACAGTGTTGGAGAATTCCACGAACTTAGGGGTCTTTGCCACGAAGTCAGTTTCGGAATTCAACTCAACTGCATAACCAGTTTCGCCTTCAGCAGACTTAACAACCTTAGAAGCGATGGTGCCTTCCTGAGCCTTGCGGCCTTCACGCTTACCAGCGGCCTGAATACCCTTTGCGCGGATAATTTCCTTAGCGCGGGCAACGTCGCCTTCAGCTTCAGTAAGAGCTTTTTTAACGTCCATCATGCCGGCGCCAGTTTCTTCACGCACCTGCTTAATCAACGCTGCAGTAATTGCTGCCATTTTGTTCTCCTCGTATCAATAGGATTCTTAAAGCTGCAAAAAGCAAATAATTAATTGGATTTTGCAGCTTTAATTTAAGAATCTGGTTGCAAATTAGCTTATCAGGCCTTTGCCTCAGTATTTTCTTCCTCAGCAGGCTTAGCTTCAGCTTCGCCTTCCTTGGTAAGTAATTCCTTTTCCCAAGCTGCCATTGGCTGAGCGTCAGCACCTTCGGACTTTGCGCCCTTACCAGCATGCTCAAGCAAGCCTTCAGCAACAGCATCAGCCATCAAGCTGGTCAACAATTCAACGCCGCGAATTGCATCATCATTAGCTGGGATTGGATACTCAACAGCTTCAGGATCAGTGTTGGTGTCAACGATAGCAACAACAGGAATACCAAGCTTGTGAGCTTCTTCAACTGCCAAAGCTTCCTTGTTGATGTCAACAACGAACATTGCAGAAGGAGTGCGGTTCATGTTGCGGATACCACCGAGCTGCTTCGAAAGCTTATCCTTCTCGCGCTCGAGAAGCAAAAGTTCCTTCTTGGTCAAGCCGGAGCCACGAACATCGCTGAAGTCCATCTCTTCGAGTTCCTTCAAGCGCTTCACGCGAGTAGAAACAGTCTGGAAGTTAGTCAACATACCACCAAGCCAACGCTCGCAAACATAAGGCATGTTTACGCGAGTAGCCTGATTCTGTACAGCTTCCTGAGCTTGCTTCTTAGTTCCAACAAAAAGCACGGTGCCATTGTGAGCAACAGTCTGCTTGATGAAGTCATAAGCCTTGTCGATCATGTCGAGAGACTTGAACAAATTGATGATATGAATACCATTGCGCTGGGTAAGAATGAACTGCTTCATCTTTGGGTTCCAGCGACGAGTCTGATGACCGAAGTGTAAGCCAGCCTTCAGCATTTCGCTCATGGTAATCTGTGCCATATCAATATACCTTTCTTGTCGGTTCTTGCCTGGCCATGTCTGTTCGCATGCAACTTGGCTTAAAACTTATGTTTAAACACAAGCCGACCGACACGAACGGGCGCGTACATGGCGCGTATTTGTGCATCATTGTAGACAATAAAAAAGCGAGCAATCATATAACGCGACAATAATCATGCTCAAAATCGACACACAAAGTGTGATTATATCAGGTACACAATACTAAAAATCGGTATTTTTCGAAGCTTTATAGGCAACAAAAAATACCGATATAACGCAAATTTTTAATATCGCGAAAACTAATCACGCATATTATTACGCAATTGACGCATAGCTTGACGACGAACGTCCGTTTCAAGCCTGTCTAAATAAATGTGGCCGTCTAAATGATCACACTCATGCTGAAGCATTCTGGCCATTAGTCCTTCGCCTTCAAGCACAACTGTTTTACCATCTAAATCAATACCGCGAGCGCGAGCATAATTAGCTCTGCGCGTTTTGTACCATAAGCCTGGAACAGAAAGGCAACCTTCGTCATCGTACTGTTCTCCACTAAGCTCTTCAAGCACAGGATTGAGAATATAACCAATACGGCCGTCAATATTGTACGAGAAAGCTCTAAGACTTACGCCAATTTGATTAGCTGACAATCCTGCTCGTCCTGGATCGTTTACGGTTTCCAACAAGTCTTCAACTAAATGTTTAACTGCTGGCGTAATCTCGCGAATTTCATCGCAAGGTGTACGTAATACTGGATCCGGAACAACACGGATTTTTCTAATAGTCACTCAATACTCCTTCATCGAACAAGTAAAGTTAACAAAGACTATTTATTACAAATTAGAAGATTCTTCTTTGCTATCTTTAGTATCTTTACTATCACGAGATGTAGAAGAAGACTCAAGCGGTGCCTCCTCACCAAAACGCTTAAGATGAGTTGCAGCTTGATCAATTGCTTGACGAACTCGAGGAGTTACAACCTCCTGAGCCTGCTTAACTGTTTCTTGCGCTTGCTTAACAGTTTCAGTAGTTTTATCAAGAATCTTAACTGTTGCTGGAAGCGGCCTAGTATTTGGTTTTGGAGCGTACAATTGAGTTTCAATAATATCAGCGTACTTTGCGAGAATCTTTGGACGCACAATCTTCATACTTGGAGTAAGAGTTCCTGCGTCTTGAGTAAATTCATCTTGCAAAATAACAAATTTACGAACCGATTCAGCACGAGAAACAGTGCTGTTAGCTTGATCAATAAACTGCTGAATAACGGAGCGAACAGCATCATTCGTAGCGATTTCGCTCATAGGAAGATTCTCGTCCATTCCCTTATTTTTAATCCAAGAACGAACCATATCTGGATCCAATTCAATAAGAGCTGAAACGAATGGCTTACCATCTCCAACTACTACAGCATGAGACACGAGTGGGCATTGAGAAATAATGCCTTCCATAGGAGCAGGACTGATATTTTTTCCACCAGCGGTAATAATAATATCCTTCTTGCGACCAGTAATAGAAAGGAAGCCTTCGTCGTCAATCTCACCAAGATCTCCAGAATGCAACCATCCATCTTCGTCAATAACTTCTGCAGTAAGTTCAGGCTTGTTGTAGTAGCCCATAAAAACGTTAGGACCTTTAATTAACACTTCGTCATCGTCTGCAAGACGAATAGTAATTCCAGGACCTGGGCGACCTACAGAACCAACCTGATTTGCATGCTCGAAGTTTACTACGCACGGAGCTGCAGTTTCGGTCATACCGTAGCCTTGAATAAAAGTAATGCCGTCTAAACCGTTGAAGAAGTGAGCTAAATCAGCATTAATTGGAGCGCCTCCGCATGCAAGCCATGAAAGATTTGGTCCCAAAGCTGAACGAATTGAAGAACCAACAGTTTTCATATACATTGCGTGATTAATGCGAGACGCAAGCGAATGAGCTTTGCCGTCAACGTTATCGCGAGACCACTGAATAAAATGTTTAACAGCTTTAGCAAAAATACGTCCGCGAATACCAGCACCAGCTTTTTGAGAAGCAGCATTATAAACTTTCTCAAAAACTCTAGGCACGCCAAGCAAATAAGTAGGCTTAAAGCTACGCAAGTCTGCAAGCAAATGCTTCGCATTAGGAACATAACCAATAACACCGTGAGCACCGATTGCAACGTATTGAATATAGCGCGCGAAGCAATGAGCTAAAGGAAGGAACAAAAGAAGACGATTTGGCTTGCAAAGCATGTCGCTAAGAACATCGTATCCTGCAAAAACAATATGCGTAAAGTTACGGTGCGAAAGCATTGCTCCCTTTGGCTTACCAGTAGAACCGGAAGTGTAAACAATAGTAGACAAATCATCTGCTTTAACAGACGCAATGCTTTTATTTAACTCGTCGTCACTTATTGATTTACCAAAATCAATAACAGCTTCCAAGCCGCCAGCTTTAAAATTAAAAACAGTTTTTAGAGTAATACGCTTATGATCTTGACGCACACGTTCTAAGCATTGTGCATGAGCATCATCGCCAGCAAAAGCAATAACTGGCTTAACCTCATCGATAATATCTGCAGCTTGAAGCGCTGAATCCGTTTCATAAATTGGAATACTCACAGCTCCAATGCAAGCGCAAGCAAAATCTACAATACCCCACTCGTAGCAAGTAGCAGAGTATATAACAACCTTTGAGCCGTGTTGGACGCCAAGAGCAATCAAACCTCGAGCTACAGAGCGCACTTTTGAAAGCATTTCAGCGGCAGTAACGTCATGCCACTTACGAGTATCGTCATCTTGCCATTGCGCAATTAAGCCTTGAGGGTCACGCATTGCACGATTAGCAAGGAGGGAATAAATAGTATCACCGTCTTGAGTTGGGTGAATGGCTTCTACAGCAAATTCTCGGAGCATACTATTCATTGTACTTGATAACATTTTCGACACGACTGCACTTGCTACAAAAAATATCAATAAATATTGTAATTAACAAACAAAAGCATTACTAAATGTAGGAACTTAGCAAATATAGCAAATTAAAATATTTGTAACTAAATACTAAAATAGCGGCTCAGCACATACATTGCCAAACCGCTATTTTTGCGTAATAAAAGCTATAGAAATACTATTTTCTATTAACTTTAGATTATTTAGTTTTATTAACGCACATCTTGATGGAATGGGTTAAATACAACGCTGCAACGTTGGAAACTCTTTACGTCAACGTATCCAGTAGATGCCATTGTGCGTCGCAAAGCTCCAATAAAGTTTGTAGTGCCATCAGCTTCATGGCTTGGGCCGAAGAGAATATTCTCCAAAGGAGCAACCGTACCAACGTTTGAACGCATGCCGCGAGGAAGCGAAGCATGACGAGCTTCAGCACCCCAATGAGTGCCATGACCTGGAGCTTCAGTTGCACGAGCAAGAGGAGTGCCAAGCATAACAGCGTCAGCACCCATTGCAAGAGCCTTAATGAAGTTTCCAGAATTGCCCATGCCGCCGTCAGCAATAATCTGAACGTAACGACCACCGGATTCATCCATGTAGTCGCGACGAGCTTCAGCAACATCAGCAATTGCAGTAGCCATTGGAGCTTGAACACCCAAAGTATTCATGGTTGCGGAAACAGCTCCGCCACCAAAGCCAACCAAAACGCCTGCAGCACCAGTGCGCATTAAATGCAAAGCGGAAGTATAATCAGCGCAACCGCCAACAATCACAGGAACATCAAGATCGTAAATAAACTTCTTCAAATCAAGAGGCTCATGATCTTTAGAAACATGTTCTGCAGAAACAGCAGTTCCACGAATCACAAATAAGTCAACTCCAGCTTCTAACACTGTGTTATAGAATTCTTGCGTACGCTGCGGAGAAAGAGCGCCAGCAACAGTAACACCAGCGTCACGAATAGTGTGCAAACGCTTAGCAATTAATTCTGGCTTAATAGGCTCAGCATAAATTTCCTGAATACGACGAGTAGCAACATCGGCTGGAAGCTCAGATATTTCCTTAAGAAGAGGCTCTGGATTCTCATAACGAGTCCACAAACCTTCCAAATCAAGAACTCCAAGACCACCCATTTGCCCAATTGCAATCGCAGTATCCGGACTAGTAACCGAATCCATTGGAGCAGCAATAACTGGAATATCAAACGTGTAAGCATCTACCTGCCATGCAGTAGATACTGCTTTCGGATCGCGCGAACGGCGCGAAGGAACAATAGCAATATCGTCAAGCGAATATGCAACTCGGGCTTTTTTGCCCAAACCAATTTCAATTTCCTGAGACATACTTCTTAGGCTAGTTCCCTATACTGACGAATTTAATTTTTAACATCTTTGCGCAAAATAGTATTACTTTGATGCTTATTTACATCGATTTTGCTATGACAAGATTATTCAAAAACCGTAATGTGTATAATTCGACACGCTAAAAAGCGTTTATTTTCAACAAAAATGGCAAATATTTTGAAATTTATCCACAATTTTGCCAATTATACAGTTAGGCAAAAATTACACTGTAGAATTTTATCTTAACTTTCTTATATTCGTAGAAATATGAATTAAGAAAGCGTTGAAAACATTGGCTTTTGCACCCATTTAAATAGGAAGAAGAAGAAAAATGAAAGTTGATTTTGTAGATGCCTATGATATGGGCAACACAGAAGATGACGACGAAACGAAAAACAATGCGGAAAATAACGATAGCAATAAAATATGCCATCCGCCGCATGGTTTATACAATGAGAATAATCTTTTGCCACTATGCGAAGGTAACTTACCTATTGCATTTTCGCGCGGAAAATTAGAATACCATATTTGCAAATGTTATTCTGACACTCAAGAAGAAAAAGAATTCATTGATATTGCATTGCGAACTTGCAAAATTGCTTGCATTGCCACCGATATTTCGCGTGGTAGACCTATTTCGCCAGTTATGTCGCAGTTATTAACGAAAAAATGTATTAACAAATTGACAAATATGTGGAAAATTATCAATGCAAATGTTAAGTATGATAACTGCGATAAGAATCGTTCAGGATCGTGCAGTTTGCCACCGATTCCAGATTTTATTAATGGCATATACGTAAACCCGAAGCATTTTGAGAGCGTCGTAAGAATTACTGCAGGTCCTGAAAAATATTGGCTATCGATAGTTTTGGAATTAAGACAAAACAGATGGATTTGCACTTATGCAGATTTGGGATAATTAATTATGCAATCAAAAGTTAGTGATGTTGAAATAGGCATAAATAGCTTTATGATGTACAAACAAAACTACACAAAACTCCCCTTTGTGTTTTGATATTTTGCAAATAAAATATGCAAGCAACAAGACGCAAAGAGGAGTTTTTGTTATTTATTTTTAGCTTTCTGCATTCTTTGTTTTAATGTGCAAAGCTTCATAAATAGTTTTTGCGCGACTATCTCCTATTCCAGGAACTTTTTGCAAATCTTCTAACGACGCTTTTTTTAATTCTTTTAACGAGCCAAAAGCAGAAAGCAAGCGTTTGCGATAAACTGTTCCAACGCCAGGAATGGTGTCAAAAGCTGAATGCAACGCGCCTTTTCTGCGACTTAGGCGATGATACGAAATAGCAAAACGATGAGATTCATCTCTAGCTCGTTGCAACAAATACAATCCTTCAGAGCTTCTTTTCAAAATAATCGGATAATCATCATCCGGAAGCCACACTTCTTCAAGTTTTTTAGCTAAACCACATACGGTAATATCTTCTCCACACGCATCTTTAATAGCTCGTCTTGCAGCTTTTGCTTGTTCACGACCACCATCGACAATAATCAGTTGTGGCTTATAAGCAAAACGTTGCTTAGATGCATAAATATTATCTGCATAAGAAGTAACAGTACTTGCAGAAGAAGTAGAAGACGCAGAAGAATCAGAAGTAGAATCAGAATCTTCGTCGTGCTTAAACCTTCTAAAGATGGTTTCGTATATTGCGCTTAAATCATCAAGCTTCCCATCACCATTTTCGCCACGAATTTTAAAATGACGATACTCACTAGGACGAGCAATACCATCTTCAAATACAACCATCGAAGCAACTTGATAACTTCCGTCTACGGTATTTGAAATATCGTAACATTCTATGCGCAAAGGAGCTTCTTTCATAAAAAGAGCTTTAGAAATTTCATTCATAGCTTCAGTGCGCATTTCTATGCTATTAATACGACTTGATTTCATTCTAGTCAACGCTTGGCTAGCATTATCGTTTGCACGTTGCATAAGAGCACGTTTTTCACCACGCTCAGCAACTCGAATACTAACTTTAGAGCCACGCATATTACTCAACCACAATTCAAGCTCTTCAAGCCTACTTTTAGGAATATCAATTGGAACAATAATTTCGCGCGGAACTGGCGAAATAGGTGCGAGCAAGTCTTCTCTACCAGTAGTTTCTTGCCTCTCACGGCGAGCGCGAGTAGCTTGCGCTCGCAAAACAGAATCAGTTGCTGTAGCCTGCTGCGTACTGCCAACAGCATCACGAGTTTGCTTAATATTTATAGAATCCGGTTGATTTTGTAAAGCGTCCTGATTATATTGCGCATACACGTGAGTTAATAAATCAGCCAATAATTCGCCGTCAAAAATTTGATCATTACGCTCAACTGACCAATTTCGCTCTCCACGAATCATTCCAGCACGCACAAAAAATACGTGAATAGAAGCTTCTAGCTCATCTGAGCACAATCCGAAAACATCAGCTTCTACATCTTCATCAAACATCACAGCATTCTGCTGCAAAACAGTATTAAGTACAGAAATCTCATCGCGTAATTTAGCAGCACGCTCGAATTCTAAATCTTCGCTCGCCTGCTTCATTTCACGAGTAATTTTCGCAACATACGATGCTCCAACACTGCCTGTAAGAATCCCAACAACGCGTTCAACTAGCTCACGATGATTGTTTGGTTTAATTTTGCCGACGCATGGAGCTGAGCATTTGCCGATTGAAGCAAGCAAGCAAGGCCTACCGGTTCTGTGCGCTTTATTAAAAACAGCTGCCGAACAAGTGCGCACAGGAAAAGTTTTAAGTAGAGAATCTAAACTGTGTCTCAAAGGCCATACTTTTGCGTACGGTCCAAAATACCTTGTGTTTCTGGAACCACGATTTCTAGTAATCCACACTCTCGGAAAAGTTTCACCAGCTGTAACCGCAACATACGGGTATGTTTTATCATCTCGAAAAACAACGTTAAAACGCGGGTCGAATGCTTTAATCCAAGTGTATTCAAGAGTTAAAGCTTCAAATTCTGTTGCAACAACAGTCCATTCCAAGCTTCGAGCAGTAAGAACCATGGATTGAGTTCTAGGATGCAACTGGTATAAAGGTTGGAAATAGTTTGCTAAACGGTTGCGTAAATTTTTTGCTTTTCCAACATAAATTACGCGTCCGTCTGCATCACGCCACTTATACACTCCCGGTTGCGCCGGAATATCTTTCGAAGCTGGGCGGAATAAGTCACGAGTATCTCCTAATAGTGGCGCTCCTAAAGCATTAACACCGTTTTCGTTTTGTTCTTCTTCATTAAGCTGATTTACTATAGCAGATTTAGTTTTATGCCAGTTTTCATTGTTTTGAATTTGATTTTCTTCTTGCAAATCAGACAATTTTTGCAAATATTTAGTATTATTACTTTCCATTTTCACCTCCTTTCAAACAGTAAAAGTAAACAATTTTTCGTAAGTTTTACGCTCAATATGAGAGTTTGATTTTTTAAGCACCCATTTAAACGTACATTTAAACATCTAACATTGTTTTTAAGAATTTTCCAGTCCAGCTTTTATTGCAACGCGCAACGCTTTCTGGGCTTCCTTCTGCAATTACAGTTCCGCCTTTATCTCCACCTTCTGGACCTAAATCGATAATCCAATCTGCAGACTTTACAACGTCAAGATTGTGCTCGATAACAATAACGCTATTGCCTTTATCTACTAGAGATTGCAACACAGTTAATAGTTTTCTCACGTCTTCAAAATGAAGTCCAGTAGTAGGCTCGTCAAGAATATAAACTGTTTTTCCAGTTGACCTGCGTTGCAATTCAGTGGCAAGTTTTACACGTTGAGATTCGCCGCCAGAAAGCGTTGTTGCGCTTTGCCCTAAACGAATGTAGCCTAATCCAACTTTTACTAAAGTATCCAGGTAGCGTGAAATTGACGGATACGCTTTGAAGAATTCTGCAGCTTCAGAAATTGGCATATTGAGAACATCAGAAACCGACTTTCCGTTATATGTAACTTCCAAAGTTTCCCTGTTGTATCTCTTCGCGTGGCAAACTTCACATTCTACATACACATCCGGCAAGAAGTTCATCTCAATTTTTAAGGTTCCGTCTCCGTGGCATGCTTCGCAGCGGCCACCTTTTACGTTGAAGGAAAATCTTCCAGGGCCATATCCTCGAACTTTTGCTTCCGGAGTTTGAGCGAAAAGCGTGCGAATTTTATCCCACACGCCTGTGTATGTTGCAGGATTAGAGCGCGGAGTTCGACCAATAGGATTTTGGTCAACATGAACTACTTTGTCGCAATATTCTAATCCTTCCACACGCGTATGCTTTCCTGGAACAATGCGAGCGCCGTTTAGTTTGTCTGCAAGAACCGGGTAAAGGATTGAGTTTATTAGTGTTGATTTGCCTGATCCCGATACTCCAGTTATGCATGTAAATACACCAAGCGGTATGCTTACGTCAATGTTTTTAAGATTGTGTTCGCGAGCGCCAAGAATATGTAACATACGGTTTTCGTCTACAAGTCTGCGTTTTTTTGGTACTTCAATTAATCGCCTGTGAGCAATATAGTCTCCAGTGATTGAACGTTTTGCTTTTGTAATTTGTTTAGATGGTCCAGAATATACTACTTCTCCACCGTTTTCGCCTGCTTCAGGTCCTATGTCTACAAGCCAGTCTGCTTGTCGAATAGTATCTTCATCGTGTTCTACCACAATAAGCGTGTTGCCGAGGTTTCTTAAGTGGTGCAGTGTGGCAATAAGTCTCTCATTGTCTCTCTGGTGAAGTCCAATGGATGGTTCGTCTAGCACGTACATAACGCCGACTAATCCTGATCCTATTTGTGTTGCGAGTCGAATACGTTGCGCTTCGCCTCCAGATAATGTTTTTGCAGCTCTAGAAAGAGTAAGATAGCTTAGTCCTACGTCGTTTAAGAATCCAAGGCGAGCTCGTATTTCTTTTAATACTTCTCCTGCAATAAGCGCTTTGGAGCCTTCTAGTTTTAGCGCGTTTACCCATTCTAGGCTGCGCTCAACTGGCATGTCGCATACTTCAGCAATGGAGGTGTTTGCTACTGTAACTGCTAGTACTTCTGGGCGTAAGCGTTTACCTTTGCAGCTTTGGCATGGAACTTCGCGCATGTATGATTCGTAGTATTGTCGCATTTGTTCGGAGTCTGTTTCGTCGTGTTTGCGCATAAGCGTTCGTACGACTCCTTCGAATCCTGTTGAGTATTCGCGCTGCCTACCCCACCTGTTTGTGTATGAAACTTGTACGGTAAAATCGTGCCCGTACATGATATCTTGCTGTATGTTTTCAGGCAGGTCTTTCCACGGAGTGCTCATGCTAAAACCTAAGTCTTCTGCAAGGCCGGATAGTAGGTGCTGGTAGTACATTCCTGCAGACTTATTCATTGCCCAAGGTTCGATTGCTCCTTGCGCAAGAGATTTGCTTGGGTCTGGTATTACGAGCTCAGGATCGATTTCAAGATTGTACCCAATTCCGGAACATTCTGGGCATGCTCCGTATGGTGCGTTGAATGAGAATGTGCGAGGCTCTATTTCGTCAAGTTCTAGTTGATGATTATTTGGGCATGCTCGATGCTCAGAGAATAGTTGTCGTCTTTTTGGCGAGTTTTCATCTTCGTCAACAAAATCCGCAACCATAACACCTTTAGAAAGTTTTAGTGCTGTTTCAATTGAATCTGTTAGCCTAACGCGAATACCGTCTTTTATAACTAGACGGTCAATTACTACTTCAATAGTATGCTTTTTTTGTTTAGCAAGAGTAATATCTTCGGAAAGCTCTAACATTTTGCCGTCAATAATTGCTCGAGCATACCCGTCCGCGCGCAATAATTCTAGCGTATCTTTAAACTCTCCCTTGCGTCCGCGAACAACAGGAGCCAAAATTTGCAATCTTGTGCGCTCCGGCATGGAAAGCAAAGTATCAGTCATTTGTTGAGGAGTTTGCGCACTTACCAACTCACCGCACTCTGGGCAGTGAGGAACTCCAACTCTAGCAAATAATAATCTTAAATAATCGTATATTTCTGTGATTGTGCCAACAGTAGAACGAGGGTTACGATTGGTAGTTTTTTGGTCAATCGAAACAGCTGGGCTTAAACCTTCAATAAAATCAACATCCGGCTTATCCATTCTGCCTAAAAATTGGCGAGCGTAAGCACTAAGCGACTCAACATACCTGCGTTGACCTTCTGCAAAAAGCGTGTCGAAAGCTAAAGAAGATTTTCCAGACCCAGAAAGCCCAGTAAACACAACCATGCGATTTCTAGGAATAGATAAACTAACATTTTTAAGATTGTGTTCACGCGCTCCCTGAATAGTTATTTTCCACTCCGAAGGAACTTTTGATAAATCGGATATAATCGTCCCATTATTTTCACTAATCGGCGCATTATTAAGCAAGTTTTCTAAAGCATCCGACTGTTTATTCCCCTGCTGAACCATTGGACCTCCAAAAGCATCAATAATAGAACGAAGAAACGCAAATTCCCCTTAAATGCGTAATCTTATACCAATAAAGTATAGAACAAGTGTTCGAAAAAGTAAAGTGAATTTTTCCCAAAATGGTTACGAAAAATATTCGTTAACACTACAGAGTATAATAGCTGGTTTGGCTAATACTTACTTAGTACACATAAAATATAAGCCTACTTTTTTCGGGGAACGGATTACAAATTATGCCTATTGACGCACAAGCATTAACCATTCAAATTGGTGCGCGAACGCTGTTAAATCCTACCGATTTTCACGTTACTAAAGGTGACAAAATTGGTTTAGTTGGCAGAAACGGCGCGGGCAAAACAACACTTACTCGAGTTATTACTGGAGATATGCTTCCAGCCGGAGGATCCGTTAGAGTAAGCGGCGGCTTGGGTTATTTGCCGCAGGATACTCACGCAGCAGACCCAGAACAAAGCGTTATCGATCGCATTATGAGCGCTCGCGATATTTCTTCTATTGTTTCTAGGATTCGCAAGGCCGAAAAGGAAATGACAGATCCTGATCCGGACGTGATGACTAAAGCAATGAACCGCTACGACAAAGCTATGCAAGATTTTGAAAAAGCGGGCGGCTACTCTGTGCAATCTGAAGCAATTTCAATGGCAGCAAGCCTTGGACTGCCTCAAGAAGTAATGCAACAAGCTCTCGGCACTCTTTCCGGCGGCCAGCGCAGGCGCATTGAACTCGCAAGAATTCTGTTTTCTGACGCAGACACTCTTATTCTTGACGAGCCTACTAACCATTTGGACGCCGACTCGATTATTTGGTTGCGTAATTATTTGAAGCGTTTTGAAGGCGGATTCCTTGTTATTTCCCACTCGACGGAGCTTCTTGACGAAGTAGTTAATAAAGTTTGGCATTTGGACGCTCAACTTGCTCAAATAGACATGTATTCAATGGGTTGGAAAGCATACTTGCATCAACGCGTAGTGGACGAAGAACGCCGCCGCCGCGAGCGCGAAGTTGCCGAAAAGAAAGCAGAACGCCTTATGAAACAAGGCATTCGCTTGCACGCAAAAGCTACAAAAGCAGTAGCAGCTCAAAATATGATGCGAAGAGCAGAACGTTTGCTTAGCGAAACAAGCGAAGCTCAAAGCCGCGAAAAAGTTGCAGATATTCGCTTCCCAGAACCAGCACCATGCGGACGAACGCCAATTATGGCAAAAGATATTTCTAAAGCATACGGTTCCAACATTGTTTTTGCTGGAATCAATCTTGCAATAGACAAAGGTTCTAGGGTTGTTATTTTGGGCTACAACGGCGCTGGAAAAACCACGACTTTGCGCATTCTAGCAGGAGAAGAAACAGCAGATACTGGCGAAGTCGAATACGGTCACGGATGCAAAATCGGCTATTTTGCTCAGGAACACGACACTTTGGACTTAGACGCTACAGTTCTTGAAAATCTTCAACACGTTGCGCCAAATTTGGACGACACTCAAGCTCGCTCAATGCTCGGCAGCTTCCTGTTTTCAGGCGACGACGCAATGAAACCTGCCAGAGTGCTTTCAGGCGGCGAAAAAACGCGTCTTGCGCTCGCAACACTTGTTACATCTCAAGCTAACGTGCTTCTTCTCGACGAACCTACTAACAACTTGGATCCTGCGTCTCGTGACGAGATTTTAAAAGCTATAGCCAAGTATGAGGGTGCGATTGTGCTTGTTACGCACGATGAGGGTGCTGTTGAAGCTTTGCAACCTGAACGCGTTCTTCTTATGCCTGATGGTGATGAAGATTTGTGGAATGACGAGTATCTTGATTTGGTTGCTGAAGAATAAGCTAAATGAACAAGATAGATGAACAAGCTGAAAGAATAAGCTGTAAGAATAAGCTAAGTTACATTTGATTGAAACTTTGCAATAGAATGGTTATGTGGTGACCGCAACGAGTATGTCTAAAGATTTGTCGCAATTATGTGGCGATACCAATCGCAGTAGTGACACTAAAGGTAGTCGCATGCGTCGCGTATTAAATTTTTTGCGTATTCCTATTATCATTTTGATTGCTATTACGCTATTTGAATTCTCGATTGGAAATCTTCCTTTTTGGAATAGTGTTACCGGCAGCACCGATAGCGAATCTGTTCATAACACTCTTGGAAGCGGTGTCAAAAGACTAAAATCGGGCGGTCTTCTTATAACAGACCCTTCCGAAGCATACTTGGAAGTAAATTCAGACGGCACATCCCCTTATATTCGCTTGCAACCAGCAAATATTAAAAAGCAGAAAACGAATGCGAATAATAAAATTACTTACGATGTTCGAGTCCTAGTTGAAGCAAACCAGTATATGAGCGAGCCTCAAAGCACAAATCCTCGCGCACTATACGCTTCTTTACTAAAACTTCCGAATGAAGCAATCGGCCAATCTTGCGTCGTACGCGTGTGGTTGCAGCATCCTTTAGGAACTGTACTTGATGTTGAAGATGCTAGAGCGAATGTTAGAGCGCCTTTTAGCTGGTCTTGGGGTCGAGTAGGGCTTCTTGTTGTTTTTGCAATGCTTATAGCATTATGGAATCCGTGGTCTAAGCTTTGGTGCATTAAATTAGACACTAGTTGTTTACGCCAGCGCTTGTATCTTACGTTATCGTGGCTGCCATTTATTGCTATTGGTGTTGTAACAATTATTTGGAATTTGCGTAACGCTACGCCAATGCATTTTGACACAGCAGGAAATTACACTTACGATTTCGACCAGTATGCTCACACAGCTGACGCTCTTCTAAAAGGTCAAGTGCATCTTAATCTTCCAGTTCCTCACGAATTAGCTCAATTGCAAAATCCTTATGATCCTATGGCTAGGAATAATCTTCTTAACCGTTACGTGCACCACATGTACTGGGATTACGCATATTACAAGGGTCACTGGTATTCGTATTTTGGAGTGCTTCCTGCAGTATTACTGTTCTTGCCTTACCGTGTTATTACTAGCATTTGGATTCCTGGAGGCGCAATGCTTCCAACTACTGTTGCAACTCTTGTGTTTCTGATTGCTTTTCTTATTTCAGGATCTTTACTTGTTATTCGAATTATTGAGAATACTAAAAAAAGCGTTTCTTTAGGAACAGTATCAATTGCTTTAGCACTGTTCTTTATTAGCGCAAATACTGTTTATTTGTGGTTTAGAACATCATTCTATTCTGTTCCAATGGCAGCTTCGCTTTTCTTCACATCTATTGGCATATGGTTCTACCTTGGAGCATTAAAAGCGCATCCTTTAAGAAATATTATTCTCGGCTCTTTCTTTATTACGTTGAACTTAGGTTGCCGACCTACGTTTGTTATAGCTGTTCTTTTTGCAATACCTGTTATTTGTTTTAATACTGGTCTTAATACTTTAATTAATATTAAAAATCTTATTAATAATTGGAATAACAAAAATTATTTGCGTAAACCTTTGCGCTACATTGCGTCTTGGATACTTCCTTGCATCATTACCGCTATTCCGTTTGGAATATATAATTTCCTTCGTTTTGGCTCAATTTTGAACTTTGGCAACAAATACCAAATCACTATTACTGATATGACGACTATGCGTTTGCCATTACAAAATATTCTGCCGTCTATTTTTAGCTACATTGCGCTACCTTTGCGTTTTATTCCAACTTTCCCTTGGATTGGCATTCAACCAGTCTCTTTTGACAGGTGGCAGTACGCGGAGCCTATGATTGGCGGAATGTTTGTGCTTTCCCCTCTTGCTTTACTAGGCGTAATATTCGCTTTTATTATGCGAAAACGTTGCCATTTAAGCGTTGCTTGGCACACTTGCCTAACAGCATTAACAATAGGAAGTGTGCTTGTTGTTTTCGACAGTTTGGAAGCTGGAATCGGATGGCGTTATATTGCTGATTTTGCTTGGGCTTTTGCAATTGTTGCGGTTGTTGGAATTACGCTTCTTCTTGAAAATACTACAGTTCAAAAAGAAGATTCTTTGCGCAAAAAAACTTTTGTTTACTTACTTCGCACAATAATTTTAGTTTTATTGCTGATTTCTATTATTATTGCAGCATTAAGCTGGTTCGTTACAGGTCGTGAAGACAGCACTCTTCGATTTAACCCAGACTTGTGGTATACGGTTCGATTCTGGCTTACGCTAATGTAAAACAAAATTGCGTATGACTAATCGCTGGCAATTGTTACGCAAGTAATTATTACGCAAGCTATTATCTACGAAGGTTATTATTTACGCAAGTAAAGCATCTACAGTACGCAATAATTTTTCTACACCATCAACAAACTGATTAGGTTCGGGAAGTAATGAAAGCGCAAGATACCCGTTTGCAGGCATGTCAAAATAGTATCCAGGTTGAGAAACTAATCTGTAATCTTCTATAAGTTTTAATGCTAAAACGTCATCGTCAATACAAGACGGCACGCGCAATAAAATATTCCAACCGCCTTCAGCGCGCAAAGCAGTAACACAACAATTAGGCCAAGACGCTAAAATCTCACGAAGAGTTTTAAGATTTTCACTAACCCTGTTACGCACCTTTTGAGTTTGCGAAGAAGCGTATTCTAACAGCTCAGGTATGCGCTCAGAAACAGTTGTTCCAATAGGCAAAAAGTCGTCTGCAATAACGTCAAGCCTTTTTTGAGCTTCGTAAACATCATCCTTAGGACCTGAAACTTCAATCCAACCAACTTTTGCGTGAGGAGCTGCAAGCATTTTAGAAAAACCGTCCAACGCAAAAACAAGCGTAGAGGATTCACCAGCAAGCCTAGCGTTTGTTTCAAAAGGTTCAAGATAATAGTCGTAGAACACTTCGTCAGCAATAATGGCAACGTCATTATCATGACATAATTGCAATAATTCTTTACGCTCTTCACTCTTTACGTAAGAGCCAGTAGGATTATTCGGGTTAATAAGCACAAGCGCTTTAATGCGCAAAGACTTATTTTCAATTAACTCTTTTACGCGAGGCAAATCAATGATCCAAGAACCGTCATAGTGCAAAGGATACGGTATTGCGTTCACGCACTGCAATCGCGCAATCGACTCAATAAGCGGATATCCAGGAGTCGGCCCAATAACAGCATCGCCTGCATCACAAAGAAGCATCATAAGCCACGCATAAGCTTGAGATGTTGAAGAAAGTACGTAAAGCTGATCCGGATTAAGAGTTGATGGAATAGAAGTATTGGTGCGATTGTCGCGCTTGTTAATAAAGTCTGCTAACAGTTTTCGAGATTCAATAGGTCCTCTAGGATTTGCAGCATAATGTTCAGATAAACATTTAGGTGCAAGAGAGTGAACAGTAGGATTAGAATCGTTTAATTTAGTAAGCTTTATGCCTTGAGCCACAGCTTTTCGCTGCGCTAAAATAATAGGATTTGGCTCGCTTACGTCTACTCTTGAAGAAAATCGCACGTCACTACATTAACACTTGGCATAAAAAAGCTGGGCATCAGATTAAATCTGCGCCCAGCTTAAAACAACAATAAATAAATAGTATTTTATTAATATTTAGTCCTGCTGATTTTGCTTTTGCATTGCGTAATAAGCTGCACCAATAATTCCAGCCTCATTATGCAAAGTTGCAACAACAATAGGAGTCTTAATATCAATATGTGGAAGGAATTTTTCACTTACGCGGCTAACTCCACCACCAACAACAAACAAATCAGGGTTGAAGTACTTTTCCATCAAACCATAGTACTTAGTTAAGCGCTTAGCCCACTTCTTGTAACCCATATCAAGCTTTTCACGAACGGAAGAAGCAGCATACTTTTCAGCATCTCCCTTACCTTTTTCAAGCTGAATATGACCAAGCTCAGTGTTTGGAATAAGTACGCCATTGTAAATCAAAGCAGTACCAATACCAGTTCCAAGCGTAGTTGCAATAACTAAGCCTTCTTTGTCTTTAGCGGCACCGAATTTCTGCTCAGCTAAACCTGCAGCGTCAGCATCATTAACAACCGTTACAGGACGACCACAAGCTTCACTGAAAACTTCAGTAACATCCACACCAATCCAAGACTGGTCAAGATTTGCCATAAAATCAAGCTTCTTGCCTGGCTTAATTGGAGCCGGGAACGCAATTCCAACAGGAACATCTGCAGGAACTTCAAAATGCTCAAGCTGTTGACGAACAATATCCGCAACCGCTTGAGGCGTAGAAACTGCAGGAGTGAGAATCTTATAACGAGGCTCTGCAAACTCGCCCTTTTCCAAATTTACTGGAGCAGCCTTAATTCCAGAACCACCAATATCGACGCCAAATGCTTGTGCAGTGTCAATCATCTCACTAACACTCCCCTCTGAATGTGTGCTGATAACAGGATATTCAAAAGTATTCTATCGTAAATCTAGCGCGACACGCTTGCCGATTACTAACTTCTACTTTATTTCTGCTCAGCTTCTGCTTAACTTCTACTTCAAAGGTGGCATAGGCTTCCACATGCTATCATGCAAAATTTTTCTAGAATCAAGCCAGCCGGTAAATAATTTACCAATTCCAGAAAGAATATGCTCACGATCAACAGCAAGAAGACGAATAAGCTCTTTAGCAGCAGTTAAAGCAGTTCCAAGCGCAAACATAAACGGTCGAAAATCACCATGAACCATAAAGTAACGAGCCATAAACCCACGATTTCGCATAATATGGTAACGGTTCATATCTGAAGTTGAGTTCAGTTGACGAACTCCTGCAATATCCCAGTTTGGAATATCGCGAGTTCGACGAAGAATAATATCTGGAATAACAATAGGATTCGTCACTTTACTTGCAAGATACCCGTAAGTAGTATCATCCCAGTAAATAAAGTAGCGCGAATCCGGGAAACCGATTTTTTCAACAATATCGCGACGAATCAAACCACCCTCGAAGCACATCGTATTCATCACGCGATATCCAGCTTTTCCAAAAGCTGCAGGAGCAATAGGATTTGGAATGCCAAGAGGAACCAAAAAATCATACTGCCAGTAGAATTTACCGCCGTCATAATCTAAGCGGCTTCCTTGAATAACAGCGTGGCTCTTAGTCCAAGGATAAAGACGCTCAATAGACTCAGGAACCGTCTCAACGTCATCGTCCATAACCCAGAACCATTTAGCTCCAAGCTCATAAGCTTTCTTTACGCCGGCACTAAAACCGCCAGCACCACCAAGATTTTCATCTTGAGGAGCGTAAACAACGTGCAACTCATTTCCTTCATCGTCTTTTTCTGCTTTGCCCCAACGATTAGTTAAATCAGATTCAAGACGCGAAACCATTTCACGAGTCTTATCGCTACACTCATTGTCAACAACAACAATTCGCCAAGGGCACTCGTTCAAACATTCAAAAGAATGGAACAAATTATCCAAAAGTTCCTGACGCTTATAAGTGACTACAACAATAGCAAGCTTATCAATACTTTTATTTACGCTATCAGCTTTGCTGTTAACAATTTTATTCGTTCCCATATTGCTCATACTTGTATTCTTGCACTTACCCTCGCCACACTATTTTCTAAACAATGTTCCTAGCATGAGATACAAAAGAATAGTAGTTTCAGGGAAGGTGAAAATCCTTACTGGCGGTAACAAAAAACGTATTTTACGCGTTTTTTGAAGCCCGCGAGCAGCTTAGGCTGCTGATTCGGTTAAATTCCGAAGCCAACGGTTACAGTCCGGATGGAAGAAACGGAGACCCGTCATGGGCATTTCTAATACGAATAATCATAAAATCAACTCTTCAAACGCACGCTGGTCAAGCGAAAAAATAGCAAAATATGCGCTATTTGTAGCACTTTCAATGGCCGTAAGTTTTATAGAATTCCCACTTATTCCAGACTTTTCATTCTTAAAATACGATCCTTCAGGAATCGTTTGCCTAGTTGCAGGATTCGCATACGGGCCTGCAGCTGCAGCAATCGTAAGCATACTAGGATTCGCGCCGCACTTGTTTACAAATCCACTCGGCACAGTTATGGCAGTGCTAGTTTCTTTAGGAGCTAGCGTTACAGCAGCAATCGTATACAAAAAAATGCATACCAAAGAAGGCGCAATAATTAGCCTTATAGCTGGCTCTGTTGTTGCAATTGCGCTCGCAATAGTAGGAAACCTTATTATTACGCCGCTTTACGCTCATATGACTGTTTCGCAAGTTGCGGCTCTTATTGTTCCAGCATTACTTCCGTTTAATATTGTTAAACTTGCGATTCACGTTATAGTTACAATGATTGTTTACAAGCCAATTTCTAAACTACTTCACCAAAGCAAGTGAATCTTCTAAACGGCATAAACTATGCAAAATAAAAGCACAAGCAGTAGCGATCTCAAAGAAACAGTAACATGCGCTGTAAGCGAAAATACGCCAGTAGAACTGCGCAATATTTGCTTTAGCTACGACGGTGGAAAAACTTGGACGCTTAATAATCTGAGTCTTACAATTCACTCTGGTGAGCGCGTGGCAATTGTTGGCGCAAACGGATGCGGAAAATCCACTCTAGCGAAAATTATTGCAGGACTAGCTGCTCCAGATAGCGGTTACGTTAAGTTGTGCGGCGAAAAAGTTTTTGAGAATACTACTGCTTATGCTGATGCTTACAGAAACGCACGAAAGTTTATTGGCGCTCTGTTTCAAAGTCCAGAAGATCAGATTGTGACTACTGTTACTGAAGACGATGTTGCTTTTGGACTAGAAAATTTAAACGTCGAACAGCATAAAATGCGAAAACTTATAGATAATGCTTTAAAAGCTGTTCACATGGAACAACATAGCTTATCTAACCCGAGTCTTATGAGCGGCGGGCAAATGCAACGAGTTGCTTTAGCAGGATCAATTGCAATGCAATCAACGCTACTTGTGCTAGACGAACCAACTTCTATGCTAGATTCTAAAGCTTTAGAAGATGTTGACGAATTATTTGGAAATCTGCATAAAAACGGCACAAGTATTGTGCAAATTACGCACCGAATTGACGAATGCAAGCGTGCAGATCGAATACTTCTTTTAGAAGATGGCGTACTTCGAGAAATTAGTTTAGAAAAACTGGAATCATATTTCGATAATTTTAAGCCGGAGTCTTCGAAACAGGATTTTTCGAAGGCAGATTTTTCGAAGGCAGATTTTTCGAAGGCAGATTTTTCGAAAAAAGCTAATAGCGAAGACGCAAATACAGCAATTTCAATATCGCACTTAACTGTTAGCTACGACGATAAATTGCCGGATGCAATTAGCGACTATTCGCTGGAAGTAAAAAAGGGCGAGATCGTTGCAATAATGGGCGAAAACGGATGCGGAAAATCCACTCTTGCTAAAGCTTTGTGCGGACTGTTAAAAGCAAAATCTGGATCAATAACCGTAGAAAAAATACCTGTTAGCGCGAAATCTTCTAAAAAGAATCGTCAAAAACTTCGCGAAACTATTGGCTACGTTATGCAACTTCCCGAGCAGCAGCTTTTTGCAGAAACTGTACGAGATGATGTTGCTTATGGTCCGAAAAATTTTGGGATAAGCGCAGACGCACTTAAAGAGCGCGTGGACGAAACTTTAAAAATGCTCAATATTGAAGATTTGGCTGAAAAATCGCCTTTTTTGCTTTCTGGAGGACAGCAGCGTCTTGTTGCAATAGCAGGCGTTCTTGCTTGTAAGCCGCGCGTGATTGTTCTTGATGAGCCAACAGCAGGATTGGATTTTGAAGCATCGTCTCGTATTCTAGAAATTCTTCGCAAGCTTAATAATCAAGGCGTAACAATAGTTATGATTACGCATAATCTTCAAGAAGCAAAATATTTAGGAGCAAGATTAGTAACACTAAAAGCAAAGAATACTGAAAGTTTAGAAGATAAAAAGAAATCAGCGCAAGAAAAAAGTAAGCAAGAAAAACTTGCGAAAGAAACGATTACGAAAGAAAAAGCAAGCTCGATACTTGCATCTTTTGACCCTAGAATAACGCTTCTATCCTGCTTTATGCTTATGCTAAGCGCTTTTAGTATTAATCACTACGCGCAGTTAGCTATTCTTGCTTTCGCAACATTTTCACTAATACTTGCCGCAAAAATACGATTTATAAAGCTTGTATCTTCATTGCATATGCTTATTGCAGTATTCACTTTCTCCGGATTACTAAATATTCTTGCCGTTCGCACAGGCACAATACTTTGTAAACTTGGGCCAATTATTATAACGCAGGACGGCATTCATTGCGCAATACTATTTGCCACACGATTCTCGCTTGTAATTATTATTGGCGCAGTATTAGTTATAACAATAAGCCCCACAATGCTAACTGAAGCTTGCACATCTTTACTTTCACCACTTAAAACTATTGGAATACCAACGCAGGAAATATCGCTTATTATGAGCCTAGCATTGCGATTTTTACCAACTCTTTCCAACGAGGCAGTAGAAGTTGCGCACGCTCAAACTGCTAGAGGCGGAAGCATACGAGATGGCTCGATTAGCAAAAGAATTCGCGCAATGTCGTCGCTTATAATTCCTGCTTTTGCAGGCGTTATTCGCCACTCAGAAACTCTTTCTTTAGCTCTTGACACTCGCTGCTACACGCCAGGAGCAACAAGGTCTCACTTGCACACGATGAAAGTGCGCGCGAAAGATGTGCTGCTATTGGCGATTACGGTTTGTGTTATAAGCGTGATTATTGCGATTAATTTTTAATACGCAAGTACTTACTTTTAATATGGAATAATTTTAATATGCAATAATTCGCAATATACTGTATAATCCGTTAAGCATTTATGTAATTCATGCAATACTTTTGTTTGATTGAACTTAATTAAACTTGCATTTGAAAGGACGCCTTATGGCATTGACTAAAAAGCAAACGAAGCAGCTTCGCGCGCTTGCTAATACGCTAAGCCCACTTTTGTACGTTGGCAAGAACGACATTACTGATGCGGCTGTTAAGCAGGCAGACGAAACCATGCAGTACCACGAGCTTATGAAGTGCGCTGTGCAAGATGGTTCCGGATTAAGCGCTAAAGAAGCAGCTGAAGCTCTTGCTCAAAAGCTTGGCGCCGAAGTTGTGCAAGTAATCGGCAACCGCTTTGTGCTGTTCCGCGTATCCCCACTCGACAACGTTGACCACATTATGCTTGTGCGAGAATAAATGCATAAAAAACATAAGTCATAAGCTTATTTACGCAAATAAAAAATGCTCCATGGTTGTTTGACTACATCAGTAGTTTGCAACAATGGAGCATTTTTTGCATTTCATTAGAAACAAATAACATGTTTTTCGAATATTTTTAAAGGAAGAAAATACAAATTCGCATAAAAACATAAATTATTTAAAATTAAATAATTTTTACATATAGACATACCCCCCCCCGTTACGATACCATGAAAATGTATGTTGCTATTTACTCTAATAACAGGGTTCATATCTAAATGTGTTTTATACACTCTGTTTCAGCATTTATACATATCAAGAAGGAGATTAAGAATGCATTTTCGCAATCTAGCAAAAATTGCAACAGCTGCACTATTGTCGATAGCGCTAATTCCATCCACTGCTGTGGCAAGTGATACTACTGTTCCTAATTCAGAATCATTAACAACAATTAAGGTTGTTAACAGCAAATTCGATGAATCAAATTTCCGAATTAAAGGCTCCATGAATTTCCAGTACACAAAGCCTTCAAATACATCCAAAGTTGAAACAAAAGAAAATAATCAACACGTATACTCTGGAACACTCACTGCTCGAATACTAGCAAAAGATTTATTTGCTGATGCTTACAAAGCTTATAAAACTCGTTTCGAGAAAAAGACAATTCCATTTTCTAACAATAAAGTAAGTGGACTAGTAATGTTTAACCAAGATGAGAATCAGTTCCCATCTTTAAATTATAAGATAGTTTTACCGAATGAATACAGTATTGGATCAGTTACCGCACAAACTACATCAAAAACAGTAAGCAGTATTACACAAAGCACAGTTAAAAATACTGTAAATCTTACTTTTAATCTTGGCAATTGGAATGATTACAAAGGTTTCTTTAATCTTTATGAAGAAGATGCAAAGGATGATAATGCTTTCATTCAGGTAAACATTCCTTATACTAAAAATCTCGGTAAGCAATCGACAGAGCCAAGTGATGATTATGCAAAAGGTTCAGGCAGCTTAGACCTGTATTATCATGGCAGAAATCCATTTGCTTTAATTATGCTTTCAAAAGATAAGTGTCTTTTCAAACTCACTATTGGTGAAGATAAATTCCAGCTATAACACAAACGATTGAAGAGTATTATTATGAGAAAACATCGATTTATGTATGCAACTGTGGCTTTATTTGCCTCTATTTCATTATGCACAGTAAATTTTGGTTCAGCATGCGCAGATGAGGATAGCTCATCAAATCCTATAAAAGATAACTATTGGGGAGATCTAGTAGAGTACACATATAAAAAGGATATTGAAAACTTTGCCAATATCACTGACCCAACTGAAGAACAAACAAACACACACGATACGGCGACAGCAGCAGCACATACATTAGGAAAATATTATCCTGCTAATCTTCTTACTCCCAACGAAAGCGCGCTGGAATCCCTAGAGCCTAAGATAAATTTTGCTTTTATACCATCTCACAGTGGCATACTTGACACTAGTAAAACTTATATACTCCCGCAATCATTTGATACCATAAATAGCGATTATATTGGGAATTTTGACCCTAAATACAGATGGTATGATGGAGGAACTTGCCGAGAAGTACAAGGCTCATATACAAATAGACCTTGCTGGAATGACCCATTCAATTGGACAACTAATGAAGATTCTCAGCTTATTAAAACTGTAGATCAATTCACTATAAAAGCAGATTTAGCGAAGTCTAATAACAATGGATCAACTTCTGATACAAACGATTCAAAATATTCTACAGAAATTGCAGAATTAAATAAAGGCGAAAAGCTAGATCTTGATTTTTCTACCGATTTATCAAACTATGTGAAACTTCATAAAGCAAACACCTTGCAAAATTTCTATAATAGAGATGAAACAAATAAGAAAAGCGCTGACAATCCAAACATTACTCTTGGGCCTACTAGCAAGCGAGCATCAGATTGGGAATTAACGTTTACTCTTGAGCTTCCAAAAAATGTAGTACTCGGAACTGATGCCTCATATACAGTAGATGGACTCACCCAAGACAGTTATACTATTGTGAAAGAAGTAGATAAAAAGAACAGTCAGAAAATTTACTTCAAAATTCGCAAAAAGCAGCCAACAGGAAATTATGAGACAGCGTCTGACTACTATAAAAGACTAGCTTCTTTAGGTAAAGTTACGCTTCACATTAAGGGAATAACAACTGATTCTGCTGAAACTGATAAAACATTAACCATTGTTGGCAAGCTAGCCGGCATGCATGACGAGTTAATGAAATACACTACAGAAGGTGCTGAGCTTGAACCTCGCAACGTGGAGTTCTTCATTGCCAAGCAAAGCAAGGAAGGTCGAGATGCTAATGCCGAAAAAGACACGAAAGGTAATCTTACAAAACCAAATCTGATTACGTTTAGTTTTAAGATAAAGAAGCCAGCAGCTTATAAAGTGATATATATTTTCCAACCAAAATCACTTCCTGCAGAAGTAATGGCTTTGCTTCCTGAAAGCACATCTGGGCATACTAATGGCGAAAGTATCATTCCAACGCAGCCAAGATTAACTTCTGTTGAAATTAAGGATGCAAATGGAAAGCTACTTGGAACGTGGAGCTTTGCTGGCTGGAATCCATCATCAGCAACTATAAGCAATTCCGATGCTTCATTCACTGGTAAATGGAGCTTCACCCCTGCAAAACCTGAACCTGGACCAGGACCAGAGCCTGAACCTGAACCTCAGCCTGAACCTGAACCTGAACCTGAACCTCAGCCAGAACCTGAACCTCAGCCAGAACCTGAACCTCAGCCAGAACCTGAGCCAGAGCCAGAACCTGAGCCAGAACCTCAGCCTCAACCAGTGCCAGACATTCCATTAATCCCATACATCTTCAATGTTCCAGAAAATCATGTGGATCAACCTGAAGAATCACAAGATGAGCCACAACCAACTGAACATAAACAAACCGAAAGTAAGGCAGAACCTACACCAGAAAAGCAAACAAATAAGCAGCAAATTTTATCTAAAACAGGTGTAAATATTGCGCTTATTTCTATATTCGCAATGCTTATTCTTTTGTTTGCAACATCGATACGAAGAATTCGTCCTAATCAACAAGTAAAACATTTACGCTGATTTTAGAGAAGTCTTCTAAAATTTATAATCATAGGCTCGTAGTTTGCAATGCTTAACTGCGAGCCTCAATATTTTTTAAACCTTAAAAACAATACGTAATCTTTATGTAAACAAAAGCAAATAATTGAAATATTAAGTTTTACGCGTTATCACATCATGCAACTAGAATCATGGTTAAGAATTTCGCTTAAGAGAGATTGATTGATTCGAAAACTGTGCTAGCGGTACTTGTTTTTGAATCACTGTTTAAGATAGAGGCTTATTATTCCGTAATAGTGTTAGACATAGAAAATATTTGGCTGTTTTAATCAAATAATCAAATAATCAAATATGCTTAAAAGAAAACAAAATGCTCCATGGTTGTTTGACTACATCAGTAGTTTTGCAACAATGGAGCATTTTATTTGCGCGAATAAGTTTTATTTTTTAAATTAAAAACATCTCTACTTTCGATATTTATTTAAAGCCTTTAGGCAACAGGAAGCTTACTCCAGTCAAACGGATTTTCAACCAAGTAGTATGCGACGCTATCGTCTGGAGCTGGCTTAAACGGAACAGGTCTATGTTTGACTGTTGGCACAAACGGATTATCTTCTATTGCGCCTTTGTAAGGTTCAGCATCAACAGTTGTTTTAGAATACAGTTTCGGATTTCTGCGTAAAATAAACGGTCTAGTAGTATCCGGCTTCTTATTACCTTTTCCTTCAAAATAGCCAGAAGATTCAATCTTATTAAGATTGGCATGAACTGGAACTACAAGGAAGAAGTCACGCATTCTAAACGAAGAGCCTTTCCAATAGCCAGGAATTTTATCAGGACTTCCATATTGCTTAATGTCTTCAGGAGGTTCAAATGCATCAACCCATTGACCATTAACACACATATTGCCAATATTGTCATCAACTGTTTCACCACAATATGGCAATCCCATTCCACGATAGAGTTCAAAAGCTCCAGTATCTCCAACAATCAAATGATTCTTCATCTGACTGTCTTTGTTTTTATTATTATCCTTATAAAAAATTACCCCACCAGGATCATGAGCACCATTACCCAAAGTTAAATACTCATAAAAATGAGAATCGTCAGGATATGATGGGTCACCTGGTAAACGCAAAAATGTAAACATTGGATTTACTCGTGGATAATAATATGGCTGAAAATTCATGCAGTCGCCATCATTAGTACACCAAGTGCCAATTAAAGGAGAAGTATTCGTTGCCCAAAGTGACTTATCGTCGCTATCGCTTTCTTTTGTCATTACATTTTTTGTTTCGGAAGCATCAACACCGTAATACAAGTCAATATGACCACCTGAGAACTCTGTGCCTAAAGCGGGATTAGAAGAAATAATCTTTCCAAGATTCTTTTCTGACGAGAAGTGCGGATGCAAAGAAACATCTTTAAATCCCAAATCTCGCAACTTATCTACTGCTTTGTCCTTATCCATGCCAAATAAATCTGCAGGAACACCTTTGCCTTCAACTCCAACAGCTAAACGAATAACACCCTTATCACTACTTACGTTTGAAACTGGCAAACCTGGCATTGGATCAGTTGCAACAACTTTCCCAGTATTAGTGGAAATAATATTGTATGTTTCAACAGGAACTCCCATTGATTTTGCTATTTTCTTAGCTTTTTCGAGAGATTGACCAACTACTCCCTTTTTAGGGATTCCAGGACCTTTTGATTCAACAATAGTAATATGTGATGAATTTGGCACACTTTGACCAGGACGAACATTAGTAAAACGAACAAAACCGCCACGTTTAACTGCAGAAAACTCTTTAGAAACAGTAACATTTAAACCTTGCTTACGCAGATTATCTACCGTTTTTTGCAAAGGAACACTTTTTAATGCACTAGCTTTCGGAATAAAAACCGCATGATTACTTTGTGCAGATAAATGCATTACTATAAGCGCAACCGCAGCAATAACAACAACTACTACGGCAGCAATCGAAGAAGCCAGTAGTTTAAATTGCTTTGATTTAGTAGAAGATTTCTCATTATTGCTTGGTGTAATATATATAGGCTGAGTATAAGCTACGTTTTTAGGTAGCGTATTATAATTTTCATGAGCAATATCTGAATAATTCGCGACAGCATGGCCGCATGAATCACAGAACTTACTGCTCTGTTCTAGTTTACTTCCACAATTTTCGCAAAATGCCATAATTCCCTCTCTTAACTGTGCTCGCACTTACCAAATTTTAACACAATAAATCTCTCTTAGGCGAAATACCTACATGCGATTCTAGTTACACAATCTGATAAACACAAAGATATAATAATAAGCACAACGCTTATTTATTTGTCAGATTTGTGAAGAATGGCGCGGATTTGAGATAAGCGCTGAGTGAGATCATGCTCGTAGCCGCGATTCGATGGATGATAATATTCGCGACCAACAAGCTCGTCTGGCATGTACTGCTGAGATGCTACAGCATCCGGGCAATCGTGCGCGTACTGGTATCCTTCGTGATTGCCCCAACTTTTCATTAAAGCAGTTGGAGCGTTTCGCAAATGAAGAGGCACTTGACCAATATTTCCAGCATCAACATCTTTGAGTGCTTGATTAATAGCATTGTAACTTGCGTTAGACTTAGGAGCTGTTGCTACAGCAATCACAGCTTCGGAAAGAATAATACGCGCTTCTGGCATGCCAACTAAAGCAACCGCTTGAGCTGCAGCAACAGTTACTTGCAAAATCTGAGGAGCTGCCATACCAACTTCTTCAGCAGCAGCAATCATAATTCGCCTAGCAATAAAACGCGGGTCTTCCCCAGCTCTAAGCATTCGCGCTAAATAGTGCAAGGAAGCGTCAACGTCACTTCCGCGCATCGATTTAATAAAAGCAGAAATCACATCGTAATGGTCGTCGCCATCTTTGTCGTAGCGAACTGTAGTTGTATCCATTACGTTAGACACAATATCTGCAGTAATAACAGGCTTCTTTTTGCCGTGCTGTAAAGCAGCATCTCCTGTTATTGCTCCTGCTGCAGCCTCTAAAATAGTAAGAGTTTTACGAGCGTCTCCACCGCTTAAGCGAATAATAGAATCTATTGCGTCTTCGTCAATTTTAAGCTGATTATTAAGACCATTTTCGCTTGCAATAGCACGTTCTATAAGCGTATGTAAATCTTCTACACTAAGCGACTCAAGTTTTACTACTACAGACCTGCTAAGAAGCGGCTTAATTATTGAAAAACTTGGGTTTTCGGTTGTAGCTCCAATAAAAGTTACGTCGCGATTTTCTACGCTTGGAAGCAAAGCATCCTGTTGAGATTTAGAAAAACGGTGAACTTCGTCAATAAAAAGTACTGTTTCTTGACCTTTGCTCACTAATCGTTCGTGAGCACGATCAAGCACTGCGCGAACATCCTTAACGCCAGACGTTACAGCAGAAAGCTCTTCAAATACGCGGCCGGATTGGCGAGCAACAATATACGCAAGCGTAGTTTTCCCAACTCCCGGAGGGCCAAAAAGCACAACAGAACTTGGAGCAGTAAGAGAGCCTTTCGATTGCGGATTTGCAAGCCTTCGCAAAGGCGAACCTTCTTTTAGAACATGAGATTGCCCAAGCACGTCGTCAATACTGCTTGGTCGCATTCGCACAGCTAACGGACGCGTTACATCGCTAGGTGCGTTACTTGCTGCAAATAAATCCTGCTCCATAAATACCAGCTTACAATACGTATAGAACAAACGTTCGATTATTGTTGTGAACTGCCAAACAAAGCAAGTTTACAACAGTTTACAACACTAGACGTGCGAAACTTGGTAATCGAAGAACACAACTTCGCCTTCGTCTTGAGTCGTATCTAAATCAACAATGCCGGTAATAGCCCAATTATGGTCGCCGTCTGAATCGTCAATAATCTGCCGAACTTTCCACGAATGTTCACTCTTTTCTAGCGAATCGTCAAGAATAAACAAGTCGCCGCTTCGAGCCTTAGCGTCAATACCAACATACTCGTGCTCGTCGTAGTAATCGTCAAGCACATCATTCCACTCGTGAACGCCGTAACCCCAAGCTTTATCAAGCTCTCCTAAAGCATCCGCATCTTCCAAATCCATAAGTTGCACGCGGCGGAACATTGCGTTTCGAATAAGCACAATAAGTCCCCTGCGATCTTCAACCACAGACTCGGAAGTTCCAGGAGCCGCCATAGTTACAGCATTAGCTTCAGCATCCGAGCCGCCTGCACTCTCCCACTCATCAACCAAACTAGAATCAATCGAGCGCACAACAAGACGAAGCCACGAAATAATATCACGCAATTCTTCGTTAAGCATATCCTCCGGCACAGTGCGCGCAAGCGAACGGTAAGCATCCGAAAGGTAGCGAAGAAGCGTTCCTTCACTTCTAGCAATTCCATAGCGCGAAATATAGCCGGTAAAATCGGAAGCAGTTTCTACCATGTCTCGAAGCACAGATTTTGGCTTAATCCAGTAGTCGTTCGCCCACGGCACATCCTTGCGATATTGCGCAAAAGCAGGAGTTAGCAAATCTTCCAAAGGTTTAGGGTAGCTAACTTCAGCTAAACGCTCCATGCGCTCCTCGTAGTCAACGCCATCGTCCTTCATACCAGCCATTGCAGCATCGCGAGCTTTACGCTCTTGCGCGCGAAGAACAGGCTTAGGGTCATCTAAAGTTGCTTCAACCATAGAAATTACGTCAAGTGCATAGCTTTGAGACTCTGGATCAAGAAGCTCCAAAGCTGCAAGCAAGAATGGCGAAAGCGGCTGATCTAGCGCAAAACCTTCAGGCATTGCAACATCAAGATCATAATCGCAAGAACCATCCGCACGCTCTATGCGTTCAATCACTTGAGTGTCAAGAAGCGTTTGGAAAATATCGTTGCAACGCTCAAGCAATTTCTCTTTATCTTGCGGCTTTTGCGCACTATCTTCAATAAGTTTTTCAACGCGCGCTCTAGCATCCCCACCTTGCGTAACTTCGTTCAAAATCATCGAATGCGTTACAACCATGTGTGGGTTTAAAGTTTCAGGATTGCTTTCAATAAGCTTTGTAAATGTTGGCTCACCCCACACAACAAAACCTTCTGGAGCCTTCTTACGCTTAACTTTTTTAAGCTTTTTAGGATCGTTACCAGCTTTTGCAACAGCGCGCGCGTTTTCAATCTCAAACTCTGGAGCTTCAGCTACAACCAAGCCCTCAGTGTCAAAACCCATTCTTCCTGCGCGGCCTGCAATTTGATGAAACTCGCGAGCGCGAAGCTTACGACTATGGTTTCCGTCAAACTTTGTAAGAGCTGTGAGCACAACGGAGTGAATTGGCACGTTAATTCCAACTCCGAGCGTGTCCGTGCCGCAAATAACAGGTAGTAATCCTTGCTGCGCAAGCTGTTCGACGAGTCTGCGGTAGCGTGGAAGCATGCCAGCGTGATGTACGCCGACACCAGTGCGCAACAGCCTTTGCAAGATCTTGCCGAAGCCGGTAGTGAACTTTGTGCCTTTAATTGCTTGAGCGATTTTGTCTCGCTGTTCTTTGCTTGAAACTCCCGTGCTTGCGAGCGCTTGCGCGGTTTCGAGTGCTGCGTCTTGCGAAAAGTGAACTACGTAGATTGGTGTTAAACCCTTGTTAAATAAGAGTTCTACTGTTGCAGCAAGAGGCTTATCCGTGTACTCGTATTCGAGTGGGATTGGACGGGGCGCGTCAGCAATAATGTCAACGCTTCGTTTTGTTGATTTTTCTAAGCGTTCTGCAATATCTGTTACGTCGCCAAGAGTTGCGCTCATAAGTAAGAATTGCGTGTTTGGAAGTGTAAGTAACGGCACTTGCCAAGCCCAGCCGCGCTCTGGGTCGCCGTAGTAGTGAAATTCGTCCATTGCAACGCAATCAACTTCAGCATTTGCGCCTTCACGAAGAGCTTGGTTTGCTAAGATTTCCGCCGTGCAGCAGATTATTGGAGCATCTGCGTTAATATGCGAGTCGCCTGTAATCATACCGACGTTGTCTCGCCCGAAAATCGCAACTAAATCGAAGAATTTTTCGGATACGAGCGCTTTGATTGGAGCAGTATAGTAGGAGCGTCTGCCTGTTGCGAGTGCTGCAAAATGCATGCCGAGCGCTACTAAAGATTTTCCGGAACCTGTTGGAGTGTTTAAAATAACGTGGTCTCCTGCAAGCAAATCCATAATGGATTCTTCTTGATGCGGCCATAAGTCCACATGCTTGTTATCTTTAACCCAATCAACAAATGCTTGAAAAATCTCGTCTTCAGTAGCATGATGCAAATCAAGAGCTAACTCGCCTAATCCAGCCATATACGCTCCTACTTAACTTTATTCGCGACTTTATTCGCGACTTTACTTGCGCTTCTTTTTATCTCGCACTTTTACAGAGATTTGAATAGGAGTTCCCTCGAATCCAAACTCTTCGCGAAGAGATCGCTCAATAAAGCGACGGTATCCGTGCTCTAAGAATCCAGTTGCGAAAATTACGAAACGCGGAGGCTTAGTAGAAGCTTGAGTTGCGAACAAAATTCGCGCCTGCTTTCCGCCTCGCAAAGGATGCGGATGAGCAGACTGAATACGTCCTAAGAAAGCGTTGAGCTTGCCTGTAGGAATACGCTTATCCCAACTATCTAAAGCTGTTCGCATAGCGCGAGAAAGTCGGTTCGTATGCCAGCCTGTTTTTGCAGAAAGATTCACGCGCTCAGCCCAAGTAACACGCTCAAACTCAGTCTTCCACAATCTTTCCATGCGCTGCCTGGAGAATTCGTCCATTAAATCCCACTTGTTAAACACAAGTACGATTGCGCGACCAGCGTCAACTGCTTGGCTCATAACTTTCAAATCCTGCTCTGCAATAGGCTGGGAAGAATCGAAAAGAATCAGCGCAAGTTCCGAACGCTCAATAGCAGCTTGAGTTCGAAGAGAAGAATAGTATTCAGCACCCGTAAGCTTATGCGGCCTGCGCTTAATACCAGCAGTGTCAATAAAAAGCCAGTCTTCGCCATCAACTCGCACAACTTCATCAACAGGGTCACGAGTAGTTCCTGCCAAGTCATTTACAACAGCGCGCTCCTCGTGAGCCAAATGGTTCAAAAGAGAAGATTTACCAACGTTTGGTCTGCCTACTAAAGCAACTCTACGAAGACCTTCTGGAGTTAAGAATCCTGAAGTTTTATTCGCTTTCTTTAAAGAGTCAAGAGCTGCGTCAAGTAAGTCTCCAACGCCTCTGCCGTGCATTGCAGAAATTCCGTAAGGCTCGCCCATGCCAAGCTTCCAAAACTCTGCAGTCAAATATTCGCTTCTAGCGTCGTCAACCTTGTTCACAGCCAAAGTAATAGGTTTTCCAGCAGCGCGAAGCATTGAAACAATTCGTTCGTCGGTTGCTGTTAAACCAACTTGTCCATCTACTAGGAAAATCACGGCATCGCTTAAACGCACCGCCACCTGAGCTTGCTGAGCAATAGAAGAATCAATACCTTCAACATCAGCTTCCCAACCGCCAGTATCTACCAGCTTAAAATTGGTTCCAGCCCATTCAGCATCGTAGCTTACGCGATCTCTCGTAACGCCCGGAGTGTCTTCTACAACAGCAACTCTGTGACCCAAAATACGGTTTACAAGCGTTGATTTTCCAACGTTTGGTCTACCAATTACAGCGATTACGCCAACAGCTTTGGAATCTTTTTTCTCGTCCAGTTGTGCAAAATCTCCGCTAAGAAGAGCGCGATCTTCATCGTCAAGATCGTAGCCTTCAAGATTTGCAGCGTAACGGTCGTACTCATCCTGCTCAATAGCGTCATCAACAATTTCAACAAGCGCGTCAAGCGTCTGTTCAAAAGTTAAATCTGAATTATCGAGCGTAGTTACGCCGTCTGCAGCAGAGAGGAAACTCGTAACTTTCGCATCTTTAGCGTCGCGAGCGCGAATATCGTCTTCCTCTAAAGATTCATTATTTTGCAAACCTTCTTTAGAAATCTCCTGCTTGTTTCTGCGAGCTTGACGCACTTCTTCACGCGCAGTAAGCAGCACTCGAACTTGAGCATTAGGAGCCACAACAGTAGTAATATCGCGGCCTTCCGCAACAATTCCCTCACCTTTAGAGAAAGAATCATCCGCAGATTCGGCAGAAATATATGCGCGTTGAGCTGCAATAAGCATGCGGCGAACTGCAGGAATTGAAGAAACAGTAGATACGTGAGAAGAAACTTCGCTGGAACGCAACTCTTCGCTAATATCCTCACCGTCGACTACTACCACAGGATTTTTTGGATCAACACTAAAAGTTACGTGATCTTCAGTAAACAGAGCGCCAACAGCTTCAACAATTTGGTTAAAACGTTCACTATCAGCATCGTTTACAGGCTGACCTTCATCATCTAAAGAAAGCTGAGTGCTTAAGTCGATTCCTTTTTGCATGCACCACCATGCAGCCGCACGATACATTGCACCCGTATCAAGATACGCAAAACCGTAGTATTGTGCTAAAGCGCGAGAAGTAGAAGACTTGCCTACTCCTGCTGGTCCATCAATTGCTACACAAATCACAGGCCAACCTCCTTAGAAAGCGAGCGCACTTCTGTTTGAGAAAGAACACGGTAAGATCCAGCTTTTAAGTCCCCTAATTTAATAGGGCCGATTTGCGTGCGAACTAGTCGCTTTACCGGGTATCCTACAGCACCAAAAATTCGGCGAACAATACGATTTTTACCAGAGTGCAAAACGACTTTTACCATAGTCGTGTCGTGATTTTGGTCGATTATTGCGCAACGGTCGAGCTTAATCCAACCGTCTTCAAGATTTACGCCTTGAGAAACCAAGCGGCGGCAAACCATGCCGTTGATTTTCCCTTCAACTGTTGCAATATAGGTTTTTTCAACCTCATACTTTGGGTGCATCACATGCTGGCTTAGCTCACCATCGTTGGTCATTAAAATAAGACCTTCTGAATCGTAATCCAAGCGTCCCATGTGGAAGATTCTCTCGTACTTGTCGCCCACAATGTCTCGCAAAGTGAATCGACCTTTTGGATCATCCATTGCGCTTAACACTCGCTTAGGCTTGTGCAATGCGAGAGTTACGAGCTTTGTATTGAACTTTACGCGAGATCCGTCAACGCGCACTTTTTGACGTTTTGGATCTACTCTAGTGCCAAGTGTTGTAACCAATTCGTCGTCTACTTCAACACGCCCGTCAAGAATAATTTCCTCACATTTGCGTCTTGAACCAAATCCCGCTTCCGCAAGTAGCTTCTGCAGTCGAATGGCGTTGTTGTCATCTGAATGCGCCTGATTGGCGCGGGAATATGCGTTTGGCATCGTTCTCCCAACGTGACCTCATGAATTGCAAGCGATTATTTGCTCAAAATTTACAAATTAAGCGGTCTAAATGCAAGCAATTCTATATTTATAAACTTGTATATTTTGTGGTTATTTATGCAAATTGTAACAAATTAGAAAAATACCACGTTTTTCTATGCTACCGTATGGCATAGCCGTGTTACTATAACATAGGTTTTATTATGTTGCAATAACTAGATGCAACACGAACTATAGTAAGGAATGTTATGACTCAAGTACCAGAAAACTCTTCTGTGCAATCAAAATCTCAATCTCCACTTGTTATTCGAGTTGCTACAGAGTTTATTGCAACTTTGTTTGCTATGTTTGCTATTTATACTTTTTATTCGCTGGCAACAGCAATGTATGGCATTAATATTTTGATGATTGCCATCGGCACAGGAGTTGCTTATGCTGCTGCAACAATTATTGCAGCTAGAATCTCTGGAGGTCATCTTAATCCTGCTGTAACTGTTGCTTCTATGCTTACAGGACGCACTTCATATCTTGCAGGTTTCTGCTACATTGTTGCTCAAGTTCTTGGCGCAATTGCAGCTGCAGGCTTGTTCGTTTTTATTTTGCCGCAAACGCAAATAGTTAAGGATACTAACTGGTTTGCTCCAGTAGTAAACGGTTTTGAAAATGGTTCTATTTCCGCAAGCCAGTTGAAAAGTGTGAATGCTTCCTTCGGTATTATTACTGCTTTTGTTGTTGAAGTTATTGCAGCAGCACTTGTAATCGCTACTTCAATTAGTCAAACCAAGGATAATGGCAAAACTCGTAGCAATTACGCAGTTAACATGGGTCTTTCATATGCTGCAGGAACCTTTATGACTTATCAAATTACGGGAGCTGGCTTAAATCCTGCAAGATCCACTGGTATTGCTGTTTTTACGATTACGCGCGATTTGGAAGTTAAGCCATATACGCAATTGTGGGCTTTCTGGATTGCTCCAATTTTTGCGGCAGCACTTGTTGGTTTTGTTACTTTGCTTACTAAATTACTTACAGCTTCTGCGAATATTGATAATAACAAATCAGGTTACGCTCATGCAAAAAACGCTAATCAAGCTCCAGTAGCAATTCAAAATTATGATGAAAATTCAGCTAATTTTGGATTTAGTGAAGCAAATAGTATTAACAACATGCAGAGCGATGCTACTAACTTGAGCAATTTCCAAGAAAATTATAAATAGTAGTAAAAATAGTAAAAATAGTAAAAAAAATAGTAATAAATGTAGCAAACAGTTGCAATAAAAGTAGTAAAAGTAATAAATGCAATTGTTTGCTACATTTCTTTTACAACAAAAATGCGATTGAAGCGTACGTTACAAGTAATCCAATGCCAAGAGCGATGCTTATAAAAGCGTCAAAACTCACAGAACGAACCTTCCATAAACTATTCTTACGCATTATTAACCGCATAATTCCAAGCAATATGGCCGTCGCAGCAATAACAACTGTGGCGGCCATTGCGTATCCAATAAAAGCTAGTATTGCGCTTATTGCAACAATAATTGCCACAATCCACTCAGTGTAAGGCTTTCCTTCAGTTTTTTCCGACACGTACGGATGCTCTGTTTTACTGCTATTAGCTTGCTGATTGCTATCTGTCATACTTGTATAATACATAACTCGCAATAATAAATCACAAGTTGTTTTATACAGTTTTACATAGTTTTATACAAAACGTAAAAATGCAGCGCCTGAAGTTATCAAACGCTGCATTTTTTAGAATATTGATTTACTTATTTTACTTATTTCGCAAATTTACAAATTTACGAATTTACGCAGATTTAGTGGAAGAAGTGGCGAGTGCCGGTTACGTACATTGTTACGCCGGCTTTACGCGCAGCTTCGAACACTTCCTCGTCGCGAATAGAGCCGCCTGGCTGAACAATTGCGCTAACGCCCGCTTCAATAAGAATCTGAGGACCGTCAGCGAATGGGAAGAACGCGTCCGAAGCTGCAACAGCTCCCTTAGCACGCTCAACGCCATCTGCCAAAGTGTTAGCGCGTTCAACAGCCAAATGGCAAGAATCCACGCGATTTACCTGACCCATGCCAATGCCAACAGTAGCATTATTATGCGCAAGCAAAATAGCGTTAGATTTTACGCAACGAAGCGAACGCCATGCGAATTGCAAATCGCGTAACGTGTTATCATCAGCAGGATCCCCGGAAACAAGAGTCCAATTTTCAGGATTGTCACCAAAAGCGTCAATCTTATCTGCCGACTGCACTAATGCACCACCGTCAATAGGATGCACTTGCAAGTCCAAAACTGGCGGATTTGCAACCTTCAAAATACGCAGATTCTTCTTCTTTGTGCGAAGCAATTCCAAAGCTTCAGGCTCATAGTCTGGAGCAACAATAACTTCGGTGAAAATTGGGCGCACACTTTCTGCCATTTCCAAAGTCACTGTAGTGTTTGCAGCAATCACGCCACCGTAAGCACTTACAGGATCGCAAGCGTGAGCCTTTTTATGAGCTTCTGCAGCAGTAGCTCCAATTGCCAAACCGCATGGATTATTATGCTTGCAAACAGCAACAGCAATTTGCGGAGCAAAATCCCAAACTGCACGCCAAGCAGCATCCGCATCCACATAATTGTTGTAGCTCATTGGCTTTCCGCCAAGAAGCTCAGCTTGAGCGAGTCCACCCTTGTGCAATGGGTCAACGTACAATCCGGCCTGCTGATGAGGATTTTCGCCATAGCGAAGTTCATGCTCCAAATGCCAAGTGCGCGTATATTCTGCCGGAAGCAACACAGCTTCAGCTTTTTCAGACTCGTTTTCAACATCTTTTGCGTTAAGGCTTTCTGGCTTTGGCCACGCTTTTTGAGTCCACTGAGAGATTGCAGCATCATAAGAAGCAGTGTGCTCGAATGCTTTAGCAGCAAGATATTCGCGCTCTTCTAAGCTAAATCCTTCACCGGAAGAAACACGGTCTGCAAGAAGCTGATAGTCTGCAGGATCTGTAATAACAGCAACAGACTTATGATTTTTTGCAGCAGCTCTAATCATAGAAGGTCCGCCAATATCAATTTTCTCAATAATGGCGTCACTATCAGCACCACTCATAACCGTGTCAACAAATGGGTACAAATTAACAACCACAGCATCGAACGGCTTTATATTAAGGTTTTCAAGCTGATTTACATGATCAGCATTATTCATATCTGCCAAAATTCCTGCATGAATATGCGGATCTAAAGTTTTTACTCTACCATCAAGGCTTTCTGGGAATCCAGTAACCGTAGAAACTTCAGTAACATTAACACCAAGCTCGGCTAATTTAGAAGCAGTAGAACCAGTTGACACTACTTCAGTACCAGCTTTAATAAACGCGTTTGCTAGTATTTCAAGTCCTTCTTTATGAAAAACTGAAACTAGCACACGGCGAATTGACCTTTCCCCTGTGGTTATCAGCACATTTGCGTTTAATTCTTTGCTCTGTGTCTGTTGCACGGTGGTCGTCCTTCCTTAAAATAGTGGTGAGGAATTTATTTTCTTTTGGCCTTTGATGAAACCGTTCTAGGAGCGGCTTTTTTCAAAGACAAAGGTGATTTTTGTTTGCTAGTATCTTTCTTACTGCTATTAGAAGAAGTTATAGAAGATGGTGTTGCGCTAGAACTTGCAGTACGCGGAACTTTAGTTTCAGTTGCATTCTTATTTACATAAGATTTTGTTTTATTAATTATTTGAACGCTATTATTCAAAACGCGTTTTGCTACGCTTCCAAATACTTTTGAGCCAGAATTAATTGCATACAAAGCTTTAACTGTTGCTGACTCATGATTAGCATCTTTAGCTTGAGTCTTAGGCTCTGCTTGAGGCTTAGATTCTACTTGAGTCTTTTCTACTTGAGTCTTTTCTACTTGAGGCTTCTCTATTTGAGGCTTAGACTCAGACTCAGCTTGAGGCTTAGACTCTACTTGAGGTTTAGGCTCAGCTTTAGTTTGATTTTCTACTTTCGAGCTATTTTTAGCATAATTTCTGCCGTTACGAATCAGCCCAAAAACGTACGGCACTACAGCCGCAATCAAAACGCTTAGCACAGAAAGCGCCCACGCACTAGCAACAGCATAAAGAGTAAAATGCCCAACTGCGCGCGTGCTATCAATAACATCTACTCCAACTGATGCAAGCCTGTATTCACCCAACGAGCCGTTAGACATAGCAAAAACAATGGTGCAAATAATTGTTATTACAGCTGCAACACCTACGCTTAGACTACCCGACTCTATAGCTCGTAAAGCAAAAGCTCTTAGCTCAGATTTATCTTTAATATTTTTCAAACGTAAGCAGCATCCGCGCTTGTGTAAAATCACCACAAGCATAGTAATAAAGCAAACTGTTGGAATTATTCCGTAAAACACTGTGCGGTACAAAACATCTTTAACCGCTTCAGGGAATATTCCAAAAACTGGCACAGGAGGCAAAGACTTATATTGAGCATCAACCATTGTAAAGTATGCTACTTTACCAATGCTAAACCCTGAACCGCAAATCCAAGACAACGCCCAAATCGCAATATTTGGAAGCCAAATTAAGCATGCAATCGTCGTAAGAATTCTAGACCCATTTTTCATACCCAATTTTATAAAGAATGAATCAACAGATCCAATACTTATGCAAGACCAAACTATTACAGTTATTACAGCTACAGTTGCGTATAATGCAAGTAAAATAATTGCTGCGCGCTTTAGAATTGTAATATTTTTTCTAATCCATTCAGGACATATTTTTTGATAGCTCTTTTTAAGTGCTGCAAAGAAGGAGCTTTGTGGAACTACAGCAATAATAAGAGACAGCAAATATACAAAAGCAGTCTTGCAAGCAACAATAATTTGCGAATCTAGTAATGCTACGCTCGTATTTTGAGAAAGAATAATACTAGTAAACACCCACACTATAAGACCAGCAACATAAGCTAAAGGCCCGCCTTTAATGTGACGTATTAAACATACTAAGGTTGTTACTATTAGAATAGTAAGGCCTAAAGGAATAATAGTTAAAACGCAATTTCCAAAAGTAAGTCCGACTCCTTGAGCAAACAGTAAAACACCCCAAGTAATAGACATAGCGGAATCGGAAAGATTGCCAGTACATTCTTCAATCGAAATAACAAGCAAAGTTAAAGATAAGAATAAAACAAGCACAAGAGAGAAAGAAAAAATGGTAATAATAGGAACTATTACGCCTTTAGACACACTTATTAAGGACGACTTAAGTTTTTCAACCATAATGCCTCCTTCTTAATGCCATTTTACAGATACAAAATTTATGTTATTTAATCGTACTAACTACAAACCTTATTACTTAATTTTTACGCTGGCATAGTCATTAAACTACTGCAAGGATAATCAGCTAAATCAATCATTCCGCTAATGCCAGTAAGTTCAATAACAAAGCTGAAACCTACAACAATTCCTTTAGCTTGATTAATAATATTTGCAGCAGCTTTTGCGGTGCCACCTGTTGCAATAAGATCATCAACAATAAGCACGCGCTGACCAGGCTTGATTGCATCATGCTCAATTTCAATGCTAGCTTGACCGTATTCAAGCATATAAGATTCGCTAATAACAGGAGGCGGAAGCTTACCGGCTTTGCGAACAGCAAGAAAACCTTTGCCTAATCGAGATGCAAGTAATGGGCCAAAAAGAAAACCTCTAGCTTCAAGACCTGCAATAAGATCAATCGAATCAGCTGGAACTGGCAACGCATCAATTAAAGAATCAACTAGAATACGAGAAGCACGCGCATCGGCAAATATTGGAAGAAAATCACGGAATATAATATTAGGACTTGGGAATCCTGGAACAGTACGAATCAAGGAAGCAAGATATTCAGTATCCTCTTTACTTACTGTTTTCAACGATTTAGGTGTAATATCCGTTGTTGTCATAATGCTAGCGTTCTTTTCTTCGCAAGATGTTTATTTAAAATATGTAAGGAAGAATTTCCATATTCGCGTGATGTATGAAGCAAGAAACTTCACACACCACGACTTAAAATTTTTAATTATAAAATTTATTAAAAGCTTTACTAGCTTTTATTCTGCAGCGTTTTCAGTATTTGCAGTATTTTCAGTATTTGCAGCTTCTACTGATTCTTTAGTTTCCGAAGATTCTGCATTAGATTCAGATTCGTTAGCTTCAGCCGCCTCAGACTCTTGTGCTGCTTCAGCTTCTTCATCACTAATAAATGCTGGACGCACATACACCCTATTTACAGCGCGGAAAGACAGGCGCATCAAGCTACCTTCGGAATCGATAACAATCTCTTCGTACTGAGTATCGACGCTCACAATTTTGCCGATAATTCCGCCGATAGTAATAACTTCAGTACCCGGTTGCAAAGAATCGTGGAAAGAACGCATTTCAGCCTGACGCTTCTTAGCATTGCGAGTCTGGAACATCATCATGAAAACCATTGCTACAACGAGAATAATAAGCATGCCATACTGCTGGAAAAATTGAGGCACAGTAAACTCCTTAAGTGTCCAACCCTAAGACGAACGAAATGCCGTCCAAAACAATAATTTTAAAATAGCTCACTGACATTACGAGGCGCTTCTAAGCCCAAATGTTGCCAAGCTTTACTAGTTGCAACGCGGCCTTTAGGAGTGCGTATAAGGAATCCTTCACGAACCAAATACGGCTCGCAAACTGTTTCAACAGTTTCAGCTTCTTCACCAACCATTGCAGCCAAATTATTAAGACCTACCGGCCCGCCATTAAACTGACAAACCATAGCTTTAAGCACTGCAATATCAAGCCTATCTAAGCCTTGAGTGTCAATTTGATACAAAGCTAAAGCCTCAACAACAGCATCATGATTCACATAATCCAAGTCGTGAACAATAGCCCAATCTCGAACGCGCCTAAGTAAACGATTCGCAATACGAGGAGTACCACGAGAACGCAAAGACAGCTCTTTTGCTGCTTGATCTTTAAGCTTAATTCCAAGAACTTGAGCAGAACGCTCAATAAGTTTTTCAAGCTCTTCATGAGGATAAAAATCAAGGTGAGCTGTAAAACCAAAACGCGCGCGCAATGGAGAAGGAAGCATTCCTTCGCGAGTAGTAGCACCAACTACTGTGAAGCGTGGAAGAGTTAACGGTATTGAAGATGCTCCAGGGCCTTTGCCAACCATAACATCAACACGAAAATCTTCCATAGCAATATAAAGCAGCTCTTCTGCGGCGCGCGGAAGACGGTGAATTTCGTCAATAAACAAAACTTCGCCAGTATCCAAAGCGCTAAGAATAGATGCTAAATCACCAGCATGCTGAATAGCAGGGCCGGAAGTAATACGAATAGGAACTTGAAGCTCATTAGCAACAATCATTGCAAGAGTGGTTTTTCCCAAACCTGGAGGGCCTGCCAAAAGCATGTGATCAGGCGGAACATCACGCTTTTTTGCAGCATCCAAAAATAGTTGCAGCTGCGCTTTTAAAACAGGCTGGCCAATAAAACCTTCTAAAGCATGCGGACGCAACTCTTCATCACTTAACTGTTCGTTACTTAAAGAAGATGAAGAAACCATTCGCAACGATTCTTCAGCAACACCAGTATTTACTGCAGAAGTATATTCATCACTCACTTCAACTCCCCCAATACTTTATTTTTAAGCAACATAATCATCTACCCCTATCTAACAAAGTTAATGCCATGCGCAAAATATTAGGCATATCTGCTTCAGTTACAGGAGTAACAATATTATTTTCAGCGCAAACTTGTTCAACAGCTTTTTGAGCATCCGATTGACGCCAACCAAGAGATACAAGACCATCAATAACAGACTGCTTGCCGGAATCAAAAATCTCATTTTGCAACTTAGAAGCATCACTATTATCGCTATTATCGCTCGCCAATAAAGCAGAATCAAGCGAACCTTTAAGCTCCAAAATAATCTTCTGAGCACCCTTCTTACCTAAGCCTGGAGCAGAAGAAAGAGCAGTAACATCTCCTTGAGAAATTGCTTTAACTAAACGATCAACATTAAGAGTTGAAAGCAAAGAAAGAGCAACTTTAGGACCGATTCCACTAACTTTTTGAACTTGCAAAAACATGCGTTTAGCAGCTTGAGTTGTAAAACCGTAAAGAGTTAAAGCATCTTGAGAAACTTGCATTGAAGTGTAAACACGAACTTCTTGACCCTCATGCAAAGAAGACAAATCTTGAGAAGACATATAAGTTTCGTAGCCAACTCCCGAAACAACAATAAGCGCAGTACGAGAATCAACTGACACAACTTGACCAACAAGCATACCAATCATAAGCGCTCACCTTCGCATTCTAAAGACTTTAAAAGTCACCCAAAAATCTACCACAATTGCAACAAAACGATTAACGCAAAAACAATTACAGTAGAACAGATGTTCTACTGCTATCCTACATGCCTCGAGAGACAGACTTACCCTTCATGGCCGCTTGCTGAGCTAAAGCCCACTGCTTTTGAGCAGGAGTTAAATGCTGTTCGCGCTCGCCACCTTGCAAAGCGCCAGAAGGACGAAGAGCGTGGCAAATAGCTTGAGCCAAAGCATCTGCAGCATCAGCAGGAGTTGGCAAAACATTAAGACCAAGAAGACGCGCAACCATGCGCTCAACCTGCGGCTTTTGCGCTTTACCATTCCCAGCAACAGCAAGCTTAACCTCAGTAGGAGTATGCAATGCTACTGGAATATTGCGCTGAGCGGCAGCAAGCATAGCAAGACCTGCAACTTGCGCAGTACCAAGCACAGTATTTAGATTCTCCTGCGCAAAAACTCGTTCAATAGAAACAGTATCCGGCGAAAAACGCTCAATTTTTTCAACTAAGCCGTTATAAATCTTAAGCAAACGCAAATCTTGAGAAAGATCAGGCTCAGATCTCAAAACATCGACGTGAATAAAAGAAAGCCGACGTGAAACGCCGGCTTCAATCACGCCGACCCCACAGCGCGTAAGCCCGGGGTCAACGCCCAAAATCATCATAGGAGATTATTCATCTTCCTCAAGCTGAGCCATAACTTCATCAGATGCAGTCCAGTTGCTGTAAATATTCTGAACATCATCAAGGTCGTCGAGATTATCAATCAAACGAGAAACCTTTTGAGCATCTTCAAAGCTTAACTCAACTTCGTTATTTGGATGCATAATAATATCTGCAGAATCGTAGTCGAAACCAGCATCCTGCAAAGCCTTACGAACAGTAACCAAATCGCTGGAATTAGTGTAAACGGAGTACACATCACCATCGTCAGCTACATCCTCAGCACCAGCTTCTGCAGCTACTTCGAAAAGCTTATCGTAATCAACGCCTTCAGATGGAACCTCAATCAAGCCCTTACGCTCAAAGTTGAAGCTCACGGAACCACTCGTTGCCAAAGAGCCGTTGCCCTTGGTAAGAGTTGAACGCACGTCAGCAGCAGCACGATTGCGGTTATCGGTAAGGCACTCAATAATCAAGCCAACGCCTGCAGGAGCGTAACCTTCGTAAACAATCTCCTCATAGTTGGCGCCGCCAGCTTCTTCACCAGAGCCACGCTTAACAGCGCGCTTGATGTTATCGGCAGGCATAGAAGCCTTCTTAGCTTTAACGATGGCATCGTACAACGTAGGGTTACCATCAGGATCGCCACCGCCCAAACGTGCAGCGATTTCAATGTTCTTAATAAGCTTGGCAAAAAGCTTGCCACGCTTTGCGTCGATAGCGGCCTTCTTATGCTTGGTGGTCGCCCACTTGGAATGACCTGACATGATACTCCTAAAATGTACAGTTAATCAAACGAAACGATTTTATTGCGCTTTCGCGACAATTTTACTTATCTTTCTGTTGAAGACCTTGCTTTACTTCAAAAATACGTTGGATAACAGTTACAATTCCACCAATTGCAAGCAATATCATAGCGCAACTTAACCAAAAAAGTTGATTAGTTATGCCAGATAATCCCATAGCAATAAGTATTACCGCAACACGATCCGCTCTAGTAATCAATCCACTTTTAGGATCAACCGAAATTGACTGTCCGCGAGCGCGAGCATACGAAGTTACGAAAGCTGCCATAAGTGCAATCATGCAACTAAATAATCCTGCGTATTTTAGTAACATTCCAATTACGGACGGAATCCACATGCAAACACTTTTGTTACTAGCTTTGTACAAGCAAATGCAAGCCGACATAAAAAGAGACCAATCCGCAATGCGATCAAGAGTAGAGTCAAGAAATGCTCCAAATTTTGTGCCGCCTGTAGTTAGAGCAGCAACAGAGCCGTCCAAGCCATCTGCAAGTACAAAAATGGTAAGGAATATAGTTCCTGCAATAAGTTGACTTGTAAAAGCTGTTACGAAAGCTGTAACAACTACTGCTAACGTACCAACAACTGTTACAGCGTTAGCGCTTACGCCTAGTCGAACTAACAATTTTGCAACCGGAGCAATAACGCGCTTAAAGCCACTTCGCAATGATTCCAACATTGAATCGACCTTCCTAGCGTAATCGCAAGTAAAACTTGTGTTCAATCAACACTCTCTTATAGTAACCGCGCGGCTGTAAGAAGATACAAGCACCGTTACTAACTCAGTCAACAAACTGAGAAAATAACGGTAATAAGCAAAACACCGTTAAAAACTCAGTCAACAAACTGAGAAAGTAACGGTAATAAGCAAAACACTGTTAAAAACTCAGTCAACGAACTGAGAAAATAACAGTAATTGGCAAAACACTGTTAAAAACTCAGCTAGCAAACTGAGAAAGTAACGGCGTAGCTATTTAGATACAAAAAGCCCACACAACGTTAAGAAGTGCGGGCTTTTTAGTTAAGATTCAGCTTACATAGATTAAGCTAACTAACTTATGTTACCTAACTTAAGTTACTTAGTGTAGCGCTCGAAATCTTCGGCAGTATTCACCTGAACGCGCTGCTTAATAATGGACAAAATCCACTCTTTAGCTTGCGCAACTGGAACACCATTCAACTGGCTACCATCGCGGAAGCGGAAGCTCACAGCATTATTGTTCACATCCTCTTCGCCAGCAATCAAAGTGAAAGGCACCTTAGACTTAGAAGCGTTACGAATCTTCTTGCCAAAGCGATCGTCAGAGCTGTCCATTTCGCAACGAACCATGTTCTCTTCCAAATCGCTAATGAACTTTTGCAAGTGTGGAGCAAACTCGTCCGCAACAGGAACACCAGTTACCTGAACTGGAGCCAACCATGCTGGGAACGCGCCTGCATAATGCTCAAGCAAAATAGCGAAGAAGCGCTCAATGGAGCCGAAGAGTGCACGGTGAATCATAACCGGGCGCTGGTGACTACCGTCAGCTGCAATGTACTCCAACTTAAAGCGCTCAGGCAAGTTGAAGTCGAGCTGAATAGTAGAAACCTGCCAAGTGCGTCCGATTGCGTCGCGCGCTTGCACAGAAATCTTCGGACCGTAGAATGCAGCTCCACCTGGATCGTCCACGAGTTCCAAACCAGACTCTTTAGCAACCTCAGCCAAAGTGTTAGTTGCTTCTTCCCAAATCTCGTCGGAACCAACGAACTTGTGCTCATCCTTAGTGGAAAGCTCCAAGTAGAAGTCGTTCAAACCGAAGTCTTTAAGAAGACCAAGCACAAAGTTGAGCAAGCTCTTCAACTCGTCGCGCATCTGCTCGCGAGTGCAGTAAATATGCGAATCATCCTGAGTCAAGCCGCGAACACGAGTTAAGCCATGCACAACGCCAGACTTTTCGTAACGATACACGGTACCAAACTCGAACAAGCGCAAAGGAAGCTCACGATAAGAACGCTGACGAGACTTGAAAATCAAGTTATGCATTGGGCAGTTCATTGGCTTCAAGTAGTAGTCAGCACCTTGGCGAGTTACGTTACCGTTTTCGTCACGCTCTTCGTCAAGCTTCATTGGAGGGTACATACCATCCTTGTACCACTGCAAGTGGCCGGAAGTTTCGTACAATCCGCCCTTAGTAATATGTGGGGTTTGCACGAAGCTGTAGTGATGCTTGCGATGCTGCTCGCGCGAATAATCTTCCATTGCGTTAATAATCGCAGCACCCTTTGGATGGAACACTGCCAAGCCTGGGCCAATCTCATCTGGGAAGGAGAACAAATCCATCTCTTGGCCAAGCTTGCGGTGATCGCGCTTAGCAGCCTCTTCCATGCGAGTTGTGTAAGCCTTAAGCTCTTCCTTGCTTGGCCATGCAGTTCCGTAAATGCGCTGAAGCATAGGATTCTGCTCAGAGCCACGCCAGTAAGCTGCAGCTACACGCTCAAGCTTAAAAGCCTTAATATAGCGCGTGTTTGGAAGGTGAGGTCCGCGGCACAAATCGCTCCAAACCTTGTTTCCTTCGCGATCCACATTGTCGTACATGCTAAGCTCATGCTTGCTGATTTCGCCAGCAGCCGCAGGATCAAGAGCAGCTTCTTTATCCCCAATCAACTCCAACTTATAAGGTTGATTTGCTTCTTCAGCTCGCGCTTCATCTTCAGTTACAACGCGGCGACGGAAGCTTTGAGACTCTTTAATAATTCGCTGCATATGCTTTTCGATTTGCTTCAAATCGTCTGGCGTAAATGGAGTATCAACATCGAAATCGTAGTAGAAGCCGTCTTTAATTACAGGACCTACGCCTAACTTTGCGTCTGGTCGAATTTCTTGAACAGCTTGAGCCATCACGTGAGTAGCGGAATGACGCATGATTGCGATGCCATCTTCACTATCAAGTGCTACTGATTCCACGGTATCGCCGTCATGAAGAGGCGTGTACAAATCACGCAACTCGCCATTTAAACGCACGGCAATAATATTTTTATCTTCCGCGAAAAGTTCAACGCCAGTGAAGCTTGCATCCACCTCCTTGCGTTCCTCGTTTACTGTGATGGAGATGGTATTTTCAGCCATAATTGTCCTTTTCTATCGGGGTCTTGCGTTACTAATGTGCAGACCTGGACTTGTGTGGCGTCGATAAAACTTACGCGATTAAATAATAAACAAAACGCGCAAAAACGACGTCAATCGCGCGCATTTTTCACGCGCAATTCATTGATACTTTAGGACACACTTAAGACTTAAATACTATGCTGCAACAGATTTGCACTTACGCAAATTAAAAATAAGCCATTCGCCAAATTTAACAATTAAGAAGAAAGCTCCAGCACAAATAGCAATAGTGCCTCCTGCTGAAAGCTTTAATATTACAGCAAGTGCTAAGCCAGTAAGCGCAATTAAAATAGATGAAATTACGCAAGTTAGCACAAACTTATTAATAGATGCGATTCTCCCCTTTAATGCTGCTGCAGGAGCTGCAATAAGAGATACTGAAACAACGGTTCCGACTGCTGGAATAATAACCGAAACTGTTACAATAATCAGAGCTAAAACCATTCCTTGTATAAAACCAGCTTTTCCGCCGGAAGCGCGGTAATTAATCGGATCGAATGAGCAATGCACAAGATTAGCTGCGTTAAAAATCCACAATCCTAAAACAAGCAGAAAAGCAACAGCTGCTGAAATCACGTCTGCAGGAGTGCAATTAAGTAAAGATCCAGCTAAAAAGCCTTCAATACGCAAAGGCAATGGAGCAAACCACTTATTCAAAAAGTATCCGCTAGCAAAACCAACAGTAAGAGTAATTCCTGCTGCAGCTTGAGAAGAAATACCTTTAATACGCGAAAGCGCATACATTACGAAAGAAAGCACAACGCATGCAGCTGCAGCACCTACGAACAATCCAAGAGACAGCACGTTTTGGTCTATTGTATAAATAGAAGTTAAAACTACGCCAAGAACAGCTCCAGGAAAAGCCGCGTGCGTAATAGATTCTGTAAAGAATATGCGCTGATTTAGAAGAGCCAGTGAGCCTACGAAACCGCATAACGCTCCAACTACAATCGCTTCAACAATTGGGAGCGCAATAATTTGCCAAATACTTACCATTTAAGCTCCCTGCTTTTCTGAGATTGATTTATGAGATTCATGCACTTCATTCGATTTATGCGCCGGAATTATTGAGGAAACAAACCGAAAAGCCCAACGCAATATAAGCACAACAACAAACATTGCGCACATGCTTAAAGCGATTGCAGCTTGAGGAGAAATAGGATGATCCAGCTCAAGATTCATAACATACATTCCAAGCACAACGCCAGCAACACCAACCGCAATAGCAACCGCAACCATGCGAGAAACTGTGCGAGAAACTAAGCGAGCACTAGCGCCCGGAATAATAAGGTATCCAATAACAAGAAGCACACCAACTGCAGAAGACGCAGAAACAACAACAGCCGCAATACCAACGTTTAGAACAATATCTACAAGTAAAGTGTTAGCTCCCATAAGAGGCGCGCTTGCGCGGTCAAAAGCAACAATAGTTTGCTGCTTCCAAGTGGCGATAAGCACAATAATTGCAAATAAGCAAATCCACATAGCTTGTGTCATACGTTCGTCGGTAACGTCAAGAAGTCTGCCAAACATAAGAGATTCAAGCTGTCCAGACATATCGCCTTTTTTAAGGGAGATTACTACGCCGAGAGCAAAGAAAGTTGTGAGAACCGTAGCGATAACAGATTCGTTTATTTTAGCCGAACGAGAAGCCCACACCAATGCTGCAACCAAAAATACTGCACAAATTGCAGCTCCTGGAATAATGCGATCAATTCCGCCGTACAAAGCTCCAACCACAATTCCGGGGAAAATTCCGTGAACTATAGCCTCAGCATTAAATTCCGCGCATCGTAAGTTTACGAATACGCCGACGATTCCGCTAGCTATAGAAAGAACTATAAGAAGGCAAAACGGGCGGAAAATATAAGGTGCAGACGCAATAAAGTCGAAGCCAGGAATTGGCTCCAAAGCTTGTCTTAACGATTCAACTAATTCGGCAAGCATAATATCAGCCTTCCGCAATTTCCGAAAGCGTAAGTCCTGCAGAAGCAGCAGGCACACTTCCACCGTATGCGCAAGTAATATTTTCTTTTGTCATAACTTCTTTAAGTGGGCCAAAAGCAACTTGACGACCTGACAAAAGCAACGCTTTTTCGCAAATAGCATCCGCAATAACTAAGTCGTGAGTAGAAACAACGAAAGCTATTCCCTCTTGCTTTGCAGCTTTCATAATATTAAGAAGTTCGCGACGATTTGGCTCATCAAGACCATTAAAAGGTTCGTCAAGCAAAATAAGCGTCGGATGCGCAACAATAGCGCGCGCAAGAAGAATGCGCTGACGCTGACCGCCGGAAAGATCGCCAAAACGAACATCAGCGCGATGAAGCAATCCAACATGATTAAGAGCGTCCTCAACGGCTTTTTTCTGATCTTTTTTAAGCAAGCCGAGGAATCCAGTTTGTCTGCTTAAGCCCATAGCAACAACCTGACGTGCTGTGATTGGGAATGTTAAATCCAAATCAACTTGTTGCGGCACGTAACCAATTGACAAAGCTTTTGGCATACGCAATTCGCCGTGGCTCACGCGTACAATACCAATAATGGCTTGCAAAAATGTTGTTTTTCCAGAACCATTAGGACCTATTAAAGCCAAAGCCTCCCCAGCTTCAACATTGCCATTAAGCCCAGTTACTACAGTTTTATAACCGTAGGCTAGGTTGCAATCTTCCATTGCAAGGACGCTCTTATTCACTATATTTCCAGTCTTTTTAATTTTAGTATTTTAATTTTGCATTTTAATTTCGTATTTCGCTTTTACGATATTTCGTTTTTACGAAATTTTGTTTTTTTACGAAATTACTTCTTCAATGCAGCCTTAACCGACTCTGGAAGGTCTGGAACCTTACCATCCCAAGCCTTTACCAATGTTTCAACATTGTGAACAATGGAGCCGATATAAGTTTCGCCAGCAGAACCAACTGGTCCCAAGGAATCGCCATAAAGCGCGTCGTCGCCAATAATAGCCTTAACACCTGCAGCGGAAGCTACAGCCTTAATGGACTTGGAATTGTTGGAATTTTCGGCAAAGATTGCCACAGCACCAGACTTTTTAACAGCTTCTGCAGCCTTCTTAATGTGATCAGCCGTAGCATCCTGCTGGCTGTTGAAGTCAGAAAGTGCTGCACCAATGAACTTTACATTGTAGTCGCGAGAGAAGTAACCGAATGCGTCATGAGAAGTGAACAGAACGCGATGTTCTTGAGGTACGCTGTTCAAAGCCTCAGTTGCCCAAGCATCCAAATCAGTCAAAGACTTAACGAACTTTTCAACGTGCTCGTCAAAAATCGACTTGCTTGCAGGAAGAGCCTTGCCTAAGAATTCGCCAATATTCTTAACCTGAATCATGGTGTTCTTAGTGCTGGTCCAAATGTGTGGATCGTACTGGAATTCAGGCTCCTTTTCGCCTTCCTCTGGAGGGAATGGCCACTTTTCGGCATGAACCTTAGCAATACCGCGGTCAACCTTGTAAGGAAGATTCTTTTCTTTAGCGGCCTCTCCCTTTGGATCCTTAATTTCGTCTGCAGTGAGAATACCGGAGGTTACGCCCATAATGCCCTTAAAGCCGGTTGCTTTTACAGCTTCATCCAAGAAGTGCTCAAGATCAACACCGGAAACAAGCATCAAATCAGCTTTAGAAAGAGCCTTAGACTGACCAGGTGTCATTTCGTGCTCGTGAGCAGAAGCATTTGGAGCGAGCAAGCAAGTCAAATTAATTGTTGACTTTGCTTTGTTTGCTGGAGCGCCAATAACAGACTTCTTACCTTGGGAATCGGTTTTGTTGAGACTTAAGCCGGAATTTGCATCGGCACTAGAAGCGATTTGCGTTACGTAATCGCAAATTTGAGTAGTAGTTGCTACAACATTTACTTGTTTGCCTTGAGCCTTGTTTTCGGCAGTTTTTGCTGAGCCGCAAGCGCTCATAGAAGTTGCTAACAATGCAACCGCCGCAACAGTTGCGAACATTCGTGATGTTTTCACACTCGTTCCTTTCAGGAATCTTTACTGTTATTGCAGGGTTTTGATTGTGAGAGGTACTCATGAAATTCGCTCATGAAAAAAATAATCATTCGCAATAACGTTTATAGCATAGAAAAAATATGCACAGGGGTCAATAATATGCCAAAAAATTTCTTTATATTTTTATAAAAGCGCGTGTCGCAAAATTTTTGTCTGTTATAATGACGATTTTTCTTGCATTCTAACGACAAATAGTGTATATAAAGAGCGAAAATAGACTCAATAAACAAAAAACAAATCTCAAACACAATCACAATCGCAAATATTCATTACAATTATGTATATGAGTCCACTTGTGAATTTAGCAACAAAAGATGCCAGTCAATGCTTAAAGATACCGAACCAATCGAGCAATAAGTATTCAAGAGGCGTGCTGGGCGTAATTACCGGATCAAACGAGTACCCCGGAGCCGCAATATTAAGCACGCGCGCTGGAGCGCAAAGCAATATTGGCATGGTTCGTTACGCAGGACCTTTGCGAGCGCAAAACTTAGTATTACAAGCCTCCCCCGAAGTAGTTGCGTCAGAACAATTAAGCGGAAAACTGGACGCAATAACAGTCGGATCTGGCATACCTGATGCCGAACACTGCAACAGCGAAAGCGCACAAGCGCAAAGAGAACAAATTGCAAACATACTTAAAAACTATGAAAACGAAGGCCAATCAAACGAAAGCCAATCAAGCAATATTGAATTGCAATCACAAAACTCACTTCCGCCAATATGCGTAGACGCAGGCGCTTTAGATTTACTTCCTAAAAAAGTTTGCGCGAAAGTAGTATTAACTCCTCACTCAGGAGAATTAAGCTCACTTTTTGCTAGATACGATTTAGAAATAAGCGCTCAGGAAATATTGCAAAATCCTGTTGAATACGCTCAAAAAGCGGCAAATCTTACGGGAGCAACCGTGCTTGTTAAGGGAGCTACAACAGCAGTTGCGTCACCAAATAATTTGCATCTTCCAATATATATTGCTCAATACGGTCCAGCTTGGCTTGCGACTGCTGGGTCTGGAGATGTTTTAGCAGGAATTCTTGGAGCGTTACTTGCGCAACGCGAAAAACAAGACGAAAGCGGCAAAAACTACGCGTTTATTGCAACAAGCGCCGCAATAATTCACGGAATTTCGGCAGTATTTGCATCAAGAAGTGGCGGCGAAAATAACTGCACTCAAATTGTGCAAGATATATTAAAATCAAAAAATCCGTTAGCTTTGGAACACCCGATTGTGGCAAGCGACATAATTAGCGCACTTCCGTACGTTCTTGAGCTTCTTATAAATATGAGGTAGCGCATATGAAGTAGCGCATATGAGGTAGCGCGAAAAAGTAAAAGTAAAAATAAAGTGCAAGTAAAAATAAAACGCAAGTAAAAATAAAACAAAATCACGCGCAAAGCGAAATAATAAAAAGGAATGCGAAATGACTAACGCACAAAATGTTGAAATACGCGACGTTATGTTTGATTATTGCCGAGTGTTACTAGAGTGGAATTGCCGAAATTGCTTGCAAAAACAGTTTCCGCATTTAGTTGACACAATCTGCCCTAATGGAAGTTTTGGCAAAGATGATTTAGCTGGATTCTACGAGTTTGAAGACAGAATGGACGGCGGAGAGCTGCTAAAAGACCTTATGCCAGAATACGAGCGCCGCTTTGGAAGCGAACTTGCCTGCGCTTTCCGCTGGTATTGCGCGCATTATGATCAAGTTTTGACTCGTATGATGCCTGGAATGGTTGATTTGCTTCACGATTTAAGAAAAGCTGGATACGGAGTTTGGGGTCTTACGAATTGGTCTAGCGAAACTTTTCCGTTGGCGCTTAAAAAATTCCCTGAACTTTCAACGCTTTTGCAAGGAACGATTATTTCTGGAGTTGAGCATTTACATAAGCCGCAGCCGGAAATTTTTGAGCTTGCAATGAGTAGATTTGGCATTAAAGCCGAGAACACAGTATTCTTCGACGATAAGCCGGCCAATATTGACGGAGCTCATGCTGTTGGCATGCACGGTTTTGTTTTTACTACAGCCGACCAAGCGCGTAAAGATTTAGCATCGATTGGAGTTGAGATTTAGGAGTTGAGATTTAGGAGTTGAGATTTAAGCAAATAGTTAGCGCTATGCCGATACCTCTTGGTACATTCGTTAGCGGTTTGTTTTACGTAATTTTTGAATGATATCTCAACTTTTGATAGCGCACGAAAGAAGCTCAAAATGACTTTGCTACAACTGAAATATATTGTAAAAATCGTTGACTGCGGTTCAATGAACGAAGCAGCACGAGCACTATATATTTCGCAACCTGCATTGAGCTCTTCTGTAAAAGAGCTTGAAAGAGAGCTCAATATTGAGATTTTTACAAGATCAACTCAAGGAATTGCGCTAACTGCCGACGGAGCCGAGTTTTTAACATACGCTAGGCAAGTAATCGAACAAGCAGATTTGCTCGAAGAACGCTACAAAAGCGCAAAGCCACGACCACAATTATGCAGCGTTGCAACACAACACTACATGTTTGCAGTCGAAGCATTTGTTGAAATGATTCGTAGCATTCATTCAGATGAGTACGAATTTTCTATTCGCGAAACACGCACAAAAAATATTATTAAGCAAGTAAGCGATATGCGCGCAGACCTTGGAATTCTTTATCTTTCCGACTACAACAAAGACGTAATAGGAAAGCTTCTTCGCGAAAAGCATTTAGAATTCCACCCACTTTTCCGCGCAAAATTGCACGTTTTTCTTTCAAGGAACAATCCTCTTGCTGTGCGCAAAAGCTTAAGTTTGGATGATTTAAAGCCGTATCCGTTTATTCAATATGAGCAGGGAGAAGAAGGAAGCTTCTTCTTTGCTGAAGAAGCAGTGTGGCCTACTCGCCCACCTAAGAAAATCAACGTTTCTGACCGCGCTACCATTTTGAACTTTATTATTGGATTGAATGGTTACACTGTTTGCACTGGCATTGATAACGGCGATTTGAACAACGAGAAAATCGTTACAATTCCGCTTGAATGCGACGATACTATGCTTGTTGGCTGGATTACAAACGAACGTACGAAGCTTTCAAAAGCCTCACTCGCTTATCTTACGCAACTAAAATCTGTGCTTGTAAAGCATGGGTATACGCTTATTGATTCTAAAAATTAGACGTAATTAAACGTAATTAGACGTAATTAGATGCAATAAAGCTCGCGAAATTGCGCACGAAATTGCGTATGAAATTGTACGCAAAATCGCACGCAAAAGTTATCCACATTTTTTCTATTCTATTGACGCTAATTTTTACCTTCCATAGAATCCATATTAATTTATTCATTTTATGCGAGGTGAAGAAAAATGAGTATCATAAACATAGCGTCAAAAATACTAGAAATCATGGGTCCAATGACAACCATGAAGCTGCAAAAACTTACATACTATGCACAAGCTCATAGTCTTGCCACTACTGGATTATCGCTATTCCCAGAAGATTTTGAAGCTTGGAAAAACGGTCCAGTTTCGCTTGAATTATTTAAACGTCACCAAGGCAGATTAATTATTAGCAGTTCTAACTTGCTTCTAACAATGAACGAGCGTGCAGTAATACTAGAAGAATCGCAAATAGACATAATTAAAACCGTTTGCAGCAAGCTTGGTAAATTAAGCGGTGACGAACTTAGCGAAAGAACGCACAAGGAAACGCCTTGGATTCAAGCGCGAATAGGTGTGCCAGAAGATAAGGGCAGCGAAGAGATTATTTCGAAGCAGTCAATTCACGACTACTACTTTAGGCATCCTATTGCGTAATTGCACGAAGGTCCGAAGATAACAAACTAGAGACACTAACGCAGCGCGACGACCTGCCTGAGCGCATAGAGCGTAGCGCGCGAAGGCAATTCGGAGCGGAAACTCGCTTAGGTTGGAAGTCCAGTGGACTTCCAACGCGAGTTTCGCGCGCGAGCATAATCCGCGCGAGCGCCGTAATGCACAAGTGTCGCATAACGCCAGTAGCAATACACAAATAACTAAGGCGAGCACGTTGTGTTACAAGTGCTCGCCCTAATCATTAAAAGTATTCTTATTTAGAATCTTTAGCATACGCACCTAAAGCGCGGTGCCGTGCTCGTCAAGATGCGGATTGCGTTTAGCATTGCTAAAGCTAAAGAACAATCCAAATACGCCTAGCGCAAACAGCACTGCAATAGTTATAACAAGCGCAATCGGCTGGCTTGGGAACCACATAATCACCAAGAATGCGAACGCAGAAAGCAAAAGCACAGCCCAAGAGCACACGCCAATAACCTTGCGAACTGCATTTAAAGTATCGTCTCCAGATTCAGCGCGCTGAACATTTTTAGCAATTCTCTGCTCTTCAGCAGTCACATTAGACGTTGGTTTCCAAGGGCCAGCGCCTCGCTCTTTAAGCCTACGAGAACGCTCTTGCAAGTCATATTCATCAATCATGCCGCCGCGCGCGCGACCCCTCGTCTCATCATACTGAGAAGGAATACCCCTGCGAGCATTCCTTGCTTTAGCACGACGCTCTTTTCGATTCGGCATAATCGTTCCTTTCCGCACTGAATTTCACACAATATGCAATATTTTAGCGCATATCTAGCCCATTTTGGCAAGCTTCAACAATTCTTTCTATTAATAAATCGTTAAGTAGTCTGCCTTTACGAGTCGCAACTAAACGATTTTCGCTAAAAGTTGCAAGAGATTCTTCAATAGCTTCATTTATAGATTTTTGCAAATACGCGTCTTTAAATTCATTACATTCCTCACGCATTTTGTAGCATAATTGCGCAATATCAAGCCCTTCCCTAATGCGCAATCCAAGCATTACTTCTTCAATTAGAGCGTCTTCATCGTTTATGCACTCGTAGTTTTGCCAAGGAACGTTACCTGCGTTAATCGCCTGCGCCCAGCGTTTTGGATGCAAAATATCCCACGCGCGCAAGTTGTAAAACTTGTTTGAATCAGCTAAAGAAGCGTCATCATCCATGCTTTGCTTACTAATACGATTTGCAGCATTGTAGTGCGAGTGCGCTCCAGGGCCAATTCCAGCCCAATCAATATTTCGCCAGTATCCAAGATTATGCTGAGATTCAAAACCGGGGCGCGCCCAGTTTGAAATTTCGTACCATTTTAAGCCAGCATCGCTAAAAAGCTCGTCTGCTAACTCATATTTTGCAGCTTCGTCATCGTCGTTTGGCGCTTGAATAGTGCCAGCAGCAATCTGACGACCCATTTTTGTGCGCGGCTCTACAGTTAGCGCGTACGCGGAAATATGGTTTACTCCTAGCTTCAAAGCCATTTCTACTGACTTTCGCCAATCATCCAAACTTTCCCCAGGAGCGCCGTAAATCAAATCAACGCTTGAGCGCAAACCGCATGCGTTTGCTGCGGTTACTCCTCGCGCAACATTTTCTGGAGTATGCGTGCGATCCAAAGTTTTTAGCACGTGCGGCACAGCCGATTGCATTCCAAAAGATATTCTTGTAAATCCGCCTTCAGCAAGCGTTTCAATATACTTTCCGTCTGCAGTATCCGGATTTGCTTCCGTAGTAATTTCCGCGTTTTTAGATAGTACCCATAAGTTACGTATTTCTTGCAAAATTCGCACTAAATCTTGCGCTTTAAGAACGGTTGGAGTGCCTCCCCCGAAGAAAACAGATTGCGCTTCAGGCTCGAAAATACCGTGATATTCCTGCCATTTTTTTACAAGACGCATCTCTTGAATCGCAACGTCCGCATAACCTTCGCGACTTGCACCCTCACCTAAATCGCGCGCAGTGTACGTATTAAAATCGCAATAACCGCAGCGTCTTAAGCAAAACGGCACGTGCACGTATACTTCAAAAGGCATAGTCGTAGTTTGCGTAGCTGATTTATTTAATTCAGCATCCAACTCTAAACTCATCCTTCAGACTTTTGCGCTGCGCGAATCTTATCTTTAGTGTCTCTATCGTTTGCGCTCTCGTCCGTAGCCAAAGCCGCAACGAATGCTTCCTGCGGAACTTCAACGTGTCCGAGCATCTTCATGCGCTTCTTACCAGCCTTCTGCTTTTCGAGAAGCTTACGTTTACGCGTAATATCGCCGCCGTAGCATTTTGCAAGCACGTCTTTTCGAAGCGCGCTAATAGTTTCGCGCGCAATAATTCTAGAGCCAATTGCAGCCTGAATTGGAATCTCAAACTGCTGGCGAGGAATAAGACCGCGAAGCTTTTTCGTCATCATAACGCCGTAAGAATAAGCCTTATCTCTGTGCACAATCGCGCTAAAAGCGTCAACCTTATCTCCCTGAATAAGAATATCAACTTTCACAAGGTCAGCAGACTGCTCGCCATCCTCGTGGTAGTCGAGAGAAGCGTAACCTTTTGTGCGGCTTTTAAGCTGATCGAAGAAGTCAAAAACGATTTCTGCAAGTGGAATCCTGTAGTGCATTTCCACGCGGTCGGCACTAATGTATTCCATTGTGCCCATTTCTCCACGATGCTCCTGGCACAAATCCATTACAGCACCAATAAATTCTTTCGGCGTAATAATATCGGCCGCAACCATCGGCTCGATAATGCGCTTGATTTTGCCTTCAGGAAACTCGCTAGGATTCGTTACGTGATGCTCGCTGCCGTCTTCGCTAGTAACGTCATAAGTTACGTTAGGAGCAGTAGAAATAAGATCCAAGCCAAACTCGCGGCTTAAACGCTCGGAAACAATCTCCATGTGCAAAAGACCTAAGAATCCGCAACGGAAGCCGAAGCCCAACGCAACAGACGTTTCTGGTTCGTAAAGAAGAGCAGCATCGTTAAGTTTTAGCTTGTCAAGAGCATCTCGAAGTTCCGGGAATTGCGCGTTGTCGATTGGGAATAAGCCGGCGTAAACCATAGGCTTAGGGTCGCGGTAGCCGTCCAAAGGTTCAGATGCTGGATTTGCTGCGCTGGTAATAGTGTCGCCGACTTTAGATTGACTTACGTCTTTAGCGCCCGTAATTACGTAGCCGACTTCGCCAGCTCCAAGCGCTTTAGTTGGAGTCATATCTGGGCTGATTACGCCGATTTCAATAGGATCGTGCGTCATGCCAATTCCCATCATATGCAACTTTTCGCGCGACTTAAGTTCGCCATCAACCATACGAATATAGGTGACGATTCCGCGATACGAGTCGTAGACGGAGTCAAAAATAAGCGCGCGAGCAGGAGAATCAGGATTCCCGGTTGGAGACGGAACTTCCAGCACGATTTGGTCAAGTAAGTCTTTAACACCTTCGCCGGTTTTACCGGACACGCGTAGAACGTCCTCCGGCTTGCAGCCGATTAAGCCAGCGATTTCTTCAGCATGCTTATCTGGCTCTGCGCTTGGCAAGTCGATTTTGTTAAGCACAGGAATAATCGTCAAATTGTGGTCGATTGCCATATAAAGATTAGAAAGCGTCTGCGCTTCAATGCCTTGAGTTGCGTCAACAAGCAATACAGCACCTTCGCATGCTGCCAGCGCGCGCGAAACTTCGTAAGTAAAATCGACGTGACCAGGAGTATCAATCATGCCAAGAGAATACTCTTTGCCTTCAAAAGTCCACGGTACTCGAACAGCCTGCGATTTAATAGTAATTCCGCGCTCTTGCTCAATATCCATGCGATCAAGGAAGCGGTCGCGCATTTCGCGCTCCGGAACGATTCCGGAAAGCTGCAAAATACGGTCAGCTACAGTAGACTTGCCGTGATCAATATGCGCAATAATGCAGAAATTGCGTATCAACGACTGATCCGTAAATCCTGGCTGGTTATGCGGTGTAATCAAAGCAAGCATCTCCTTACTAAATACGCGGATAGTATTAAATTGCGCAAGCTACGCAAGTAATCAATCTTACCAACTCTACTACCCTAATTTATAATATAAATCAATATTTTTAGCACTTATTGCGTTTTCAATACAGAACAATGCTACGCAAAAACTAATAGCTTATTTGACTTAATATTTGTCGTTATCGGTTACGTATGTATTCGTGTGGTAGAGATTTGAGATTTTTCGCACTGAACGAAGGCGGACGTCAGA
>CAMXYK010000004.1 GCA_947253155.1 uncultured Bifidobacteriaceae bacterium
AGTAAAGCAAGTAAAGCAAGTAAAGCAAGTAAAGCAAGTAAAGCAAGTAAAGCAAATAAAATAAAATATTATTCACTTAATAAAGCGGCGGTGCTGGAGCGCACAATAAGCTGTGCCGGCACAATCATATACGGATTTTCAACCTCTTGACCATTTATAAGCGAAAGCGTCACTTTTGCGGCAGTTTCGGCAATCTCAACCGGATCTTGCCTAATAGTAGTTAAGCCAGTTTCGTGAGCATAAAAACTATCGTCAAAACCAATAATCGACACGTCGCCAGGAGTTGCGTACCCGCTGCGCGCAAGCTGGAACATAAGCGGTATTGCAATCCCGTCTTCCTGGCAAGCAATAGCAGTTGGCATATTTGCGTTCCCAAGAAGCATAGAAACTATAGCGCTTATTCTGTCTAAATTAGCTGGAGCTACAATTTCCGTTGGATTAATTCCATTATTTTTACACTCGTCAATAAACGAATGATAACGTTGCAAAACGCTGAAATGTAGCGAAACGTCGCGAGTTGTGCGCACATAAGCAATATTGCGATGCCCCAAGCCAATTAAGTGACGTGCCATAAGACGCGCGCCTTGATCGTCGTCAATATTAATAGTCGCGTCAAAATCACAATCCTTAGGATGCAAGCAATTTATGCCAACAATAGGTACGCCTGTAGTTTTAAGTTGCTCAATTTCTTTAGTATTTACATCAAAAGAGCACACAATAACCGCGTCTGCATTGCGCCTAGTTGGAAGCATTGTGAAAAATTCGCTACGCTCTTCGCTGCTGGAAATTCGGAAAATAGACAAATCGTATCCGGCTGCGTGAAATACTTGATTAAGACCTTGAATAACAGATGCGCCAAACCACAGGCGAATTTGATCACTAATAAGCAAAGCAATACGCAAAGTTTTGCCAGATTTTAGCGCTGCAGCAGATTTTGAAATAGAAAAGTTTAATTGATCTGCAATAGCTAGCACTTTATTGCGCGTGGATGCAGAGACTAAATCTGGGCGCGTGAAAGAACGCGATACTGTAGAAACTGACACATGAGCTTCATCTGCAACATCTTGAATATTCGCCGGCATGTGAACTCCTTTATTTGAGTATAACAAATGCGCATCACAGCTTTGTGTTTAACTGTTTGAAGCGAACTATCGTAGTCCGAAACAAACAAACGTTTGCAACCACTTCTATTCTAACAAATTTTATTGGAATGCCAACGATAATAAGCTATTTTTTTAAAACTAAATTTATCTATTTCTTTCACGCGACGTGCCAAAAATGACAACGTTTGACATAGATAATTCATGTAGTAGAATGTAATTATTGGTTCGGGACGGCGACGTCTAAACTGACGTCGTACTCAAGGAGGAGAAAGTGACGAGTCATGATTAGTATGAGCGGAAAAGCAATACGTAAATGGTGGGCATTATTTGCTTTGCCAACATTTGCGGCTTTTATTATTGGTTTTGTTGTACCGTTTATTATGGGCGTGTATTTAAGTTTTACTAAATTCCACGCTGTTACAGATAGTAAATTCGTTGGTATTCGTAACTACCGCAAGGCATTTAGGGATCCACACTTTGTTCATTCGTTAATTTTTACTACTGCATTTACTGTAATAACAACTATTCTTATTAACGTAATTGCTTTCGCAATTGCTTATATGCTTACTAAGAAGTTCAGTGGATCAAACATTTTCCGCACAGTGTTCTTTATGCCAAATCTTATTGGCGGCATTGTGTTGGGCTATGTTTGGCAGTTAGTACTTAATGGTATTTTGGCATACTTCGGCCGTTCTATTACATATTCTGCCGTGTATGGCTTCTGGGGATTGGTGCTGCTTATTTGCTGGCAGCAAATCGGCTATATGATGATTATTTATATTGCTGGTTTGCAAGCTCTCCCAGGAGATGTTATTGAGGCTGCTGCTGTTGATGGTGCAAGCCCAATGCAAACACTGTTTAAGATTACAATTCCACTTATGATGCCATCAATTACCGTTTGCACATTCTTAACTGTTACTAACGGCTTCAAGCTCTTCGATCAGAACTTGGCGTTGACAAATGGTATGCCTTCCAGAAAGTCCGAAATGTTGGCATTGAACATTTTCAACACGTTCTACGGTCGTACAAATGGTGAAGGCGTTGGCCAAGCAAAGGCAGTTGTGTTCTTCGTGATTGTGGCTGTGCTTGCTTTGGTTCAGAATATGCTTACTAGGTCTAAGGAGGTAGTGGCATGAACGAGAAAATGAAGCATTCTACACTGTGGACAATCTTCTTTACTGTTGTAAGCTTACTTTGGATTTTCCCAATCGCTATAGTTTTTATGAATTCCTTCAAGTCGAAGATTTATATTGCTAGCGAGCCTTTTACCCTTGATCCTAAGTCTTTTATTGGACTTGGAAATTATTCCCTCGGAATTGAGCGCACGAATCTTATAATGAGCTTCTGGTGGACCATCGTGATTACCGTCGGAGCTGTGATTTTGATTCTGCTTTGCACGGCAATGTGCGCATGGTGGATTGTTCGTGTGAACAATTGGGCAGCAAAGCTTCTGTATGTTTTGTTCCTGTTCAACATGATTGTGCCATTCCAGATGGTTATGTTCACCCTTTCCGACATCACCAATAAGCTCGGATTGAACACTCCATGGGGATTGTGGATTATCTACTTAGGCTTTGGCGCTGGTCTTGCAGTGTTTATTTTCACTGGCGTAATTAAGGGCATTCCACAAGAGCTTGAAGAGTCTGCAATGATTGATGGTGCTTCGGTGCCGCGCATATTCTTCCAGATTATTGTGCCGATTATGAGGCCAGCAATCGTGTCCGTGTCCATTTTGCAAACTATGTGGATTTGGAACGACTTCCTGCTTCCATACCTTACCTTGGACTTGAACAAGTACAAGACGGTTTCGATTGCAGTTCAGTATTTGAAGGGTGGCTATGGCTCCGTTGAAATGGGCGCCATGATGGGCTGCTTGGTTATGGCCATTCTTCCAATTATCGTCTTCTACCTCATCTGCCAGAAGTACATTATCAAAGGTGTTATGGCTGGTGCGGTAAAAGGCTGAGATTTCTTCTCCTCCAAAATCTCAAGTGGTGAAAATAATGGTGGTGACTACAGTCGTAAGATTGTAAGTCGCCACCATTGTATTATTAGTAAGCGTATTAGTAAGTCAGCTATAAATAGCGCAAACAGAAACGTAAAGGAGATAATTCAATGTTCTCGTTTGGTAATCCGGATTCAAAGTTTGCGCAAGGTATGGAAACATTCTCTAATGCAGTGTGGCTTACTATATTGATGGTTTTAACAAGCATCCCGTTAATAACTATTGGGGCGGCGATTTCTGCGGCGCATGATGCTGCAAGACGCGTAGAAAATGCGGAAGGGCACATGACTTCTGCCTACTTTCGTGCATTCTCAAGTAACTTTTTAAAATCTACCGCTATTTGGATCGTAATGGGGCCGCTTCTTGCTCTCATATTGTGGGCTTGGATTGCAGTTAGGATACCGCCGCTTTTAATCCCGCAATTTGCAATAAGCTTAATCTGGCTGCTGGTAGCGGAATGGGTATTTGCTTTACAAGCACGTTTTGAAAATTCTATTGGCAAAACCGTTTTAAATGCGCTTATTTTCAGCGTTGCGTACTGGCAGTCAACGCTTGGAATGATTATTATAGACGCTGTTTTTGTGAGTCTTGTAGTGGCTTCACTTATTTATTTGCCGCAGGGTTTGCCGTTGCTATTATTCATTGGCTGGGGATCGACTATTATGCTTCACACACCTTTGCTAGAGCGTGTTTTTGCAAAGTATATTAAGAAGTAGTTTTATGCGCGTGATTTTGTGGCATTTGTTACATTGCGTGAGTGTTGTTTTCTCAGTCGGGTAGCTGAGTCAGTAACGGTGTTGAGCTAATTACCGTTGTTTTCTCAGTCGGGTAGCTGAGTTAGTAACACATGAACAGTTATTTCACGGCGTAGTTTGAATTTATTTGTGAACTATTTGATACTGGAATTTATTAAGTTTGTTTGTTATAATTCCGCATGTTGATTTGGTAGTGGAGGTTGACAAACTGAGATTATGAAAAATATAATCCTCGACAGACAGACAGACAGACAGACAGACAGACAGACAGCGTGATGCTGCCTTTTTTGTGACATAATTTTTCATAATTTCACCACGCTATGCCTTGTTTATTTTGTATTGAAATTTTGTATTGAAATAGGTGAGTGGTTCTGCATATTTATATGCATTTTTGGCGTGATTTGCGCTATATAAATTTTCGAAATTTAATAAAAATTATTATTACGATAATCGTTAGTTTGGTTTGAAATAGAAATGAATAATAAAATAATAAAAAAAGTTATTAGTTTAGTAGTCGCTTTTGTAGCTACGATTGGACTTTTTGCAGGAGCAGTGACCGCACAGGCTGCTGGAGATAATAATGCGAATAAGCATCCGCTACACATATCTATGAATTATGTAGGAGAATTAGGCAAAGGTCATAAAACGCCTGGAGCTCTTGGACAGCTTAGTTCTGAAATGGAAAATATGTGGAAGAATCTTCCTATAACGGTTATCGACAGTCAGGGGAAAGAACTTGAAGTTAAGAAAGAATTAAATGGTCACTGTGAACGTACTGTTGGCAATTTTGCAAACGGCGAAAAAGTAACAATTAAAGTTGATACTTCAAAGCTTCCTGAAAACTATAATCTTTCGTGGGAATCTGATTATACGTATCCTAAACCAATTAAAAATTATGCTGAATTTCAAGCGGTAGTTGATAGTAGTATGCCTTTACGTATTTCGCTAGATCAAATGAAGGTGAAATTCAACTTACAGGGAGGGAATATTGGCGGTAAAACAAATGAAATCGTCAATACTGTAAAAAAAGATAATACAGTTGATTTTCCAGCTAACCCAACAAAAGAGAATCTAGTGTTTGGTGGATGGTATACCGAGTTACCTAATACTGAATCTTATAAGAAACTTAGACTTGTAGGCAAACGCTACTACTGGAACAATAAATCGCTGTTTTCTGATTATAGCTGTGACTGGAGGAGTTATAACGACACAAAAGTAGACCCATTGTATGACGGCGTATTTTTACTTCGTGCAGAGTGGGATGCAAGAGTTTCGTTTGATGCTAATGGTGGCACGTTTAGAAACGGTAAACATGAGATAAGTGGCGCAATACGGCAAGGTAATAGTATGAAAATGTTAGCTGCGCCTACGCGCGAAGATTATCAGTTCTTAAACTGGGTAGATGCTGCTGGTCATACATACAATCCTGGTACTGAATATACGTTTAATGCGAACGCCGCGTTCAAGGCTCAGTGGAAGCAGATTCGAAGCACGGTTACTTTCAAGGACGGCGATAAGACACAAACGGTTAAGGTAGAAACTGGTAAGGCTATTGATACTGATGCGTTGACTAATGAGTCTATGCCGAAGAATCCAACGAAGGCTGGTTATACTTTCAAGGAATGGAATACGAAGGAAGACGGTAAAGGTGATGCGTTTACAGGAGCAAGCATAGTTAATAGCGATATGACTGTATATGCTATTTACACGAAAGATCTTACTCCGTCGCCAACGCCGTATCCTTTATACAACACTGTAACTTTTAAAGATGGTGATTCTACGGTTGCTACTGTTAATGTGGAGCCGGGTAAGGCTATTGATACGGATGATTTAAAAGATCAGTCTATGCCGAAGAATCCGACTAAGGATGGTTACACGTTTAAAGAGTGGAATACTAAGGCGGATGGTACTGGTGTTAAATTTACTGGTAAAACTGTTGTAAACTCTGATATGACGGTGTATGCGATTTATGTTGAGGATCCTTTGGATATACCAGATTTTCCGTATCCAATTCCGGATTTTGTGCCGGATTCTGTTCCAGATTTTCAGCATATTTTAGTGCCGAATCCAGTTCCGTTAATGCTTATGTCTCCTAATATGGTTGAGTCGGAGACTAATGAGCCAAAACCTGCTTCTGAACCAGAGACAAAGCCTGCTGAATCGGAGTCGGAGTCTGCCGAGTCGAAGACTGCTTCTGAACCGGAGCCGGAGCATGACGAGCCGGAGAATAAGCCTGTTGAGGAGCAGAAGTCTAGGCAGGCTGCTGTGCAAGCTTTGCCTAAGACGGGTGAGTCTGCTTCATTGGTTGCGATGTTTGCTTCGTTGGCTTTCTTTGTTGTGGGACTTTTAATGCGTAAGAAGAAAGTTGTGCGAGAGAGTAAGTAGTATTTCTGCGCTCCGACCTGCTTGAGCACAGCATTGCGCGTGCGAAAGCAATTCGGAGCGCCGAGCTTGCTCAGGGTTGAAAGCACGGTGTGCTTTCAACGCAAGCGAGGTCTGCCTGCGGCAAACACTGTTGTTTTCTCAGATGCGCGACTGAGTTAGTAACGGTGTTTGGGCTATCACCGTTATTTTCTCAGTCAATTAACTGAGTTTTTAACAGTGTTTTGCCAATTATCGTTGTTTTCTCAGTTCATTATCTGAGTTAGTAACGGTGTTTGGGCAGGGGGGGGGGCTTGCTGCTAACCCGCATAATCGCATAACCACACATAATTAATGAGGCGAGCATCATCGTAGACGCTCGCCTCACATAGGACATCATTGCAAGCAATACTTTTGATTTGCTACTATGCAAACCGTATTTCTTGCGGGGAATTGAGTCGGTTCTCAGTAAACCAACGTTTTAATTATACTCACTTCTGCGTATTTTCGCCGCGCATAACTGCTGTCATAGAAAGCACTCGTGGCGACTTAAATACTTCATCAGTGTGGACTACGCGACCATCTGCATCAGCAAGAGGAATACGCCAATTTGGATACTCCGTACTAGTGCCAGGCTGATTCTGAGCGCGACGCTCGCCAACAGCATCAACCAAAGCAACCTGCAACAGCAACGATGGGGAAGTGCGCATAATTGCATGCATAGCTTCCACGATCTCTTGCACGTGGCCTTCTACGTCCTCTGCAGCCTCTTTGCTAATCCAGCCGCCGTCAAGAAGCATCTTCATCATAGCGTTACGTTCTGCTGTAGCTGCCTCTTGGAACGTTTCTACAGAATCCGTAAGCAAGTGAAGCTGCTCGCGAATCTTCACATGCTCAAACGCAAGATAGCCTGCTGTAGGCGGCATATCGTGCGTTGTAACAGATGCAAGCGCGTACTCGCGGTAAGTAGAAGGATCAGCAAATATAACCTGTTTCTTTCCGGCCTTCTTAGTTGCAGCTTCGGCTTCATCGTCGTGAATGAACCACTCAACAACAGTGCCAAGCACGCCGTGAGAAGAAAGCACCTTAGAAACATATTTCGGCACAGTTCCCAAATCTTCGCCAATAACTACACCACCTGCGCGAGTTGCTTCAATAGTAAGCACTGCAAGCATTGCGTCTACGTTGTAATACACGTACGCGCCGTTTCTTGCACTCTGACCTTGAGGAATCCACCACAAGCGGAAAAGACCAAGCACATGGTCAATTCGCGCGGCTCCTGCATGCAAGAACACGTTATGAACCATATCTCGGTAGGCAATATAGCCGGTTTCGTCCAAGTAATTCGGGTCGAATGGAGGCTGACCCCAATCCTGACCCTGCTGATTGTAGAAATCAGGAGGAGCGCCAACGCTTACGCCATTAGCGAATCGTTCCGGGCTCCACCAAACGTCAGCACCGTAACCATGCACGCCAACAGCCATATCCTGCATAAGGCCAATCGCCATTCCTGCAGCCTTAGCTTCAGCATGAGCTGCAGCAACCTGCTCGTCCGCAATCCACTGCAACCAGCGATGGAACTCAAACAAGTCAGAATGTTCTCTCTTAAGACGCTCAATTTGCGGAGTGCCTTTGCCCGTGGTATCAAACCACAAGTTCTCGCCCCAAGGAGCGCCCCAAACTTCAAACGCAACGCACCAAGTTGCAAAAGCATCAAGATCTTCGCCAGAACGACGCTTAAACTCAGCAAACTCGTGCTCGCGTTCCGCCGAACGAGGCTGCTTGAAAATAATGCGCAACGCAGGCAACTTAGCATCCCAAGCTGCGTTAATATCCATAGGATTTGGATTGTTATTTTGATGCGCAATAGATTCGTGCAATTGCTCGACTTTAGCAAGATCTTCGCCGCTTAATTCAGCATATTCTGGAATATCTTGCGGACGAATATACGTAACATTTAAGAACCTACGAGATTCAGGCAAGTAAGGCGAAGGCTCAAGAGGCGTTACTGGAGCGCATGCGTGAATTGGATTAATCAGCATAAAATCTGCCTTACCAATTTCGCCGGCATCCTTAAGCAAACGACGCAAATCGCCATAATCGCCGATTCCCCAAGAATCCTTCGAACGCACAGAATACATTTGCGTCATAAAGCCCCAACGATGCTGCTTCTTTACGCTTTCTGGAAGTGGAATGCGTGCAGGCGCTGCAATTAAAGTAACGTCTGCATGTTGCGAAATTTCGCCGTTTTTGTTTGTTACTTGCGCATGCAAAGTGTGGTAGCCCATTGGCAAATCATCAGGAAGCTCAGTGTAAAGATCACCATCTTCCTCGGTTAAAACATCACCTAATTCGCCTTCGTAGTCGGTACCGTCTTCAAGCGTAATCGAAAGTTTAATATCTTCCGGTTTAGCTTCCCCTGCATGAATTGGTACGCAAGTTTTCTTGCCGTTAAACGAAACAACGGTTGGTGGTAGCAATTCGCTAGCACGTTTCTGCTGAACGCGTTTTAGCGAAACTGCAATACTATCTTGAGTATCTGCAGGCATTCCTAATGCGTCAAGCACTCCAACCAATGCTTCATCTGTAATCTCTGTGTAGCTTCCTTGCTGATCAATATAAAAAGTGGCAACGCCACATGCCTTAGCAAGCTTAATAAGCGGACGTGCAAGACGCTCCGCACTTTCTTCTTCCATAGGCTTCTCAGCATCAGCTTTGCCAGTAGCTGTTGTTGTCATGGTGCTCCTTCTATCTTGTTGGCACATTTCTAACATCGTCGTAAGCGTGCCAAACGTGCAACTATGGCGAGAGTGTGCAATTCAATACATCTCTGGACTGAAATACACCCTGTTTGTCAATTATATAAACACCTGATATCGTTTGCAAATTAGCGTTGCGATATCAGGTGTAGGTTTTCTAAAGTGCAACTATTTAGTACTAAGTACTACGAAAGTGCGCTTTGGCAAGTGCAAAATAGTGCTGTTCCCATCTTCAATAGAAACTTCAGAAGACGGCTGCTCGCCAGTCCACTTAGCGAAATAATCACTTGAGTTTAATACGCAATGCCACCCATGAGATTTTTCGCTATGGATTAAAGGCAATTCAACAGTTGCGTCTTCGTGATACATAGGATTAGCGCAAACGATAATATTATTTCCAATTCGTGTTGCTAAAACAGTGCGATTAGAAGTTGTAAGCTGCTTGCGTTTTCCGTCATATAATGCGCTGTGTTGCGCACGAAGAGCAATAAGATCGCGGTACCATTCAATAAGTGGCTGGAAGCGTTCGGTGCGAGCCCAATCGAGCTGATTTAGCAAAACGCCACTATTATAAGAATTATCGCAACCATGCTTCGTGCGTCCAAATTCCTCGCCGCTAAGCATAAACGGAGTGCCAGCGGAGCACAAAATCATGCCTGCTGCAAACATATTCGCATTCATAATATCCGCAACTTGTTGCGTATCTTGAGCAGAAAACTCAAGGTCAGTTGCGTTTTCGCGCATAGAAATGCAAAGCTTATCCCACAATGTCAAATCATCATGAGCGGAAGTGTACTGCACAATCTGACCAACTTCCTTACCTGCAGAAGGAGTATCTCGCCACGCATCCAAAGTTTGGCGGGCAGCGTCACAGCACCAAAACTCGTTGCCGTTAACGTATCCGCGGTCAAGATGATTCATCACATTGCCCTTAAGAGAATCGCGTGATTCGTCGCTAAACCAACCAATGCGCTCGTTAAGAGTGTTGCGGCCGTCTTTATCTCCCATCGGCAACTTTTCGTCAACAGCAGGGTCAGAAGCACCCCAAGGCTCGCCATACATAACAATATCTTTTCCACCAGGAAGCTCATCCAACGCCGCTCGAGCCTGATTCAAAGTTTCTGTATCCGTCAAACCCATAAGGTCAAAACGGAAGCCGTCAATATGGTAACAGCGCGCCCAATGAAGCAAAGATTCAATAATAAACCTACGGAACATAGGGTGTTCGGAAGCCATTTCGTTGCCGCATCCAGAGCCGTTAGCAAAAGAGCCGTCTGCATTACGCCTGCAGAAGTATCCTGGAGCCATAAGCTCAAAAGCATTCTCCGCAGACCTGTACATGTGGTTATACACAACGTCCATAATTACGCGCTGGCCGTTGGCATGAAGAGCCGCGATCATTGCTTTGCACTCGCGAATTCGAGCAGTGCCATCGTAAGGATTGCTAGAATACGCGCCTTCAGGAACGTTATAAGCGTGAGGATCGTAACCCCAGTTATACAAAGAATCTAATTCTTCTTCAGAAGCACCATTTTTGCGAGCTGCATCGATAGCAGATTCGTCAACTGTTGCAAAATCGTAAATAGGTTCCAATTGCACGTGAGTAACGCCAAGCTGCTTCAAATAATCCAAGCCTGTAGGAAGAGCAGAAGCGGAAGCATTTTCACTCTGCAAAGTTGTGTGCTCGTCCGTAAAAGCAAGATACTGTCCGCGATGCTCCGGCTTAAAACCACCATTAGGGTCGTTGCTAAAATCAGCAACATGCGTTTCCCAAACAACCATTGCGTGGCGCACAAACTTAGGCGACTTATCTTTATGCCAGTTAGCAGGGGATACTCGCTCTTCGTCAATAACAAGGCTGCGCTCGCCGTTTACGCCGCTTGCAATACCCCAAGGGTCACATGTGCGATTTACTGTGCCATCAGCGAAGGTGACGAGATAGTCGTAATACATGCCATCCAAGCGCTTGCGGAAATTGGCTCGCCACGCGCCGTCGCGCAAAGGTTTCATTTCGTGCGTTTGAGTTGGCTCGCTATTATTGCCTGTTTCAAAAAGACGTAAGGTTACAGCTTGTGCAGTAGGTGCCCATACGGTAAAAGTAGTTGACTTAGTATTTAAATTAAAACCAAGAGGTCCTTCATACATTGGCCATGTTGCCGAAGATGGATTCGTCATGTGGTTTAGCCTTCTTTTTGTACTTGTAAGTATTCTTATATTCTATAAGTTTCTAGTATGTTTACTGATTGTAATATATGAAGCTAATTTTAAATTTTATATTTTAATTATTATTCTTTTATTTAAGTATTTGTTGAGCACTATTTGGCTGAATACGGTAGGGTTTTTAAACCAGTATCGTGTTGAGTCAAACTGCGAGCAAGTCGTGAGCAAGATTTTAAATTATTTACTAATTGCGCGGTATTAGTATCTTTATTTGCAATATTTTTGCGCTATTATTTTGCTTTATTTTTTAGCTTGCTTTAGATTACTTTCGTTAATTTGCGAATAAAGAAAGCCGAAACGCTCGAAAGCGCCTCGGCCTTCTTTAATTTTATCTGTTATTATCAGCCCTTAACGGAGCCAGACATGGACTCCTCGTAGAAGCGCTGCATAATAATGAACAGGATTGCGATAGGAATCGAAACGCACACAGCGCCCGCGCAGAATCGTGCGAACCAGTTGCTAATGAATTCCCTATCGAGCATCTTCCACAAGCCCAAAGCAACAGTGTAGTTGTCTTGGCTGTTGGCAATCGTCTTAACCATAACGAAGTCAAGCCATGGACCCAAGAAGCTCGTAATTGCCTGGAACACAATCATAGGCTTGCAGATTGGGAGGATAATCTTGTAGAACACCTGCCAAGTAGTGCAGCCATCCAAGTAAGCAGCTTCATCCAAAGACTTTGGAATAGTATCCATGTAGCCCTTCATAACGTAGAAGCCGGCGCCGCTACCTGCGGAGTAGACGATAATAAGTGCGATTAGAACAACCGAACCATTCGTCAAACCGAGAGCCTTCAAAATGAAGTAGATAGCGATAACAGCCATGATGCCTGGGAACATGCCCAAAATCAAAGCAATATTCATGAATGTCTTACGTCCGCGGAAGCGAAGTCGAGACATGCAGAACGACACGGCAAGTACGAAGAACAAGGAAATGATGCACACGAAAATGGACACAATCAAAGTGTTCAAGAACATGCGTGGGAAGTCCAAGGCTTCGCGCTCAGTGAACAAGCGGATATAGTTATTGAACGAATACTCTGTTGGGAAGAATGTCTTTTGGAATGGAGATTCGTTCTTGTTGAAGCTTTCCAAGAAAACCCAAACGATTGGAATCAACCAAATAATCGACAAAACAGCTAAGAATAAGTGAGAGAATACGTCTCCGATTATTCTTCTTACGCGTTGATCTTTGAACAGAGAAACACTACGAGTGCTATGTACAACAACTTCTTCGTTTTTCATAGCGGTATTTTTATTACTCACCGGAATCCCTCCTCGTTCTTATAAGATCCAGAGTTGCGATACGTAACAAGTGCTACGACGGCAAGAACAATGAATGTCATAATACCGATAACAGCACCGATGTTGTAGTCTCCGCGATCCACTGTCAACTTGTAGAGCCAAGTAATAAGCAAATCTGTCTTACCTGCGGAAGAATCAAGTGGCGTTGGTTCGCCGCCAGACAAGAGGTAAATAACGTTGAAGTTATTGATGTTACCAGTGAAGGTGGTAATCAAGTATGGAGTCATCACGAAGATAATGTACGGCATTGTGACGTTCATGAAGCGCTGCCACCAAGTTGCACCATCAAGTTCTGCAGCTTCGTAAAGCTCTGCAGGAACGTTTTGCAAAATACCTGTAATCTGCATGATTGTGAACGGAATACCAACCCAAAGGTTAATAAGAATAACTGTTACGCGAGCCCAAGTTACATCTTGGAAGAATGGAAGAGGTTGAGTAATCCAATGATTTTCCAGAAGAATGCTGTTAATAGCACCATTTCGCTGGAGCATGTTGTTCATAACAAGCAAAGACACGAACTGTGGAACTGCAATTGTAAGCGAGAAGCATGTGCGCCACAAACCCTTAAGACGGGTGGACTTGCGGTTAATAATCATTGCAATGAACATACCGAAGAAGAAGTTAAGGAATGTTGCAAAGAATGCCCACACAAGAGTCCAAACCAAAACGTCGAAGAATGTGCCTGCGTTAATGGAGCTCTTAGAGTTACCAATTGCGAAGAAGTTGTTCAATCCGGTCCAAGTGAACAGAACTGGATGGTTCCTGTCGTAGCTGGTGAATGCCATAGAAATCATGAAGATTAATGGCAAAATAGTAAAGAGGACGATGCCAGCGGTTGGAAGTGTCATCAAACCAACGTGTGCTTTGCTGTCGAGCAAAGACGAAGCATCTTTAATGAAGTTTGCTGGCTTTTGGCCGTTTGCTGTAATAACTTGTGCTTTATAAGCGCTACGAAGAGCAAGCGTTGCTAAATAAATGAGCACAATAATTGCGGCAATAGACATAACGCCGTACAGCAAAATTTCAACGGAATTATCACCAGCGGTATAATGCCAGAAACCGTTTATCTTAACCTTACCTTGCTTTACTGTGCCAAGCGTAAGAATCTTTGGAAGGTATTCTGAACCGGTTGTGAATAAGAATCCTAAAAGAACAACTTCACACAGCAGGAACAAAATGCCTTTAGTGAATTGTTTGCGAACAAAAGTGCCGAAGCCGAAGATAATAATGGAAATCCACGAAAGAATGTCTGCGTGCTCTGCAGCCTCTTTCAGTGAATATGGCGAAGGAGCAAAGCGTTCTACAACTGACGTCTTCTGGCGCCTTTGTCGCTTTGTGGATGTCGTGCCAGTCATGACATACCTTTCATATAAACAGTGAGTGCTTTAGAGAAGTATATATAAACAACACGCCCCGGCCCCTTTTCACTATAGTGGGGACTGGGGCGTGTTATTTGCAAACGCATAAGCTACTTGTAATTTTCACTTATACATTTCATATAAATTTATTTAGTTAGCATAAGTAAATGCTTACTTTACAGCTCCCGCCAAACCCTTAGCAAAGTCAGCGGTCTTGTCTGCAGCGTTTCCGTCCTTAACTTCGTGGTTTACGATTGCCTTACCGAAGTTGCTCATTGGATCCCAGAAGCTACCCATCTCTGGGATTGCTGGCTGCAAGACAGAAGTCTTAGCGATGGTTTCCATCTGAGCAACAGCAGCTGGATCAGACTTTACGCTGTCGGCAAGAGACTTGTCGGAAGGAATAACGCCCTGCTTCTCGTAAGCAATCTGCTGGGACTTCTTGGAGCCCAAGAATGCAGCGAACTTAGCAGCCATCTCTGGGTGCTTGGAGTTAGGGTTGTAAGCAACAGCCTTAGAACCAGCGAAGGACTTCATCTGATGTTCGCCGGACTCGGTCTTGAAGGTTGGAAGAGCAGCAGCAGCGTAGTTGTCGCCCAAAATCTGCTTTACGTTTGCAGCATCCCAAGAACCGGAGAAGTAAGCGTCAACCTTGCCACTCTTGAGGCCGTTCAAGCCAGCGCTGTTGCCATCAAGCACGAAGTTCTTGTTATCAAAAAGCTTTACGATGTACTTGGTGATTTCAGCAGCCTTGTCGCCGAGCTTCATGCCAGCCTTAGCATCGTTGCCCTTCTCGCCGAAGAGAGTCATGTTGCCATCGAGGTAGAAGCCTGGGAGGTACCAAGCGTTGCTAAGATCGAATGCAACCTTGCCCTTTTCGAGCATCTTGTCGAGGGACTTGACGTCGTCAGCAGCAAACTTGGACTTGTTGTAGTACATGAACCAAGTGTTGCCGGTGTAAGGAACGCCGTACATCTTGCCGTCCTGAGCGGTAACAGAATTAATCAAAGTATCTTCGTTCTGTTCCTTGACCTGCTTTGCAGCATCATCGCTCAACTCGCCGATTGCGCCAGCCTTGACCAAATCGCCAAGCTGATCGTTAGGGAAGAGGTAAACGTCAGCAGCAGCCTTTGCATCCTTCTTTACAGACTCAGCAGCTTTTGGTGGCTCAACAACAGTGTTCTTGAACTTAACGTTTGGGTTAGCCTTCTGGAATTCCTTCTCAACGGTGTCAACCCAGCCGCCTGCCTTCTGATCTTCAGAAGCAGACCAAACAGTAAGCTGAACAGGGCCGGATTCAGTGGCCTTCTTATCGCTAGTGGCAGTGCTTGAACCGCAAGCTGCAAATCCAAACAAAGTAGCAACTGCAAGACCTGCACCCAGCATCTTCTTAATATTCGTCATCCTTGACCTCCTATATCATGCCAAAAAACTGGCATATCATTTGGTGGCGTAGTAACGGATTTCGTTGTGGCGCAACATCGCGATTGCTGCGTAGAGCAGCGTCACAAGTCTCACAAATCCGTTCGTAAGCAATGTGTAGTATACACGGATATTATGTGGTTTGCAAATGAGTGGCGGGTTAGCGCAAATATTTTTTATAATATAAAATTTCAAGAAGTTGATTGTAAATTAATTAACGCAACGTGAGAAGGGCAAAAATAATGGGATTATATAGTCACGCACAATGGCTTAAAGACGCTGTTTTTTACGAAATTTATCCGCAAAGTTTTTACGATGCAAATGGTGACGGCATAGGAGATATTCAAGGAATTATAAAAAAATTAGATTATGTAAAATCGCTTGGTTGCAACGCAATTTGGCTTAATCCTTGCTACGATTCGCCTTTTAAAGATGCAGGTTACGATGTTCGTGACTACAAAAAAGTGGCTGCTCGCTACGGAACGAACGAAGATTTAAGGCAGCTTTTTAACGAAGCGCACGCTCGTGGAATACATATTTTGCTTGATTTAGTGCCGGGTCATACTAGCGAAGAGCACGAGTGGTTTAGGAAAAGTTCGAAAGCTCAAGAAAACGAGTTAAGCAAGCGCTACATTTGGACGGATAGCGCATTTAGTGGCTATTCTATGCCGTTTATTGGCGGTGAAACCGAGCGTGATGCAACGTATATTCTAAACTTTTTCAAATGCCAGCCTGCGCTAAATTACGGTTTTGCGCATAGGGATCGCGATTGGCAGTCTTCTCCTGATTCTAAAGAAGCGGCTGAAACACGCGCTGCAATGGTTGATGTTATGCGATTTTGGCTTTCGCTTGGTGCGGATGGTTTCCGCGTTGATATGGCTGATTCGCTTGTAAAAAATGATGACAATAATGGCGAAGGAAGTCTTGGCAAAGATAATACGATTCGCGCATGGCAGGAAATGCTTGGAACTGTTAAGGAAGAGTACCCTGATGCTGCTTTTGTGTCCGAATGGGGAAGACCTCGCCAGGCTCTTGCAGCCGGATTTGACATGGACTTTTATTTAAGCTGGCGTTGGGATGGAAATCCTAATGGTTACGCGCGTTTGGCTAGGGATGTTGACAACGCTTTGGACAACAATCCTGAGCATGATCACAGCTACTTTTCGGCGCGCGGCGGCGGAAGCATTTGCCCATTCTTGGACGACTACTGCCCGCAATACGAATCAACATGCGGCCAAGGCTACTTCAGCTTTATTACTTGCAATCATGACACGCCGCGCATGGCTCCGCGCCTAGACGATCGTGAGCGCAGAGTTGCTTTCGGAATGCTGCTTACAATGCCGGGCGTGCCTTTTGTTTACTATGGCGACGAAATCGGCATGAAATATTTAGATATTCCAACAAAAGAAGGCGGCTACGCTAGAACTGGCACTCGCACGCCAATGCAGTGGGATGACACGAAAAATCTTGGATTCTCCACGGCTGCAAAATCGAAACTATATTTGCCTGTTGAAGCTAGAGCGGACGGACGTACTTGCGCAAATTCTCGCAAGCAAGCTGTAGAAAGTGGCGAAATTCCAACGGTTTCTGCGCAAATTAATCGCGAAGATTCCTTCCTTTCTTGGGTTCGCGCGCTTATTGCGCTTAGGCATAGTCGCGCTTCTTTGCAAGCTGACGCTTCTTGGAGAGTTTTGTATGCTCCTGTTGACGGCCGCGGATTTGCTTACGAGCGTTGCGCAAAAAGTAACGAGGGAGAATCAGCTGCCGAAAGAAGCATCGTGGTTATGAATCCTGGAGTAAACGCAGAAACGGTGCCGTTTGAAGCGCTGGCAAATCTTACTCAAGAAGCAGTCGAAAATCCTTTGCTAAAAATTGGTGAAGTATTAAGCTGCGGAAATTCATTGAAACTTGGCGCGCAAAGTTTCGCAATATTCAATTTGCCGCTTTAAGTCGCAATAAATACTGCGATACAATAAACGGTAGTAAAACAGAGCAGTAAAAATAAGCAAGCGTTACTTAAAAGGAACGTTAAAAAGAACGCTAGAACGTCACTTAAAGTAAATGCTATGCAAAACAATGCGTGGAAATACAAGGGAGTGCGAAAGTTATGGATACGCTAAAGCCTAAAATTCGTGCAGATAAAAACATAAAAATGGGCATTACTTTGCGCAAGTTTAAAATGCTTGGTGCATTCATGATGATGCTTAGTGCATTTAGCGCTCCCGTAATACCGCATTTGTTCGGCGGATTGCACAAAGACAATATGCTTGCACTCACGTTTGCGGTTCTTTGCGAAGTAGTGAGCTGGACGGCGATGCCATGGTACGCGTGGATTCTTATGCGCGGGTATCACAATACGCATAACGTAAATCTTTACATATTGCGACTTTTGATTTTGGCAATAATTTGCGAAGTGCCGTACGATCTTACTACATCCGGTTGCGCGTTTGATTTGCGCTCGCAGAATCCTGTGTTTGCGCTGGTGATTGCGCTATTCGTTCTTATGGGAATCGACATGATTCGGGAGCGTTTTAGCGGTTTTTCGCGCGGTGCTGCGTATGTTGCGCTAGTGGTTGCAGGATTGTTGTGGAATATTATTGGCAAAGTTTATGTGCGTCAGCAAATTTTCTGGGGAGGCGCGATATTTCTTGTGTTCGTGCTGATTTTTGAGCTGATGCAAAAGCATGAAATTCGCATGGAGCTTATTTCCGGAATGTTTGGCGCTATGTCGATGCTCGCGCCTGGTATTGGCGTTGCGGTGTTGCACTATCGCAGTCCTTACGGAGACGGCCATAAGGATTCGCCAGTATTTCGCTGGACTATGTACGCGTGGTACCCGGTAATGCTAGCGATTGCCGCATTGTTTGCAGTATTCGTCAAATAAAAGCGTGCGCGAATTAATAAAAAGCAAGGTATAAAGTAATGGAATCTTCCAAGTCGGGAATTTTTTATAAGTACGCAACTGATTCAAACGCAAAGGCGCAGGATAGTCAGGTAATTAAAGGCGAAAAGTGGCGAATTACTGTTATTACAGATTCGCTTATTCGTCTTGAATGGAGCGACGACGGAAAGTTTGTTGACAATCCTACGCAAACTGTAATCTGCCGCAATTTTGCTCACAAAAGTGCGGATGCTCAACCGAAATTTAGTGCGCGCAAAAACGAAAACGGATGGCTGGAAGTCGAAACTGAAAAGCTGCATCTTACTTATAATTGCGAAGCTTTTAGCAAAGAAGGCTTAAGTATTGTTGTGCGCGGAGTGCCATGTACGCAATTTAATACGTGGCATTATGGCGACGACTGCCCGGGAAATCTTCTTGGAACTTTTAGGACTTTGGATCAGGCGAACGGGCCGGTAAAACTTGGTAAAGGAATACTTTCGCGCGACGGATGGTCTGTTTTAGACGATTCTGCAACTTGCGAAATTGTGCCAGCTGAAAAAGTTGATGGCAAACCAAACCCGTATGGTGCTTGGGTTAAGTCGCGTGCGCAAAAAGTTAGCGAGCAATCGGGCAGATACAAAGACTTGTATTTCTTCGGCTATGGACACCACTATATTCAAGCAATTCAAGACTTTTATAAGCTTACGGGCGCTCAGCCGCTGCTTCCGCGTTTTGCGCTAAGCAATTGGTGGAGCAGATACTATCGCTACCGTCAAGACGAATATTTGCAATTGCATAATCGTTTTAAGCGCGAAGGCATACCTTTTAGCACGGCTGTTATTGACATGGATTGGCATGTGACGGATGTTGATCCGAAGTATGGATCCGGTTGGACGGGCTACACGTGGAACGAGGAACTTTTCCCGGATCATCGTGCTTTCTTGCGTAAGCTTAACGCTGCTGGATTGGCTCCAACTTTGAACTTGCATCCGCGCGACGGCGTGCGTGCGTTTGAAAAAGATTATCCGCAAGTTGCGCAAGATGCTGGCATTGATCCGGCAAGCGGCAAAGCTGTGGAATTTGATTTAACGAATCCGCAGTTTGTGAAGGCTTACTTCAACATGCATCATCGTATGGAAGATGAAGGCGTGCGATTCTGGTGGATTGACTGGCAGCAGGGGGGAGTTACGCGCGAGCCTGGGTTGGATCCGCTTTGGATGCTGAACCACATGCATTATGAGGATGCTGCGCGCGAAGGCCGTTGGCCGCTTACGTTCTCGCGCTATGCTGGTCCTGGTTCGCATCGCTACCCGGTTGGATTCTCGGGAGATACCGTTACTACTTGGGATTCGCTTGCTTTCCAAACTTACTTCACTTCTACAGCTTCAAATATTGGCTACGGATGGTGGAGTCACGATATTGGCGGCCACATGCTTGGCGTTAGAAATAACGAGTTAGAAGCGCGATGGTACGCTTTCGGCGCGTTTAGTCCTATTAATCGTTTGCACTCGACTTGCTCGCCGTTTGCTGGAAAAGAGCCGTGGAATTTCCCTAAGGAAACTCGCGAAGCAATGGTGAAAATGCTTCGTTTGCGCGCGGAACTTTTGCCATACGTTTATACGATGAATTATCGCGCGGCTTTTGAGGGCAGGCCGATTATTGAGCCAATGTACTGGCAGTCGCCGGAAGTTGGAATGGCTTACGAAATTCCTAACGAGTACCGTTTTGGAAGTGAGCTTATAGTAGCGCCGATTACTTCGCCTAACGATGCCGCTACTTTGCGCGGATGCGCTGGAGTTTGGTTGCCGGAAGGCGACTGGTACGATTTGTTCGACGGGCGCAGGTACGTGTCTCGCGGCTGGAATGGTCGCAGGTTTGAAGCGTGGCGTGCGCTTGACCGTGTGCCTGCTTTTGCGCGTGCCGGAGCGATTGTGCCTTTGCAAGTTTTGCCGGAAGTTACAGATTGCGAGCGTAGTGCTGATGCTGCTGAATCTGTTAATAGCATTGAAAATCCGCGAGCTTTGCGCGTTCTCGCATTCCCTGGAGCTGACGGCGAATTTGTGATGAGAGAAGATAACGGCGTTTTTGCTGCAGCGTCTGCTGGGAATACTGCTAATACACGTATGAATTTTGTGTGGCGAGACGGCAATGGTTCTTCGCAATTCATTATTTCCGGTGTTGCAGGATGTGATGCTGCCGTAGAATCTGTGCCGCAAAAACGCAGCTGGAACGTGGTATTTAGAGGAGTTGCTTGCGCAGATTTTGCGCACGTGCGCGTGTTTGTTGGAAGCCGAGAGCTTAACGCAGATGAGTTTGCGATTTCTTACGAAGGCGAAGATTCTACTTTAAGCCTGTCAGTTTCTGTAAAAGACGTGCCAGCTCGTTCGGAAGTTCGCGTAATTGTTGACGGCGGATTGCAAATCGCTGCCGACCCTAAAGTTGGCGACGCTTACCGATTCCTGCTTCAAGCGCAAGTGCCGTACAGAGGCAAGGAAATGGCTTTTGACGCAGTGCGAGATGCTGGCGGAAGTGCAAGCGCTATTGCTGCAATCTCAACTCTTGAATACGAAAACGAATCGGAAGCAGAAAAGTATCGCAACAATGTTGATATGCTTAACGCTTACGCAACTGATCAGCCTTCCGTAGTTAAGTGGGCGCAGTGGCGTTGCACGCTGCCTGTTTCGGTAAAGCACGCGCTTGAGGAGATTTTGCTGCGCTCGGTTGAGTAGAGCTATATGAAAATTTGCTTTACGGTAGTATAATTCCCAATGGAGCGAACTGCATATATTTAAAATTATATGCAGGATTATCGGTTTTATGCATGGCGCGCGATGATGTGTATGCGATATATATTGCGTATGCGTGAGAGTTTAATAAGCGCAGTTATTGCATTGTTGAGGGAGGAATTATGGGTTCAAAGTCTGTAAAGCGCGAGCGCAAGGTGACGCTTGATGCTTCTGTTAGTAGCGCTATTGCGAAGGCTGTGGATGCGCGCAAGGTTGCGGCGTTTACTATAGGCGCTGCCGGTGTGCTTGCAGGTGCTGCGTTGGCATTTAGCGTGACTCCTGCGAATACTGCAATGGCTGCAGAGGTAAAAGACGCACAGGTTGTTCAGAGTGATGCTCAAAAGGGCGAGCAACAGAAGAATGAGAAGCAGGATAGTGATAAGCAGTCTAGTGATAAGCAGTCTAACGATAAGCAGGTTCAGAAGAAAAATGTGACTGAAACTCCTGAAAACCAAATGGGGGGGGGTCTGCCTTCTAAGAAGGACGTTAAGCAAACTAAGGTAGAAAAGCCTGAAGTAGAAAAGACTCAAGAAAAGAAGACTCAAGAAAAGAAAACTGAAGATAATCAGCCTAATGCAAATAAAGCCGAGGCAGAGCAGCCTAAGCTAAAGTCCGCAGCTTCGCCATTCATGGTGTTGGCTTCTAATGCTGATGGTGACGGCGATAGCAATGATGAAATGCCGACACTATTACCAAATACTGATCTTAATTTTGATAAGCCAGTAATCAAAGATCCTGAGCATTTGACTGATTCTGAAAAACTTGAGATTAGGAATCGTGTAGCTAAAGCAAATAAAGTTTCCGTGGATAAAGTGACTTTTGGCGATAACAAGAAAATTGTTATTAATTTTGGGCCTATGGGACCCAATAATAAAGATTATACGGACACAATTAACTTGGATGATGCAATCATAAAAGAGATTGCCGAATCTAAGATTACCATCCCTTCTGGCGATAATGCTGTGCCTGTGTATAATCCAATCGGTTTTTCTGACGACGAGCTTGATCGCATTAAGCAAAAGTTATTTGACGATAATAAAAGCAATACGAATCTTGGTCTTACAAGCAAAGATCAAATAAAATTTGATTGGCATTCAGGTGATACTGCTAGCTGGATTGATGATGCTCCTCATAGGGCAATTTCAAATGGTATGGCAGAAAATACCATAACTGTTACTATTAAAACAGATAAAGCGTATGTGCAGTTTACGTCGGATATTAAACGTAGCAAGCTTACGCGCGCGGTTGATATTCGCAAGGATTATAAACTTGAGTGGACTAAGCAGCAAATGGATGGTCGTAGCACCGATGAAGGTTTTAGCTGGAGTAGCGACAAGAATACGCTTATTTACCACTACGATGCCACTAAAGCGCAAAAATTTAGCACGGAAGATGTTATTAAATATTTGAAAGCAACTCCAAAAGACGCTAACTCTGGTTTGCGTACAGTAGTTGGCGGAGAGAAGCTTGCTAGCGAAGGCAGAGATGGTAAACCGCGAAGATCTAATATGCACTATTTGCTTGATGATCAGGACAACCCAACAACTTCGCTTACGATGGGCAATATGAGCGGCCCGTATTGGAATGGTAATCCTGCAATTGATAATTCGGATTGCAATTTAGATGACCATAATTCAGATGCAAAAGACTATCATTTTGGTAAAGATGCAGAGGTGAATCTTGCTGCTAAGAGTGGCAAAGTTTACCCAGCTCATTTGTATTTATCTCCGTACGAGTATTCGTATTTTAAGCTTGCAGTCTCAGTTAACTCTATTAACTTACTGTTTGTGCCGCAGCCTTCGCATGACAAAACTAGGTTGAAGGCGTCGATTGATGAGTATACGACTGCGCAAGTTGAGGACAAAAAAGTACCAACTAAGCCAAAGTATTACAATGCGTCGGATACTTTGAGGAATAATTACGATACTGCGCTTAGTGCTGCTAATACTTTGTATACCAGCGTTAAAGATACTGCTAAAGAGAATCTTACAGAGCAGCAGAAAGCAGATATTGATAACGCAGCTATTAAGCTAAATAAAGCTTATGAAGCGCTTAACGGTGATCCTACAGATAAGAAAGATCTTAATAAAGACATTACGGATCAGGGAACTGCTTCAACCGCACAAGGAGCGGCAGCTACTGGAACGCATGCAACTGATAGGTATAAGAACGTAGCTAATCCAAAATTTAAGAAAGCGGATGGTTCGCCTGATACCGAGAAGAATGGCAGAGCTACTCAGGCAAAAACTGCGTACGATGAAGCTCTTGCAGAAGCTCAAAAAGTAAACGCAAACCAGTATGCTACGCAAAAAGAAGTAAACGCTGCCAAAGAGAAGCTTGATAAAGCGCGCAGAGCGTTGGATGAGTTTGAAACCAATAAAGATAAGTTGAGCGAGATTATCGCATCGGATGCCAAGGTGAAAACTGGTACGTCTGGTGATATTTCAACAGCTGATCCTGCGTATCAGAACGCCACAGAAGAAGAGCGCAATAAATACAATGAAGCTGTAAAGAAAGCGCAAGAGCTTTTTGCTGACCCGAATGCTTCTCAAGCAGAAGTCGATTTGGCACTAGAAAATCTTAAGAATGCCAAAAAAGCAATTGATGCTAAGGCAACGAATAAGTCTGTTCTGGATGCGCAGGTTTTGCAAAGTCATGACCATGACGGTGACAAAAAGAGCGTTTTCTATAAGAACGGCAAAGATACAGATGGATATATAAATACTAATAATCTTCCTTCTGGCTTGAATAAAGATGAAGCAGCAAAGTATGCGGACGAGTACGACACTGCGCTCAATAATGCTAAGGAAATTCTTAAAAATAAGAATGCGACCCAAAAACAAGTAAATGAAGCATTAGAAAAGCTTAAAAAAGCCGAAGAGAATTTGCACAAGCTTAAAACAAATAGCTATGACTTAATTCAAACGCTTGCAAATAATTTCAGCGGGAATAAGCTTCCTGCATACTTTAACGCATATGAGGAAAGTCAAAACGGTGCTGATGCTAATAAAAAGACGCAGGCTGGTAAGGACTTTGTTGCATATAACGATGCGTACGCGGAAGCTAAAACTATTAAGCAAAGGATTGATGCTGCCACAACAACTACCATTTTTACGCAGGAAGAGATTAATGAAGCAAAAGCTAAACTCGATAAAGCCCGCGAAGCTATTGTAACCTATGCAACTAAGCCGTCTGCTTTGCAAACTTCTGCAGATCAAGATGCTGTGACTCAAAGCACAACTGCGTATAAGAATGCAAAAGCGTTGGCTGCTAAGGCAAGCGATACATCGCTTACAGGTGATGAGAAAACTAAAGCAACCGAAGCGAAGAATATTGTTGATGAGTATACTAACGCTCTTGCTGCTGCAAAGAAAGTCCTTGAAAACAAGGTTGATAAGGACAAGGATGCGCATGGTCAAGAAATAACCAAGTTAGATGGTGAAGGTGAGCCAAGCTCTGCGACATTCCTTAACGGCGTGCAAAAGCATCCTGAGAATAAGGCTTTGCAGAAAGACGTTGATGCAGCTCTTAAGCGCTTAGACGCAGCTCGCGCTGCACTTTCTGCTTATGCGACCAAGAAGGATGATTTGCGCAAGTCGGTGGATGCAGATGCAGACACCAAGCAGCTACCTCAATATAAGAACACTGATAGCCCTGTATTTAAGAACGATAGCGGCGATGCAGATGGAACGAGGAATGGCAAGGCTTCTGCCGCTAAAACAGCGTACGACCAGGCTCTTAGCTCTGCTAAGAATGTTCTTGCAAAGCAAGACGCAACTCAAGTGGAAGTAGATGCTGCGCTTAAGAAGCTTGATGCAGCGCGTAAGGCGTTAGATGACTACAACACTGATTTTACTAAGCTTCAGAAAAGTGTTGACAAGAACGGTGAACTTAATGCAGATGGTAGTGCAAAAACTGAAGGAACGCTCACGTCTGATGCATATAGGAATGCTTCTAATCCGCAATTTATGAAGTCAGACGCATCTGGAAATCTTGTTCCTGATGCAGAAAAGAATGGTAAAGCTGCCGCAGCAAAGACAGCGTACGATTCTGCACTTGCTAAAGCTAATGAATTGCTCGCAAAGAGTAAGGATGCTAATACTCCTGCAGAAGAAAAGCCAACGCAAGCGCAGGTAAATGCTGCTCTTGCTGCACTTGAATCGGCTCGAACAGGGCTTGATGCATATAAGACCAATTCCGCAGAACTTAAGTCTGAAACTGAAAAGTCTCAGGCAGCTGACGCAACTGGCGAACCTGCTGCTGATAAGTTTGAGCACAAGCTTCAGATTAACAATGCCAAGTATCTTCTTGAAAAGCTTAAAGGCAATCAAGATTCTCTTGCATACAAGGATGCAAAAGATAAGCTTGATGCTTACAACACAGCATTAACGAAAGCGCGCGAACTTGTAAAGAATGCCGAAAATAAAACGCTTAGCAAGCATCCAACTCAGCAAGAAGTTGACGATGCTCTTGCGGCGTTGAAGAAAGCAAAGTCCGACATCGAAAACGATGCGCAGTTCAACACTGATAAGTCTTCATTGCAAAATGAGATTGACGGTAAAGATAAAGACGGCAAAGTAATTACTCCGAAGTTCGAAGATACTCCGGAGTTTAAGAATGCTGCTGGTTCTAGTGAGGCTACTGCGTATACAAAGGCTTTAGCAGACGCAAATAAGGTTCTAAGCGATACAAACGCCACGCAAAAGCAGGTTGATGAAGCTTTGAAGGCTTTGCAAGATGCAAAGAACAAGATTAAGACGCATGTAACCAATAAAACTGACTTGCAAAATGAAGTAAATAAGTCCAAGCAAGATCCAGCTCCTGCAGCTCCGCAAGCAACTGTTCCAGTGTTTGAAGATACTCCTGAATACAAGAATGCTCTTGTAAAGAAGGGTGATGGCGGCGCTGAAAACGCCGATATAACGGCATATACAGCCGCTTTGCAGCAAGCTAAAACTGTGCTTGCAAATGGTAATGCTACGCAGACTCAGGTTGATGAGGCTTTGAAGAAGCTTCAGGACGCTAAGAAGAAGCTTATGGACGGCTATAAGACTGATCCTTCTAAGCTGAAGTCTGAAGCGGATGCTGATGGTGATTTCACTAAGACTCCTGAGTATCAGAATGCTCAAAGTAAGGGTGATGAAGCTGCAAAGAAGGCTCTTGAAGACTACAAGAAGGCTCTTGAGGATGCGAATAAGGTTCTTGGTGATAAGAATGCTACGCAGGCTCAGGTTGATGCTGCTTTGGATGCTTTGCAAAAAGCTAAGAAGAATATTCTTGATAACTACAAGCATGTTGGCGGAACCTCTGGCGGCTACGACGATGAAGGCGGTAACGAGAACGGTGATGAAACCGGAAGCGATGCCGATGACGATTACGGAATTAGTAACATTGATTGGGATAGCATAATTGGTGCCGATGTTAATAATGGCCTTGATTATGACAACAACCATGGTGGCTATAACTACAATTATGGTAATAGCAATTACGGTTATGAAAACAGCTATGCCAATGGTTCTGACGGTTTAGATGATTCTTCCAACGTAGTTGCAGATAAGTCTGGTTTGCAGGCGGAAGTTAATAGTGCGTTGAATGTGCGCGGTAATTCGGCTGCTGCTCAAGCTTATAGGAAGGCTCTTGGTTATGCTAAGCGTGTTCTTGCGGATGCTAACGCAACTCAGGCTCAGGTGGATGCGGCTGTGAAGCAGTTGCGTGATGCTAAGTCTGCGTTTAATGGCTTTGTTGGCTCTAATCACAAGATTGCTAAGACGGGTGCTGCTACTGGCTTGTTTGCGGGTCTTGCCGCAATCTTCGCTGGTTTCGGCGCTGCTGGCGTGGCTTCTCGCCGCCGCAAGCACTCTAACGACTAACCTAATCGCTCCAAACGTGAGGCGGTGCTCGCGCTCTAAGCTCTCGCTTGCGAAACTCGCGTTGGAAGTCCACTGGACTTCCAACTTGAGCGAGTTTCCGCTCCGAGTTGCTTTCGCGCGCTAAATCGCTGCGCTCAAGCAGGTCGTCGCGCGCGTTTGGAGCGAAATGTAGTCTCAAACCCTCCAAACGTGAGGTAAGTTGCTCGCGCCACATTAAGGAGAAACCACTCAGAACTCGCGTGAGTAACGAAAAATTGCTTAGTTTTGCGATTTGACATACCGATTCAGTTAACAAATTTTTGCCAGGAGTGCTAGAATGCTACACGGTAGTGTGACGAAGCTCACATAATTTCGTTACGCTTACCTGTAGCGTTTGTAATATCGCTAAAGTTGGCAATATTACAGCTTTACAATCGCAGTTTTGAAAGTCAAAGCTACGAAACACGGGAGCTTGTTCTATACAGGCTGAGAGGGCGAAAGCCGACCGTAAACCTGATGCGGGTAATGCCGCCGTAGGAAGGAGTATTATGCGAAATATTCGTATTATTGGTGCAGGTATTATTGGTTTAGCAACAGCGTGGAGGCTCACGGAAGCTGGCGTAAAAGTTAGCATTATTGATCCGGATCCAGTCTCGGGCGCTTCTCACCATGCTGCCGGCATGCTAGCTCCTACCGCAGAAATGCAATATCAGCAAGAAGCGTTGTATCCTCTTATGTTCGAGTCCGCAACCATGTATAAGGAATTGGTTGATTCGGTTGCAAAGTACACCGATAAGCCAACCGGCTACTTAGAGTGCGGCTCTTACGTAATTGGCGGCGACGCTGCAGATAACGAGCACGTAAACGAGTTGCTAAACTTGCAGCACCGTTACGGCCGTAGAGCTGAGCATATTTCTGTGAGTAAGCTTCGTGAAATTGAGCCTGCTCTTTCGCCAACTATTGCTGGCGCTGTAAGCGTGCCTGACGATCACCAAATCAACCCTCGTCTTTTCACTGCAGCTATGATTGATGCACTCGAAAAGCGCGGTGTTGTTATTGAGCGTCGCGCGAGTACTCCAGATGATTTGGGTCCAGACACAGTTTTGGCATCTGGTTTGGGTGCTAAGGATATGCTTCCACAGCTTAAGCTTCGCGCTGTGTGGGGCGATATGATTCGTATGACTATTCCAGAGCCTTTGCGCCCAATTTTGAGCTCTGTGGTTCGTGGTTTTGTGCATGACCGTCCAGTTTATTTGGTGCCTCGCGCTAAGGAAACGGGTGAGCTTGTGCTCGGCGCTACTTCTCGCGAAGATGATCGCGATATTCCAAAGGTTGGCGGCGTTCTCGACTTGCTTCGCGATGCTGCAAGCGTGCTTCCTGGCATTCAGGAATGCTCGATTACTGAGGTTACCGCTGGCGGCCGTCCAGGAACTCCAGACGATTTGCCGTTCATTGGTATTGATCCTAAGACGCATACTACGATTTCCACTGGCTACTTCCGTCACGGCATTTTGCTCACCGCTTTGGGTTCTTCTTTGACTACAAAGCTTGTGCTTGAGCAAGAATTGACCGAGAAGGAAAAGGGCTTCTTGGAAAGCTGCGATCCTGCTCGCTTCTAGTTACGCAAGTTTCTAGTTACGCAAGTTTTAGTTGCGCAATTTTAATAGACGTTAATAAAGGTTGAATTATGCAAATCGTCGTCAATGGTGAAACTATTGAAGTTCAAGATGGGTTAACTGTTGCTGAGCTTATTGCTCAACGTTACGGTTCTGACGCTGGTCCTGGCATAGCTGTTGCAATTGGCGACGATGTGCTTTCACGCAATCAGTGGGCGGCAACTGTGATCTGCGATGGTAATCAAATTGAGATTCTCAGCGCAGTTCAAGGCGGCTGACGCCTACAAAATATAAATTTTAAATAAAAGGCTTAAAATGGCAGAAAATAATTCTGAAAATAATGCAGAAGAAAGTGTCGATACTTGGCAGCTTTGCGGCAAAACTTTACATTCAAGGCTTTTGCTTGGCACTGGTGGCATGACGAGCATTGATATTATGGAAAAGTCGCTTGTGGCTTCGGGTGCGGAAGTAGCTACGGTTGCTTTGCGTCGTCACGCAAAAACAGGCGTGGATATTTACGGAATGCTTCAGCGCCATAATATTAACGTTTTGCCAAATACTGCAGGCTGCAAAACTGCGCATGATGCTGTGCTTACTGCAAAAATGGCTCGCGAATCTCTTGGAACCGACTGGATTAAGCTCGAAGTGATTGCAGACGACGATACTTTGCTTCCAGATACTCGCGAAGTTTTGCTTGCTGCAGAAAAGCTTGTTGAAGAAGGCTTTAGCGTGTTGTGCTACACGAATGACGATCCGATTGTGGCTCGTCGTTTGGTTTCGCTTGGTGTGAAGGCTGTTATGCCTGGCGGCGCTCCAATTGGCACTGGACTTGGTATTTTGAACCCTCGAAATATTGAGTTGATTGTGCGCGAATGCAAGGAAGCTGGCGTTCCTGTGATTTTGGATGCCGGCGTTGGCACCGCTTCCGACGTTGTTAAAGCTTTTGAAATCGGCTGCTCCGGCGTGCTTCTTGCAAGCGCTGTAACTCGCTGCCCAGACCCTGTAACTATGGGTCGCGCAATGGCTGCAGCTGTAACTGCTGGAAAGCTTGCTCACGACGCTGGGCGTATTCCAATGCGAAATCATGCGCTTGCGTCTTCGCCTGTTGAAGGCCGCGCTTGGGCTGATTCCGTGCTGTAAATTTTAGTACTGTAAATTATTTCGGCATAATTTTTTCAACATGACGATTAATAAAATTTACAACAACGTGCAGGAGCTTGAGACGGAACGCACTTGCCGCCACTTGCTCCTGCCGGGCTTTAGCCTTGAGCATCAACAGTTACTTCGAAATGCGAAAATTTGCATGGTTGGAGCCGGTGGGCTTGGTTCTCCATGCCTACTTTCGCTTGCTGCTGCAGGAGTTGGAGAAATCACGATTTGTGACGACGACGTTGTGGAACTTTCTAACTTGCAAAGGCAGACTTTGTACACGGTTGATCAGTGCGGCAAATCTAAAGCGCAACTTGCAGCTAAGCGACTGCAAGCATTATCTCCGGGCTTAAAAATCAACCTTATACCTAGGTTTAATGAAGATAACGCGAAGCAGCTTGTAGAAAATCACGATATTATTATTGACGGTTGCGATAATTTTGCTACTCGTTTTTTGATTGCGGATTCTGCATGGAGTGAGGGGACTCCGGAAGTTTATGGCTCTGTGCTTTATTACGAGGGTCAAGTAAGTGTTTTTGTGCCTGGAAAAGGGCCTTGCTTGCGAGACTTGTACCCTTGCCCTCCGCCTAAAGAAACTGTACCGAAATCGGCGGTATTAGGCGCGACTGCAGCTATTGTTGGCGCAATGATGGCAACTGAAGCAATTAAGCTTATAACCGGAATTGGCACACCGCTTATTGGCGTTTTAGCGCGCTACAATGCGCTTAATAATTCACTTCGACACTTTAAATTTAGCGCGTGAAACTTGCGTAATTTCTCCTCAAATTATGCTTTTGTTTAAAAACTTGAGTCTGGTTGTATAAAGTTTTTTGTAATTTTTGGGAATAAAAGTTGACTTTTGTAAGTTGAGTGTAGTAGGCTCAAGTTTTGGAAAGCGAAAAAGCTGAGATTTTATATAGTTTCCAATATAGATCTAAATGAAGCTCAGCTTACGAACTACATAACTTGAAGGAAAGCATAATTGCACAAAGCGTGCAATACCTAGTTAAGGAGAAATTATGGGACGCGCAGTAGGTATTGATTTGGGAACAACCAACTCTTGCATTGCTACTCTTGAAGGCGGTAGCCCAACTGTTATTGTGAACGCTGAAGGCGCACGTACCACACCATCTGTTGTGGCATTTAGCAAGTCCGGCGAAATTTTGGTTGGCGAAGTTGCTAAGCGTCAGGCTGTAACAAACGTTGACCGCACAATTAGCTCCGTAAAGCGCCACATGGGCACTGATTGGACTGTTGAAATTGACGGAAAGAAGTGGACTCCACAGGAGATTTCTGCTCAGGTTTTGATGAAGTTGAAGCGCGATGCTGAAGCTTACTTGGGTGAGCCAGTAACCGATGCTGTTATTACATGCCCAGCATACTTCAACGATGCTCAGCGTCAGGCAACTAAGGACGCTGGTAAGATTGCAGGCTTGAATGTGCTTCGTATTATTAACGAGCCAACTGCTGCAGCTTTGGCTTACGGCCTCGAAAAAGGCAAGGAAGACGAGCGCATTTTGGTATTCGACTTGGGTGGCGGTACTTTCGATGTGTCTTTGCTGGAGATTGGCAAGGATGACGACGGATTCTCCACAATCCAGGTGCAGGCCACAAACGGCGACAACCACTTGGGTGGCGACGATTGGGATCAGAAGATTATTGACTGGCTTGTTGGCGAAGTTAAGAACAAGTACGGCGTTGATTTGAGCAAGGATAAGATTGCTTTGCAGCGCTTGAAGGAAGCTGCTGAGCAAGCAAAGAAGGAGCTTAGCTCTTCTACTTCCACCTCAATTTCTATGCAGTACTTGGCAATGACTCCTGACGGCACTCCAGTGCATTTGGATGAGACTTTGACTCGCGCTCACTTTGAGGAAATGACTTCCGATTTGCTTGGTCGCTGCCGCACGCCATTTAACAACGTGCTTTCTGACGCTGGAATTTCCGTAAGCCAGATTGATCACGTGGTTCTTGTTGGTGGTTCTACTCGTATGCCAGCTGTGAAGGATTTGGTGAAGGAACTTACCGGTGGTAAGGAAGCTAACCAGTCTGTGAACCCGGATGAAGTCGTGGCTGTTGGTGCAGCTGTGCAGTCGGGCGTTATTAAGGGCGATCGCAAGGACGTTCTGCTTATTGATGTAACTCCACTTTCCTTGGGTATTGAAACCAAGGGCGGAATTATGACGAAGCTTATTGATCGCAACACTGCAATTCCAACGAAGCGCTCGGAAGTGTTCTCCACTGCTGAAGATAATCAGCCATCCGTGTTGATTCAGGTTTACCAGGGTGAACGTGAGTTTGCTCGTGATAACAAGCCTCTTGGCACTTTTGAATTGACTGGTATTGCTCCAGCTCCTCGTGGCGTTCCTCAGATTGAAGTCACTTTCGATATTGACGCTAACGGCATTGTGCACGTTTCCGCTAAGGATAAGGGCACTGGCAAGGAACAGTCCATGACTATTACCGGCGGTTCCGGCCTTCCAAAGGACGAAATTGACCGCATGGTTAAGGAAGCTGAAGCTCACGAAGCTGAAGATAAGAAGCGTAAGGAAGAAGCTGAAGTTCGCAATCAAGCAGAAGCTTTTGCTTACCAGACTGAAAAGCTTGTGAATGATAATAAAGACAAGCTTTCTGACGAAATCTCCAAGGAAGTTACCGAAAAAGTTAATGCTTTGAAGGAAGCTTTGAAGGGCGATGACGTTGAGAAGATTAAGTCTGCTCAGAGCGAGTTGATGACTTCTGCTCAAAAGATTGGTCAGCAGCTTTACGCTCAGGGTGGTGCTCAAGGTGCTAACGCAGGCGCTGCAGGTGCAGGCGCTGCTGGTGCCGCTGGCGCTAACGCAGGTTCTGCCGCTAAAGACGATGACGTAGTTGACGCCGAAGTGGTGGACGACGACAAGGACGATAAGGACAACAAGTAATGTCCGAGTTCAACGCCAACGAATATTTGCAAAATATGGGAGATGCTGACTCGATGGATGTAAAACCTGAAAATGAGTCAGCTAACCCGGAGCAAAAAACTAACAGCGCGGATAGTGCTGCTAAAGCTGGTGAAAGCAGTAAGAATCATGCAGAAACGCAAGCTGATGCTAATGCGGATGCTAACGTTTCTGCGGATTCTGCGGATTCTGCAAATACTTCAAAATCAGAAGAATCAAAAGGTAGCCAAGATGCAGAAGATGGTAGCTTGACTCCTTTGGGTAAAGCTAAAAAAGAAGCTGCAGAATACCTAGAAGCGTTACAGCGTGAGCGAGCGGAATTTATCAACTTTAGAAATCGTGCTGCGAAAGAGCAGGATCGTTTCCGCCAGCATGGAATTATCGATGTGCTTACTGCACTGCTTCCAGCATTGGACGATATTGATCGCATTCGTGAGCACAGCGAAATGGACGATTCGTTCAAAGCTGTTTCAACCAAGATTGATAAGGCTTTTGAAAAGTTTGGAGTGGAAAAGTTTGGTGAAAAGGGCGAAGATTTTGACCCGACCAAGCATGATGCGATTTTGCACAAGCCAGATCCAGACGCTACGAAAGAAACTGTTGATGCAGTGGTTGAGGCAGGTTACCGAATAGGAGATCGTGTTATTCGTGCCGCTCGCGTGGTCGTCTCTTCGCCACAGCAGTGATTTATTCTCTGCTTGCTATTCGTGTGGTAGAGATTTGAGATTTTTCGGTCAGAAAGCGAAATAGCCAATGTGCTGATAACGAAAGGAGGCACAAATGGCTGAAAATGAATGGTTAGCTAAGGATTTTTATAAAGTTCTCGGTGTCTCCAAAGATGCCGACGAAGCAACGATTACTAAAGCGTATCGCAAACTTGCTCGAAAATATCACCCTGATTTAAACAAAACAAAAGAAGCTGAAGAAAAGTTTAAGGACGTTTCTGAAGCCTATGATGTGCTGAAAGATAGTCAAACTCGCCAGCGTTACGACGCTATTCGTCAATTTGGCGCAGGCGGCGCTCGTTTCGCAGGCGGCGCAGGTGGAGCTGGAGGCTTTGACGCATCTAGCTTCTCGGATATCTTCTCCATGTTTAACGGCGGCTCCGGCATGGGCGGAATGGGCGGCAACGGTTCGCGCATTCGCTTTGCAACTAGCGGAGCCGGCCCGAATATGGGTGATATTTTCTCCATGTTTAGCGGTGGCCGGCAAAATCCGGGCGCAGCTGGATTCCAGGGCGCGAATGGTTTTGCAGGCGAGCAGTACGCTAAAGCTCAGCCGGAAGATGTGCCTGAAAATGGTGAAGATATAACAACAAATATCAAGCTTACTTTTAAGCAGGCTTTTAAAGGTGCTACGGTGTCGCTTCGCGCGGCAGGCGAAACTTTTAAAACGCATATTCCAGCTGGTGTAAAAGCCGGTCAAAAAATTCGTTTAAAAGGAAAGGGTAAGCCGGGTAAATTTGGCGGTTCTGCAGGCGATTTGTATTTGCATGTGCAAGTTGAGCCGTCAGATCGCTTTACTTTACGAGATAACAATTTAGTTGCTGATTTGCCTTTAACTTTGAGCGAGGCTGTGCATGGCGCAAAAGTTACGCTTAACGACGTAGACGGTAATGCTGTGACTTTTAAAGTGCCTGCTGGGTCTTCTAGTGGAGACGAGGTTCGTGCTCAAGGTGCTGGTGTGCCTGGTTCTAACGGCGATTTTATTGGTATTGTGCAAATTCGTATACCAAAGCACTCAAGTATGTTACTTAAGCGTGCTGCAAAAGAATTTGATAAAACTGCCGGCGAATCTTACGCAGAAGAAGTCAGCAATTTGAGGCAAAAGTAAAGCAAGTAAAGCGAAAGTAACGCAAAATAACGCAAAAGTAAGGCAAAGGAAGGCGTGCTATGACACCAATAACGCGTGAAACTAAAGCATTGTATGAAATGTGTGCTGTTGCTTTAGTGCGTGGTACTGCAACGCTTGACGGTGCAGATGAAGTAGGTTTTACTCTTGATTTGCCAATATTTACCGTCAGCCACGTAGCACGCCTTACTAATACGCATCCGCAAACTCTTAGGCAATACGACCGCCTGTGTTTAATTATGCCTCAGCGCACAGGCGGCGGCGCTCGCCGTTACTCGTTAAGAGATATTGACAGAATCGTGCAAACTCAGCATTTAAGCCAGGATGAAGGCATTAATCTTGCTGGGATTATGAAAATTTTGGCGCTTCAAGAAGAAAATCGACAGCTTAAAAGGCAAGTTCGTCATTTGACGGAAGCTGCAGAATCTTCAGAACGCAATATTTTCACTGCGAATGCGGACGGAGATATTGTGGAAATGCACCGCTCACGCAACGCTAGGCGCTGGAGGCGAGATATTCGCACAGAGCGCAGAGCGTTGCCGTCGTCTTATTCTGTGGCAGAGTATGCTAAAGCACAAAAAGGTGCTATTGAAGCTCCGGAAGGGAAGTCTGTGGTGCTTTGGCGAGCTTGGAGCGTTTAATAACAATATCTTCAAGCGTTTTTACATTCACATTTTCGTAGCCGTTAAGCTCAGCGTGGTGCTTGCTTTCGGAAATATTTGCGCGAGAAAAACCAGTTTGCGCAACTACAGTCGCTCCAGAATTAACTGCGGCAGTTAGACCAGATAACGAATCTTCTACAATTACGCAATTTGCCATTTGCTTAGCGATTTCTTCCGCATTTCCGCAAATTCCAACAATTTTTCCAGCAGCCAAATATGGTTCAGCGCTTGGCTTAGGTGCGTAGCCGTCGTCGCCGCAAACATAGCCTACGAAAGCACCTTCCGGCGCGTGCTTAACAATATTTTCTACTAAGCAACGCGGCGAATTGCTAACTAAAACTGAAGGAATCCCAGCTTTTGTAAGGCTTTTAAGCACGTCGAGCACTCCAGGAATCCACGGAACGCTTTCAGCTTCGCGAGCTGCAACGTAATCAACCATTCCTTTGCCAACTTCTTCTACAGTAAGCTTTGTGCCGGAAGGAATCATTTTATTTGCAACTGTTTCTAGGGAGCCGCCTGAGCATTCCCAAGCTAAATCCTCATCCCAATATCCGCCGTATTTTTTAACCAAATAAAACTCAGACTCATGCCAATATGGTTCGGAATCAATAAGCGTACCGTCCATATCCCAAAATACTGCGCGCAAAATATGCTTATTTTCTTGCTTATTTATAAGATTTTCTAATTTTTCCGTCTTTTGTTCCACTATTTGCAATTCCTTGTAATTTATTTTTTACCTGCCCCTCGCATGCCTCTAAATTCGACATTATACGATATTGCTGACCGTATGATTACTGACCGGTATGAGGAGTAGAAGGATCAGACTGACTTTCTCCAGTATTCCCAGAATTTGTGTTCGCGGAGCTGCCTAATCCATCTAGCAAAGAATTTTCGTCATCTTGCGAATGATTGTTAGGTTGCTCTTCGCTACCGTTCGCTTTATTATCTTTGCTATCTTTATTAGCATCTTCGTTATTGTAATTATTTTCGTCAGTGTATGAACGTCCGCCTAAGCCCCACGTGCCGTCGTGGCCGCCAACATCGCCTGTATCTTCCGCATCTGGGAATTTAACATTTTGACTACCAGCAAGCGCCTTCTTCATATACTTAGTAAACAGATGAATAGGGTATGCGCTTCCTCCGCTGTATCCGTGGAACGGCTTAATTACTTGTGGATTTCCTTTTGCATCCGGGCTCCACATAGCAAAAACAGTAACTACATTTGGCGTGAATCCAACGAAACTACCAGCAGTACCATCGTTTGCAGTTCCAGATTTTCCAGCAAGCTCTTTTCCAACTGCTCTAGCTTCAGTTGCAGTACCATGCTGAACTACGCCAGTCATCGCTTTAATCGCCAATGCTGTATCTTTTGGCGAAAACACTTGCTTACCGCTAGTTGGCGCGCGATAAAACTCTTTGCCATCAGGATTCTTTACGCTAGCTACAATATGCAAATCTGGTCGTATTCCCTTATTTGCAAAAGTTGCGTAAGCTCGAGCAATTTCGCTCACATGCACAGGATCGTTACCCAATACTGTAAATGGATTCTTACCGTTGACGCGTTTAGGACTTAATCCAGCAGTAACAGCGTTGTGCGCAACTTTCTTAGTTCCTAACTTATCTTGCAAAGCCATATACACGGTATTTACAGAATTTGCTGTTGCTTTATACAAATTAATTGAGCCGTAACTAGCATTTCCAAAATTAGCAACAGGTTTTTCAATGCCGTTAAATTTAAGTGGAGAATTACCATTAAAAAGCGTATCCAAACTTGTTCCAGCCTGAATTGCTCCAAGTAAAGCGAAAGGTTTCATTGTGGAACCAGGCTCATACAATGCTTGTGTTGCATTATTTAGTTGCTTTTTAAGATAGTCGTCTCCTGCATATAAAGAAATAATGGATCCGTCTTTTGCGTTTACTGACATTGAGCCAATTTGCAAATCTTTTGGCACAATTCCGCGTCCGTCTTGCGATGGGCTTGCAACTTTGAACATTAAATCTTGCTTAGCTTTGTCAATAGTTGTAATAATGCGATATCCGCCGCTATCGAGATCTTCTTGAGTAAATGCGCCGTTTCGAGTTAGCTCTTCTCGAACCATGTGCAATAGGTATCCTTGCGGACCGGCATACATATTTTGCGTAGTTTGAGTAATAGTTTTTGGCATCGTAGCTTGAGCAGCTTCGGACGGAGTAATGTATCCGTCTTCTTTCATAATTCTCAAAACTCGCTTAAATCGAATACTCGCTTCTTTAGGGCCGACTGCAGGATCCCATCGGCTTGGAGCAGGTATAATTCCAGCTAAAAGTGCTGCTTGTGGCAACGTTAAATCTTTAGCTTTTACGCCAAAATAAGCTTTAGCTGCAGCTTGAATGCCGTAAGCTCCGCGACCAAGATAAATAGTGTTCATATAATTGCAAAGAACTGTATCTTTATCTTGAGTTTGCGCAATTTTTAAGGCCAAAATAGCTTCGTGCAGTTTTCCAAGATACGTTTTAGTTTCGCCTAAATAGTAGCGTTCTGCATACTGTTGAGTAATAGTAGAACCGCCCCAGCGTCCGCGCTTTGTGACGTTATGAATAAGCGCGCGTCCGATTCCTTTAAAATCAATGCCATTGTCGTGGTAGAAGGAACGATTTTCGGACGCAATAATTGCTTTACCAACATATTTAGGTAGTGCAGAACAGCTAATAATTTCGCGATTTTGTTCAGCAAAAGAGCCTAATTCTGTTTTTCCGTCAGAATAATAAACTTTCGTTTTATCGGCCATTGCAACTTTGTCAGGAGCAGGTATGTCTGTTGTGGCATACATAAAACCAAAAACAAGCGCGCCAAGCAAAATAGGAACGAAAATTATAATAAGCAACCAAAAAATAATCGGGTGCCTTCCATGCCATGTTTTTCGGCGCTGCATTCTAGTGTATTCTCGCGAGCGCGCGCGTCTTGAATTACGGCCGTCATAATTAGAAGGCTTTTGATTATCGTAATAATCTCGATAATCATATTCTGCGTACTCACTAGGTGAAACTTGTTGCATATTAGCATTATTAGGTGAGTGTGACGCTACACTTCGTGGTGTTTTTGCACGCGAAGTAGAATTTCGCCTTCCATTATTATGTGTAACCATACATTCCACCGTAGCGCCCGGGCTGAATTTTTCTATAATAGCAACTATTTTTGCGTAAAAAATACCGAAAAAACTCATATTTGCCCATATTGGTTAGAGCAATAGTATGATGAAGTATGTGTGAGTGCGGCATAATGTAATGTCGCTGATTTTTTGCAGGCAAGGAGTCTATATGAGCATCCGCGTTGCCATTGCCGGCGTAGGCAATTGTGCTTCGTCGCTGGTTCAAGGCGTTGAATATTACAAAGACGCTGATGACGGTGAGAAAATTCCAGGGTTGATGCACGCTGTATTTGGTCAATATCGTGTGCGCGATATTGAGTTTGTGGCGGCTTTTGATGTTGATTCATTAAAAGTTGGGCATGATTTAAGCGAAGCAATTGGCGCTTCGCAAAATAACACCATTCGTTTTGCAGACGTGCCAAATTTGGGCGTTGAAGTTATGCGCGGCCCTACTTACGACGGTTTAGGTGATTATTACCGTGAAATGATTGATGAATCCGATGCTGAGCCGGTTGATGTTGCGAAAGTTTTGAAAGATAAGCATGTTGACGTGCTTGTGTCTTACTTGCCGGTTGGGTCCGAAGAAGCAGATAAAGCTTACGCAACTGCAGCAATGGAAGCTGGTTGTGCTTTTGTAAACTGCTTGCCAGTATTTATTGCTTCCGATCCTGAGTGGGCGCAAAAATTCCGTGATGCTGGCGTGCCGATTATTGGCGACGATATTAAAAGCCAAGTTGGAGCAACAATTACGCACCGCGTTATGGCACGTCTTTTTGAAGATCGCGGAGTTCGCTTGGATCGCACGTATCAGCTAAACGTTGGCGGCAACATGGACTTCATGAATATGCTTCAACGCTCAAGGCTCGAGTCTAAAAAGATTTCTAAAACGCGCGCAGTAACGTCAATCGTGCCGCACGAAATGGATGAGCATAACGTTCATATTGGCCCATCTGATTACGTTGCTTGGCTGGACGACCGTAAGTTCGCTTTTGTGCGTTTGGAAGGCACGACTTTTGGTGATGTTCCGCTTAATTTGGAGTACAAGCTTGAGGTTTGGGATTCTCCAAATTCTGCCGGCATTGTTATCGATGCTGTTCGTGCTGCAAAAATTGCGCTTGACAGGCATTTGTCTGGCCCGATTTTGGCTCCAAGTTCATACTTTATGAAGTCTCCAGCTGTGCAGCATGAAGATAGCGAAGCTCGTCAACTAGTTGAGCGCTATATTGCTGGCGAAGTTGAAGCGGACGAAACGCAGCTTAATGCTGATGTTGAAGAAGCAAAAGAGCATGGCAAAAGCGTGTGGCGTGCGTAATTTATTTAGCTAGCGTAATTTATTGCCACTAATTTATTACTACTCGACATATAGCGAAAATCGTGTAATATAGATAAAGCCTCCGTGTGGCACTACGTCACCCAATCCCCCCAGGGCAGAAATGCAGCAAGGGTAAGTGGCCTCTAGTGGGTGCGCGGAGGTTTTATTATTCCCAATTTTATTTTGCGCAAAACTCGCGCTGTCGTAGAGACTGTCGTAAAGTCTAAAGTATGAGCGAAGAATTTACAGAAATTCATGACGAAAATTCTGATAATCAGTCTAATGATTCTGCAAAGAAAACAGACGACGAATTATCAGACAGCAGTTTGCAATCTAATAATTTGCAATTTAATAGTTTGCAAGATATTGAAGAGTTGCCTGAATTGCAAGATATTCAAGCATTTTCTGCAATGAATAATGAAGAATCTTCTGACTTAGACTTAGCAGATAATTCAGTATTAGATAAAACAAATTCTCTTAAAAATTCTGCAACAAATTCTTCAAAAAATTTAAATCAAGATTCTTTATACGACGACGAAGAATCGGAATTCGATCCATTAACAAAACGCCCACGAGTTTCTGCAATATTGTGGTGTGTTGCGTTCGCAGTCGTATTTCTAATTTCTGCAGCAGGACTTTGGTTTGTGTGCGTGCAAACTGTAATAGGCCAAAGCTACGAAGAAATGGTTATTGACGGTTTTGGATCTCACGGAGTTCCGTCGTGGCTGAAGCTGTGTTTAAAACCGCTTTGTAATTCAATAGTTGTTATTGTTATTGGAGCTCTTATAGCTGCTGCTGCACTAGTTGTGGCATGCGTTAGAAGAAGATGGTGGCTGCTCGGTCAATGTGCCGGAATTATTATTTTGGCTGCAGCAGCTGAACCGCTTAAAAAAATTCTTCCTCGACCAATGCTTATTAACATACAATACTTGTCGGCAAATTCTGCACCTTCAGGTCACGCTTTACTTATTGCAACAGCTTGCGCTTTGCTTATTTGCACAGTTTCGCGCGTTTGGCGAGCTTGGGCAGCTGTTGCTTCTGCTGTAATAAGTATTCTTGTGCAACTTTCTTTGATTGCAGGTCACTGGCATAGAGCATCTGACGTTATTATGTCGCTTCTTCTTGTTGGCGCAATAACGCTTATTGTTCTTGCCTTAACACGTAGTAGCGGAATGGATTTGCCTGCTTATAGGCGATCTTCAGTAAGTGTGCAAATAGTTGGAAGCTCAATGATTACGCTGGGCGTGTTCTCCTGCTTGTATGCTGAATATTTAGTTTGGCAAATTCTTCCGGGAGTTGATATTTTCGCACAGTGGGCTGCGAACGTGTCTTATATTGCAACATACTGGTTAATTATTGGTGTATCTTTGCTAGTTTATGGAGCAATTATGGTAATGCGTCACTCTACTGCGTCGCCATTAAGTAGGCTTGGTTTAGTAGGCGCTCCGCCAACTCCACCGTCTGCAGCATAAGTAATATGTCTACTCTATCTGCTTTTATCCACCGAGGTGGAATTTAATAGACGTACTGCATAAGTTGCGATACAGTTAGCGTGAAACATGTAGTTCACAGCTGTGTGTTTGATTTTGTTAGGAAAGGAGCGAATATGACAGCAGAAAATAAGCTAGTCATTGTGGAGTCTCCCACGAAAGCGCGTAAAATTGGCGGGTATTTAGGTAATGGATACACCGTAATGGCGTCAGTGGGGCATATTCGCGACCTCGCTCAGCCAAGTCAGGTCCCAGCCTCACGCAAAGCTGCGTTTGGCAAGTTTGGTGTAGATGTTGATCACGGATTTACGCCATACTATGTGGTTGGTGCTGATAAAAAGAAAACAGTTGCTGATTTGAAGACTGCGCTCGCCAATGCGGACGAGCTGTATCTGGCAACTGATGAGGATCGCGAAGGCGAAGCTATTGCATGGCATTTGGTTGAAGCCTTGAAGCCAAAAGTGCCTGTAAAGCGTATGGTTTTTCACGAGATTACTAAAGATGCGATTCGCTCTTCGTTAAGTAACACTCGTGACGTTGACAACAATATGGTAGATGCTCAGGAAACTCGCCGCGTTCTTGACCGCTTGTACGGCTATGAGCTTTCGCCAGTATTGTGGCGTAAAGTTGGCCCAGGTCTTTCCGCAGGGCGAGTGCAGTCTGTTGCTACACGTCTTATTGTTGAGCGCGAACGTGAGCGTATGGCGTTTACGAAGGCATCTTACTGGGATATTAGCGCTGTTTTGCATGCTGCTGACGCAGAGGGGCGCGATGTTGATTTTGAAGCACGAATGACTGAGCTTGATGGACGTCGCTTAGCTGCTTCTAAAGATTTCAATTCAAAAGGTGAGCTTGTTGCTGCAAAAGGTGAGTCGCAGCTTGCTTTGCATGTAGATTCAGATTTTGCAAATAAACTTGCGCAATCTTTGCAAAAAGCAGATTTCATAGTCGACGCTATGGAAACTAAGCCGTACCGTCGCCGTCCTTTGCCGCCTTTTACTACATCAACTTTGCAGCAAACTGCAGGAAACCGACTTTCGATGAGCTCGCGTCAAACTATGCGCGCTGCACAAGCTTTGTACGAAAACGGCTATATTACTTATATGCGTACGGATTCCGTAACGCTTTCTCAAGAAGCTATTGCTGCTGCTCGAAATGCTGCGCAAGAAGCTTTTGGTGCTGAATATGTTGCAGAATCTCCTAAGCAGTACGCAACCACTTCCGCTGGAGCGCAGGAAGCTCACGAATGTATTCGTCCTGCTGGAGCGCGCTTCTTAAGCCCGGATGAGTTGGCAAGTAAAATACCTGCAGACCAGTTGAAGCTGTACACGCTTATTTGGCAGCGCACTCTTGCTTCTCAAATGGCTGATGCTACTGGTTTTACTGCAACTGTCAAGTTGAACGCAAGTGCTGGCGAATATGGTGAAGCTTTGTTCCAAGCTTCTGGAACCGTAATTACTTTTGCTGGTTTTATGAAGGTTTTTGGTGCGTCTTCTGTATCTGATTCAGATAGTGATAAAGCTTTGCCGCCAATGCAAGCAGGTGACGTTCTTGAAGCTCAAAGCGTTACTGCAGACGGTCACGAAACGCAGCCTCCAGCTCGCTACACGGAAGCTTCGTTAGTAAAAACGTTGGAAGCTAAGGAAATTGGCCGCCCTTCTACTTACGCAAGTATTATTTCTACGATTATTGATCGCGGATACGTGTACGAGCGCGGACGCGCGTTAATTCCTTCTTGGCTTGCGTTCGCTGTAATTAAGCTTTTGGAAGCGAATTTCCCAAAGTATGTTGATTACGCGTTTACTGCAGATATGGAAAATGGTTTGGACAGAATTGCGCACGGTGAAGAAACTGGGCGCGATTGGTTGACTAGATTCTATTTCGGTTCTGGAGATGATTCTGCAAAGTCTGCTGACGAAGCGCATATTGGTTTGCAGCGGCAGGTTGCTGAGCTTGGCGAAATTGACGCGCGCGAAATCAACACTATAAATATTGGCGACGGCTTGCACGTTCGCGTTGGTCGTTACGGCCCGTATTTGGAAGATACTAAGAATTTGGATGCTGAGGGCAATCCTCGTCACGCTTCTTTGCCAGAAACTTTGGCTCCAGATGAGTTAACTGTTGATGAAGCTCATGAGCTGCTTGACCATAATGCCGAAGGCCCTAGAGTTCTTGGCACTGATCCGGAAACTGGCGGAAGCGTGGAAGTGCGTAACGGTCGTTTTGGTCCTTACGTGGCATTGGTAGAAGCGCAGGATGATTCTGAAGAATCTAAGTCTTCTAAAGCGCGTCCAAAAATGGCATCTTTGTTTAAAACTATGGATCCTGCAACATTAAGTTTGCAAGATGCTTTGCGACTTTTGAATTTGCCGCGTTTAGTTGGCGAATATGAAGAAGTTGATGCCGAAGGCGTGGTAAAACTTGCGCGAATTGAAGCAAATAACGGTCGTTACGGCCCGTACTTAACAAAAACTTATTCCGCAGTTGATGCTTCTGCCGGCGAAACTGTAGATTCAAAGCCAGATACGCGCTCTCTTGCTAGTGAAGATGCTATTTTTAGTACGACTTTAGAAGAAGCTCAAGCTTTATTTGCGCAACCAAAGTACGGTAAGCGTACTCGAGGCGCAGCTAAGCCTCCTCTTCGTGAGCTTGGTGCGGATCCGGAAACTGGTAAGCCTGTAGTAATTAAAGATGGTTTCTACGGAGCTTATATTACGGATGGTGAAACTAATCGCACTTTGCCAAAGCAGTACACGCCTGAGTCGATTGATCCTCAGGTTGCGTTTGAGCTTTTAGCTCAAAAGCGAGCTGCGGGCCCTGTGAAGCGTAAGAAGCGTACGACTAAAAGCACTAGGTCAACTACTGCTAAAAAGACGACTGCTAAAAAGACAACTGCAAAGTCTACCGCTAAAAAGACGACTGCTAAGTCGACTGCTAAGTCGACTGCTAAAAAAGCAACGTCAGCAAAAACAGCAGAGTAAAATTATAAGTAGGGTTGACTTATGGAATCTTACAATAGTGATTTTTCTGGCGGTTGCGCTTGCGGCGGAAACTGCGGCTGCGGAGGTGCGGACGCGCCTGAAAACAGGGGATTGTTTATATCTTTTGAGGGCATTGATGGAGTAGGCAAAACTACGCAAGTTGAAGCTTTAAAAAAGCATTTGCAATCTTTAGGCCGTGAAGTAGTAGTTACGCGTGAGCCAGGCGGCACTTTGCTAGGTAAGTCTTTGCGCGAAATATTGTTACACGGCTCTTTTGTGGCTCCTAGAACCGAAGCGTTGCTTTTTGCTGCCGATCGTGCTCAGCATGTTGCGGAAGTTATTCGCCCTGCAATACAGCGTGGAGCTGTGGTAATTACTGACCGCTATATTGACTCTTCTCTGGCGTATCAAGCAGGCGGCCGCGAATTCACGATTGAAGATATACAAAACTTAAGCGAATGGGCAACGGATTCGCTGTGGCCTAATCGCACGTATTTACTAGATATGAAGCCGGAAGAAGCTTTTAAGCGTTTGCATCGTCAGCAGGATCGAATGGAATCTGCTGGAATTGATTTCGCAAGGCGCACGCGTGAAGCTTTTTTGGATTTGGCGCAAGAAAATGAGGAACGTTACCGCGTTCTTGACGCAACTTGCTCTGTGCAATCTTTAGCTGATCTTATTTCTAAAGATGTAAATAATTTAATTGCTAAAACTGAGTCTGAATAAAAATTAATCTAAACAAAACTTAATCTGAATAAATTAGCAACAGCGAATCTAGGGGGTGAAGCGATGAGCGTGTGGGATAGCGTAATTGGGCAGACGCAAGTAGTTCAACGCTTGCGTAAAGTTGCTTGTGCGGATGCTAGTAAAATAGCGCAATCCTGGCTTATTTGCGGAGCTGCCGGATTTGGTAGTGTGCAAGTTGCTAAAGCTTTTGCTGCAGCTCTTGAAAGCCCGGATCACGGCGAGGGCAGTGGCGAAAATAGTGGCGAAAGTGGGCTTAGTAAAACTGCTCGCGAAGTTTTAGCCGGCTCGCATCCGGATGTTCACACTCTTACCACAGAAGGCATAACTCTTAGCGTTGAGGCTGTGCGCGAAGTTATTGGAATTTCTGAGCAAATGCCGAGCATAGCTCCGTGGCGAATTATTATTATTGAAGACGTTGGAAGAATGCTTGAGCGCAGCACTAACGTGTTGCTTAAGGAAATTGAAGAGCCGAGCGAGCACACAATTTGGCTGCTTTGTGCTTCAAGCCCTCAAGACGTGTTGCCAACAATTCGCTCTCGCACGCAACTTGTGCAATTAGCTACTCCGGATGAGCAATCAATAGCGCAATATATTGTTTCAAAAACAGGAGTTGAAAATAATCTTGCAAATCGCGCGGCTAGACTTTGCCAAGGAAATGTGGAAACTGCGCTTCTTTACGCAAGCGATGAGCGCGCTTTAAGTAGGCGAGATGAGCTGGTTGCGGGCTTGCTTCGTATGCACGATGCTGCAGACGCTATTATGCTTGCGTCAATGCTTATTGAAGACGCAAAAGCGCAAGCAGAAGATGAAGTGCAGCGCAGCGTTGAGTCTCAACAAAATGAGTTTCGAAGAATTAACGGTTTAGCAGATTCGGACAGAGTTCCGCCAAAATTGCGCACAGCTTACAATGCGATTGGCAAAAAAGACGAAGTAAAGCGCAAAGTTACGCGCGTAAGCCGTGACGTTTTAAATCGCTCGCTGGATGCGATTAACAGCGTGTATCGTGACGTTTTAGTCGTGCTTAACAATGCTCAGAATTCTTCGCCAATAATAAATCAAGATTTTAAATCTGATATTTTGGCGTTAGCTAAGAATCTTACGGTTTCTAGCGCTCTTAATTGCGTTGACAATATTGCTACAGCTCGCAGGCGTATTGCTAGAAACGGTAACTCAACGCTTGTTTTTGAAGCGCTATTCTGCTCGCTTTTGTAGAAATAACGTTTGTTATAGTCGCCACGGAAGTGACATGTCACTCGTGCCTATTCTCGGAGCGTTCGTTGACTCGCGGCGCATGATTTCCGGCCTAAATTCCATGTGCGCAGGAAGCCAATGTTGTTCGGACTTGTCAACAGTTGTTAAGCGAATCGCCTCGCGAGCAATCTGCTGGTAAGGAGGCCTGATTGAAGAAAGCTTCGGCTCGGATATTTCTGCCTGCTTGCTATCTCCGTAACCTATTACGCGAACGTCTTGAGGAACCCTTAAAGAAAGCTCACTTAAAGCCAAAAGTGAACCCATCGCCACAGCGTCATTTGCACAAATAATCGCGTCCGGTTTGCGCGCTTGTTTAGAAGCGGAGGCAGAGAAAAGTTTCAAAGTATCCTTAAACCCACGCTGATACGTAAGCTCGCCAAAAGTCGTCCAATCTGGCTCAGAAAGTAGGCTTAAGCGGCTTGCTGCAGTTTGGAAATTTGCGAATAAGTTTGCGCTTTGTGTAGAGTTAACTTTTCCGCTTAAATAAGCAATATTGTGCGCGTCGTGATGCGAAAGATGTATTAAAGCGGCTTCCATCATGGATTCTTGATCCATGCCAACCCAGTTAATATGGAACGAAGTAGCTGTGCCGCCAATTTGCACAATCGGAAGATTATCTACGTAATTTTCAAGTATTTTTGTTAAATCAGTATTATTAGACGGCATCACAATAAGGCTGTCAACATTATGCTCAATAAGCTCTTCTATGCGCTCTTCTTGCGATTCCGCGTCTTTCCCTGTGCCAACAAGAAGTATTTTATCTATTTTCTTAGCTGCTTCATCCAGCGCAGAAAGCATATTTATTTTGAACGAATCGTCTCCGCTACTTGTGCTTATTACTACGCCTATGGTGTTTGTAGTGTCACTTCTTAATGCGCTTGCTGCGTAATTTACTGAATAATTAAGCTGTTCTGCGGCTTTTCTAACGCGTTTTGCAATATCATCATCTTTGGCTCGACGCCCAGAAAGTACGCGAGATACTGTTGCGATTGATACTTTTGCGAGAGCTGCTACATGAGTAATGGAGGCATTTTGATTAGTTTGATTTGTCATATTTGCCCCCGAATAAGCGCGGTGCTGTAGTTATTGGTAAACAGCACCGCAAAGTGAATTAAAAGTAAGTATTGTTTATTTGCTCGCTTATTTATTTTATTTATTTGCTTGCTTTTATATTATTCGCCTTTCGTGACTACTTCGATAAGCTTAGCTGCTACATTTTCAGCATCTTCGCCGTCGACTGTAATTGTGATTGAATCACCTTTGGTAATTCCTAATCCCATAATCGAAAGAATACTGTTTGCACTTACTGGAGCGCCTTCGCCTTTTGCGATTGTTACAGCGCAATTTGAGGCCATTGCTGCTTGAGAAAATTCCGATGCTGGACGTGCGTGAATACCAACAGGGTCTTCGATAGTAGCGGTTCGAGTTGCGATTGCCATTTTTTCTCCTTTGAACATTAATTTAAATAGTAATTTAAATTTCTACTTTTATTTTACTTTTCATTAAAAGTTGCATAAAAGTCGTATAAAAGCAAACTATATTTTCTACAGTTTTTTGTTGCTATCTTTAATGTTAAGTGTAACACAATTAACCGAAAAATACAGAAAACGTTTTCACTTGTTGTAACAACGTTTTTAATGGTGTATAGTTTCATTAGTAAGAAACGTTTACCTACAAGAAATGCTTCTGCGACGTTGCGGCTTTGGTAAAGATTTTTAAACCTAAAGGAGGGTTTAAGTATGGTAATCACTGGTGTTGGTATTGGTCGTTCAATGGCATCCGGTGAAGTATTGTGCATGGCACCTGCTTTGCGTGAACCAGAAGACGTGGCTCGTCCTGAAGCAATATCAATTGAAGATGCTAAAACTTCAGTACAAAACGCTCTAAATGCGGTAAATAAAGATTTAAATCAACGCGCGGAAGCTGCTCTTAAAGCAACGGATGAAGGAACCAAAAAGGCGGCACCAATTATGCAAGCTCTTGCACAAATGGCGTCGGATCCTGCATTAATAAGCGCAATTGAAGCTGGAATTTCTGCCGGAAAAACGGCTGAGCGTGCTACTTGGGAAGGATTTGCGCAATTTGAAGATATGTTGCGTAATCTTGGCGGCTATATGGCTGAGCGAGCAGGAGATTTGCACGATGTTGGCCAGCGCGTTATTGCGTCTTTGCTTGGTGTTGAAGCTCCAGGCGTGCCAGAAAGCGATTCGCCTTTTGTGCTTGTTGCTAAGGATCTTTCGCCTGCGGATACTGCTTCGCTTGATTTAAGTAAGGTTCAGGCAATCGTCACAATCGACGGCGGTCCTACAAGCCACACGGCTATTCTTGCGCGCGCTCGCGGAATTGTTGCGGTTGTTGGCGCGCACGATGCTTCTCAATTAAAGAACCATCAAATGGTTGTAGTAGACGCCGCTAATAATCAGGTTATAAGCGATCCTAGCGAAGAAGAAATTGAGCGTGTTAAAAAGTCTCGCGAACGTTTAAGCCGCGCGCGTGAATTGCGCGGATTGCTTGGCGGAACTGAAGATGGTCACATGATTCCGCTTTTGGCTAATGTTGGAAAGCCTTCAGATGCTCAAATTGCGCACGAATATGGTGCGGAAGGCGTCGGCTTATTCCGCACTGAATTCCTGTTTATTGGTAACGAGAAACCGCCTAGCGTAGAAGAGCAAACGGAAGCCTACACAAAGCTTTTATCCCAATTTGAAGGCAAGAAAGTTGTTATTCGTTTGCTTGATGCCGGCGCAGATAAGCCTTTGCCATTCTTAACTCCAGAAGATGAGCCAAATCCTGCGTTAGGACTTCGCGGTTTGCGCACATTAAGGCAGCATATGGATGTTTTAGATGGCCAGCTTGAGGCTTTGGCTCGCGCTGATGCTGCAACTAACGCAGATTTGTGGGTAATGGCTCCAATGGTTGCGGATGAGCACGAAGCAGCGTATTTTGTAAAGCTTGGCAAATCTAAAGGGCTTAAGAAGGTCGGCGTTATGGCTGAGGTGCCTTCTATTGCTCTGGTTGCAGATGAAGTAGCTCAAGTTGCTGATTTTGTGTCTATTGGAACGAATGATTTGACGCAATACACTCTTGCGGCAGACAGAACCCTCGGCTCTGTTTCCAACTACCAAACTGCATGGCATCCTGCTGTGTTGCGTGCAATCAAAATGATTGCGGACGCTGGTAACGCACATGGAATGCCAGTTGGAGTGTGTGGAGAAGCTGCAGCGGATCCAGACTTAGCGATTGTTCTTGTGGGTCTTGGCGTTAACTCGCTTTCTATGACTCCGGTTGCTTTGGACGAAGTTCGTGCGGAGCTTATGCAAACCACATTCGCTCAAGCTCAGGCTAAAGCTCGCGAGGCTTTAGCTGGAAAGTTCTATCACTCAATTATGCAGGATTAACAAAAACGGGAGTAACAAAATCGTAAATAAAAATCGTAAATAAAAAATAAAAATCGCAAATAAAAAATCGTAAGTAAAAAATTAAAAATAATCAGAAAAGAGAAAATATGAGCGCTGATATTGACGAGCTTCTTCCGGATGCTGCAGTTAATCTTGACGTTGCGGCTAAGGATTGGCGCGATGCGATTCGTCTTGCGGGCGATGCTTTGCGAGAAGCTGGCTTTATAACGGACGAATACACGGATCAAATGATTGAAACCGTTGAAAAAATGGGTCCGTATATTGTTATTGCTCCAGGCTTGGCTTTGGCTCATTCGAGGCCATCTGCAGCAGTTCTTAAAAGCGGTTTAAGCTGGGTTCGTTTAAGCACGCCTGTTGAATTCGGAAATGCAGCAAACGATCCAGTTTCTTTAGTCATTGGTCTTGCAGGTCATGATGAAAGCGAGCATATTGGGGTTATGGCCGCAGTTGCTGCAGCTTTGTCTAACTCTGTAAAAACTAAAGAACTTGCGCAAGCAAAGACTGCGGAAGAAATTCGCGCAATTCTTAAAAGTTAGACACAAAACAGCAAAATTTGTAAAATTAAAAATGATAACTCAACGAAAGAGGCTATTATGAATATTCTGTGCGTTTGCGGAAATGGCATTGGCACGTCTGTACTGCTCAAAATCAATGTTGAGGCTGCAGCAGCAGACCTTGGTCTTGATGTTACGGTTACTACTTCCGACGCTGGAAGTGCAAAAGGTACCGCTAATATGAACGACCTTGTGCTCACATCTCCTCAGCTCGCTCCTGAGCTTGAGGGCACTACCACTCCTGTAGAAACAATCGAAAATTTCATGGATGTTGAAGAGGTGAAGAGCGTACTTGAGCGTTACGCATAGTGACTACTACGCATAACGATTACTCATCGCATTTGCTTTTCTCCGGGAAATAAAAAGAAGGGAATAAAAATGAACATCGTAGTTCAGGTTTTAAATTTCATAAGTCAGCAGATTTTGAATGTGCCGGCTTATTTGATTGGTATTATTGCGGCAATTGGCCTTATTGCGCTCAAGCGTAGTGCAGGACAGGTTATTGCTGGCGGCTTGAAGGCTGCTATGGGTTACCTTATTTTGGGTGCTGGTGCTGGCGTTGTGGTCGGCGCTCTTGCTCCGTTTGGTGACTTGGTTTTGAAGTCGACTGGCGCTCACGGCGTTGTGCCTACAAATGAGGTTATTACAGCTCAGGCAGCAGGCCAGTACGGTGCTACTTCCGCATACATTATTGTGCTTAGCTTCGTGCTTATGCTTCTTGCTGCACGCTTTACTCCGCTGAAGTACATCTTCTTGACTGGCCACCACATGGTGTTCATGTCTATGTTGCTTGCTTTGGTGCTTTCTGTTGGCTTCGGTGCAGGTAACCAGCTTCTTATTGTTATTGTTGGCTCCATTATTATGGCTACGGTTATGGTTGTTTTGCCAGCTTTTGCTCAGCCATTCATGAACCGCATTACCGGAAGCGATAAGCTTTCGATTGGCCACTTTAACTCTTTGAGCTACATTGTTTCTGGCGCTGTTGGTGCAGCTGTTGGTAAGAAGTCGAAGTCCACTGAAGACATCAACTTCCCTAAGGGCTTGAGCTTCTTGCGTGATTCCATGGTTTCCACCACTTTGTTGATGGTTGTGCTTTATCTTGTGTTCGCAGTGTGGGCTTCTATTGTGTTGCCAGCAAAGGAACTCTTCAAGATTTTCGCATCTAACCCTACTGATTACAGCGCATTCTACATGGCTGCTTTTGCTCAGGCTTTGCAGTTTGGCATTGGCGTTAGCGTCATCCTTTACGGCGTTCGTATTATCTTGGGCGAGCTGGTTCCTGCATTCCAGGGCATTGCTAACAAGGTTGTGCCAGGCGCACGCCCAGCATTGGATATTCCAATCGTGTTCCCATACGGTGCTAATGCTTCCCTCATTGGCTTCTTGGCTTCCTTCGTTGGTGGTCTTGTAGCTCTTGGTCTGATTGCAGTGTGGATGGGACCTGCTTGGGGCTTGGCTTTGATTCTTCCTGGCATGGTGCCTCACTTCTTCGATGGCGGCGGTGCTGGCGTATTTGGTAACGCAACCGGCGGTCGTCGTGGTGCTATTCTTGGCGGCTTTATCAACGGTTTGATTATTACATTCCTCCCAGCAGTATTGCTTACTGTTATGGGCTCCTTCGGTTTGGCAAACTCCACCTTCGGTGATGCTGACTTCGGTTGGGTTGGTACTGTTGTTGGTAACTTCGCTCACCTTGGTGCAGGCGTTGGTGCTGTGAGCTTGATTGTTTTTGCTGTTATTCTCTTCGGCTTGGCTTGGGTATGGCAGGTTAAGGTTGTTAACACCGGCTGGCTTCCTGCAGTAAAGCATGCTGAGTTCATTGAAGGCATTAAGGAACAAGAGCGCGCTGCTAAGAAAGCAGCTATGGCAGCTAAGGCAGCTAAGGCTGCTGAAGCTCACGAGGAGGCCGCAGAAAAGTAAAAATCTAGTATAAAATCTCCATTTTCTAAATCAGTGCGCCCGGTTATTTATATAGCTGGGCGCACGTTTTTATTAATCTCGTTTTATTAGCACAGTTGATTAGTGCTGTGTAATGGTAGATACTTAAATTATGAATATTTCAACAGATTTCACAATTATTCCGGACGATTATTCTAAAGCTGCACCGTCGCAGAATAAAATTAACGGAGTTCCAGTAGTTTCGTTTCCTTTTTACATTGATAATATGCCATCTTTTGTGCACTACTTGCATTGGCGACTTGTTGACGATGACGCAATACCGGTATGTGGTTTTGAGTGGATTCATTGGACGGTTGCGAACGTTCCAGTAGAAGCGTTAATGTTTGATTTTAACGATTCTCACGCTTTGCAAATTCCGGCAGATTTTTCGCGACAAATGCCTTCGATGATTCCAGAAGCAGTTCAAGGGCGCAATTCGCAAGCAAGTAGATTTGTTGGTTGCGAAGATCCGGCAGTTACTATGCGCTATAACGGGCCGCAGCCTCCGGATAAAGATCACGAATACATGTTTGAAGTTTTTGGAACGCAAGATCCACTTCCAAATCTTCAGCAAGGATTCTATATGAACGAATTATTGCGTGAAGTGCGCAAATGCACTTCCGGCGTAGACGCAGGCGGAATATTCTTAACCGGTCGCGCCTAATTTAAGTAACTAGCGATAGAATCAATCAGGAATAAAAATTAGTAAAATATTAAAACTCACAAATGGGGGATGCTTATGGCATGCACAACAATTCTCGTCGGCCGCGGCGCAAGTTACGACGGATCAACTCTTATTGCGCGTAACGAAGACTCTGCGAATGGCGAATTTAATCCAAAGCGTTTGGTGGTAGTAAAGCCAGAAGAACAGCCTCGCGTTTATAAGTCCGTTCTTAGCCACGTAACAGTTGAGTTGCCAGACAACCCAATGCAATACACAAGCGTGCCGAATGCGGATTTGCGCGAAGGAATCTGGGGAGAAGCTGGCGTAAACGAAGCAAACGTTGCAATGAGCGCAACCGAAACTCTTACTTCCAACGAGCGCGTTCTTGGTGCAGACCCAATGGTCGAACTCCAAAAAGCGCACGGTAAGGAAGGCGACGCTGATTACAAGCCGGAAGTTCCAGGCGGAATTGGCGAAGAAGACTTTTTGACAATCGTTTTGCCTTATATTCGTAGCGCTCGCGAAGGCGTTGAGCGTTTGGGTGCGTTGCTTGAAAAGTATGGCACTTACGAGATGAATGGCGTTGCTTTTTCGGACGTGAACGAGATTTGGTGGCTTGAAACCGTTGGCGGCCATCATTGGATTGCTAAGCGCGTGCCGGATGAAGCTTATGTTGTTATGCCAAACCAGCTTGGAATTGACGAGTTTGATTTAGACGATGCTTTTGGCGATCAGGAAGAGCACATGTGCTCTGCTGATTTGATTGAGTTTATTAAAGAAAATCACTTGGATTTGTCGGTAGAAAACGCTTCCCCGTTTAATCCTCGCGACGCTTTCGGCTCTCATTCGGACGCTGACCACGTTTACAACACTCCTCGCGCATGGTTCATGGAGCGCTTCTTGAACCCATACGACGAAGTTTGGGATGGTAAAGATGCGGATCATCGTCCGGATAGCAACGACATTCCGTGGGCTCGTCAGCCAGAACGCAAAGTTACGATTGAGGATGTTAAGTACGTTTTGAGCTCGCATTATCAGGGCACTGAATATGATCCTTACGGCAAGCTTGGCGACGAGCATACTCGTCACATGTTGCGCCCAATCGGCATTAATCGTCAAAGCGAGCTTGCAGTAATGCAAGTCCGCCCTTATATGCCAGAAGAAATGCGTACAATTCAGTGGATCACTTACGGCTCTAATCCTTTCAATTCTTTGGTGCCGTTCTATCCAAACGTAAATCGCACTCCAAAATATTTGGAAGATACAACTACTCGCGTCACAAGCGAAAACTTCTACTGGGCAAATCGCATTATTGCAGCTCTTGCAGATGCTGCGTTTAACGACACTGCAAACGCAATCGAACGCTACCAGGAAACTGTTGGATCTCTTGGACACGCAATGGTAAAGGCTACGGATGCTACAGTGGCAGATCTTCTTGGCGTTGCTTTGAGCGAGTATGAGCCGGAGCGCGAATGCGACGAAGATGGTTATTTGGGTGACGTAGTGCGTGATCCGGAAGAAATTATTTCTGCTCTTCGTAACGCAAAAGTGCGTGAAGCTTTGGCTGAAGCGAATGACGATATGGCAGCAAAGTTGAAGAAAGAAACGGATTCTTTGCTTGACACTGTGCTGTACATTACCAGCATGCGTATGAAGAATGGTTTTAATCGTTCCGATCACTAAATTTAAAAGTTGCGATTAAAAGTTGCGATTAAAAAATAAGTGCCTTCCTTACGAAATGAACTTTTTATTTCATAAGGGAGGCATTTTTGTTACCTTTTGTTATTTTGCTATAGATGTTAGTAATAGCGCGCATAGATATTGTGCGTAGCGGCTATGCTGCAAGCAATCAATCGTATAGTATGAATCATGTAACTAACAATATCCGTGTGCATTGTTGTGAGACTATGCCTATGAAAGAGGGGTACATGAGCATTCTTGATTCATACACTACAACATTCGGTTTGGTTAAAAAAATTGATGCCTTCGGGTATTTAGATTATTTGAAGCAGCATCCTAACGAGCCTCGAAAGCACGGAAAAGTGCTTCTTGTTACTGCGGATACTCCGCTTAAAGCTTCTCGCGGTGAAGGCAAAACGACCACAACTATTGCGCTGGTTGACGCTTTGCGTGAGCGCGGTGTGGATGCGGCTGCGGTTCTTCGCCAGCCGAGCATGGGCATTACGGCAGCTGGCTCTAAAGGTGGAGCAAGCGGCGGCGGTAAGTCTTCGCTTTCTCATCCTGAGCTGATTGACTGGGGTTTGTGTGGTGAAATGGCTGCTATTGCTTGCGCGCAGAATTTGCTTGTGTCGTTTGCAGAAAAAGCAGTTGATGAAGGCTTGCTCGATACTATTTTGGTTCCTCGCGTAAGTGAGGTTCCTTCTCGCTCGTTGCGCAGTATTGCAGTTGATTTTGGTAAAGGAACTGTTCCTGAGCGCGTTGTGTTAACGCCTACTTGCGAGCTGATGCAAATCGTGGTTCTTTCTCGCAGCATGGATGAGATTTCGGAGCGCGTTGCCGCAATGATTGCTGGCACGAAGGATGGAGTGCCACGTAAATTCGGCGATTTCGTTGACTTGTGGCGAATTACTAATATTCTTGCCGATGCTGTAAAACCTGCAAAAACGGAAACTATTAACGGATCGCCGATTTATGTGCATTGCGGTCCGTTTGCAAACGTTTCGCTTGGTATTCCAAGTTTGGTAAGCGTTGAAATGGCTTGCGCTGAGCATGATGTTGTGGTTGTTGAAGCAGGATACGGCACGGATGCTGGCGCTCAAAAGTGGCTGGATATTGCTTCTCGCGAATTTGGTGCGGCTTGGCCTGCGGCTGCAGTTGTAGTTACTCGCGCTACAACTTGGCGCGATGATGAAACTTTAGCTTGGCGTTATCCGTTCCATGTTGCGCGACTTGAATCGCTTAATATTCCTACTTTCCCGCTTATTAATTTGTGGGAGGGTGAGGATGATCAAGTGCCTGAATTGTTGGAGCAAGCTAAGACTTTAGGATTCAGAAAGCCGATTGTTGGCAATTTGTTCCGTGATGGCGGCGACGGTTTGGCAGATCAGCTTGACGATTTTGTGTCGGTAATTAGTGCTGATGCTGAAACGCAAGTGCCAGAAAGTCGCAGAGGCCAAGCGCTTTTGGATCGCGTTAAGTTGCTGTGTGAAGAAGCTTACGGTGTTCCAACTGAGCGCGTGATTGAAAAAGATGGTTTTGAAGATTCGTTATCCGCAGCTGAGGATTTGTGTGCGAATGCCGGCGTTGATTTTAACAGTCTTGCGCTAGTTGCTGTTAAGTCTCCTGCAACTATGACTGACGACGATCATAAGCCTTCTGAAGAGCGCACTGTGACCTTAAAGAAAGTGGAAGTTCACGCTGGTGCTGGCGTTGTGCAAGTGAATCTTACTTCTTCGCTCACAACTCCAATGCCAAAAATCGTGTGATTTATTTAGCGCATTCTAACAATCTGCCCGCTTAAGCTGTTGAGTTTTGCGGGCATTTTTTATGTTTAAATTTTAGAAATTTATTATCTATCTATTTACTGTAGTACAATATTGTACTACAATATTGCTATGAGGAGAGTAAGAATTATATTCGAAAATCATAGTAATAAGCATGGCTTAACTTCAGAAGATATTGCTTATGCAGTAGAAAATCCAATAAAAACTGAAGAAATGGAGTATAAAGGTGTTTTATATATACGCTTAACTGGTAAGCATGATGATGTATTAATGCCATCAATTGGTATCGTTATGAAAATTGAAAATAATACTTTGCGTATTTATCATGCGGGGAGTGGTGAACAATCATTTTGGGATTTACCTTTTGACGATTGGGTGAAGAAATACAAGGTAAAATAGATTATAGTTTGTTTACAACAGATTATTTGTAGGAATTAGAAGGTAAAAGCATGGCCAAAGTAATTGAGCATAATGGAACTACTATTGTTCAGCGTGAAGGCGATGAAGCGCGTGAGCATATGAATAATTTAATAATGGATCTTACAGATACTGACAATATGGAAGATGCTCATGTTGCGCTTGTTGGGCGACCGCCTATAATGAGTGATCTCGAAGCATCTACAATTATTCAATTTCGCATACCTAAATCTTGGAAAGACAAAATTGCAGAAGATGCAAAAAAAGAAGGCGAATCTACAATTAGCGAGTATCTACGTTCGCTGTTAATTAGGCGCCATCGAGAATTACAATCTGCCTAACTGTTGAATTTTGCGGACAGATATTTTGCAAATGTAGTAGTATATTCGGCTGTAAAAGTTGCGTGCGTTTAAATAGTTGGCTAGGAGTAAAAATGAGCGAGATTGAATCTAGTGCGATTGAATCTAGTGCGATTGAATCTGAAGAAATCGCAAAAAATACTTCAGAAAGCAGCAAATCGCGCGGAAAAGTATTTCTCGCAGCAACCCCAATCGGCAATATGGGTGACGCTTCTTCCAGGCTAATAAATCTCCTCGAAACTGCGGATATTGTGGCAGCTGAAGACACGCGTCGACTTTACGATTTAGCGAATCGATTAGGCGTGCATGTTTCCGGGCGCGTGATTGCTTATCACGACCACAACGAGCGCAATAAAGCCGACGGTTTGCTTGACGAAGTAGAGCAGGGCGCGAAAGTTCTTGTAGTTTCCGACGCCGGCATGCCAACTATTAACGACCCGGGTTTGGCAATTGTTAGAAGGGCTATTGAGCGCGATCTTCCTGTTACTTGCGCTCCAGGGCCTAGCGCTGTTCTGGATGCGCTCGCACTTTCCGGGCTCCCAACTGACCGCTTCTGCTACGAAGGCTTTTTGCCGCGAAAATCCGGCGAGAGACAGCAGCATTTACGCTCTATTAAAGCAGAGCGCAGAACTATTGTATTCTACGAGGCTCCGCATCGAATTGCAGAAGCTATGGAAGACGTGTTAGCTGTGCTCGGCCCTAGCCGCCCAATGGCATTATGCAGAGAACTTACTAAAGATTTTGAGGAAATTCGTCGCGGAACTGTGCAAAGTATTCACGATGGCGTGCTGGAAGATCCTCCTCGCGGCGAAATAGTGCTGGTTATTGGCGGAGCAAGTGATGACGAAATAAAGGCAGAAAGCACAGATTTAAGCGTGGAAGCGCTCGCAAAACTATCGCTTGATTGCGCACAAAATGAAGGCTTACGTATTAAAGAAGCAATTACGAAAATCGTAAAAGAGCACCCTTTTTTGGACGGCTCGTTTGCGAATCGTAAGCAAGTTTACGCGGCTTGTCTTGAGCAAAAAAGCGAGCTTGAGTAGAGCAAAAATCTTAACTAACCTACGCTGTCATACCCGTCAAAAAGCACTTCAAAACTGTGTCGAACATCTGGCCCGCCTTGTTGCGAAATATATTCTAAAAGCCTAGCGTCTGCAGCAGGATTCGCAATAACCCATTTGCGAAATTCCGGTATATTTCGCGCAATATACCACAATATTTCGCTACTTGTTGAAGCATCGCTTGCCACGAGCGGCGTTATTATTATTGGCGGCTTAGGGGGAATGTTAAGCTGCTCATTATTCGAATGCGCTATTCCCATAAATTGCTCGTCTCCTCAGTAATATCGTCAAGCCATTTTCGCGCGTGAACGGACCCCGGAAAGTAAGGATTCCTGTCAATAATGCTTTTGCACTTGCGCAAGTCAACGCAATAATGGCATATAAGCAATATTGCAATTTCTTTTCTGTACGGCTCATAATTTTCGCTATCGCTTGGCGTATATGCCAAATCGCATATCGTGCGCTCGGGAGTTGTTACGCGAGTTTTTCCCAAAATCACGTAGTCTTCATCGCTTAAATGCCTGCGGAACGATCTAATCGAATGCCCGTGAGGTTTTCTGCGGCAATGTCCGTAGTTAATAATGTCAATATTTTCCGGAAACTTTCCTCCAAGCCACACCCAAGCTGCAGTAAATAAGCATGCAGTGCTTTGTTTCGGAATTAAATCGCGTATAATATCGCTTCTGCCTTTTGCGGAAATGCTTGTTTTGTGTGAGTATCCCGCTTGAGGTGAAAGGTGATTAAATATGCCAAATTGCGAAAGCCTGTTCATGCACATTGGGCCAGGCAAATGATTTGTGCTTAAAAGTGCTGGGAAGTCGTCATTTTCTTCGAAAACTTCGCATGAATCGCAGTCTTTATTCGTGCTTTTATTCGTGTTTTCCATTTCTTCCCCCAATCTATAGCGTTTTTATTTCGTATAGTTGAGATTATGTGGAGTGCAAATAATATTCCAGATGAGCTTAAAAATTTGTGGATATGTGCATTATTTTCGCAAGTTAATGTATTTCGCAAGTTACTAAAATTTGTATTTCGCAAGTTACTAGCGTTCCGAAATTTACTAAAATTTGTATTCCGCAATTTATTAGCAATTTATTAGAGATTTATTAGCAATTTATTCGCAATTTATTCGCAATTTGCCAGCACTGTCCGCGCTGAACAAGATAATATTGGGCTATGAGTCATATTTTGGTGAATGTTGCTTGGCCGTATGCTAACGGCCCTCGTCATATTGGTCACGTTGCAGGCTTCGGGGTGCCTTCCGACGTGTATGCGCGTTACGAGCGCATGAAAGGAAATGACGTTTTAATGGTGTCGGGCACGGACGAGCACGGCACGCCGATTTTGGTAGAAGCCGATAAAGAAGGCGTTTCTGCGCAGGAACTTGCGAACCGCTACAATCGCGTTATTACCAAGGATTTGTGCGATTTAGGTTTAAGCTACGATTTATTCACGCGCACAACTACCGCAAACCACGAACACGTTGTGCAGGAAATGTTCCGCCAGTGCTTAAAGAACGGTTATATTTACAAAGGCACGCAAAAAGTTGCTATTTCTCCTTCTACCGGTCGCACTTTGCCGGATCGTTATATTGAAGGCACGTGTCCATTGTGTGGTGCGGACGGCGCTCGCGGCGATCAGTGCGATGCTTGCGGTAATGAGCTTGACCCGGATGAGCTTATTAACCCGGTTTCCAAGATTAATGGCGAAACTCCGCGCTTTGAAGAAACTGAGCACTATTTCCTCGATTTGCCAGCTTTAGCTGAAGCGAATGTTAATTGGCTTCATTCCCGAGACGGCTGGCGCACGAATGTTATTAACTTCTCGCTTGGATTATTTAATGAAGTAAAGCCTCGTGCTATTACGCGCGATATTGATTGGGGCATTCCTGTTCCTGTTGAAGGTTGGATTGACAATCCGAATAAGCGTTTGTACGTGTGGTTTGATGCCGTAATTGGCTACTTGTCTGCCTCCATTGAGTGGGCTCGCAGGCAAGGAAAACCGGATGCTTGGCGCGACTGGTGGTGCGATCCTAAATCTCCTGGCTACTACTTCATGGGCAAAGATAACATCACATTCCATTCTCAAATTTGGCCTTCGGAAATGCTTGCTTATAACGGAGCTGGCTCTAAGGGCGGCGAGGCTGGTGTTTACGGTCCGCTTAATATGCCTGAGCAGGTTGTAGCTTCCGAGTTTATGACTATGGAAGGTAAGAAGTTTAGTTCTTCGCGCGGAATTGTGATTTACGTGAAGGATATTTTGGCTCGTTACCCAGTGGATGCAGTGCGTTACTACATTTCTATTGCGGGTCCGGAAAATTCCGATGCTGATTTTACTTGGGCTGAGTTTGCGCGCCATAATAACGAAGAGCTTGCCGCAAGTTGGGGCAATCTTGTAAACCGCGTGGCAAATCTTATTAATAAAAACTTTGGTGTGATTCCTCCGCTTGATGAAGATTCTATGACGGATATGGATCGTGCTTTGCTTGATCAAACTTCTAACGCTTTTGAAATTGTTGGAGGAATGATTGAGCGCCACCGTCAAAAGAATGCTCTTTCGGAAGCGATGCGCGTTGTGGCGGATATTAATAAATATATCTCTGCAACTGAGCCGTGGAAGATTAAGGATGATGAAGCTCGACTTGGAACGGTTTTGCATGTTGCGGCTCAAGCTGTTTCTGATGCTAACCACTTGCTTGCTCCATTCTTGCCTCATTCTGCGCAAAAGGTTTGGGAAGCTCTTGGAGGAACCGGCGTGTTCTCGCCGCTGCCTCATATTGAGGAAGTTGAGGATTTGGATAATCCGGACTTTAAGTATCCGATTATTACGGGTGATTATCGTTTGGGTGAGACCGTGCATCCTTGGGAGAGTGAGGAATTGGTAGCTGGTACGCCTGTGCCGAAGCCAACGCCTATTTTTGCTAAGATTCCGAAGGAAGCGGTAGATGAAGAGCTTGAGCGTTTTGCTTCTGCGTTGGCTGAGCGTCAGCGTGCCGAAGCAGAAAGACTTGCTGCCGCGAAAAAATCTTTGGAAAATAGTGGCAATTAGCTTGAAATTTTTCAGAAGAATAACGTAAAATAACACAAAATAGCTATTAATTGTCTGTAAGGAAAAATATTTAAAAAAAAATTAAAAAATTTTTTTAAAAACCCTTTTCTTTGGACGAAAGTTTAGTTATACTAACAGATGTTAATGGTTCGCCATTAGCGAGGTTCGTTCGCGAACCCCATAATTGAAACCTTCTTCTCTCTTTCTCTCTGCCCCGGCGGGATTTTTCTCGCCGGGCTTCTTTTTATCGCTTTTTATACTTTTTATCCTTCGCAAGTATTCGCAAAGCTGCAGCACTGTTAAAAACTCAGTCTCGTATCTGAGAAAGTAACGATAATTGACAAAACACTGTTATTTTCTCAGTCATCTGACTGAGAAAATAACGGTAATCACTCAAACACCGTTACTAACTCAGTCAGATGACTGAGAAAATAACAGTCATGAGACCCTCGCACAGAACGCTGGTGTAGCTACAAATGCGGGGAAGTGTGCGCGTGTTTGTGGACTTGCGTCTATCTTAAGTACACAAACACGATGTGAGGTGCGCGCATTCGTGGACTTGCGTCTATCTTAAGTACACAAACACGATGTGAGGTGCGCGCATTTGTGGACTTACATCCAACTCAAGTACACAGACACGAGAAAAATCTCCGGCAAATGTTCCATAAAACCGTTAAAATAAAAGCGCAGACTGCAAAAAGCAATCTGCGCTTCTATACTTACGCAATACTCAAGTTTAGCGGCAGCGCTTAGTAAGCGGCTCCCACGGCTCAAGCATTACTGGCTCTTGACTTGCAACGGCTAGAGTTGCTTCGTCAAGATACTTCTTATTGATGATTATTTCCGTAACGTAGCGGTCGAACCATTCTGCAGAACCGACGTAATAGCCATCTTCGCCTGCGTCTTTGCCCCAGCTGTTCTCAATCTTCCAGCGATCCGGGTTGCCGTCTTTATCCAAGTTCACGCCCGTAAACGTCATAGCGTGATTTCCAGGAATATCCATGTATTCCAATCCCTTCGCCTTGTCAAATGTGAATTCAACGTCGAAGAGCTGATCCACGCGCACTACTGCAGGATCGAAGAATCCACTGTCGCGCAAGGAGAATTGCGTGCAATCGCATGCGAACCAGATTGGGTGACCGTCGCTAAGCTGTGCGACGGCTGCCTTCTTGAATACGTCGAGAGGAACGTTTACGAATTCCATTCCCTTCGTTTCTGCCACGTTGGTGCTGTACTTGATTTGGTAGAGCTTGTTGAAAGGAGTACGTTCCATTGGGCAGTTGCATACTGTTACGAAGTCGTTTACGTCAACAGGCACGTACTTTTTGGCGAATTCGAGTGGGGTGATGCCGTATTCGCGAATCATTGGACGTTCGTCTTTGCCAGTTTTTGGCTTGTCGTCCTTCTTGTCGTCCTTCTTGTCGTCAGATTCGCCGGCTTTTTCGCCGTCCTTGCTGCCGTCCTTCTTTTCGTCCTTCTTATCGTCGTCATCATCTTTAGTGCGCGCGAAGAAGTCGAACTTTGCTGGCGGCTCGCCCAAAGCAATAGTCGTCATTCGATACACGGTTTCCAAATCGCGAACTTTCATCTCGCGCAATTCTTCCAAAGAAGCACCGTTCTTATGAGCCTCGCGCAACTCGCACGCGAATTCGCGCAACTTTGTATTGATGTACTGCACGAAGGAATCAGAATCGACTGCGTTTTGCGAATCTGGATAAGCGCTCTTTGGCACAAGACCGTACTTGTTCACCAAGTTGACGAACATCTGCCACCAACCGCCATCGTCGATTGGACCTTCGTTAATAATCTCAAAAATTCGGCTATCAACTGGCTCATCCAAAGTTGAAAGCACGTTTTCCAAGTAAGCATTTGCTTTTTCAATCTTGTCCCAGAAGAACAGGTAGCTTTCGGAAAACTCAAAGTCGTCTAAATTCCACTTATGCATTAATTCGTAGCGCAAAGTGTTAAGTGACGCGAACATCCAGCAGCGTCCGGAGCGCTTTTGGTTAGTAATGCTTCCTTGATTTAGTTCTACAGAGAATTCGCGTGGAAGTGCGCGCTTTCCTTGATAGCTTGTGGCAGCTTTAAGCACGCCGTTGTTCACTGCTGCGTTTGCAGCTAAGAGGTTTGCGCGCTGTGCGTTGAAGTGCTCAGAATATGTTTTTACGTGTTCAAGGGTGACGGCTTTTACGTTTTCGGCCATGAGTTTCCTTAATCTCCTTTAGAGTTGAAAATACGAATAACAGTTATTGTAGTATGCTCAATGTCTCATGAGTGTTTCTTATTTTGCGCCTATTTTCGGCATTTATAAGAATAACATTAAATATTTTTATAAAACTATACTTTTTTCGTTAAATATTCTGTTTTTATAATTAAATTTTGAATTTATTATATTTAATAATTTTGCATATTTTATGCTATAAAAATAAATTTTTTATTAAATAATATTTTAATTTTATAAAAGCGAAATTTCGCGAAATCCTTGCTATTCTGCGCTTTTATCATATGAATATAATGCAATTACTACCTATTTAACTATGCAATATAGTGCTAATTTTTTAAAAAATTATGTTACAAAAATATTTTCTGTTTAAGCCTTTGTACATAGCTTGGCTAAAAATATACTAATTATGTGTCCCGAATTGACAAGGGTCAGTTTAAACGCGCCTTTTTTAAAGTGCGTTGGGATGAATCGGTGATGCTGTAAATCTTACGATTTACGACTGCCCAATGGAGGTAAGCAATGGTTAGGCGTAGAAAAGAGTCACAATGATACGATACATCGTTAAACGATGCCTTAATTATGTGGTGATGTTGTTTGTCGCCGTATCCATGACATATTTTTTGGCTAGCTCATTTATGGATCCGCGTTCGAACTATATGTCTCGACATCCTCATCCACCTATTGCATCAATCAACCGTTCCTTGGATTTGGCAAATATTAACGATCAGACTCCGGTCTTCACTCGTTATTGCCGTTGGCTTTACAACATTTTCACTCAATGGAATTGGGGATTGAGCCCAGATCAGGCTCCAGTTGGCCCTGCAATCGCAACTCGTATTGGTGCTTCTGTGCAGTTGGTTACTGGCGCTACAATTCTTGGCATTGTTTTCGGTGTTAGCGTTGGCGTTTACACTGCTATTCGCCAGTACAAGTGGCAAGATCGCGTTCTTAATTCCACTGCAACCTTCCTGCTTGTTGTTCCTGCAGCTGTTTTGGGTTTGATGGTTGTGCTTGCTGCAATTAACATCAACCGCGCGGCTGGCGTGCGACTTTTCTACGTTACCGGTTTGCATTCGTACCAAGGTTCCGACCCGTTTATATATGTGCTTGACTTCTTGCAGCATTTGATTTTGCCGACGATTGTTATGACAATTCCTGGCATGGTTGGGTATCATTTGACGCAGCGCACGTACCTTCTCGATACTATGAATGCTGATTACGTTCGTACAGCTCGCGCTAAGGGCTTGCCTTTGAATTTGGCTATTCGTCGCCACGCTTTGCGCACTTCTTTGATTCCAACAGCTGTTGACGTTGCGTTCTCTATTGCAGGCGTTTTCACTGGTGCAGTTATTACGGAAACAGTTTTTGCTATTAATGGCTTGGGTAGCTACTTTGTTCAAACCATTATGCAGAACGATATTAACGGTGCTGTTGCTATTGCAGCGTTTGGTGCTGTGTGTACTTTAGTTGGCGCTTTGCTGGCAGATATCTTCTCTGCTTGGCTCGATCCACGTATTCGTTTGAACTAGCAGAACAGTGTAGGTGAATTTGATATGAATAAAAAAGATGTATCTTCAAAACCTCAAGAGTCTGCTGCAGATAAAAAAGCTACTGCTGGTGCATGGGGCAACTTTAAGCGCACTGGTAAGATGACGCTTTATACGCGTCGATTCTTCCGTCGTCCGTCTGCAGTTGTGGGCTTGGTTATGCTCGTAATTTTGATTCTTTTCGCATTGTTTGGTGCGAAGATTTCAAAGTGGAGCTACGATGAACCAGACTTCGCTTCTCTCGCAACTCCTCCTTCTGCAGAGCATTGGCTTGGCACTACGCCAGGCGGTTCAGACATGTACGCAATGGTTGTGCGCGGACTTGGCCGCTCTCTTTCGATTGGTATTGTTAGCTCAATTACTATTACTGTTATTGCAGCTCTTGTTGGTACCGCTATTTCTTACTTTGAAGGTTGGTTTGAGCAGATTGGCATGTGGCTTTTGGACATGCTTCTTATTGTTCCTTCCTTCTTGCTTATTGCTTTGATTATTAGCGCTTCTAGCGGCGGCAGCGATTGGCTGTGGTTGGCATTTGGCTTAACAGCTTTTGGTTGGATTGGTTACGCTCGTACGCTTCGTACTTTGACTTTGAGCTTGCGTGAGCGCGAGTATGTTCGTGCAGCTAAGTTCGAGGGCGTTTCTTCATTCCGCATTATTGTGCGCCACTTGGTTCCAAACTTGGGTTCTGTGTTGATTATTAACACGGTTCTTGGTGTTATTGGTGCTATTAACGGCGAAACTGCTTTGAGCTTCTTGGGTCTTGGTATTAAGGCTCCGGATACTTCTCTTGGTACTTTGCTTAATGCTGGCCAAAGCGTTGTGCAGACTTCTCCGTGGGTGCTTTTGGTGCCGTCTGCAGTGCTTGTTTTGCTAACCTTCTCCGTGCAGCTTATTGGTGACGGTTTGCGTGATGCCATTGATCCATATTCTAGGTCTGTTGGTAAGGCCGACTAACGAGCGTTTGGAGTGATAAACATGACTGATATTGCAAATAACGCTATTAAGGAAGAAACCACGATGGAAGATCAAAACAACGAACCGTTGCTTTCAGTACGCGACTTGCAAGTTAGCTTCGCTTCTGAAGCTGGTACTGTGCATGCTGTGCGCGGAATGAATTTTGATTTGTACCGCGGAAAGACCATTGGTATCGTTGGCGAATCTGGTTCTGGTAAGTCGGTTACGTCCTTGGCTGTTATGGGCTTGCTTGATAAAAACGCTAGCGTTAAAGGCTCTGTAAAGTATAAGGGCGAGGAGCTTTTAACTAAGTCCGATTTAGAGATGAGTAAGATTCGTGGCAAGAATATTGCCATGGTTTTCCAGGATCCTCTTTCGGCTCTTACTCCAGTTTTCTCTATTGGCGATCAGCTTAAGGAAGCTTTGGTTATTCATAACCCGGGCATGAGCGAAGAGCAAATTCGCGAGCGTTCTATTGAATTGCTTGATTTGGTTGGTATTACTAAGCCGGCTGAGCGTTTGAAGGCTTTCCCTCACGAGTTTTCTGGTGGTATGCGCCAGCGCGTGATGATTGCTATGGCGATTGCTAACAATCCGGATATTATTATTGCCGACGAGCCTACTACCGCTTTGGATGTGACTATTCAGGCTCAGGTTTTGGAAGTCTTGAAGAAAGCTCAGCGCGAAACCGGCGCTGCAATGATCTTCATTACTCACGATTTGGGCGTAATTGCTGGCGTTGCGGACGAAGTTATTGTTATGTATGCAGGCCATTTGGTTGAGCATAATAGCGTTGAGGAGATTTTTGCTCACCCAACTCAGCCGTACACTATTGGCTTGTTGGGAGCTGTTCCTCGCGTCGATCAAAAGCGCACTCGTCGTTTGACTCCAATTTCTAAGCCAACTATGGATATGCTTGTGGCTGAAGAAAAAAGCGGCGACGACAGCACAATGATGGGTCTTGAAGCAGAAAGCGAAACTGTTCGTTCTCTTCTTCACGCCGAAACCGAAAAGCCAATTAAGCCAATGTTCGAAGGCATTCCTCGTGAGCAGCGCAAAGTTGTTTTGGATGTTAAGAACTTGGTTAAAACATTCCCGATTACTAGCGGCGGCTTCTTGCGCCGTAAAGTTGGCGAAGTTCGCGCAGTTGATGGTGTGAGCATTGAGGTTCGCGAAGGCGAAACTGTGGCTTTGGTTGGCGAGTCCGGTTCTGGTAAGTCCACGACTTTGATGGAAATTATGGGCTTGAAGAAGCCTGAGTCCGGTTCTATTACCGTTTTCGGCACTGAATTAAACGATAAGTTGACTCGTGAGCAGCGTCGCGAGCTTCGTTCTAAGATTCAGTACGTGTTCCAGGATCCAATGAGCTCGCTTGATCCTCGTATGCTTGTTTACGATATTTTGGCTGAGCCTTTGCTTGTGCAGAAGAAGTCGAAGGAAGAAATTCGCCAGCGTATTGCTGAGCTTATGCAATTGGTTGAGCTGAATCCTGATCAAGTTGATCGCTTCCCAACGCAGTTCTCCGGTGGTCAGCGTCAGCGTATTGCTATTGCTCGCGCTTTGGCTGTGAATCCTAAGCTTCTTCTTCTTGATGAGCCTGTGTCTGCTTTGGATGTTTCTATTCAGGCTGGCATTATTAACTTGCTTGAAGATTTGCAGGATAAGCTTGGCGTTGCTTACTTGTTCGTGGCTCATAACATGGCTGTGGTTCGTCATATTTCTAGCCGAATTGCTGTTATGTATCATGGCCGAATTGTGGAAGCTGGCGAAACGGATGAAGTGTTTGATAATCCTCAGCATCCGTACACGAAGGCTTTGATTAGCGCCGTGCCAATTCCAGATCCTACTATTGAGAAGCATCGTAAGCGCATTATTCTTAATGAAGAAGATACGTTTGATGATGTGAAGTAACGCAGCTTGTTTGCTACTTTGCTTGCTGTTGTGCTTGCTATTTTTTGTTAAGTAGTAAGCTGCTTGCATTAGTTTGCATAAATTTGCATAAGTTTGCACAATCGCGCATGTTTATTACAACATGCGCGATTTTTATTACGTAACATAAAATTAAAAAACGTAAGATATTTCGTTTTTTATCTAAAATAAACTAAAAAATTTTCTGTTTTGCCGTTTATGGAGAATAAATTATTCTTTTTTATTGAATTTTAGCAAACTTAAGAGGAAAAAAATCAGTTTTTTAAAAAAACGATTTGTCGAATGTCATAGAGTTGTATATACTCATACAACATACCGGAAGACGGACATCATCCGGGGAATGAGAGGAATCATGAAAAATACAAATGCAGGTAAACTGACTGTATTTGCCGCAGCTGCACTTTCTGTTGCAATGCTGCTCGGCGCTTGCGGTGGTGCTACTAACAATGCTGGTAAAGCAGGTATGACTGCTGAGCCGGCTGCTGGCGTTGACACTTCTTACACTGGCGAACTTCCAATGCCAGATGTTAACAAGCGTTACGATAACCCACAGTCACGCGACAACGTTAAGGATGGCGGCACTTACACCGTTGCTCTTCCTGTTCTCGGTCCAAACTGGAATTACGCTTCTAACGATGGTAATTCTGGTTACATGGCTACTTTGTGGGGCTTCTACCAGCCAAATCTTATGGCTTATGACACCGTTAAGGGTGAAAAGATCAAGTACAACCCTGACTACATTACTTCCGTCAAGAAGGTTAGCGACAAGCCACTCGTCGTTCAGTACAACTTGAACCCAAAGGCTAAGTGGAACGATGGTACAGACATCGATTACACCGCTTTTAAGGCCACTTGGCAGGCTTTGAACGGCAAGAACAAGGATTACTCCGTGCCTAGCACCGAAGGTTACGACTGTATTCAGTCTGTTGAGCAAGGCTCCAGCCCGAAGCAAGTAATCGTTAAGTACGATAAGCCATGCGCAACATGGGAAATGCTTTTTGCTCCATTGGTTAATCCAAAGGCCGGTGACGTTAAGACCTTCAACCAGGGTTGGGTAAACAATCCTCACAATGAGTGGGGTGCAGGTCCATTCCAGATTGAGTCCGCAAACGAAAATCAGGTTGTCTTCACTCGCAATCCAAAGTGGTGGGGCAAGAAGGCAAAGCTTGAGAAGGTTATCGTAAAGCGCATGGAAGATACTGCAGCTTTGAACGCTTTCCAGAATGGTGAGATCGACGCTGTAACCGATAGCATTTCTTCCAAGGACGCAATCAAGTCTGTTCGTGGCGTTAAGGGCGCTCAGCTCCGTTACGGCTACAGCACCAAGGTTCGCGTGCTTAACTTCAACGCTAAGTCCAAGCCGCTTAACGATCTTGCAGTTCGTAAGGCTATTGTTCAGGCATTCGACGTTACTACTTACAACAAGATTCAGTTCCAGGGCATGAACTGGAAGAGCGAGCAGCCAGGTTCTGAGCTTCTTTCCATGTTCCAGGCTGGCTACAAGAACAACCTTCCTGCTGACGGCAAGTACAACACCGAAAACGCCAAGAAGACTCTTGAAGCTGCTGGCTACAAGATGGGCAAGGATGGCTACTACGCAAAGAATGGCAAGACCCTTGAGATTTCCTTCACCTTCTTCGGTGACGATTCTACTCAGGCAGCTCTTGCAAACGCATTCCAGGCAATGATGAAGAAGGCTGGAATTAAGTGCAAGACTGTGAACCAGGCTGTTGCTAAGTTCTCCAAGGTTGTAGCTGCTCACGATTATCAGGTGCTTCCATTGGCATGGCAGTCCACATCTCCATTGAGCTTCTTGTCTGCAGCAAGCCAGGTTTACAAGTCTGATAGCGATTCCAACCTCGGTCTCGTTGGCAATAAGAAGATTGATGCTATGCTCAACAAGATTGGCAAGACCTACGATTACAAGGAACAGACTGATTATGCAAACAAGGCAGAGTCTGCAGCTCTCGCACTCTACGGAACTCTTCCAGTTTCTGCTCCTCCTATTTACCAGGTGTTCAAGAAGGGCTTTGCTAACAACGGCCCTGCTGGTTACGCAAGCACCTACCCAGAGGATATGGGCTGGCAGAAGTAAGTAAATCTGTAGCGCTTATGCGCGAAAATTTACGAAGCTAACTGCTTATAATTTATAGCAAGTGGCGCGTGGTCTTTTGACTGCGCGCCATTTTTTTTTGACCCATAACCCTTTTTTCTGTAACCCTTTTTGTTCGCTCTTATATATAAGGTGCAGCGCGACGACCTGCTTGAGCGCAGCACAGCGCGCGCGAAAGCAACTCGGAGCGGAAACTCGCTTAGGTTGGAAGTCCAGTGGACTTCCAACCTAAGCGAGTTTCGTAAGCGAGCGCTTATAGCGCGAGCGTTGTCTCGTGTTTGGAGGGTTTTGGTTGGTGTGGGGCTCCAAATGCGGGGAAATTGTCTCGTGTTTGGAGGGTTTTGGTTGGTGTGGGGCTCCAAACGCGGGAAACTTGTCTCGCATTTGGAGCGTGCGGCACAACGGTGTGTCGCGAGGAGAGGGGGAGTAAAAGGCTGATTTTGCAAGGGTTTTGGGGTGAGTTGGGTAGTATGCGCGCGTTTCCTGAGAATTTTCTGAGAAAAATCTTTAAAATTCTTGAAATTGGCATTTTTTACGGTAAGTGCGTGCTATTTTCGTAGAATTTACGCTTATTTATGCAATTTCTGTAATATTTCCCATAAAATTTTCTATTTTTACTTTCTTTATCCGCGTGTTGGGGCTTGACTTTTGCGAACGGGGGGGGGGTATGTTGATAACAGCTATCGGACAGGACTATATGACCGATAGATGCTTGGAAGGCTTCTACACTACAAGCACTTGATTTTTCCTTCGCGCAAAGCGTGTGAAGGAGAAGAAGAAAGGATAATATTATGTTGAATAAGAAGGCTATCGCCGCATTCGCTGCTGGCGCCACCTTGCTTTCCGGCATGGCTTTTGCTGCTCCAGCATTCGTGTCTGCTCCAGCATTCGCTGATCAGACTCAGGCTAAGAAGCGTACTCTTGATGACATCAATAATGAGATTAAAGATGCTCAGAAGGTACTTGATGATGCCAATGCTAAGGTTGAGGAAGCAAAGAAGACTGCTGCTGATTCCGATGCTGCTAAGTCTGCTGCTTTCACTGCCGACGCTCAGAAGGCTGTGAAGGAAGACGGTACTATCGCCGATCCTACCAATTATAAGCTTGACGGTGGCAAGGTTGTAAAGCAGGCTCAAGGCACTGATGAAGTTGTTGCTGCTGCTAACAAGTATCTTGATGCTAAGAAGAAGGCTGATGAGGATGATACTGCTGCAAAGAATGCTCCAACTAAGTACAAGGTTGCTGAAGCTCTTGCTAAGTTGAACTCTCTTCAGGAAGAGTTGAAGACCCGTCCTGAGACTGTGTCTTCCGGCGCTAAGGCTGAAGCTGCTAAGATCAAGGGCGAGCTTCCTGCTCTTAAGGCTAAGGTTGATGCCGCATTCCCAGCTTATGCCGCTGCTTATAATGCTCAGGATAAGGCTGATGAGGATCTTAAGGCTGCCAATAAGGCTAAGACGCTTTTCGAGGATAAGGCTTCTGATGAGCAGAAGGTTACTAAGGCTTATAAGAATGAGCTGAAGAAGTATGAGCTTGAGGTTGCTAAGGCTAAGAACGCTAAGGCTGCAGCTGCACGTAAGCTTAATGCTACTATGACTGTGTTCGATGCTGCTATGAAGGCTTATAACGATAAGCTTGCTAAGTATGCTGAGCAGTATGCTAAGCTTACTGATGCCGATAAGGTTGGCGTTGATACTGTAGAAGATCTCCGTTTGGATATGGCTGTTACCTACAATCCTAAGTTTTCTACTGGTGCTGGCGAGTCTGGCTCTGGTAGCGAAGGTGAAGGCGGTAGCGGTACCTCCACTAAGGTTGATTACAAGGCTGATGTTGCGTTCCTTAACACTGTTCGTAAGGATGCCAAGTCTGCTGCTGCTGATGTGAAGGCTGCTAATGAGGCTTTGGCTAAGTTTGCTAAGGCTAAGAAGGCTAATGATAAGGCTGCTATGAAGGCTGCTCTTAAGGAGATTCATACTCTTGCTGATGCTTTGAGGAATAAGAAGCATCCTAAGAAGTCTGCTCTTGAGCAGCTTCTTGATCCAGAGTCTGTTACTACCACCACTCCATTTGGTACTAACACTTTGTTCACCAACTACAAGGGCTTGTATGTTGAGCTTCTTGCTCACGGCTTGACTAACGTTCGTGCTTACAACGTTCTTCTTGACAAGCTTGAGTATGGTTTGCACAACGGTGGCTGGGAGAATGTTATTAAGAACTTCCCAGAGCATGATTTGACTGTTGAGAATACTTGCGGTTTCTTGGCTTCTCTTCGCGCTCAGCTTCGTAAGGCTGTAAAGCATTATGAGCATGTTCAGGCTGCTGTGAAGGATATTCAGGTTGAGCTTAAGGCTGATTACGATGAGGCTGTTGCTAAGCATCGTTGGGATGATGTTAAGGTCATCGAGTCCAAGATGGCTCAGGCTGGTGCCTTGATGGGTGCTGCTAACTCCAACCGTACTCGTGCTAAGGCTTTGTTGAACTCTGCTGATGATCACGCTGCTGATTTGCGTTGCGATACTCAGGCTAAGGATGTTCGTGCTGCTATGGATAAGGAGCCAAACTCCCCATTCAAGAAGCATGGTCAGAAGCATGATGCTCAGAAGCCAAACGCTCATAAGCCAAATGGTGGTGCTTCTGCTGGTAGCCACAAGCTCGGCAAGACCGGCGCAACTGTAGCTTTGGTTGCTGTTGCTGCTTCCGTGCTTGCTGGTATGGGTGCTGCTCTTCGCAAGATCCGTCACTAAGCTTACTGCAAAAGCTAATAAAAAATAAAAATAATAATGCACATTAGTGCATTGTGGTGAGCGTACCTTTGGGTGCGCTCACCATCTTTAGACTTCCACTCAGCGCATAGCTTGAGATTAAAGCTTAAGCTGTGATTTTCATCGCTGGTTTTATGCAAGTTTTTACTGTTTTGCCAATTTCCTTTTTTCGCAGTAAAAATAAGCGTTTAATTTTGCGAATCGTTTGCTGAGTGTGGTAACGGTGCTGTTTTTGCTAGGGACAGTAATGGCACTGGGATTTCAAGGGCTTGAAGAAAGAATTGCTACTAGGAGCATTCTTCTCCAAGCCCTTTATTATTTTCGAATGTAAAAAGCAGTCGCAGCAAACAGTGTAGAATAAAAAAATATAAAACTTAGAGTTAGCACAAAGGAGCAGCCGGCGCATGTACGTCAACCCAAATCAACGCAAAGACGCGAGCAACGTGCGCTGGGTGTTGCAATATTGCAAGCCAGACATGTGGAGAGTAGGCGTATCGCTTGCACTTTTTACAATTAACGACACAATGGCAATGACAATGCCGCTGCTTTCGGGCTTTATTGTGGACAAAATCATTATTGGCAAACAGCATAATCTACTTATAAGCGTATGCGTTTTAATGGTTGCAATGATGATTATTCGCGTCGGCTCAAGATACATTTACCAGCTTCAAATGGAAAGATTCGGCCAAAACGCCGTGTACCGCCTTGTAAGCGACGAGTACGAAAAGCTGCACTCTTTGGACTTCACGTACTTTAATCACACGCGCACAGGCGATATTATGAGCCGAATGACGTCGGATACGGATGCGATTCGCCATATTCTAAGCTGGGTTTCGTATATGGCTTTAGATTGCGTAGTAATGTTCGTGCTTGCGCTAGTAATAATGTTTTCAATCCAATGGCAGCTTGCTTTAGCGCTTATGTCAATAACGCCATTCTTGTTCATGCTTGCAAGAGTTATGGGCAAAAAAGCTAGGCCAAAATTCCTTGCAATTCGCGAATCCTTCGCACGCATGAACTCAATGGTAGAAGAAAATATTGAAGGAAACCGCGTAGTAAAAGCCTTCGTGCGTGAGCCTTACGAAACCAAAAAATTCGACGAATGCAACGAAGACTACTTTAAACGAAATATTACGCTTGCAAAAAACACGCAAAAATACATGCCGTGGCTTGACGGCATGGGCTTTGTGCTAGAGCTTATAACAGTAGGCTTCGGCGGATGGCTCGTTTTAAACGGCAGCATGACCTTAGGCACATTCGTTACTTTTAACAGCTTCCTTTGGATGCTTCATATGCCTGTTAGAATGGTGGGCTGGCTTATTAACGACTGGCAGCGTTTTAACGCAGGATGCGTTAATATTCGAAAGCTTCTTACGCAAGAATCGCATATTAATCTTCCAAAAGAAGCGGACGCAAGCGCAAAAGTAAAAGGCGAAATCACTTTTGAGCATGTTGATTTTGCATTCCCGGACGATCAAGACTCGCCAATCTTAAAAAATATTGATTTACGTGTTCCTGCAGGAAGCAAACTTGGCATTCTTGGCGAAACGGGAGCCGGAAAATCAACTCTTGTAAGTCTTATTGCAAGATTCTACGACCCTACGCGTGGCCGCGTTTTAGTCGACGGAAAAGACGTGCGCGAATGGCCGCTAGAAACTTTACGAAACGAAGTTAGCATAGTAGCGCAGGAAACTTTCCTATTTTCGGACACGATTGCAGGAAATATTGGCTTTGGTTTGCTTCAAAATAAAGAAAATTGCAAAGAAAATTGCAAAGAATTAGACGATACGATTCGCAGAATGGCAAGAATCGCAGCAGCTGACGATTTTATTATGAGCATGCCAGAAGGCTACGAAACAGTAGTAGGAGAGCGCGGAGTTGGTCTTTCTGGCGGCCAAAAGCAAAGGCTTAGCTTAGCGCGCGCTTTAGCAAATAACCCAGCAATCTTAATTATGGACGACACAACTTCGGCTGTAGATATGGAAACAGAAGAACATATTCAGCAGGAGCTAAAGAAACTCGACGGCACGCGCACCGTAATCACTATTGCGCACAGAATCTCATCCGTAAAAGATGCAGACATGATTGTTGTGCTAGATCACGGAAAAATCGTAGAGCGCGGCACTCACGCAGAACTTGTGGCTCAGCATGGAAGATACTGGGAGATTTACAGAAAGCAGCTGGGCTTGCAAAGCGGCAAATCTGCAGGATTCGAAACGAAGGGGGAGTAGGCATGGCGCAACGAAACACTTATCGCGAAGACGAAGAACAAGAAGAGCATGTGAACGTGCATGAGCTTATGCGCGTTAAAAAATACATGAAGCCGTACGCAACTAAACTCCTACTCGTAATCTTGGTAGTTATAAGCGGCAGCATAATTATGACGGCAATGCCAATGATTACAAAAATGCTAATCGACGTAGTATTGCCGCATAAAAACTACACGTACCTTTACGCAATTATTGCGGTTTTTATGGTGCTTATTGTGCTGTACGAGTTGGGATTAGCATACAGAACGCTTGCAATTACGCGCATTGGGCAGATGATAATTAGAGATATGCGCCGCGATATTTTTACGCACGTACAGTCGTTATCTTTTGATTATTTTGATTCGCGCCCGCACGGAAAGATTCTGATTCGCATAGTAAACTACATCAACACGCTTTCGGATACGCTTTCTTCGGGATTTATTAACGTATTTTCCGACGTTTTTGTGCTGATTATTACGCTAATAACAATGTTCGTTATAGATTGGCGAATGGCGTTGTGGAGCCTGGCGCTATTTCCAATATTCATAATTTGGACGCGCACTTTGCAAATTTTGCAACGAAAAGCGTCTAAAAAACTATCAAATAAGCAAAGTAATTTAAACGCGTACTTGCACGAATCAATCGCAGGCGTAAAAACAACGCAAACTTTTGCGCGAGAAGCTACAGCATACGCTACTTTCCAAGAGCAACAAGCAGAAGTAAGAAGCGCTTGGATGCGAAACGTTAGAGTGCAAATGTTACTTTGGCCGGGAGCTTCAATTATTGAAACCGCAGCAATAGCACTTTTGTACTACGTTGGAGTGTCGAATTTAGGCGGAATGAACGTGAGTACTGGAACGCTTATAGCATTCGTATGGTATTCGACTACTTTTTGGGATCCGGTAGTAAATATTGGAAACTTTTACACGCAGCTCGTAACATGCTCAGTTTATTTGGAGCGAATTTTTGAAACTTTAAGAATTAAGCCGAATATTGTAGATAATCCGGATGCTATTCAATTGCCGCAAATTCGTGGAAAAGTTGACGTAAACGACGTTGTGTTCCGTTACGAAGAAGGCGGAAGGCCGATTTTGAACCTGGTTGATTTGCACGTGTCGCCGGGGCAAACCGTTGCTTTAGTGGGGCCGACGGGCGCCGGAAAAACGACGCTAGTAAACCTTCTATCCAGATTCTACGATGTTTCAGAAGGTTCGATTACTATAGACGGCCACGACGTGCGCTCAGTAACCTTAAACTCACTTCGCAAACAAATGGGCGTAATGCTGCAAGATAGCTTTATTTTCAGCGGAACTGTGCGCGAAAACATTCGTTACGGAAAACTCGACGCAACTGACGAAGAAATTGAGGCTGCAGCTCGAACTGTTCACGCGCACGAATTTATTAGCGAAATGGAAAAAGGCTACGACACTGAAATTGAAGAGCGAGGATCCACGCTTTCGGCGGGACAAAGGCAGCTCATATCGTTCGCGCGCGTGCTTTTAGCAGATCCTAGAATTTTAATTCTCGACGAAGCAACCAGCAATATTGACACGCGTACGGAAGAAGCGCTGCAAGCGGGATTAGCGCAGCTGCTTAAAAATCGCACGTCTTTCGTAATTGCGCACAGGCTGTCAACTATTGAAAAAGCCGACTTGATTTGCGTAATCGACCACGGGCAAATAATAGAACGCGGCACGCACGCGGAGCTTATGGCGGAAAAAGGCGCTTACTATCGTCTTGTGGAATCGCAATATGCGGCGATTCGGCAGTCGGTTGCGTAAGTGGTTGCGTAAGTTTGATTGTAGCTGCTTCAAAAATAGCGACTACGCAAATAGCGACTACACTAGTGAGTATGAGTAAACATCATCGCGAACACAATTGGGCGCCGGCTTTAAACGCAGAATCTGCAATATGGGAAAATCTTCTAAAAGAAGGTGTAACAATTGCGGACGACCACACGCATATGCTAAGCGTTGTTGACTTTGCGCATAATCTAAACCAAGAATTAGCCGAAAAAGGGCGCGACTTAATAGCTGAACCAAGCGCAGACGACTTAGTTAAGCAAGCAAAATCTGCAGGAGTTGCGCACATGCTAGAAGTGGGTTGCGAATACCCAGACTGGCAGGCGACGATTGAATTCGCTCAATCACACCAAGACTCAGTTCGCGCAGCAATCGCAATACACCCAAACGAAGCAGTTTTGCACGGGCATAGAGGAGCTGAAGGCCCCGACGGATTGCCAATAGTTTACAAACCGTACCACGATATTCCATTCGACGAAGCAATGCAACACTTGCGCTCGCTAGTAATTGAGCATCCAAAAGAAGTAGTTGCAATAGGCGAAACAGGCTTAGACTATTTCCGTACAGGAGAGGCGGCTAGACTAGCCCAACGCAACGCTTTTCGAGATCATATTGCGCTAGCAAAAGAATTAAACTTGCCTTTGCAAATACACGACCGCGACGCTCACGAAGACGTAGTAAAAGTCTTACTTAAAGATGGAGCGCCGGAGCGAACAATATTCCACAGCTACGCAGGCGGAGTGGAATTAGCTGAAATTATAAAAAAGCACGGCTGGTACGCAAGTTTTTCCGGAACCGTAAGTTACAAAGTCAACGAAGAATTGCGCAAATCTGCCGAAATTATTGGCGAAAATCACATAACCGTCGAAACGGACGCGCCATACTTAACGCCAATGCCGTATAGAGGGCGGCCAAACGCGCCTTATATGGTGCCGTACACGCTGGAAACACTTGCGCAAGTATTAAATATATCCTTAGAACATGCGGCGCGAATTACGCGCGAAAATACGCGAAAAATATACGGTTTTTAGAATTTTTATAACATAATTTTTAGAAATTTTTAGCAGTTTTTTAGCATGATTTAAGTACGATTTAGTGCGCTTTTTGCACTATATAGCTATTATTGTATACAATATCCAAGTACGGAAATAAAACTGTGAAGGCGTGAGGTTTATGCGACTTCTTGTTGGCACCAAGAAGAAACCTTACCTATGGAGGAACAATTAAGCATGACTAAGTCACGCACATCTGTACCAGTGACTGATGGTACAAAGGATCCTCGCAGCGGCGCGAAAGATTCCGATAAAAGCTCTAAGGCAAATAAAAGCCAGAAGGATGCTATATTGCGAGCCGCTTCTTTTACTAAGGCTCCGAAAGTCTCGCAAAAAACAACAACCCGAGAAGAGCGAAAAGTAATAGCTCAGCAGCAAGCTCAGGAAGTAAAAGAAGCCGAAAAGCTTGTGGCAAGTGCTGTGCGCGGACCTTTAGGGCGATGGTGGGCGAAAATTCAGACCAGCTCCGACCGCTTTACTTTAGGCATGGCGATTGTGGCTTTAGGCGTCGTTTACGGAGATATTGGTACGTCGCCTTTGTATACAGCGCAAACATTTTTGGCCGGCCAAGGCGGATTGCAAAATATTAATCGCGAAACCGTATTCGGCATGCTTTCGCTACTATTCTGGTCAATTACGCTTATAACAACCGTAAAATACGTGTTCGTTGCAATGCGAACCGACAACAAAGGCGAAGGCGGAATTTTTGCACTTTACTCGCTTTTGCGCAAAAAAGGCGCGTGGCTTGCCATACCGGCAATGATTGGCGGCGCCGCGTTTTTGGCAGATTCTGTGCTAACTCCTGCAGTTTCTATTTCTTCCGCAGTTGAAGGTTTGCGCACTATTGCAGTGTTTAAACCAATATTCTTGGAAAATGAAAACCTGTCGATGATGATTACGATTGTTATCATCGTTGTACTGTTTTCCGTGCAGCAGCGCGGAACTGAGCGAATTGGAAAAGTATTCGGCATTGTTGTGATGCTTTGGTTCGCTTTTCTTGCGCTAGTTGGAATTATGAATATTGGCCAAGATTGGATGATTTTTGAAGCGCTAAACCCAATTTACGGCGTGAAATTCCTATTCAGCACGCATAATGTGCAAGGCTTGGCCGTTATGGGCGTAATCTTCCTTTCCACAACCGGTGCTGAAGCGCTTTACTCCGACATGGGTCACGTTGGGCGAGGAAACGTGTACGCAACGTGGCCATTTATTAAAGTTGCTCTGCTGCTTAATTACTTTGGGCAGGGCGCGTGGATGCTGCAAAATCAAGGCGACAAATCATTGTGGTCGGTAGAAGGATTAAATCCGTTCTTCCAAATGCTCGAACCAAACGTGCGCTACGTGGCAGTTATTCTTTCTGTAACTGCCGGCATTATTGCGTCACAAGCTTTGATTACTGGCGCTTACACAATGGTTTCCGAAGCAACAAGTCTTAACTGGATGCCGCATTTGCAAGTGCGATATCCTGCGCGCACTCGCGGACAGCTTTATATTCCAGTAGTAAACGTAGTGCTATGCGTCGCAACAATTACGGTACTCGCAGTATTCCGCGATTCCGAACATATTTCGGGCGCGTACGGCCTAGCTTTGACGCTTACTATGCTCGCAACAACAATTCTGCTTACCGTACACATGTGGTACCAAAAGAAGCGTTTTGGAGCGCTAATATTTGCCGTAGTATTCCTCATGATTGAGCTGATGTTCTTCGTGGCATCGATGGCAAAATTCATGCACGGCGGCTGGTTTACAATGCTGCTCGGTTTTTCCATTTTGACGATTATGGTTACGTGGAAAGACGGTACTAAGATTGAGCGCTCGCAGCGTTTGCACATGAAGCCTAAGGACTTCCTGCCGGTGCTTGATAAATTGCATGGCGATTTTAGAATCCCGTATTTTGCCGACAATATTGTGTACTTGACGTCGGATCGCGAAATGAAGCGTCTTGATACTGGTATTTTCTTCTCTATTTTTGCGGATCATCCTAAGCGCGCTAGAGCGTGGTGGGCGGTATCTGTGGAAACTGACGACGCTCCGTTTACGCGAGAATATTGCGTAGAAAACTTTGGAACGGATTACTTATTCCGAGTAAAGATCAAGCTTGGTTTTAAAGTTTCGCCGTCAATACCGGCATATTTGCACCAAATTATGCACGATTTGTCGCATACTGGCGAGCTTCCTCAGCAAAAATCTGTGTATCCAAAAGTTGATGCGGATCCGGACATTGGCCCAATTCGCTACGTGCTTTTGCATAAAGCTTTAATGCCGGAATCTAATATTTCTATGCGCGGCGCTTTGTCGCTAAAAATGAAGTACGCGATTCGACATATTGCTGGAACGCCTGTTAAATGGTTCGGCTTGGCTCCGTACAATCCGGTTGTTGAAGTGCAGCCGCTGTTTGTTTCCACGCGTAGGCCTCCGCGTTTGAGGCGCGAGGATTATTCGCAGCGCGCAGTGCAGTCTTTGCAGGGTGCTTCTGCTGTGGAATCTGCTGTAGAAAATGCGGCAGGTAACGGGGCGGCTGGGGCTGCTGGTGCTGTTGGTGCTGCAGCCATAGTAAACAATGCGCGACCAACTGATGCTGAACAGACTGCAGTTATGAATGCGCGCGATATTGCTGCTGCGAAAGTGCTTTTTGCGGACGAAAAACTTGCGAATACTGGGAAAATTAGCCCGGTTTCGCTTCCGCTAAAAGAGGCGGTTAAGGCGGAAGTTAAGGCTGCTTCTGAAGGTAAGTCTGTGGAAAGTAAATCTTCTGAAGGTAAGGCTTCTTCTGAAGGTAAGGCTGCGGAAGGTAAGTCTGCTGAAGGTAAGTCTGCTGAAGGTAAGTCTGCGGAAGGTAAATCGGAAGCAAAATCTGCCGAAAATAAATCTTCTGAAAGCAAATCTTCTGAAGGTAAATCTGCCGAAAGCAAATAAGAAAGAATCGTAAAATGGCTGAAGGTGCAGAAAAAATATTTAAGTGCGATGCTACGAAACTTGCCGATCTGCCGACTTTTAGTCAAGCGGAAGAATTGCACCGCGCTACTGCGCCTTCCAAGCCTGCTTACGATCTTATTCACGGCCATTGCGTAGTAATTGCGACTATCTCTTGGCAAATCGCGCACCATTGCAATATGTTGCTTGGTGCTGAAAACAGTGTTTGCGAAATGAATGACGCTTTGGCAGAGCGTGCTGAATTGGCGCAATCGTGCATGAAAGAGCTTATTGGCGATGCGTATGACGCGTTGCCTGCTGTGAAGGGCGGAGAGGCGCCTGAGCGGTATGTTGACGAATACGCTGCGCTTGTTGGTGGGCTTTTGCACGATATTGGCACGTATTTTGTGCTAAAAAACGACGGCAGTGAAAAAAACGACGGCAGCGAAAAAGCCGAAAATAAACTTAAATTCGACGGACCAAACTATATTTTGCACGGAATTCGCGGATACGAGTATTTGTTGCGAAAAGGATTTGGCGAGGACGCGGCGCAATTTGCGCGAAACCATACTGGCGTGGGCTTGCTGCGATCGCAGGTGATTGCGCAAAATTTGCCTTTGCCGGCTGAAGACTATATTCCGCAAACTATTGAGCAAGAAATTGTTATGGTTGCGGATAAATACAATAGTAAGTCGATTCCGCCTCGTTTTTTGACTGTGGATGCTTATCGTCGCAAGGCCGCGCGATTTGGGGAAGAGAATTCTATGCGTTGGATGCAGCTGGTTTGCAAGTATGGTGAGCCAGATATTTCTGCTTTGGCGGAAATTTTTAATATGCGCGTTGACGCGTGAGAGATTTTTGCTGGATTTTTTGCTGGATTTTTCTATAGATCTTTCGTTTGATTTTTTTTTGTGTTGGTTTTTGGGGTGTTTTTTTGTTGTTTTCGACACGCCGGTGTTTTG
>CAMXYK010000005.1 GCA_947253155.1 uncultured Bifidobacteriaceae bacterium
CTATTTGATTTGTGTAGTTTGTAGTGAATTATTTAAGTTGGATAGCGATTTGAAGATAGTTATGCTAGTTTGCATGTAAGTCTGCGTGTAAGTAGTTATGTAGTCGTGCACGCAAGTTTGCGTTATTTTGGAGAGAGTTTTAGGAGAGAGCTGGTTGCTGTGAAGACGATTTTTAGCAAAAATAATATTTTTATTCGTATGAGATCTATTAGTCCAGCATTGCGATGGGCTTTGGTTGGCTTCTGCTTTTCTATGCTCGGCAATCAAGCGTATGAAGGCTCGGTTTTGCCTTCTATTATTATTGTGGGCTTGCCAGCTTGGGTGATTGGTTTTCGTAAGACTTTTATGACGGTTGCCGATTTTCTTTCGCCATGCTCTGGTTGGATTGTTGATAAGCTTGGCGGTTTTCGCGCTCTTGCTATGACTGAAGGCGTAGAAGGCGTGCTCAGTTTGCTACCGCTTCTTATGCTTGGCTCTCCTGCGTGGAAGTGGTCGCTTGTAGCTCTTTCTTGTGCATTGTTGATTACTGGTCAAGTGATTGACATCGCTAGCGAAGTTTTTGAGGTTGATGCTGCCGGCGGCGATGATGGCATGATTGTCAACTACAGCGGCATTGTGAGTATTTTGGCAAGTATCACAGGAACGTTACTTGGCTCTCCACTTGGTTCGTGGATTGCAAGCTGGTCGATTCCTGCTGTTTTGATTTTCTCGTCCGTGACTTCTTTTGCGGCTTGTGCTACGCGATTTATTATGAAACAAGACATTGCGCAAGCGTCTTGTGCAGAAGAGGAAGCGTTGCAAGATGTAGAGAACGAATCGCAAGAATCGCAAGAAAATCAAGAAAAGCAGACGGAACTGGAAAATAAAGCAGATTCCAAATCTGCAGCTAAGCAATCTGCGAATCCATCGCTCAAGAGCAAGATTATGCTTCTTGCCGGATCTCTTTTAGTCGCTTTTATTCCTGCATGCTCCGTTTCTTATATTCTTCTTGGTCTTGGTAATCAATATGGCTCTAAATCTTTAACAATACTGTATATTTTCAGTGGTGTAGGAAGCGTACTTGCGTCAGTTTTATATGCGCACTCTTCTCAAAAACTCGGTCTAAGAAAAGTGGCGATTTTAGGTATTGCTGTGAGCTTGCTTGCTTATTTCTTTATGTTTAGTAGTCTTTTACCAATAATGTGGGTTGCGTTCTTCCTTGAATCGATTGGCGGAATGCTACTAGTAGAGCCGATTATTGTTGCGCGTCAGATTCTGTTTAAAGGAAGTACTCTCGCTAAGTTTTCTGGTTGGGCACGACTCGCGTTTGCGATTGGTGCTACTAGTGGATCTTGGATTGGATTTGCATTCTCGTCTACGTTCCAATGGCAGCTTTTGCCTATACTAGCGTTGATTTTTACTGCCGGTTTGCTTGTTGTTTTGCCACAGTTGCCAAACACGAGCTACGCAGATTAGACGATTTGCATATATATGCATACCTATGTATAATCTGTAAAAAATAAAAATAAAAAATAAAAAGAGAAATCTTGCAAGTGTGAATGCAAACAAAAGAGTATAAAATATTCTGCACGAATTAGATACAGGAGACTCTCATGCACAAGATTATTCAAAAATGGAATAGCATTGACCTTATTTTGCGCATTGTTATTGGCCTTTTTCTTGGTGCTTCACTTGGCATCTTTGTGCCGGCTCACGTTTATGTGCTCGATCTTATTGGAAAGCTTTTCGTGAGCGCGCTTAAATCTGTTGCTCCGATTTTGGTATTTTGCTTGGTGATTGGTGCTCTTGCAAAAGCAAAAAGTGTGGGCAATATGAAGCTTGTAATCGTGTTGTACGCATTTTCTACGTTTGCTGCAAGTTTGGTAGCAGTGTGTGCGGCTATGATTTTCCCGGTTGACTTTACTTTTGCTCATGTTGAGGCAGCATCTTCGCCGTCTCCTCAAGGAATTGGTGAAGTTCTTAATTCTCTTGTGCTAAATATTGTGGTAAATCCTGTAGATGCTCTTTCTAAGGGCAACTTTATTGGCATCCTCTTCTGGGCAATCGCTTTTGGTATTGCACTTCGTTTAGCTGATCCTTCCACAAAAACATTCTTCGATAATATTTCGTCTGCAATTGGAAAAATTGTTCACTGGATTATTAACGCAGCGCCTTTTGGCATTATGGGTCTTGTTTATACAACGGTTGCAAGTAACGGTCTTCGTATTTTTAGCGAGTACGGTTCTGTTATTGCTCTGTTAGTTTGCACTATGGCTGTTGTTGCTTTGATTCTTAATCCTATTTTGGTTTTCGTTCTTACTGGCAAGAATCCGTATCCTCTTGTATTGAGAACATTGCGCGATTCGGGTGTTACAGCGTTCTTTATGCGTTCTTCTGCTGCAAATATTCCTGTGAATATGAATTTGTGCGAAAAGCTTGGTTTTAACAAAGACAATTACTCGGTTTCAATACCGCTTGGTTCAACTATTAATATGAGTGGTGCTGCTATAACTATTTCTATTATGGCTTTGTGTGCTGCGCATACGCTTGGTATTTACGTTGATATTCCAACGGCTGTGATTCTTTCTGTGCTTTCTGCAGTTTCTGCTGCTGGTGCGTCTGGCGTGGCCGGTGGTTCGCTTTTGCTTATACCTCTTGCCTGCTCGTCGTTTGGTATTTCGAATGACATTGCTATGCAAGTAGTTGCTATCGGTCTTATTATTGGCGTGATTCAGGATTCTTGCGAAACTGCACTTAACTCTTCCACAGATGTTCTCTTTACTGCAGTTGGTGAATATCGCATGTGGCAGCGTGCAGGTATTGAATTCAAAATGGGTCAAGATCACGAGACTGTGCAGCTTAAGAAGTAGCTGTTGCTAGCTTTTGCTGCTTTTGTAGCTGTTGCTAAGTAAGTATTCTTCCTAGTGCGCGTTTTTACGTTTTTACGTTTTATGAGCGCGCATTATGCTTTAGGGAAGTGGTAGGTTGTGTTGGCAGGAATACTGCGGTTAATCCACGCGTTTGCTGCGATTATGCTTCCGCTGCCAATTGTAGTTTCGCCGCCAAGAATCGTAGCGTTTGCGTAAATTACTACGTTATCGCCAATATTCGGATGTCGCTTTCCGCCTTTTATAGGATTTCCGTCATCGTCCAGCGCAAAGCTTTTTGCTCCAAGCGTTACACCTTGGTAAAGCTTAACATGCTCGCCGATTACAGTTGTCTCTCCAATTACGATGCCTGTTCCGTGATCAATGCAGAAATATGCGCCAATTTTTGCTCCAGGGTGAATGTCAATTCCCGTTTTTCTGTGTGCATATTCGCTCATAAGTCTAGGAATTAGTGGCACGTTAAGCTCATATAGTGCGTGAGCTGTGCGATGAATAAGCATTGCATAAAAACCTGGGTATGCGAGCGTGACTTCTACTTTGCTTGTGCAAGCAGGATCGCCTTCGTATATTGCTTGAATATCTGTTAAAAGTAACTTTTTAATTTCAGGAAGTGTACTTATAAATTGATTGCAAGTTTCTCGAATTTTAACTGTGTCGTTTGTATAGCATTGAAGTTCGTGGAATATAATGCGTTCTATAGTGTCTAATGCGTTTGAGGTAACAGTATTCAAAGTAGCATTGAATTGAGTAGTATCGTTGCTTATATTGCGCATATGCAACTCAGGCAAAAGTAATACCTGAGTTGCATGTATGAGCGCAATAATATTTCGATAATTAGGTATGAATGTAGCTTGCCTTATGTCAGAATCATGAATTGAGTTGAGTTTGCTTATAAGGTCAAGATGCTCATTCATACATTAATCTCCAGTATTTTTATTTTCTTTATTTCTTTATTTCTTTATTTCTTCTTATTTTCTAGTTTTGATTACTAATTAATATTGTCATTTATTATTTAATCAAAACTTGCGTGCTTATAGTAGTTCTCCTAAATGTATTTAGTCTTCAAATAATGCAGTAGACAAGTATCGATCTCCGGAATCTGGAAGTATTGCAACAATGGTTTTGTCTGCATTTTCTTCTCTTTTTGCTTCTTGAATCGCTGTCCAAACTGCAGCTCCGGAAGAAATGCCTACGAGCACGCCTTCCTTTTTGCTTATAAGCTTACCACTTTCGATTGCGTCTTCATTTGTTACATGAACAATGCGATCGTAAATGTTTTGGTTTAGCACATCTGGCACGAATCCTGCGCCGATTCCTTGAATCTTGTGTGCTCCTGGCTTTCCGCCTGCAAGCACAGGGGAGTCGGCTGGCTCTACTGCGACTACTTCAAGCTTAGGATTTTGTTCCTTTAAGTATGTGCCAGTACCTGTGATTGTGCCGCCAGTTCCAACGCCTGCAATAAGAATATCCACGTTTCCGTCAGTGTCTTGCCAAATTTCTGGGCCGGTTGTGTTGTAGTGTGCGTGCACGTTTGCTTGGTTGGTAAACTGTCCCGGAGTCCACGCGTTTGGCGTGTTTTCAACTATTTCCTTAGCCTTGGCAATTGCGCCCTTCATTCCTTCTGCAGCAGGAGTTAGTACGAGTTCTGCTCCGTATGCTTTCATAAGTTTTCGGCGTTCAATAGACATGCTTTCTGGCATGACGATAATGCTTTTGTATCCTTTTGTTTGCGCAATCATTGCAAGACCGATGCCAGTGTTTCCGGAAGTTGGCTCAACAATTACAGAACCTGGTTTGAGAATTCCTGCGGCTTCTGCTTCTTCAATCATTTGCTTTGCAATGCGGTCTTTTACAGAACCTGCTGGGTTGAAGTATTCGAGTTTTACGAGTATTCGTGCTTGAAGATTGTGCTCTTTTTCAATGTGAGTAAGCTCCAGAAGTGGAGTGTGGCCTACGAGTTCTTGCACAGACTGGTAGATGTTAGACATAATATTTCCCCTTACTTGTTTGTTTTGTTTAATTTGTTTTGTTTAATTTTGCTTATTTTTAATTTTTAAAAATAATTTTTATTAATAAAGCAACTATTGTTTTATTAGTTGTTTCTAAAAATGCCATTATTCGTTCTAAAATTTATTCGTTTTAATATTTAATCCGTATCAATTTTTATTTTTTAACGTTTTATATTCGAATTTTGGCATAAAAAAAGAAACAGCGCGCTGTTTCTTGAATCGTAATTTGCTGTGTTCTAACGTAAATTCTTCTAACACAGGCTAGATGTATGCATATTTAGTGTTTGCAAACATCATTTCGATTAAGAAATGCGCAACAACATACGTTACAACAACAATTTGTCATCATATTTGTATGATACATGTGCACTCCTTTGACTTATCGAAATGGTGATAAGTGAAGACTATAGCGAATGGATTTTAGTTTGTCAAACTTGATTTATGTTTGCTGATTCTAATTTCAAGAAATTACGCGATTTGTGCATTTGCTTTCTTTGCTACTTTATTTGATAGTTGGTAGTTTGTTAGTTTGGTTGTTTTGAAATTTTTCTCGGTGAAGAGAATTAACGTAAATTGCAAAATCTTCATTTTTATCGTATAACTGCAATAAAATCAAACAGAAGAGATTCGCTAATGGCACATATCATTGTGCGCCAATGTGTTATCTTCAAAAAAGTTATATCTTGTTTATAAAACAAGTTCATAAAATATTTTTTGCAAATATTTTATGGAAATTATGTTGTACAGAAGGAGGGAATATATGTCTCACTTGAAGAAGAGCGTATTCGTTGCACTTTCAATTGTTTCGACTGTTGCAGTACTTATGTCAGGCGTATCTACAGCAGAAGCAGCAGGCGCATACGATGATTCAACAACACCAACTGTAAACACAGATTGGCATATTAAAAATGCTTCAATTGCTGCTAGTGTGTTACAGCATATTCGTCAAACTCGTTCAAAACTATACGACGATCGAAGTGTATATTTTGAAGGTGTTCCACTGCAAGATTATGTTACTCAGCATGGATTGACCAAAGAGCAGTATGTGAATAACATTCAGTATGATCGTGCAAACGAGGAGGATGCTTACCGTAGAGCTAAAGAAACCCGTCAGCACGGAAAAATTGGACATCTTGGTCCTGATGGTGTAAGTGAGCCAAATTACAAAGGACGTAAAGCATGGGGAGAAAATATTGCATGGGGAGTTGATGCTGCTGGCTCAATGGAACTTTGGACTTATAGAGAACTTCCTGCTTTGAAGAGTAGTCATGGATATTTTAATGGTAATTCTGGTCACCTTTACCAGGTTCTTAATCCAGACAATATTTCCTTTGGCTACGGTCAAGTATCCGGCGGACCATACGGTGAAGTATCTACTTTAACTCTTTCAAACTATCACGGTGATACTGATTATCCTGGTGGCAAGATTGGTGCCGGCGAGTCTGAAGATACAACAGGTGCAGAGAATCAGTCGGATACTCCAGATGTGGCTAAGTCTACGGAGAATGAGGATGATGTTAATGCTTCAAATCCTGTGACTGCTGGCGAAGCAGATGATGACGCGTTTGATAGTACTTATGATTTTGATAACTATTTTGGTGAAAATTCTGGTACTGATAATTACGTTGCTGATGCAAATGCTTCTTCTGATGTTTCTGATTATTCCGATTCGGATTATGCGGAGCTTGATGATATTAATTTTGATGATTTAGATCTTTCTGATTTGGATTATTCTGAGCTTGATGCTGCTAATGATAAAACTCCAGATTATTCGACAGATTTGGATTATGCGGAGCTTGATGATATTAATTTTGATGATTTAGATCTTTCTGATTTGGATTATTCTGAGCTTGATTCTACTAATAATAAAGCCCCAAATTATTCCGACAACGCAATTAATTCAGACGCTGGTAATTTAGATGATTTACTAGCTATCTGATCTTTTTGTAGATAAACTACTGTTGCTTTGCTACTAGAGCTTTATATAAAGTTATTGTAGCATTTGCAACTAAATGGGAAACTACTATTACAACTACTACAACAGCATCTGATGTAATAGTAGTTTGTATTTATTGGTTCTAATTTGAGAAAGATATTATAAAATCTGCGCCGTTGAAACATTACTATTAAGTAGAATGATGCTACTTTTGAAGCATTATAGTATTTGCAATAGTATTGTTTTTATGGCGCAGTTTTATTGCTTGTGATTTTATTGTTTGCAATAGTATTTCACAAATTATTTAGACGATATGAGTGCACAAATTCTTCAACAGATAAGAATGTATCTTCATAACCAAGTTTTTCGCACAGCTTCACAACATCTGGCTTATCGAGTTGTGCGCTAGAAAGTATGTCATCGCGCATAAACGTTTCGCGCGCAGTACCGTCAAAAATAATCTGACCATTTGAAAGTACAACAACGCGGCTGAATACTTTAGCTACAAAATTCATATCGTGAAGAACAGCTATAACAATTTTCCCTTGCGAAACTAATCTTTTAATAATCGATTCAATACGACGTTTGCCACAATCATCCTGAGCAATCGTAGGCTCGTCTAAAATAACAACTTGAGTATCCATTGCCAAAATTGACGCAATAGAAACCATTTTTCTTTCGCAAAGACTTAAATCGTAAGGATTTACTTCGCTTTTATCCAAAAGCCCTACAATTTTCAAACTTTCTTGTGCTCGTAATAATGCTTGATCTTTATCAATTCCAATTTTTAAAAGTCCAAACATTACTTCGCGCATAACGGAGGATTCAAAAATCTGGTCATCTGGATTTTGGAATACGAAACCAATATCTCCAGCAAGAGACGGAACGCTACGTTTTGCAATATCTTCACCGTTTAATAAAACACTTCCAGATTTCGGCGTAAGAAGTCCTCTAATGATTTTTAATAAAGTTGTTTTTCCAGTACCATTTTGACCAACAATAGCGCATGCTCCGGGTGTAAAAGACAAATCGAAATTATCGAATATTTGCATTTTTGGAGCATAAGAAAAAGATACGTTTCGCATTTCGATTATTGGATTCATTTTTATAAGTTTCCTTTGCGTTCTTGTAAAATGCGTGACGTTTGCTCAAGAGTTATTGGGTACAATCCATTACTGTTTTTTAGCGAAAGTTTTTTGCAAATTTGAGTATAAACAGGAGGATTTACACCATATTCTTCTAAATCTTCGCGAGAAAATATTTTCTGCGGAGTGTCAAAATCAATAAGTTTTCCTTCGCTTAAAAGCATTACGCGGTCGCTATATTGTGCGATTTTCTCCATTTTATGCTCAACCATAATAATAGTTTGGCCTTGATTTTTTAAGGATTCTACTGCCTTAAAGACTTCTTCAGAACCTTTAGGGTCAAGCTGTGAAGTAGGCTCGTCTAAAATTATTATTTCAGGTTGCATAACTAAAATTCCGGCAATAGACATGCGTTGCATTTGACCGCCAGATAAATCGTATGGAGAACAATCTTTAAGATGCGCAATGTTAAGCATTTTCATAATTTTCTCTACACGATTTTGCATTTCGCTTTGTTTAACGCCAAGATTTTCAAGTCCGAAAGCAACTTCTTCGTATACGGTAAGCTTCGCGCCTGTAATTTGATTAAAAGGATTCTGAAAAACCAGCCCAACTTTTTTGCAAAGACTATCTATTGGAGTCGTTTTTGCATTAAGACCGTCTACTTCAACTTTTCCGCCGTACGCTCCATGATAAAGATTAGGAACAAGACCTAAAATAGCTTGCGATAATGTTGATTTTCCGGCTCCATTAGCGCCTATTACGCCAATAAATTCGCCTTTATGTATATCGCAAGAAATGTCATCTAGCGCAAGAGTTTTGCTATAAGGATAGCGATATTTTAAGTGCTCTATATGAATAGCTGCCATGCTATATATCCTAAATTATGAAGTAACGCATAAAGAATAGATGCGATTATTACAATTAAACAAGCGCATAAAAATAGCGTATTGTATTTACTTGGCTTAAATGGTTTTATGAATGTTTTTTGATTATTGCACGAAAATCCGCGAACCTCTAAAGCTATAGTTCTTTCTTTAGAACTCATAAATGAAGACATAATAATAGGGGATATTAGAGGCAAAAAAGCTTTGAAACGCGTTATAAGAGAACCTTTTGTTTGTAATCCTCTACTTCTTTGCGCGTCAACTATAGTTGAAGTTTGTTGCGTTATTTGAGGAATGATTTGAAATAGTGACACAAAAACGTAACCCATTTTAGGTGGTAAACCAGCTCGCGTCATTTCCTGCATCATATCGGAAGGTTTAGTTGTAAGCGTTAAAACACAAAACGCAAACGAAATATTTAATATATTAAGCACAATTTTCATCGCTACTTCAAAACCTTCTTTGCGAGCAATCAAAGGTCCTAGTTTGAATAAAATCGTATAGTTTCCCGATCTAAAGAAAGTTTGCACTATAAAAATAGTTACAATAATAAAACCAGTAACTTGTACTACGATTTTTATTTTTGCTAGAACCCTTGATGTTGCAAGTAATATTAGGCTCAAAATAATGAAGATAGCAAAAGAAGTATAGCCTCCAAGCAAACTCGGCGTGCTTGTAGTGCATATTACGTATGCAAGTTTTGTTTTTGCAGATAAGCCGTTTAGAAACGAATGCTTATCTTCAAATAGGCTGATACTTTTCATGCTATCTCGTCTTATTGCGCTTATATTAAAACTTCTAAATCTTAGCGTTTATGCTATTTATTTCCTGGTGATAACACTTATTTATCAAGGTCTTCGTCATTGGATTGATAGATTGCTATTAAACTCTTAGGAAGAACCTTATAAATTCCAGCCGCAAGGAACAAAACAACAATCTTGTCTGGTATATCTACAACAAGCTCATCTACGAATGATGCGAAGAATCCCTTGGAACCCATTGCTGCAAAAACAGCGTCACCCCAAACGTTTCCGGTGGTTCCACCCCAATAAATCATGTTTAAAGGTGTGGAGATAATTATTGCGATTGCTGCAACAATAAGACTCGTTATAAGAATGTGATGCCATTTGTTCATATATTTTAATCGTGCAGCAATTCCAACGCTTACGCCAATTGCGGCGGCTGTGATGCTATAAACTGTAGAAATTGGATCAATTGTTAAACCGTAAACAATATTAGTTAAGAATCCAGCAATTCCGCCTACAACTGGGCCTGCTAAGCATGCTGAAATGCAAGTGCCTAATGTGCCAAGCCAAAGAGGTAGTTTTAGCATACTAGCGAATAGTTTTGCAACGTAATTTATGCCGATAGCTGCAGGAATTAGTACGAGTGAAGCTGTAGTTAATTTAACGCTCCAAATATTTTTTTAAACGATTGAACATTGTTAGACCTTTCTGTCATCTAATGAACAAAATTAGGTTCATTATACTTCTTACTGTGTCTATGTGACGTTGTGGCGTGGATTGTTGCAATGTGCTACGCAATTTCAAGATTGGCAGAGACACTGGTGCAGATTGCGTTATGCGTTATGGTCTCTGGTTGGCGCATTAATGGCCTATGTTAAGAAAAGAGATAGGCGATTTGATATACTAAGCGATTACACTAGAAAATTTAGGGTTTCAATGTTTATTTTGCAGCATTCGGAGGAGTTGTTGTAAATGAATTTAGCAGATGTGCAAATAAAAGAGTATGAAAAGTATAATAGCGAGGATATTTTAAGGCTGTATGGTTCCGTTGGTTGGTCTGCATATACAGATGATTTAGCTTCTTTGGAAAATGGTTTTAACAATTCGCTAAAGGTTTTAGCTGCTTATAAAAATGATGAGCTAGTTGGCATTGTTAGGGCTGTTGGTGACGGATACACGGTTGTTTTTATACAGGATATTATCGTTTTGCCTGAGTATCAAAGGCAGGGGATAGGGTCTGCTTTGTTAAAGGCGATTGTGGATTGTTATCCTAATGTTCGTCAAATTCAATTGACCACGGATTGTACTGAAAAAACTATTGCTTTTTATAAGTCTGCTGGTTTTATTGAGTTTTCAGAAATTGATTGCTGCGGTTTTATAAAAGACAGAACATGATGCAAGCAAGCATTGCGCATAAATGTGTTTAGGCATTACGTATAAGTGTTATTAAGCATGATAAGTGTGATAATGTAGATTTCAATGCTTTGTAGCGAGCGAATCGGCAAAATGGAAACGAAAATGCTAGCTGCGAAAATGCTATTAGCGAAAAATAGCAAAAATATCAAAAATAGCAAATAGATATAAAGGAAGTGAGAGGTAGCGAGAATGAGCAAGACTGACGACGCGGAAAATCAGAATTCATCCGCAAGTCAAAATACTGCGTCAAATCAGCAATCGCCTGCGAATCAGCAATCATCTAAACTACATCCCGACGTAAAAAATTACGTAAAACTATTTTTCAAAGAAAACAAGCTTGTAGCTTTTCTTTCGATGATAGTTTTTATTGCCTTGTCTATGATTTACACTGCTATTTCTTGGATTTTGCAAATTATTTTCGACTATATGGCAGGTAAAGAAGCTTTTTCTTTAACTATTATTTTGCTGCTTGTCGTTTCCTTTATGCTGGCAATCTCCCTGATTTTCGCATTGAAGCGCAGCGCGTACCCTCGCTTTCTTGAAAAAGCAATGAATCAGTATAAAGAGTCTGTTATCAAGAAGCTTTTAAAGAAGAGTTATAGTGATTTTTCGCTTGCGAATTCTGGCACGTATCTTTCTGTGCTTACTAATGATTGCGAGCGTATTCAAGAAAAGTATTTGAAGAAGATTTTTGACTTTGTTCAAGACGTTCTTATGCTTGTAAGCTCTCTGGCTCTTATGATTTATTATAGTCCATTGCTCACTGTTATTGCTCTTATTATTTCTGTGCTTCCAATGGCGTGCTCGATTCTTACAGCTAACGGAATTGCCACTCGCGAGGAGCAGGTTTCTAAGTCGAACGAGTCTTATACAGCCTTAACGAAGGATGTTTTGAACGGCGTTTCGGTTATTAAGAGTTTTAAGGCGGAGCAAGAGGTTATTAACCGTTATCAGAATCAGTCGATGGAGCTTGAGCATACGAAGAATCTTCGCGAAAAAACGATGACTACTGTTTCTGCTCTTGGTACTATTTCCAGCCTTGGAACTCAGATTGGCGTGATGCTTATTGGTGCTTGGATGGTTAACGCTCATATTGGTGTTATTACTGCTGGAATGGTGTTAGCTTTCACTAATTTGATGAATGGCGTACTTCAGCCTATTGCAAGTCTTCCGCAAATGCTTGGCGAGATGAAGGGTGCCAAGAAGCTTATTGGCAAGATGGCTGACTATATGAGTAATGCTAAAGAGGATTCTGGCGAGATCATTGACGATTCTATTAAAAGCGTTGTTTTGCGCGATGTTTCGTACGCTTATGACGCGGATCATAAAGTCTTGAAAAATGTAAATCTAACTTTGCAAGCTGGAAAATCTTATGCAATAGTAGGACCAAGTGGCGCTGGTAAGAGTAGTTTGATTAATCTGCTTATGGGCTACTACAAGGATTATGAGGGTAGTGTGCAGCTGAATAATCACGAGCTTAGCAATGTGAGCAAGAGTTCGCTTTACGATAAGACGACTCTTATGCAGCAGTCTGTGTTTATGTTTGATGCTTCGATTTTAGATAATATTACGCTTTTTAAGCCGTTCCCGGAGGTGGAAGTGGATCGCGTGATTCACTTGGCTGGTTTGGATGATTTGATTGCTTCTAAAGGCAAGGATTATCAGTGTGGCGAGAATGGTAGTCATCTTTCTGGCGGCGAAAAGCAGCGTATTGCTATTGCGCGAAGTTTGCTTAAAAAGTCCGAGATTCTGCTGGTTGATGAGGCAACGAGCGCGTTAGATAACGAGACGAGCGCGAACGTAACGCAATCTATTTTGGATTTGCAAGGAATTCTTCGACTTGTTGTAACTCACCGCTTGGATGCTAATTCGCTTAAGCAATATGATGAGATTCTCGTGATGAAAAGCGGCGAGCTTATTGAGCGTGGAAACTTTGAGGAGCTCATGAATCAGAAGGCTTACTTCTACTCGCTTTACACTGTGTCTATGTGAGGTTGTTACGCTGGTTTGCTTTCAATGCGCTGTGCAATTTCGAGGTCTGTAGAGACACGCGTGCAGATTGCGTTCTGCGCTAGTGTCTGATTTTGCTTATTTTTTGACATTGGTGCAGTTTGTTTTCTGCGCGAAGGTCTGATTTTGCTTATTTTTTGACATTGGTGCAGTTGGCGCTCGCGCTGATTACGCTCGCGCGAGAAACTCGCGTTGGAAGTCCACTGGACTTCCAACTTAAGCGAGTTTCCGCTCCGAGTTGCCTTCGCGTGCTACGCTCTATGCGCTCAGGCAGGTCGTCGCGCTGCGCGAAGGTCTGATTTTGCTTATTTTTTGACATTGGTGCAGTTTGTTTTCTGCGCGAAGGTCTCTGTTTGGTATAAGTAGCCATTAAGTGCAAATTCGCAGCGATTGGTTACTTTGTGATTTGTTTTTATAAAAAAGATATGAGTTTGCGATTTTAAAATTTAGCAAAATAAATTTTATGCAGAATCTGTTTTTATTTAATGATTTTGTGTAATTTAGATTGTATAGAGTTAGAGAAAAGGCATATATGGAACAGTTTAAACAGTATGACTCGAATAATCGAGATGACTATGAATCTAATGATCAGAATCAGCCAAGTTTAAACGATGATACTGTAAATTCAAATGTCTACAACGTTGTGCATAAAGATTCGCAGAATATGTCAAAGAATGCCGAGTGATTTATAAAAGGGAGATGACATGAATGTAAAATATGGTAGCGTATTTACAAATCCAGAAGTTTTAAACAGACTCGCGCGAATAGAACAATCTCCCCAAATACAAGGAAAATTAAACGAGTTAAAAGAAGGCGTAAAAAATAACTCTTTTGATTTCGCGCGCTTAATCCCATTGATACCAGTAGTAATGGTTTTTGGCGCTTTATATAATTATTTTCCAAATATTGATTACTCTCGTTACAAATATTATTTGCTAATAGTAGGTGTTTTTGTTGTTTGCTTTGCAGGTAAGTTTTTTGTAAATAATAAGGTTGATGTAGATACTTTATATTCGGATAATGTCTTAACGCCGATTTTTAATGCGATTCTGCCTGGAACAGTATTAAAAAATTCCGAAGGAATTGACAGCAGTATTTTTAATAATCTTCTGCCAATATCGAGTAGGTATTATTCAAATACACACATAATTTTTGGCGATGAATTTAAAACTGAATTTTCAAATATGCAAGCAATGCACTTTTCTAGAAGTGAAAGTGGAAAAACTGTCAAAAAAACGGATTTTATTGGACAAGTCTTATTAATAAACTCAAAAACCAACATAAATGGCCACATTAGAATCGTCCCAGTTACTGGAAAGAACTTTATGGGGCAAAAACTAAATGGATACTATGGTAAAAAAACAAAAGAGGAGAGTGAAGTTCAAACAGAATCTATTGAATTTAATAACTCGTATTCAATCTTTTCTACAGACGATTTTTATACAAAACTGGTATTAGATCCAACACTTATAGAACTATTGAATAATTTGCAAAAAAGAATGCGAGTTTGCTTGTACCTAGATAGTGAGCGTATTGTTGCAGCCTTTGATTCTGGTCGGTATTTATTTGGCGCTCCAGGAAAATCTGGTGTAGAAAACTTATCTTTAGCAAGAGAATACTCAAAATTTAGAGATGTTTTGGCTGAGTATTACGAAATAATTAACGTAATTAGAGAGAAATTACAAAAGTAGAAAAAGATTAGAACTAAAGGTGACATTATGGGAGACATTATGAGTGACATTATGGAAGACCTTATTGATAGGGACACTATGTTAATAGTTGTTGCGATAGCGGTTGTAGCGCTTATTGCCTGGTTTATAGGCACGTTAAATAGGCTAAGAAAATATAGGGTGATTATAGAAGAGTCGCAGAAAAACGTTGATATTGCGCTCGCTAAAAGATACGATACGATTTGCCAAATGTTCAAAGTTGCTCAGTCGTTTGCAAAGTATGAAAAAACAACATTAGTGGATTTGGTGAGTTTAAGAGAAGGATTGGGTTCTGCGGATTCTAGTTCGGTAATCAAAAATCAGAATCATGCAATAGGGAAGATTTATGCTTTGGCGGAAGCTTATCCGGAATTGAAGTCTTCTGAACAATTTTTGAACTTGCAGGAAGAAATAAACGACGAAAACGAGCAGCTGGCGGCGGCAAAAAGAATTGTTAATAGTAATATCAGCACGCTTAATCAAAACATTGTTACATTCCCAGTTTCACTTATTGCAGATTTAAGCGGAATAAAGCAGATGGATTTTCTTAGTGAGGATGATTTAAGCAATAAGAAGAATATAGATAGCATATTGGGTTAGATGGAATATTGAGCTGGGTGGCCTATAACCCGTTTATGAAGTAGCCAATCGTTGTAAATTTGCAGCGATTGGCTACTTTGTGATTTTTGCGTACTAATGCGTGTATTTGCATATAGGATTGAGTTGCTTGTAGGATGGAGCTGATCGTATGAAGGAGTTGATTATATGACAGAATATGATTTGCCGATTTTAGAGTATGATTTCGATAAAAGCGCGGTTATTATGCCAAATCACGATAATATTTCTGTTCAGCTTCCATCTAAAGCGGTTTTTGCTTTCTTAGGCGATGAAATCGATCAGTATGCTTTAAGTAGAAAAGCTACGATTGTAGCAAATTTTGAATCTGCAACTAAAGTATATCCAATATATGTTTTGGAAGAAAAAGTAAAGAAAAAAGTAAGGGAAGACGCAAACAGCGAAGTAGAAGAAGAAACGCAAAAAATCTGCTTAGTACAGGCTCCAGTTGGCGCTCCTGCTGCTGTTCAGATTTTAGATTGGTTGATTTCTTACGGCGTTAGGGAAGTTGTTAGTGCTGGTTCTTGCGGATCGTTAGTTGATTATGCAGAAAATGTTTTTCTGGTTCCGTATAAAGCTTTAAGGGATGAGGGAACTTCTTATCATTATTTGCCTCCAAGTCGTTATGTTGATGTTTCAGAGCGCTCGAGGCGTGCTATTTTGCAAACTTTGCAAGCGCATAATTTGCCTTATTATGAGGTTAAGACGTGGACTACGGATGGGTTTTTCCGTGAAACTAAGACGAAAGTTGCTAATCGTAAGCAGGAGGGGTGCGCGGTTGTTGAAATGGAATGTTCTGCTTTAGCGGCTTGTGCGCAAATGCGTGAGATTGTTTGGGGTGAGATCCTTTACACTGCAGATACTTTGCATGATGTTGAAAATTATGATGAGCGTAATTGGGGCGGGGATTCTAAAGCGTATGCGCTTGAGCTTTGTATTGAAGCAGTGTTGCGCATTTGATACGTTCATGCTGATGCTACATATGAAATCAGCATAAACGTGCTGTTAAGTAGATGTGCTTTGATTGCAGACTCCCATTAGCGTAATAGTGATAGAGTAAAGTTTATATAATTCATCCAATCGTGCTAATATGAGTTACAATATATGCACGAAAGGATGGTGAGTGTTATCGCTACATTATTAAATGCTAATAGCAGCAATATGCTTACTTTAAAAGAAGCAAAATCTTGCGGACTGTCAAAATATAAGTTTTATAAATTTGTTAAAGATAATGAACTAGAACAGTTAAGCGGTGGAATATACGCGTCTAAAGACTCCTGGGTAGATGAGTTGCTTCTTATTCATAAGCGTTCACCATCTGCTGTTTTTTCTCACGACGAAGCTTTCTTTTATCATGGATTGGTTGATATGGAGCCAATTACTCACACTATTACTGTTTACAGTGGTTTTAATGCTCATCGGCTGAAAGCGTCGTGCAATGTGAAAGTTTATAGCGTAAAAAAGGAATTGCTTGAAGTCGGAAAGATTTTAGTCACGGATAATCTCGGTAATAAAGTGCCAATGTATAATCTCGAAAGAACTGTCTGTGACGCGTTTAGAAGCAGAAATTTAATTGAGATTCAGGAATTTAATACAATCTTAAAATCTTATATTGCTAGACCAGACAAAGATCTCAATTTGTTGATGGAATATGCGAAACTTTTTAGAGTAAACAATGTTGTTCGCAAGTATTTTGAGGTGTTACTATAAGTGGGTTTAACGGATGCACAAATAAGAGGTAGAATCAAAAACCTCGCAGAACAAAATAGCGCAGATCCTCGCGTGCTAATGCGTCTAACGTAGACATGAGCTAGTGGCCATTAAGTGCAAATTTGCAGCGATTGGCTACTTTGAGATTGGCTACTTTGAGATTGGCTACTTTGAGATTGGCTACTTTGCTGTTGGCTGATTTGAGATTGACTGATTTGCGATTGGTTGATTGGTGCTTAAAAATAAACGCCAGGGAGTTTATTTCAACTCGACTGGCGTTTATTAGTTATTTGCGTTTATTGGTTACTTGCGTTATTCGCTAGTTGCGTTTTTATTTGCTGTGCTTGCCGATGCGCGTGCGTTTAAGCGAAAGTGCTCCGAAAGCTGACATCAAGAACGCTAATCCAGCACCTGCAATGGTTGATGTTTCAGAGCCAGTGCGAGCAAGCGGTTCGTGTGTTTGCGGAGTTGGCGCTTCTTTCACAGTCTTTTCTTGCTCTGGTTCTGGTTCTTGTTCTGGTTTCGGTTCCGAAATTATAGGCACTGGGATAGGCTCAAATTTTGGAATTGGAACAGGAATTGGCTCCGGCTCGGTAGTTGGAACAGGAGTTGGTTCTGGTTCCGGCTCTGGAATTGGAACAGGAGTTGGTTCTGGTTCCGGCTTAGGCGGTTCGGGTTGCGGTGTTGGTGGAACAACAGGTGGTTTTGGTGGTTCCGGTTTTGGTGGTTCCGGTTTTGGTGGTTCCGGCTTCGGCTTCGTAACCCTGAACAATGCGTTTATAAACACTACGTGGCTCGGTTTACCCTTCTCATGCAGCGTTATACCGTCCTCATATGTGTACGTTGGCGTCACCTTTTGATCAAGAATGATTGGTAAATTGTCAAGCTTCGAGCCATTTGTATTATAAGAATCTCCATCTTGAGCGTCTGCGTCTGCTGTAAATGTGATTGAATAATCTCTATGCAACGTATATGCCGTCTTCATTTCAACCACAGTTGTCTTACCGTTACGGACAAGCATAACTTTATTTAAGCTTACTTCTTTTGGCTCTTGATCCAGCACCTTCATAAACTCATCGGTAATTTCATTGCCTATACTATAATCTGCGTTCAACAGATAGAACCTAAGCTTGATAGTCTTTTTTTCGCCCGGCTTGAAATAAGCAGGTATCCCATAAATACCGTCGTTATATTCACCTATTACTGTTTTGCTGACGTTATCATCACCAAGATCGCTAAGCTTATATGGCTGACCTGTTCTAGGGTTGGTTGCAGTAGTACTGGAAGTGGTGGATTGAGTGGTCGGTTGCACAAGTTTCTCATTTACTTCTGTGCCTTCGTTATTTGTGTTCTTTACAATTGTAATAGAGTTAGTTGCAACATATAAAAACATCGTACCGTTTAGGCTCTTATACGTCGCAACATATATAGGATACGTGCGGCTAGTTTCGTCTTTTTTCCAATCGGTAACCTTAGCTGTACCTGAAAAAGTGCCACTCTCTGAATTAAACTTAACGCCGTTTGGCAAATCTCCAGCCACAATGTAATTCAATGAACCTGACGCAGAGCTTACAGCTACATTACCGATGCGTTTATTCTTATCTGAAATAACCAGTACCTTTTTGTGACTATCCTCGTCTTTGTAGATGAAAACAGGAGTCTCTTGATATTTTGTGATTTTTCCTGTGTTGTCAATCGTTTGCAATTTAAGATGACTTACTCGTGCAATAACACTTGTATTGTCGGATAAGCCTTCATAAAACAGTGCATCGAAACGCCCTGTAGTAGAATTGTAAGTAACTTTGCTTTTATCAATGCCCTTCGGCAAATCGTCGCTTAAAATTCGCCAACGCAACGTTTTATCCGCCGACAATCCAGTTGATACAACATTGTCAGGAGTGTCACTAAAGAGTTGAGCTTCGTCAGGTTTAGGCTGAGGTTTTGGCTTACCTGCGATATAGCTGGTATATGGTTTAAGAGTAAGATAATCTGCTGTGTTATACATTGTGACTTGAGCGAGATATAGCGGATATTCTCGCATAGTCTCGTTTTCTTGCCAATCGTTAATTTCTGGATTTCCTTCGAAAGTTCCTTTACTAAGATTGTACTTAACGCCCTTTGGAAGTTTACCTCCTATTTGCTGCAAGATGCTGCATTGAGTATAGTCATATTGTTTCGACCATACCTTGTTATGCAATGCGTTCTCAAAATTAGCTTTTTCTTTTGCATCCTTAAAGAACCAAGGAGTATTTTCAAGATTTTCAGTTACTGGAACTGTATCGTTCATGCCCATTGTTTGAAGCGTAATTCCTATAAAACGCTTTGCAACAACGCTTGGAGCTCTATTGTTTATTGGCGGCACAGTATTATCAATGATTTTGGTTTTGAGTATGTGTGCGTCAGGATCGTAGTCAAGGAACTTGCTGCAGTATTCTTGCTCATCTATTGATGGTGAGTCGTTGTTGCTTAACACTCTCCAACGAACATAATTACCGCTTTTGTCGGTTGCAAGGCCTGCTGATAATTCGTTCCGATTAAATTCGAATGGCTTTGGTTCAGGCTTATGATTCTCCGAGCCTGCAGTTTTAAATGTTGGAATAACCTCTTCTTGGAGTTGCTTCCCATTCTTGTCATACATACGAAGTCCCTTGACGCGAATAATAGCGTTAGGATGTTCGCGCGCTGCGCTCTCGCGCCACTTGAACGTGTAGCTATAATCTGAGTTACGCGTTATAGCACTGCCATATGCAAGTTCGTATTTGTCTCCGTTCTTATATTCGACGGATATATACTCATAATTATCATTGCAAGGGCCGTATTTCTTCGATTCGGCTAACGTAATCTCTTTATCGCCGCGCATGAACTTTGGTTTAATGGTAACTGCTACACCCGGTTCTACCACTGTCATTTGAGGATATGAAACAGTTTCTTTATCAGACGCTACGTTTTCTCCTGTAGCTGCCTTTTCTGTAGTAGCTTCGATATCTGTAGTCTTAGTAGTTGTAGTAGATGGAGTTGCACTGCGGTATTCTGCAATGCTGGTTTTATCTTCGCGAGATTTATTATCTTCTGTTTTATCGTTGCTAGTTTTATTTTCGTTAGCTTTATTATTGCTGGCTTTGGTGCTATTTTCTAAAGCATTTTGATTAGTGAGATTGGCAGGGGGGGGGGTAGTTGTTTTTATGTTACTTGCATTAGTGTCAGCAGCGTAAGCGGTTTGGCTCATGCACACTGCGCAAGCTGCAGTCGCAATACCCATCATGGTTGAAGTCAGAATTATTTTTGTTGCCTTATTCATAAAACACCCAACTCTCTAATCAACTAACTAATCAAGTAACTATCTATCTAGCTGCTTAAATAAACTTTTGTTATTTTGTTTAAAAATATAACAAATATACAATTGCACATTACATTATAACAATCTTAATAAAAAATAAAAGTGTTTATTGATAATTTTATCAATAAACACTTTTGCGTTTCGAAAGGCCTAATCTCTATTAAATATTCAACTAAATATTCAACTAAAACATTTAGCTAAATAATACGAGATATCGGAAACTACTCGGGAATAATCTGCTAAATAAACTGCGAAATAACAATGCCGGCAGTCATAAGCGGAATATTGAAAATAAGGAACGTTGGAACGCAAGTATCCCAAATATGACTGTGCTGGCCGTCCGCGTTTAAGCCGGCAGTAGGTCCGAGTGTAGTATCGGAAGCAGGGGAGCCTGCGTCGCCAAGAGCTGCAGCGGAAGACATAAGAAGAATCGTTGCAGGAGTGCTAAAACCAATGCTCTGGCAAAGAGGCACGAACAAAACAGCAAGAATAGGAACAGTGCCAAACGAAGTTCCAATGCCCATAGTTACAAGCAAACCAATAATCGTAATCACAAACGCAGCAACAAGCTTGTTCTGACCCATAGATGCAACACCTAAGTGCACAAGCTCCTCAACTCCGCCTGTTGCTTGAATCACGTTAGCGTAGCCGCCGGCAATAAGCATAACGAAAGCAATAAGACCCATAAGCTTAACGCCGCCCATAAGCTGCTTGTCGATATCGTTCCACTTTATTGCGCCAAAAATAATCATCGTTGCAAGACCTGCAAGAGAAGAAAGCGAAAGATCCTTACTAATAACTTGCACTACTACAACAACAATAATCGCAAGAATAGTTACGTAATGTGCTTTAGTAAGAGGGCCAACAACAGCGTCAGCAGCACGAGTATCAGCTTCGTTGGTTTCGTATTCGCGAGGCTTGCGGTATAGCACAAAAACTGCAAACAGTAAGGCTGCGAGCATTGCGGCACCTAAATACCAGTTCACAGCGCTAACGTCTGCAACGCTAACCTTCATGCCGTTTTTAGAAAGATTCGTAGCAATAACAGTTTGGAAAATTAAGCCGAATCCAAACGGAATTGCAATGTACGGAACTTCAAGACCAAAAGCTGTGCAGCAGGCAGCTGCTCGGCGATCAATCTTAAGTTTGTTCATAACTTGCAAAATCGGCGGAATAAGAATAGGAATGTAAGCAATGTGAACTGGCACAATATTTTGAGACATGCACGCAATTACTGTTAAAACAGCAAGAAGAATGAATTTGTTAGTGCCAATAATTTTGCTAATTTTTTTAGAAATAATTTGAGCCAAACCGGTTGCTGTAATTGCTTCTGCAAAAGTACCAAGCAAAATGTAGGCGAGTGCAGTTTGTGCGTTGGTAGAGAAACCGTCGCAAAGCAACGCCATAATCGTGTGATTCCCATCTCCAAAAAGCGGAAGATGGCCGGCAATGCCACCTGCAACGCAAGCTACTATCATTGATAGTAAAACATTAAGTTTTGCAAGACTAAGTGCGCATAGCACTACAACCGACACAATAACCGGATTAAATATAATATTTAAAATTTGCAAACTTGGCATGCCGTTCACCCCTTTAAATGCTTGAATTTAATATATTCTTTGAAGTAATACGTTTTATTTCGTATTGCCTACGTTTTTATTTTTTGCATATGTATTCTTACATATGTATTTCTTACATTTAGTAATTAAAGACAATATAGCATGGAAGTATTTACAACTTGTTTCTTAAGTAAATATAGAGTATAAACAACTAAATAAAAAATTTAGAGTAGCTTAACAATTGTTTACCCAAAAGAGTACGCTGAAGTGTGTTAGGTGAGGAATTAATAAAATCACCGGATGCTCGGTTTTACACCGTTTTATTGCAACATTGCAACGTGAGTTTATCGCGAGAAATAGCGGTAAAGCAATGTGAAAATTAAAAATTGTTTTGCTAATTGTGAAGATCTAAAAATAAACAATAAACAATAAACAACAAACTAAAAAACTAAAAAACTAAAAAACTAAAAAACTAAAAATTGAAAATAGTTATTTAGAGTATTTAGAGTATTTAGAGTAAGGAGGAATGCCTGGCGCTCTAAGTAAAAAAGATATTACGACATATCGTAATTCCAAGCGTCAAACATACAAATTATGAAAGATAGTAAAACACTTTTAGAAGCTAAAGAATTAGGCTTACAAATATTTAGAAGAACACCATTTTGGGACGTATCGTTAAAAGTAGAGCCTCATCAAATCGTTGCAATATCAGGTGAACACGGCTCTGGAAAATCAGCTTTGCTGCTTGCACTGTCTGGTTATATGAAATTTACGAACGGAACTCTTACTATTGCGGACTCAACTCTTCCTAACGATTTTAAAGAATCACGTAAATATGTGGGATTGGGATTATTCAACGGAATTAACGAATTCTACAAAACGCAAACAATAGAAGAAGTTTTGATGAGCGAGCTAAAACTCGCATCATCTTCGCCACTATTTCGAGAACAGTATAAAAATGATGTAAAAAATCGCGAAGCGTTACGACAATACGCATACAATCTTCTTGCGCAGTGGAAGGTATTTTCTCCTCACAAAACAGCAATAGGAGAGTTAACGCCATGCGAACGCATGCGTTTGGCAATTGCGTTGGCTTTGCTAAAAAAGCCGTGGCTACTATTTGTTGATGGAATTGAGACGGAGCTTACTAGCGAGCAAAGTGAATGCTTGCTTGCAGACATTCGCGAATACGTTAGTAAAAACTACTGCTCTTGCCTTGTTGGAGTTTTACAAAGTGAGTTAGAAAAGCAAGTTGATCAAGTCTTAAGACTCATGCCAAATAATGAGAAAGCAGAAAATTCTCGTACTGATTCTCAGCTTGGTGAGCGTAAAGCAAATGGTGGTGAAAACAATGCGCGTTAATACTATTGCTCTTGCATTTCGTGAGCTTAATAATGCTATAAAAGGAAAAGCTCGAAAGCTTGTTATTGGAACCGTAGCTTTGATTCCACTTTTATACGGATCGCTTTACTTATGGGCATTTACAAATCCTTATAAGACTTTGGATACTGTGCCTGTGGCTGTTGTTGTTGAAGACAATGGCGCTATGATTAACGGCAAAATGCGAAACATTGGAAACGAAATCAAAACTCGTTTAAAGAATCAAAAAGACGGTAGTGAAGGTTTCCAATGGAATTTTGTAAATAGTGCTGAAGCAAATAAGGGCCTTAAAAATGGCAATTATTTTATGGTAGCAACTATTCCAGCTTCCTTCAGTAAGTGCATTGCTTCCGCGCAATACGATACTCCAACTAAAGCAAAACTTCACGTAAAGTACGATCAAGCAAGCAATATGCTGGCTTCACAAATTGGTAAAACTGCTTTCCGCACTATGCGTACTGAGATTAGCGAGGCGATTGCTCAAGAGTATTGGGAGCACATGTTTGCGAAAGTTAATTCAGCTTCCGATTCTCTTGGTGCTGCTGCAAACGGTGCTGGAGCATTGCATGAAGGTTCAAAGTCTTTGCAAGGCGGAATAAATAAGCTTGCAGATGGGTCGAATAAACTTTCGCAATCTTTGCAAAAACTTCAAGGCGGATTAGGGGAGCTTCAAAAAGGTGCGAATACGCTAACTGAAGCCAATGCTCGTAGCAAAGAAGGAGCTCAATATCTTGCACAAAAAACGCAAGATTTAGCAAACGGAGCTCAACAGTTAAGCGAAGGAACGCAAAGGCTATCGGCAGCGACAAGCGAATTCTATGAAGGAGCTCAAAAGCTTGCAGCTTCAAGCAACGAATTAGAAGAACATGTTAAAGCTGGAAACGCTGAAACAAAAGCACAAATTACTGGTCTTCTTATGCAAGCGCAAAACCCAGCAGTAACAAAGGAAGACGTGCTTGCTAATCTGCAAAGTTTGGCAGAAGGATTAGGCGAAAATTCTAATCTTCTAGAAACAAATCTTTCTGCTTTAAGCGCTGGAGCAGACAGGCTTTCTGCAGGAAGCTTGCAAATAAAGGGCGGTGCTGACGCTCTTATGCAAGGCATGGAGAAAGTTAATGTTGGTTCAAATAAGTTAGCTGCTGGCACAAATAAGCTTGCTGACGGTTTGGCTCAAGTAAGTAACGGTAGCGAGAAACTAAATAGTGGCGTGAATGAAGCTGCACAAGGTTCTGCGAAAATAGTGAACGGTTCTAATCAGCTTAATTCCGGCGCTAAGAAGCTATCGGATAACACTCCAAAGCTTGTTGATGGTGCTAAGAAATTGCATGACGGGCTTAAAGATGCTCAAAAGTCTGGAAAAGTAAACAGTATTGTTCAAAAAAGTAAGATGATGAGCGCACCAGTTTCCTTGGAGGAGCACGAGTATTCGCACGTTGAAAACTATGGAACTGGTTTTGCTCCTTACTTTATTTCTATCGCCCTTTGGGTCGGTGCTCTTATGGCAACATTCGTTTTGAGAGTTATGGATAGGCGAGCGATACTAAACGGCATGAATCCGCTTAAAAGCGCGCTTATTAGCTTGACGCCGTTTGTGATTATGGGCGTTGTTCAAGCGATTATTCTTATGGGCGTTGTTCAAGGAGCGTTGAAGTTGCAAATCGATAATGTTGGTGCATTCTACGCGCTGGGGATTATAGCGTCAATAGTCTTTATGGCAATAATGCAAATGATTATGGTGGTGTTCCGCATGCCAGGGCGAATAGTTGCTATTGTGCTTCTTATGTTGCAAATCACAAGCTCTGCAGGAACGTTCCCAGTACAAATGACGCCGGCATTCTTTAGAGCTGTTCACCCATATTTGCCAATGACGTACTCGATTATGGGGTTGCGTCAAGCAATGTCTGGAAAGAACAGTGGTGAAATAGTTTCTGGCATTGGAATGCTTGTGCTTTTCGGTGTTATTGCGATTGCTATAACAAGCATTGCCTTCCGCATGAAGCGTACTGTAAAAATGTTTGATTTGCATCCTGTAATAACGCTTGATGCGTAAGTTTCACATAGTCGCGATAATTAAAATCCCCGCAGCTTTTGTTAGTTGCGGGGATTATTTTTAGTGAGATTCGTCTTTTAGTGGAATCTGTTTTTTAGTCAGATTCGATTTTAGAAAGTAGATGCGTAGACTTCGGCAATTGCAGATTCGTTCATATGCATGTAGGAATTCTTCAAAAGTCGTTGCTGCTCTTTAACAACGGATGCTGCCCAGCTTTGAATCATGTCTTCGGTCATGCCATACTCGTGAAGCTTGTGCTTATGAAGAATCGTGTTAAGAACTTCGTCAAGCTTATTTAATACGTCTGTTTTCTGGCATTCAAGAATATTTGACATGAAGTCAAAAAGTTTAGAAAGCTCAGTGTTTTCGGTGCTGTTGCTGTTTTCTGCGTCGTGCTTAGCGTAGTATCGCAAAACGCTTGTAAGAAGAGCAGCATTAGTTTCGCCATGAGCCACGTGGAAAGTGCCACCAAGCGGATAAGCCATCGCGTGAACGCAACCGCAGCCAGCGTTACCAAACGCAATACCAGCGTAAAGACTTGCCGAAATCAAGTCGCCTACAACTTTGCTTTTTGCACTACTACCTTCCTTCACAACTCGCATATAACTTTGCAAAATAAGCCCGCAAGCCTTGTAACTAAACATTTTTGTAAGCTCGGTTGCAATAGGAGAAAGTGCGGACTCAATCGAGTGCGTAAGAGCGTCAATAGAGCTGGTTGCAAAAACGTAATCTGGCAGACTCTTCAACAATTCCGGAATAAGAACCGCGTCCGTAGCGTAGCAAGCATCGTTTGCCAAACCCTTCTTAGTGTTGCGCTTAGTAAGCGAGAACACGGCAACGTTCGTAACTTCGGATCCAGTGCCACAAGTAGTTGGCACAAGAATAAGATCCGCGCCTTTTTGCGCAGGAATCTTGCCGTCGACCAAATCCTCAAGCGGGCTTGTTTGCTTCAACGCGCAAACTTTCGAAATATCCAAAACAGTGCCGCCACCAATGCCAATCACACGCTTCGGGGTAGTGTGAATGTCACTAACGATTGCATCAACCATTGAGTCGCTCGGCTCGCCCTTGCCATACTTTTCTTGGAAAATCACGTCGCAATCAAGATTCAAATCACCAAAATAAGGCTCCCAAATATACTGGTTTGTAATAACCAAATCGCCCTTACCAAGCTTAAATTCTTGCGCAAAATCGCGTGCGTGCTCGAACTTATGAATAGTTGGTTTAATAGAAAGCTGCTTCATCTAAGACTCCTTTGTTTTAATCCATGTCTTGCGCTAATAGTGCTAATAGCTCGCGTTGTGTGCGTGCTTTTGTGCGCGGATGATTAAAAAACCAAGCAACTGCTCCATTATAGAACAGATTGCTTGGTTTAATAAACGCGATTTAAGCTAATCAGAAAAAGTGATTCAGCCTAAGCTAATCAGCAAAGTCTAATCATCCCTTCAACAAAGCCGTGTAAGCTGCCATCGTAATGTAGTTGTACGGCTGGTTGAAATGAGGCATGAAGAAGATGTCGCACAAAGCAAGTTCCTTAATCGTAACCTTCTTTTGAATAGCCAGCGAGAACAGGTGAATTGCGGCAGACATATCGTAGTTAGAAGCCAACTGGCAGCCAACAATAACCTTAGAATCCTTCTTGTAAACAATGCGAATCTTCACCTTTGGATTCTCAACTTCCATAAACGCAGGCTTTTGAGTATCCTCAAAATCAACGTAATCAACGTCCATTCCCTCTTTTTGAGCGGCAGTCAAGCTCAAACCGGTGCAAACAAGCTTGTAATCGTAAATCATCATTGCGCTAGAGCCTTGCACGCCCTCGGTCTCTACAGGAGTTCCGCAAACGTTGTGACCTGCAATCAAACCGCTTCGAACGGCGTTAGTAGCGAGTGCAATGTAGTTTACGCGGTCTCGAGCGTTGTCGTAGATTGTAGCGCAGTCGCCGATTGCGTACACGTCTGGGTCGGAAGTTTGCTGTTTCTTGTCAACGAGGAAAGCGCCGTTAGCATACTGCTTTAAGTGATCTTTGCCAAGCGCAACGTTTGGGTGGAAGCCAATAGCGCAAATCACCATGTCTGCATCGTAAGTGCCTTTGCTTGTTTTAACAGCCTTGACTTCAGTTTCGCCAACAATTTCTTCAACAGTTTGGCCAAGTTCAAAGTGAATGCCTTTATTCTCCATAATTTGCTTCAAATTATCGGAAAACTCTGGGTCAAAGTAGCCGTTAAGAATATGGTCTTCCATGTCAATAAGAGTCACATTCTTGTTCAAGCGCTTAAAAGCTTCAGCAAGTTCCACGCCAATGTAGCCGCCGCCAAGAACCACAACATTATGGAAATCGCGCTCTTGGAGCTTAGCAATAACAGTTTGTGCATTCTGGAAAAGCTTTACCATTTGCACGTTTTCCAAATCAATGCCCTTAATGCGAGGCTTGTTTGGAAGGCTGCCGGTAGCGAGAACCAGCTTGTCGTAAGAATCGTGAATAACAGTGCCGTCTTTAAGCTCGACTGTTACTTCTTTCTTTGCGTAATCAATGTCTAAAACTTTACTTTCAAGATTTACCTTAGCGCCTTTTTTAACGAAATCTTCTGGCTTTTGGTAGAACAGACCGTCACTGCTTTGAATCTGCTTGCCAATCCACAAAGCCATTCCGCAACCAAGGAAGGAAATATTATTATTCTGATCGTAAATTGTAAGCTCGTTTCCTGGGTAGCTCAAAATGGTGTTAGCGCATGCAGTGCCGGCGTGATTTGCGCCAATCTGAATGATCTTCGTCATCGGTAATCTCTTTTCGTCGTTGAATCTAGTTTTAATTTTGTTTGTTTTTGCTGAATTCTGCTGGAATTAATTTAATTTAGTTTAATTTAATTCTGCTGAATTCTGTTTAAATTATGTTATGTGCTGTGTTAACTACTTTGTTTAATTTACGCCGCAGCGTGTTTGCACATCTAGCGCACAATCTTATTACAGGAATGCTCGTCTTACCAATTTTGATTTTGTGCGTGTTGTGAGGGAGTGTTTACCCCCAAAACAGCCACTTATGGCGAAGGTGTGGTATAAAAGTCTTATGTTTTCTAAACGCGCTATTACCATTTTTGCGGCTGCTGTTGTAGCTGCTTTAGCGCTTGGCACGTTGAGTGCTTGCGAGCCGCAGGGTAAAGCCGTTGGTAGCACTGGTCGCGCTGGAGACATAATTCACGACGGCATAGATATTAATGACATCCATTTACTGGTTATTGGTTCTAAGTCTGCGTCTCTTGATGATGCGATTATGCAGAAGTGCAAAATGGCAAATTTAAGCGCTTCGTACGTTCCGGTTTCAAATATAAATAATGCGAACGAAGCATCTCAGAAAGCTATTCGCGCTGCAAGTGAGCAGCCTGTTTCACTAATACTTATTAACGCGCTCGACGTAACAAGAGTTGATGAGCCTCATAATGCTAATAATCAACTAAATAAAAAAGAAAATAATCAAAATAATCAAAATAATCAGCTTAATAACAGCGCGCGCAATAAGCAAAACGAAAGTAATTCATGGATTTCTGCGTTGCAATACGCGCGTTATGCTGGAGTGCCAGTTGCGTTAGTAAATCCTGTGAAAGCGCCAAAAGACGAAACTTTATACGCTGCAATATTGCGAATTGGGGATATCTCGAATAATTTAGCGCCTAACAATTCTGCGCATAATAATTCCGCGCTTAAACGTTCATCTTTGCTAAGCATCGTTCGCGCAATAATCGACAATACGCCACACAGCAGGGAAGTGATTATAAATGGCAAGTAACAAGCAAAACGCAATAGCGTCTACTGAAAACACTAATAATAAAGCTATTGCGGCGCTTCCTAAAGTAGAAGTTTCTGGATTGAGCACCGAAGAAGTTGCGGAGGCGGTTTCTCGCGGAGACGTGAATATTACTTCTAAGCAAACTTCTCGCTCTTTAATGGATATTGTGCGCGCGAACGTGTTTACATTGTTTAACGCGATTATTTTCACGGCAATGGTAGTTGTGCTTGCCACAGGTTCGTGGAAAGACGCTGTTTTTGGCGCGGTAATTCTGGTGAATACTGGCATTGGCATTGTGACTGAATTAAAAGCAAAGCGCACTTTGGATAGGCTTTCTATATTGATTGCAGCTCGCGCAATGGTGCGTAGAGGCGGAGAAAATATTGAGATTGCGCACAAAGCTATTGTGCTTGGGGATATTTTGTGGCTTAGAGCTGGCGAGCAGGTTCCAGCAGACGTAGAAGTGCTGGAATCGTGGGGATTGGAAATGGACGAGTCCATGCTTACGGGCGAGTCTGCTACAGTTCGAAAAGCACAAGGTGGCGACGTTTATTCCGGATCTACTGCAGTTTCTGGTATGGCTTTAACGCGTGTTACTGCCGTAGGAGAGCACAGTTATGCTGCAAAATTGGCGGCGCAAGCGAAGGTTTATACTAAAACAATTTCTGACTTAAGTCGTGGAATTAACACGATTTTGAAGTATATGACTATGGTTGTGGTGCCTTTGTGCGTGCTGCTTGTGTGGTCTCAAATGCATAAGGTTGGCGGATTTGTTGAAGCTTGTCAGACTGGTGCTTGGAGGGGAGCTGTTGTTTCCGCAGTTGCAGGTGTTGTTGGAATGATTCCAGAAGGCTTGGTTCTTCTTACTTCGCTTAATTTTGCGGTGGCTGCTATGCGACTTGCGCGCAAGCAAACGTTAGTTCAGGAGTTGGAATCTGTAGAAACTTTAGCGCGCGTAGACTGCTTGAACCTGGACAAAACTGGCACTATAACCGACGGTGGTATTGCATTCGTTGGTGTAGAAAATCTAGATAATAGTAGTGCTGAAATATCTTCACAAACCAACTCGCAAATCAACTCGCAAATCAACTCACAAATCAACTTGCAAACAAATCAAGCTTTATTTGACTTATCAAACGAAGAAAATCCTAACGCAACAGGCGTTGCAATTATGGAAGGGCTTGGTGCTCAAGGAGTTGCCGCTAGCGAGCATGTATCTAATCGTCTTCCATTCTCGTCTTCTAGAAAGTGGAGCGCTGTGCAATATGCGCAAAGCAGTGGAGAATATGAAACTTGGTATATGGGTGCTCCGGAAGTATTGCTAAGCGCGATTAATTATGCAAATTCTAATGAACTTTTAGCGAAAGTTAATTCTTATGCGGAGCTTGGTGAGCGCGTGCTGCTTCTTGCAAAAGTAAGTAGCGCTGTAAGTAGCGCTGTAAATAGCGAAAGTAGCAGCGTATGTAGCGTCGAAAATAGCGAAGTACATAGCGTCACAGAAACAGATAAAACTTTTGGTGATTCTCCAACTATTTGCGCGAGTGCTCAGCCTGTTGCGTTGGTTCGATGCTCTGAGCGTATTCGTGAAGATGCGCGTAAAACGCTTGAATGGTTCCGTGAACAGGGTGTGCGCTGCCGCGTAATTTCGGGAGATAATCCTACAACTGTTGCGGCTGTTGCTGCAAAAGTTGGGTTAACAGGAGAGCGCAAGCCTGTTGCAATGGATGCTCGAAAATTGCCAGAAGATATTAACGAATTGGCTAAAGTGCTTGAAAATGTGGATGTGCTTGGGCGTGTGCTTCCTAATCAAAAAAAGGCGATTGTTCAAGCGCTTCACACTCAAAGTCATGTTGTTGCTATGACTGGCGACGGCGTGAACGATACTTTAGCGCTTAAAGAGGCGGATTTGGGCGTTGCTATGGGCAATGCTGCTCCTGCTGCAAAAGCTGTAGCTCAAGTGGTTCTTGTTGATTCACGCTTCTCGCATTTGCCGGATGTTGTAGCTCGCGGCAGGCAAGTGATGGCAAATATGGAACGCGTGGCTGGCTTGTTCCTTGTAAAAACTGTTTATTCTGCGCTTATTTCTGCAGGAGTTGTGCTTCTAGCGTTGCACTTCCCGTATTTGCCTCGGCATATTACTTATATTGGTTCTTTAACTATTGGTATTCCAGCATTTTTGCTAGCTCTTGCGCCTAATACTCGTAGATACATTCCAGGATTCTTGAAGCGCGTTGTTCGTTTTGCTGTTCCTAGCGGATTTGCTATAGCAGCTTCTGTGCTCGCGACTGCTGTTATTGCTCCTAGAGTTTTGGGATTTAATCTTGACGAAAATGCAGAAAATAGTTTGAAAGCTTCACGCTTTATTGTTTCAAACGTGCAAGCTTTGGTAACCACTCGTAGCATTTGTTCCGTAATCGTATTTGTTCTCGGCATACTCGTGCTCGCAAGCGTTGCTAAACCTTTGCGCTCGTGGAGAGGAATTATGGTTGCGCTATTTGCTATAGCTGGAGTTGCTGGAGCTTTTATACCGTTTACTGCAAAATTCTTTGAACTTCACGTGCCAACTGAAGGAAACGCGTTTACTGTAATGCTTATAGCTGTTGTTTTAGCCATAATTTTATGGTTTGCGTGCGTGAGTTTAGCAAACTTGTTATCTAAACAAAGTAAGAAGTGAACAATCTAACATATTTCTAACACAATTAGTGTGTCGAAGCGAGCTTAATGATGCTTACAATAGATACGTGTTTAGTATTTTAGAGATGTTTTCAGTAGGCGTTGGTCCTAGTTCTTCGCATACGGTAGGTCCTATGCGTGCAGCTTATGCGTTTGTTACGTCGCTTAAAAAAAGTGGCAATCTTAAAAACGTTGCGCACGTAAAAGTGACGCTTTATGGCTCATTGTCTCTAACCGGTCTCGGTCACGGAACCGATCGCGCTTGTGTTGCGGGGCTTGAAGGAAATCTTCCAGATAATGTAAATACCGAACATATGCTTACTATTCGTGAAGAATGTGGAAAAACTGGCACTTTAACTCTTGCTGGAGAGCATACTATTTCTTTTGACTACGATAATGATGTTGTTTTTGAAAAGTGGAAACGCATGGTTATTCATCCTAACGGAATGCGTTTCGTGGCAACGGATGCTAATGGAAACAGCATAGATGAGCAAGTATGGTACTCAATTGGCGGCGGATTTGTGCGTCAAGGTCATGCTGATGATGCAATGGTTGGGTTGCATGAGCGCGTTACTGAGCAGGATGAAAATAATCAAAGCGATAGTAACGGCGAAAGTAGTAGCGAAAGTAATAGCGAAAATAGTAACGAAAGTAATAGCGAAAGTAATAGCGAAAATACAGAAAACGTTTCAAATCAAACAAAAGATACTACTGTACCGTATCCTTTTATTTCATGCGACGAGCTTATAAATATTTGTTTAGAAAATCATATGTCAATAAGCGATATTGTGTGGCAAAACGAGCTTGCACTGCATGAAGGTGATGCTGACTACGTGCGCAACTATTTGCTACACGTTTGGAATGTTATGAGCAAATGCGTGGAAAATGGTTGCAATTCAAAGCAGGCGATTTTGCCAGGAGGGCTTGATGTGCCTCGTAGAGCGCCTCACATGTACGAGCGTTTAGCTGCAAATTCAGACATGCTACGCAATAATCGTCGTCGTTCTGACTCAGCTTTAGAAAGTTCGGATTCAGCTTGGGTGAATCTTTTTGCGCTCGCAGTAAGTGAAGAAAACGCTGGTGGAGGGCGCATTGTTACTGCTCCAACGAATGGATCTGCTGGAATTATTCCTGCAGTATTGCAATATTATTGGCGGTTCGTTGATTCTGCTAATGAAGATGGAATTGTGCGTTTCTTGCTTGCTGCTGGCGCTGTTGGTTACTTGTTTAAGCGAAATGCTTCAATTTCGGGTGCTGAAGTTGGTTGCCAAGGAGAGGTTGGTTCTGCTTGTTCAATGGCTGCTGCCGGATTGTGTGAAGTATTGGGAGGAACGCCTGAACAGGTTGAGAATGCTGCAGAAATTGGTATTGAACACCATTTGGGGCTTACATGCGATCCTGTAGGCGGTTTGGTGCAAATTCCGTGCATTGAGCGTAATGCTATGGCCGCGAATACTGCAATTAATGCTGTTCGCATGGCAATGCTTGGAGATGGTTCGCATATGGTAAGTCTTGACCAAGCAATTAAGACAATGAAAGAAACTGGTCATGACATGATGTCTAAATATCGAGAAACATCAAAAGGTGGTCTAGCTGTAAACGTTGTTGAGTGCTAATCTAGGACAGGTTAATCTATTAAGTTAATCTAAATTGTTTTAGTAATGCTAGATGGCTGTGCAAGACGTCTATGCAGATGTTATACTGTTGCAGATTATACTGTTTGGAGTTGTAAAAAGGAGGCAATATGGCACAGGATATGCCAGAAGTAATTGCAGAATTTGGCACTACGCCAACGGTGACGTTCCCGGAATCTGAACCGCCAGCAGGTCTTAAGGTTGTTGAATTAGTTGAAGGTAATGGTCCAGTAGTTCGCGCTGGTGACACTGTAACCGTGAATTACCATGGTGTTGTTTGGGGAGCTGAAAAGCCATTTGATTCGAGCTTTGAGCGCCATATGCCAGCCAGCTTTGGTATTGGCGTTGGACAAGTTATTCAGGGTTGGGATCGCACAGTTCCGGGTCATAATGTTGGCTCTCGTCTGTTGATTTCGATTCCACCAGAGTATGGTTATGGTTCTCGCGGTGTGCCACAAGCTGGTATTGGCGGTGGGGACACTTTAGTATTTGTTGTTGATGTTATTTCAACTCGTTGAGTGAAAGTGTGCGTTTTATTTTCGCGCATGTTGGCTTGGCTGTGTATCTATATAGCTATATAAGAGATTGTTGGATAGGAGGTAGCAATGGCTGAAGAAAAAACTATTTTGCTTACGCAAGAAGCGTATGACAAGCTGAAGGAAGAACTAGAGCATCGCGAAGGTGAGTATCGAGAAGAAATTACCGAGCGTATTGCTGCGGCTCGAGCTGAAGGTGATTTGTCGGAAAATGGCGGTTACCAAGCTGCTCGTGAGGAGCAAGGCAAGAATGAGGGCCGTATTAACGAGCTTATTGTAAAGCTTCGTAATGCTAAGATTCTTGAAGCTCCAAAAGCTGGAACTGTTGGTAACGGTTCTTTAGTAACTGTTGAACTTGCAGGTCGCGAGATGACGTATGTTCTTGGTTCTCGAGATATTGCTGTAGCAACAGATTATGACGTAATTAGCCCAGAGTCTCCAATTGGTGCAGCTATTATGGGTGCTCATGCGGGAGACACTGTTAGCTATGCGGCTCCTAATGGTCGTGAGATTTCTGTAACTATTAAGGATTCTCATCCGCTGGCGTAAGTTGTGTGAGTTGTGTAATTCTTGCATACTTGCGTAAGTTACGTAAGTTACATGATTTTCATAATCTGCATAAGTTAATTTTATAAATATTATTCTCCCCACTTAGTTCATATTTTGAAATAAGTGGGGAGAATATTTTTTTTGAGGGGTTGGGGGATAAGTTTTATATTTTTGCGGCTAAAACTGCGGCTAAAACTTATATTTTTAGCAACTATGCTTTATATTTTGCGCAGTACTGTAACAACTTTTCCCATAATTGTTGCATGTGAACCGTCAATTGGTGAATATGCTGGATTGTGTGGAATAAGCCAAACGTGACCATTGTCATTTCGGAAAGTTTTTACAGTTGCTTCATTGTCAAGCAATGCAGCGACGATATCTCCATTAACTGCTTCATGCTGTTCTCGAACCACAACATAATCTCCGTCGCAAATAGCGGCATCAATCATTGAATCTCCATGAACTTCAAGCATAAAAAGATTTCCTGTGCCTGTTAAGCGTTCTGGCAGGCGCATAACATCTTCAACATGCTGCTCAGCTGTAATAGGCATTCCTGCTGCAATTCTTCCTACTAACGGTACGTCTCTAGAATTAATAACAGCATCAGAATCATAAGCGCTAATTTCTACTGATTGTGAATTATTTTCTTTAATTCTGTTTGCGTTTTTAGTAGGAAGCAGTGAATCGTCAATAATCTCTATTGCGCGACCTTTATTTGCGCTAATACGCAAAATTCCTTTTTCTTCTAGTGCGCGCAATTGATGTTTTACTGAAGATGGGCTACGAAGTCCAACGGCTTCGCCGATTTCGCGAAAAGAAGGAGGGAAACCATGAATTTTGAGATTGTTTTGAATAGCATTAACAATATCGCGCTGGCGCTCTGTGAGGGAAGATTCGTCAACGTTGCTTATATAAGCGGTATTATTAATGTCTTTCGTGTTTTCATTACTCATGGTGCTCCTTTCAATAATTTTATGATAGCGCACTTTCTTTAAAAAATCAAACATATGTTCGACACGCCGTTGCAACCCTCGAACAAATGTGTCATTATTGATACACCTGTTCGATAGAACAAATGTTCAGTTGATTGAGGATGGAGAAAGGATAGTTATGAATACGTCATCTAGAAACGGTTATTATGGGGTAGCGAGAATTGAAAGACGTTCAAAACAATATGCACACTATAGCCGCAGTATTGTTGCTAAACGCAATAGCAAGAATAAAATGATGCGTATATTAGTGTTACTTATGTCATTAGTTACGCTTTGTGCGCTGTTTATGCCAAGAACAGCTGTTTCTGCTGTGCCTGAAAAGTTTGTAACATATACAGTGCGTCCGGGGGATAACTTATGGAATTATGCTGCGACTATTACTCCTAAAAACGGTAATGTTGCAGATAATGTTGAAAGATTAATTTCTTTTAACCATCTTTCTTCACCAGATTTAGAAGTAGGGCAGTCTATTAATGTTCCAATAGTCAGTTCTAATAAGTAGTGCTGAGAAAAATAAAGTGAACATTATTATGTCGTGTTTCCTTAACTTTTAGTATGCTGGATGTATGCATTGTCCTTTCTGTAAAAATTCCGATACGAAAGTTGTTGATACTCGTATTAGTGAAGATGGTTACTCTATTCGTCGTAGGCGCGAATGCCAAGTGTGCGGGAATCGTTTTACTACAGTAGAAACAACGCAATTGCTTGTTATGAAGCGTTCTGGTTCAATTGAGCCTTTTGATCGAGCAAAAGTTGTAGCTGGTGTGAGTAAAGCGTGCCAGGGTCGTCCTATAAATGCGGAAGCATTAAAGATTTTAGGCATGCGCGTAGAAGCTGATTTGCGTGCGCGTGGTTTAGCACAAGTCACATCTGAGGAAGTGGGTAAAGCTATTCTGAAGCCTTTGCGTGAATTAGACGAAGTTGCATATCTTCGCTTTGCTAGTGTGTATCAAAACTTCTCTGGGCTTGAAGATTTTGAGAAAGCTATTGAAGATTTAAAGCGCAGTAAAACGGAAGAATAAAAATAGAAAATTTTAACAAATATACAACAAACATATTGTTTACTATTTTCTATTATTTATTCTTCTTAAATTGGAACTTCTTGTATTCTAATTCATACGATTATTAGTCAAAATCTTTATCTTCTTTAGTGCGAATAATGACTAATTGTTGTGTTGGCCTTGTCATGGCAACATAAAGATTTGCTGCGGCAGTGAGCATAGAAGATGCTTCTTGCTCAATTTGAGAAGGCTGAAGCACAATCACTGCGTCGTATTCAAGTCCTTTTACTTCTTCAGCTGTGCAAACGCTGCATTGACGATCATCTGGATCTTGTTTATTAAGCTTAATCCATGTCTCTTCTGGCAATGCATGTTTTAATGCTTGATTCACAACATCTTTAACGTGCTGGACTTTTTCTAAAGGAGTAACAATTGAGATTCGACCGCTTCCGTCATCTGCAACAAACTTTTTGAACATATCAACGCAGTACTTTGCTAATGCTTCTTCGCTCTCTTTCTCAGATTCAACAGTGCAAGATATCAACGAATCAGGAACAGAGCGCACAGCATGAACTGTAGATATGTACAAGCCGGATTTTTTAGCAAGTTCACTTGAAACTTCGGAAACTTCGCGAGGATTACGATAATTAATCGTCAACTCGTAAAGATCCCAGTTTGCTTCTCCAAACAGAGAATTCATATTCTTTTGCCAACGGTGAGTTCCACCAAGAGAAGAAGTTTGTGCAACATCGCCAACAATAGTAAAGGAGCGTGAAGGGCATCGACGAATAAGCATACGCCAATCCATAGCAGTAAGCTCTTGAGCTTCATCGACCACTATGTGACCATATGTCCATTCACGGTCTGATGCTGCTTTTCGAGCAAGCATACCAGCGTCATCTCCCTGCAAATTGTCAAGAAGCATATCTGCAGTTACTATTCCATTTCCAATACCGGCTTGAGCTAAAGTATCAGCTGCAAACTGTTGTTCTTCAAGCTTTTTAGCTTGTAGAGCGGCTTTTTGAGAATCAAGTTTAGGATCAGGTCCAAGTAATTCCATTGCTTCGTCAAGAAGTGGAATATCAGAACGTGTTAAAGGACTTCCCTTTGGCCTAGTAAGGCTTTCAATATCTTCTTCACTAAGCCAAGGAGCATATTTTCGCAACTTATCAGGCTTGGAAAAAAGCTGGTCTATAAGCCATTCTCCAGTCATAGGCAACCAAGAAAGATTAAGTGTAATGCGTAGCTTATCGTCTAAACGAAGTTGAGAAGTTATGTCGTTTAATTCAGCCTGATCAGGAACGTAATCAAGCTGTTCCAAATAGCGGTTTTTCAATATGCTAAGAACAGTTTTAACAAATGTGTTACGTGCTTGATTATGAGGTTGGTGACTGCGTTGCGCATCGGATTGTGCAAGCTTAATATCCTCTTCTAAAAGTGGGACGCTAAATCCTCCAATATGCAATGTTGGAAGATTTTTTGGTATGCGAATGCGCGACGCAATAGCGTTAGAAATAACTGTGCGCATCTTGTACATTCCCTTTAGCTTTGCTGCGTGAGGGGAATCTTCGCAAGTTGCATGTATTCCAGGAATTAAGTCTGCAATAGTACGGCTCACTACGCCAGTTTCACCTAAGGAAGGAAGTACTTGATCAATATAGCGCAAAAATGCTGAGCTTGGTCCAACAATAAGAACGCCAGAACGTTCTAGCTTTCGTCGATGAGTATAAAGCAAGTATGCGGCGCGATGCAAAGCTACGGCCGTTTTTCCTGTTCCAGGTCCGCCTTGAACCACAATAGTTCGATCAAGAGGAGCTCGAATAATACGATCCTGCTCTGCCTGAATAGTGGCTACAATATCAGTCATTTTTCCGGTTCTGCGAGATCCCAAAGAAGCAAGTAAAGCGCCTTCACCAGTAAGAGTTCCTTGCTGTGAAGCTTTTCCTACTTCTTCAGAATGTATATCAAGAACTTCGTCTTCAATACCAATAACATCTCTGAAACGGAGAGTAATATGACGTCTCATAACAATATCGCCATGATGCGAAGGCGTGGCCTCATAAAAAGGTCGAGCAGCTTCAGCACGCCAATCTGTAAGAATAGGATCGTGCTCTTCGCTAAGCAAACCTATGCGGCCAATATAACGATGAGTACCTTCTGTATTGTCAAGTCTTCCAAAAACAAGACGGTCTTCAACAGCACGTAATTGTGTAAGACGATCCTCGTACATAGTTGCAAAAGAATCACGTTCGGTTCGCTGAGTAGGGGATCCGTGAGAACCAGCTGCTCGAACTGTGTCTAAACGTGTACGAATAGTGTTGCGCAAGTCGTCGAGTCGACCGTAAGCGCGGTCAACAGCCTGCTGTTCTTCGCTAAGTTGTGAGGAATAAGTAGACATATGCGTCCATTCTTCGTAAAATTTGCAACCAAATTGTATCCAAATTAAGGCATTTAAGTATATCTCGAGGCTTATACACTATTTTTCTCGTGTTGTGATATTTCAACTTGTTAAAAAGATTTTTTAAAAATTTACTGTATTTGCTTTGTATGCACAAAATACGATATAAACATATGTTTATAAGAGTTGATTTTGAATTATAAAGCGATAGAATTCTTGAGTTGTACAGCATAAAACGATTAAGAGAATATTCTTCGTTTTTGGTACCGCATAAAAGATTAAATGTATTGCAGTATCACTGTTGATATTGCAAGCTTACGATACAGAAAGGTTGTTCTGATGAAGAAGCTTATTCTTGATTTGGACACTGGCGTTGACGATACATTAGCAATTTCTTACGCCCTTGGTAGCCCAGAAGTTGAGCTTATTGGCATTACTGGAACTTATGGCAATGTTCTTATGGAACAGGGCGTGCGCAATGCTCTTGCTATTACTGACTTGTTTGGTCATCCAGAAGTGAAAGTGTATCGTGGTTTATCGCACGCAAGCAAGAAGGATTCATTTGAAGTATTGCCAATTTCTGCATTTATCCATGGTGATAATGGTATTGGCGATGTTGTTATTCCAGATTCCAAGCGTGAAGCTGAGTCAGAACCAGCTGTTGATTTCATAATTGACGCAGTTAAGACTTATGGCAAGGATCTTATTTATGTTCCAACTGGTCCTATGACAAATATTGCTGCTGCATTGCATAAGGCTCCAGAAATCAAAGATGAAATTGGCAAGATTGTTCTTATGGGCGGCGCTCTTACAATTCATGGAAATGTAACTCCTTGGATGGAAGCTAATATTTCTCAAGATCCAGATGCAGCTGACGTTCTGTTCCGTTCTGGCGCTCCAGTAACAATGGTTGGTTTGGATGTAACATTGCAAACCTTGCTTACCTATAAGGAAACGCAACAGTGGCGTGATCTTGGCACAAAAGCTGGTAAGTTCCTTGCGGATATGACTGACTTCTACATTAAGGCTTACGAGACTACTGCTCCTCACCTTGGTGGCTGCGGTTTGCACGATCCGTTGGCTGTTGCAGTTGCTGTTGACCCAACGCTTGTAACTACGTTGCCGATTAACATGCAAGTGGATGTGGAAGGTCCAACTCGTGGCCGCACTATTGGTGATGTCACTCGTTTGAACGATCCAGTTAAAACTATGCAAGTAGCTGTTGGAGTAGATGTTAAACGCTTCTTGAGTGAATTTATGTCCCGCATTTCTGGTTTAGCAAAAATTGCAGGCTGATAAGCTCCGTTTATTGCATCTAAAGCATCCTACTGCATCTTACAGTAGCTTGCATTAACTTAAATTATTTAAATATATACGTAATAAGTTGATTGGATTATTATGACTGAAAATGCAACATCTATTGCAGTAGATCCATATGAGGATCCTAAAACTCGTGATAAGGTGGCGATTTATTCGCTTATTTTATTGCTGATTACCTTTATTCTTGGCACATTGTGCTTGCAAGGCTTTAACTTGGTATTTAACCAGATTGGTAAGTCTGTTGGAGCGCCAGAACAGGCATCTCTTATTACAAGTTTGCCTATTATTGTTCTTGGCATCGTGTGCTTTATTTATGGATCTCTTGGTGACTTTGTGTCGCTTCGTAGGCTTATAACAATCGGTTTGGTGACGCTGTTTGTTGGCTCATTATTTGGTTTTATTGCTAACTTCTACTTCACGCCAAATCTTTGGACTGTTATTGTAGCTCGAATTTTGCAAACTGCTGGCGAACAGGTTGCAGGATCTTCCTTCTTGGTTATTGCAACTAAGTATTTGCGTAATGATTTGAAGGTTATTTTCTTCGGACTCTTTACTGCAGCGTATCAGCTTTCTGCTTCTATTGGTGTGTTTGCAGCAGGTATTTTAAGCTCTATTGCTTGGCAATATTTGTTCCTTATTCCTGCAATAACAATCGTGTTCTTGCCAGTGCTTGTTAAATGCTTGCCTACAAAGAACGGTATTGGTGGAAAGATTGATAAGCTCGGCTTCACCGTATTCGGCATTGCCGTAACGCTTCTTACGCTGTTCTTCTCCTACAAGGCTTGGGGATTGTTGCTTGGTTCCATTGTGCTTTTCGTTTTGTTCGCTTTCTACATTATGAAGGCAAAGAACCCATTCGTAACTCCTGCATTCTTTAAGAATAAGCGTTGGCTTTCTGGCATTATTCTTATTTTCATCTTCTACTTCACTAATTACTGCATGCCTCCAATTTATAACGTTATTGGCGGCGCTATTTACCATATGGACACTAATAAGGTTTCTTCTTACCTTGTTTGGGCTTTCGTATGCGCTGCAGTATTTGGCGTGTTCTCCGGTACGATTATTAGTCATATTGGTCGCAAAGCCGGTATTATTACAGCAGCATTCTTGATGATTGTTGGCTGGGTTGGTGCAGCTTTGCTTATCAACACTGATTTCATGTCGCTTACTATCTGCGCATGCATATACTACGCGGGTTGCGGTTTAATGTATTCTCCAATCGTTTCAACAGTTCTTTCTGCTCTTCCAGTTGAAGAATCCGGCCGTGGTTGCGGCATGAATGATTTGATTATGAACGTTACCGCTTCTATTGGTATTTCTATTTTCAGCGGTTTCTTTGGAGGAGATTTATTCAAAGGATTCTCCTTCAGCGGTCTTAGCGGACAGGCGGCAGGTTATTCCAATTTGCTTATGATGGGTGCTGCAGTAGCCATCATCGGTTTAGTGGTTTACTTGGTTCGTAGCTGCTTTATTTCTGAAAAGAAGGAACTTACTGAAGAATAGTCTAAATAGGCTAATAGTTAAGCAAAGTAAACAAAGTAATCAAAGTAAACAAAAATAATAGTAGACGGTCGTACAAAATACGTGCGACCGTCTACTTTTTAGATACTTGTTTTTCGATACTTATTTTTATGCGTCTAGCTTTCGCATTCTTTGTATGCTAATTGGGTATGCTGTGCCAAGTTCTTGCGCCCAAAGTGACACATAAAACTCTTCGCACATCCAACGTAATTTTTCTGCTTTAGATTGTGCTTCATCATGAGACGGACCAGATGGAAGTTTACTTGCTTTATCTTGTGCTTTTTCTACAATCTTGCGCGCTTCTTCAGCTTCCCAAGCCCATCGAACATCTCGATTTTTGTCTGCTTTAGCTTTAGTAAGTCTAATTACGTCTGCGTGTAAATATTTTTCAATACGAGGCAAAGACTCAGATGGTGTTTTAGCAATAAACCCTTCGTAAACAATGCTTGCAACATGCTCGCGAATAGATTGAAGCACCGATAGCAGCGGCAAATCAGCTTTTCCTGAAACAGCTTTACTTACTTCTGCTTGACGTTTCAAAATATTAATAACATCGTGAGCAATCGCATACACTGTGTCTTCGTACACTTCGGATACGTTAGCAACAGCTTCTTGAAGCAAAGAGTCGTTGCTAATATTTTCCGTATTAGGAAGCAAACGCTTTACTGCAGCCATTTGTAAATCTTCTGCAAGAGTTTTAGACGAAGAATAAGGTGCAGCTGCAAGAAGTAACGCTTCGGATCCAAGCCAGCGAGAAGTAATGCGTTTATCATCTAGTCTAAGCATGTTTAACGCACCATCCCACACCATTTGCGAGCGCGAAAGATTCGTAGCTCCAGACTTGTGCAATAAATCTGCTCGCTCAATCACATTTCCAGCTTGTGCTGCTTTATTCGCTTTACGGTTTACTACTGCGCGAGCTGATTCTCGAGCTTCTTTAGCAAAACGTTGCTGTAATGCAACCAAGGACTTGTCGGTGCCAAGAACTGTAGGCTTTACGCGATTTGAATTGTTGCGAGCGTTATTTTTATTGCGATTTCCTGTAAATTTCCGTTCTTCAACGCTGAATGTTACGCGCAAGTACGGTGCAAGTCTGCTTATTTGTTCATCGTCAAAAACTTCTGGATGAATTTGCGCTCCAACTACACAAATAGCTGCTTTTGTGAAAACTTCACGAAAATCTGGCCACGCAAAATCACTTGATCTACTTGAATCGCTTGAGCTACTTGAATCACTTAAATCGTTGCCAGTTTCATCAATACCAGGAAGACTGCTGTAATTTTCGTCAATCCACTCGCGAATTTTATTAGCAGTATCCGGTGCCGGCACAAATTGCACGCGAAGTGCTTTTGGCAACGACTTAATCATGCCAATAATAAGCTCATCAAGTAAGCCTGGAACATTCCATGTAAACTCTTCAGGCGTTAAGCGAGAAAGCGTATGCAATGGCACATGAACTGTTACGCCATCCAAAGGATTATGCGGATCATACACGTAGCTTAAGCGAAGTTTAAGAGCTTGTCCGTCGGTTCCAACAGTATTCCAATGGTCAGGATAATCAGCTAAATCAGTGCTTTGAGCGGTTTGTAAACGCTCAACTTCTTCAGGATTAAAGTCAAGTTTGTGAGTATTTTCCTCGCGACTATCTTTCCACCATTTCGCAAGTGTTGTAATAGTAGTAGCTTCTTGCGGAAGATTTGTATCGTAAAAAGTAAATAAATCCTCGTCATTTACAGTTTCGCTTATTTGACGCGTGCGATTTGCTTGATTGTCAGCATCGTCAAGAACAGCACGATTAGACGTAATAAACTCATCGTGTGGGAATCGTTGCTGAACGTCGCCTTCAACTAATCCTTGACGAATCATAATCATTCGTGCTTCATAAGGATTAATTCTTGCCCATTGAACTGTGCGATCTTGAACAATAGGCAATCCGTATAGCAATACTTTAGATTTTGCTATAGCGGCGCCTTTAGAAGCGCTCCAGTGTGCGTCAGAATAGGTGATTCTTGTAAGATTTTTAGCAAGTGGCTCAGCCCAAGCAGGGTCTATTTGTGCGCAATATCTTGCCCAAAGTCTTGAAGTTTCAACCAATTCCGTGCACATTACCCATGAAGGTGTAGTTTTCGAAACAGAAGAAGCTGGAAATATTGCGAATCTTGTGCCACGAGCGCCTTGATAATCATTTTTAGCCATTTTTTGAGCGCGTTTCATAGCTCTAATTTTTGCTGTTCCGCTTAAACCGGCAAAATCAGAAGCTTTCGGCTCGCGTACTACTTGCATTCCCAACATTGAAAGTAAGCCTGCAAGCATTGACGTATGTATGCCTTGTGAATCCCAAGAGCAACAAAGACTGTGAGCAGCCTGCTGATTATTAGGAAGCTGACGAATTTCAAAAGACGGTCTTTTTGCAGGAATCGCTTCTCCAACTTTGTAATGTAACTCTTTGCACAAGTCTTGTAGCTGGTTTACTAAATCTTTCCATTGCTTTATGCGCAAAAAGTGGAAAAATTCAGCCTTGCATATTTTTCTAAGAGCATTATTGCTCATATCTCCGTCAGCCTGGAATAATCGATCCCATATGTTAAGAGCAGTCAAAAAATCGCTTGTTTCGTCTGCATAACGGTTATGAAGTCTATCTGCTTCTTCGCGTTGTTCTTCCATACGCTCGCGTGGATCTTGCAAACTCAAAAACGCAACAATTACCAAAACTGCAGCAAGAGTATTCGGAGTAGTTCGTTTTGCAGCTTCAACAATCATGCGGCCTAGTCGAATATCAATTGGTAATTTAGCAAGCTCGCGACCAATATGCGTTAAAGTAATTGCACCAAATTTTCTGCTTATTGCTCCAAGCTCGGTAAGCTCATTAAAACCATCGCTTACTGCCTTAATATCCGGAGGATCAATAAAACCAAAATTAGTAATATCTTCGCCTGTTTTAGCAACGCCAACTGAAAGCATGTGCAAAACTACTGCGCCAAGCGAAGTGCGCAAAATCTCAGGATCTGTAAAACGAGAGCGAGTCTCATAATCTTCGCGAGAATATAATCGAATCGCAATACCGTCCGCAATACGTCCGCAACGGCCTGAACGCTGGTCAGCGCTTGCTTGAGAAATCGGCTCTATAGGAAGTCGCTGCACTTTTGCGGATTTAGAATACCTAGAAATCCTAGCAAAACCAGGGTCAACAACGTATCTAATACCAGGAACAGTAAGAGAAGTTTCTGCAACGTTAGTAGCAATAACAATTCGCTGATGCGCGTGAGGTTCAAAAACGCGATGCTGATCTTTAGCAGAAAGACGCGCAAAAAGCGGCACTATTTCAATCGCATCCGTACGCTTCATATCGCTCGCACGCACGCCAAAATAAGAGCGCAATCCTGCTTCAAATTCACGAATATCGCGCTCGCCAGAAGCAAAAACCATAATGTCACGAGCGCCTAGTTCGTGGCTGGAATGAATTACCAGCTGTGCGCACGCGCGAGTTACTGCAGCCGACATATCTTCGTCAGAAATGTCAGAACGATCACTTTCGCTTAACTGGCTTTCTGCAACAGAATCCTCATCCATAGTAATGTCTGCAAAACCAGGAACGTGACGCATAAGTGAAGGTGCGGAGCCAAGCGGCTCATAAAGTACTTTAACAGGGTATGTGCGTCCAGAAACTTCAATAACCGGAACCTTAATTCGTAACGCTTCTTCAAAATGGTCGCGGAATTTTGCAGAATCAATAGTTGCGGACGTAATAATAAGCTTCAAATCTTTGCGTTTAGGTAGCAAAGTTGTTAAATATCCCAGTAGAAAATCAATATTAAGGCTGCGCTCGTGAGCTTCGTCAATAATAATCGTATCGTAGCGAGTAAGTAGAGGATCTCGCTGAATTTGCGCAAGTAAAATGCCGTCTGTGGCGATTAGAAGCTTTGTTTTAGATGAACTTTCATCGGTAAATCGCACTTGATAACCGATTTCTTCACCGAGTTTTACTTCCATTTCGCTAGCAATACGCTCTGCTACGGTGCGCGCAGCTAAGCGTCTAGGCTGAGTGTGTATTATTTGCTTTCCTCTGCCGCCTCTTCCAAGTTCAAGCGCCATTTTTGGGATTTGCGTAGTTTTACCGGAACCAGTTTGTCCGGAAACAATCACAACTTGCGAAGATTTTATTGCTTCAATAATTTCGTCGTGTGCTGCGCAAATAGGAAGATCAGTAGGGTAGTCAAATTTCATAATATGCGAGTTCTTTTCTTAAATTTTAATTTCTTTTCACTTCAATAACTCGGTACCCTTTGGAACTTGCATATTTTTCAACGCTGTAGCTTTCGCCAAGATTTTCTGCAAGCCAAGTAATAAGTGAGTCTGATCCAAGATTTTTTTGCACAACAAGGTAAGCTTTTCCTCCCACTTTTAAGCGAGGAATCCAAGTAAGCAATATGTTGTGCAATATTTCTTTTCCAACGCGAATTGGAGGATTAGACCATATAATATCAAAATTATTAAATTCTAAAGTATTGTTTTCTTTAGAACTATTTTCTTTTAAAGCGTCATCTACTAAAGAAGTGTGAATATGCTTTAATCCAGCGTTTTTTGCGTTTAATTCAGTAAGCTCTAGCGCACGCTCATTAACATCAATTGCGAAAACTTCCGCTTCTGGAGATTCCAATCCAAAAGCGAGGCTAATAGGACCCCATCCGCAACCAATATCTAGGAATTTGCCTGATTTTGGCAACTCTGGAGCATGTTTAAGCAATACAGAAGTGCCTAAATCAAGCCTAGAAGCACTAAATACGCCGTTAGAAACCTGCACAGTTACGTCATTGTCTATTAAAGTTACGTGTAAAGTGCGACGCTCGTCAATCGATGAAGGTTCAGCTGAAAAGTATTGTTCGCCACTTATTTTTTGTTGCTTTTGTTTATTCTGTTGCTTTTGCGTATTTTGTGGCTGTGCTTTTTTTGATTGGTTTGATTCTTGTAACTGCTTTGCTTTTTTCGATTGCTGCTTACTCATAATTCGCTATTTGTTTGCTTTCGCATCGTTCTGTATTGTCGGCTCAATTAACCATAATAAAACAAACGTTGTAAAACGTCATTCACAATGGAATACAGGAGGGCATAATGGTAGATAGCGAGGGGACTGCTACTCATGATGTGCTTTTGAGTCATTCCGACGTGCTTCTTGACAACACGTCATCAAGAGAACAGCACGATGAGGCTTGGCAGGAGCGCGAATCAAGAAACGCTTTAAAGCGTGTTGCAGGTCTTGGCGAATTACAAGATGTTACTGAAGTTGAATACAGAAAACTTCGCCTTGAACGCGTTGTTTTAGTAGGCGTATGGTCGAGTGCAAAAGGAACTCTTGCACAAGCGGAAGAATCTTTGCGAGAGCTTGCAGCATTAGCTCAAACAGCTGGAGCTGTTGTGTGCGACGGCATATTGCAACAGCGTTATAGGCCAGATGCTGCAACTTATGTTGGTTCTGGAAAAGCTCGTGAGATTGCAGCAGTTGTTGCCCAGCATGATGCAGACACGATTATTGTTGACGACGATTTGCCTCCAAGCCAAAGACGCGCTTTAGAAGATGCAACTAAAGTTAAGGTTGTTGATAGAACTGCCGTGATTCTAGACATTTTCGCTCAGCATGCTACGAGCCGCGAAGGTAAAGCTCAAGTTGAGCTTGCGCAATTGCAATACATGCTTCCTAGACTTAGAGGCTGGGGTGCGGCTCTTTCTAGGCAGGCTGGCGGACGAGCTGCAGGAGAAGCTGGTATTGGTTCTAGAGGACCTGGTGAAACAAAAATAGAAATGGATCGTCGAGCTATTCGCAATCGTATTTCTAAACTTCGCCACGATATTGCGCATATGGCACCTGCGCGTGACGTAAAACGTGAATCTCGCAGACGTAAAGATATTCCAACAGTTGCAGTAGTTGGCTATACGAACGCTGGTAAATCTTCTATTATTAATTGCTTAACTGGTTCGCAAGAATTAGTAGAAAATGCGTTATTCGCAACTCTTGATACAGCAGTTCGTAGAGCGCAAACTCAAGACGGCAGAAACTATACTTTAGTTGACACTGTTGGATTTGTGCGCAGGCTACCAACTCAACTTGTGGAAGCTTTTAAATCTACTCTGGAAGAAGTTAGCCAAGCTGATGTTATTCTGCACGTAGTTGACGGTTCTCACCCGGATCCTATTTCGCAAATTGATGCAGTAAACGAAGTTCTTTCAAAAATTGATGGCGTAGAAGATATTCCACAAATTATTGCATTAAATAAGTCAGATATGATGAGCGATGCTACGCGAGAACATTTTAACGCTATTTACCCAGATGCAATTATTGTTTCTGCAGCAAGTGGCGAAAATATTCAAATACTTCGCGATTGCATAGAAGAATTGTTGCCATCTCCACGCGTACACATAGATGCGATTATTCCCTATAGTGAAGGTTCGCTTCTTTCAAAAATTCGCGAAAATGGCATAGTTGAAAAGTTTGATTACTTAGATACCGGTATTAGTATTACAGCTTTAGTTGGTCCTTCTTTAGCTGCAAAACTAAAGCAAGTCGCATTGCAATAAAAAATTCCGGTGGTGCGATTAGAGTAAAGGTGTTCATACCAACAAGCTCTTAATATAAGAGCAGCCCTTAAATTACATAAACGGCGTATTTTTTGTGCGCTTATAAGGGATTAATAAGTTGCCGAAAAGAGGTTTTTACTCATGGTGAGTTCGCAGGTTAAGCCAACGAAGCTTGCAATTATTGGTGCTGGTGCAGTAGGTTCAACGCTCGCATTCGCTGCTGCGCAGCGTGGTGTTGCTCGTGAAATTGTTCTTGAAGATATTGCTAAGGAACGTGTTGAAGCTGAAGTTTTGGATATGCAGCATGGTTCCAGCTTCTATCCTGCAGTTTCTATCGCCGGTTCTGACGATGTGGAAATTTGCCGTGACGCTGACATGGTTGTTATTACCGCTGGCGCTCGCCAGAAGCCAGGACAAACTCGTTTGGAGCTTGCAGGCGCAACTATCAACATCATGAAGTCCATTATTCCAAATGTTGTTAAGGTTGCTCCTAACGCAATTTACATGTTGATTACCAACCCTGTTGACGTTGTAACCCATGTTTCTATGAAGCTTTCCGGTCTTCCTGCAAACCAAATGTTTGGTTCTGGCACCAACCTTGATTCTGCACGTCTTCGCTTCCTTATCGCTCAGCACACTGGTGTGAATGTTAAGAACGTTCACGCATACATTGCTGGCGAACACGGTGATTCCGAAGTTCCTCTGTGGGCTTCTGCAACCATCGGTGGCGTTCCAATGTGCGATTGGAACGCTCTTCCAGGTCACGAGCCATTGGATGCTGCTAAGCGTGAAGAGATTCACCAGGAAGTCGTAAATGCTGCTTACAAGATTATTAACGGTAAGGGTGCTACGAACTACGCTATTGCTATGTCTGGCGTTGACATTGTTGAGGCTGTTCTTCGCGATACCAACCGCATTTTGCCAGTGTCTTCTTTGCTTGATGACTTCCACGGCATTTCCGACGTGTGCATGTCTGTTCCAACCTTGCTTAACCGCAATGGTGTGAACTCTCGCCTTAACACTCCAGTTTCTGACCGCGAGTTGGCTGCATTGAAGCGTTCTGCAGAAACTTTGCGCGAAACTGCTGCTAAGTTTGGCTTCTAATTTTGTAAATTATTCCTTCTTATAGAAGCATAATTTCATATTGAAGTAACTAAACCGCTTCTTCACAATACTGTGAGGGAGCGGTTTTGTTTTTGAGAACAACATGCCTCGTAATATTTTTCTCTGAGTTCGATATATGATTGCTATATGGCTGATTTTTCTCATATTCTTGCAACTCGACCTGATTTTAACGATAGTGATCGCGAATGGTTACATCACTTAGTTGCTGATTGGCAAGTTATTGCCGATTTAAGTTTTGCTGATTTGCTACTTGTGATTCAAAATGGCGATGGGGAATATGTTGTTGCTGAACAGTGCCGTCCTTCAACAGCTATTACGATACGTACAGATGATTTATTGGGCAAAAAATTAGATGATTCTCTAGTTCCAGAGCTTGATGAAGCGATGAAGTCAGAAACAAGCTTCCATTCTTCAACTTTGCGCTCAATCGGCAGAGCAACTGTATGCTACGTTTACGCACCAATCAGGCATCGTGGTAAAACACTCGGACTTGTTATGCGCGAAACTAATTTAGCAACTCGCGAGTCAAATGGCCGTTATGAAATGGAAAGCATTAATGCTGGAAAAACCTTGTTCGATATGATTCCTCGCGAACAATTCCCGTATCGTGAATCAGTGCTAAATCAGCGTCATAATGCTCGCGTTTCGGACGGTTTTATTGTGCTAGAAGCGGATGGTATTGTTCGTTACGCTTCTCCTAATGCAATTAGCTGTTTCCGTCGTTTAGGCGGCTTAGATACAATGCAAGGTGAGTATTTAAGCGAATTTGGCACACGTTTATTGCACACTAACGATAATGTTCCAGAAAGTTTGCCGCTTGTTTTAACAGGCAAGGCAGATGTGGATTGCGAATTGGAAGCAAATCGTTCAATAGTTTCTATGCGATCTTTGCCATTGTGGGGACCAAATAATCGCGTTGGTGCAGTAGTTTTATGCCGAGACGTTACAGAAGTACTTCGTAGAGAGCAAGAATTACGTACTAAAAATGCTACTATTTCCGAAATTCACCATCGTGTAAAGAATAATTTGCAAGCTGTTTCTGCTTTACTTCGCTTACAAGCTCGTAAAACTAAATCTGCTGAGGTTAGAAAAGAGCTGGAAGAGGCACAGCGAAGAGTTCAAACTATTGCGTTAGTTCATGAAGGATTAAGCCAGACTGCTGACGAAATAGTTGATTTTGATAAAGTTATTTCAAGCTTATTGAAGATGTCTATTGAGCTTGCTTCGCAAAATCAGAATATTGATATTGATTTTGTTGGAAAGTTTGGGCGTCTTGCTGCTCAAGATGCTACTCCGTTATCTTTAGTGTTGACGGAATTAGTAACGAATGCAGTTGAACATGGTTTTGAAGGTCGCGAAAGTGGCCATATTCGCATTGCTGTTGGCAGAGGCGGAGACAATCTGAATATTGTTGTTGAAGACGACGGTGATGGAATTGATAGCGAAGCATCACACGGCATGGCAAAATCGTCTGGCTCTGGTCTTGGAACGCAACTTATCAATACGTTTGTTACTAACGACTTTGGTGGCACAGTGCGTTGGTCGCCTCGTCGCGAAGGTGGAACACGCGTTGTGCTGGATATTAAATTGCGCGTATCTGGTATTGAGTAAAAGTTACTAGAAGCTCGCTAGAACGACGTATCTTGGTTTCTGCGTGCGCGCAACGCTCTGCGTTTTAGTGTCCGTCGCTCGTCTTCGCTTAAACCGCCCCATACGCCGTAATCTTGGTTTGTTTCCAAAGCGCATTTTAAGCACTCTGTTACTACATTGCACGAACGGCATACGGCTTTTGCTTCTTCAAGTTGCGCAATTGAAGTATTGGCACTGCCAATAGGAAAGAACAGTTCAGGATCTTTGTCGCTGCATGCGGCTGTCGTTCTCCAATCAAACGAGTTGCTCATGAATTAATCCTCATTCCTTACCTATGATCTTCGGTACTAGAAATACCCCCTGAATGTAAGGAAAGCATGAATAAGCATTTTTTTCAAGCTGTTTTTAAATCTTTATTAGAAATTTTAATTTTTTCTATTAATTTTGAATCACTACTTGTACTAAATTTGCTTTTCCAGGAGTAATTAAAACACATCGACCGGGAAGTTGATAATCTTGAGTGTCAAAAGTTTTAGACATTGAAGATGGTATGCCAAGAATTGCGTCAGTTCCAACATCTCCTGTTGGGAAAATTATTCTAACTGGCGCTTGTTCCGGAATGCGCAGATGGCGAGCAGAATGAGTGCTGAAAATAATCGGAGCATTTTTATTTAACAATCTTTCTTGGAATGCAATAGCTTCTGGTTGATTGTTTAATGGATCAAGAAGTTCATCGGCGTCATCAATAAGAAATGGAGTTTCAATATTCCTCATATTTTGCACGTTTTGAGATGACATTGTTGCTCCATAAATTGGTAATAGTAAAGCTTTTGATATTATGCGCAATATTGTGCTTTTTCCTTGCTTTCGTCCGCCAATAATCGCAATATTTCCTAAATGAAGCGGTAATAATGCTGGCAATAAGCGGATGCTATCATCTTTTAAACCAATAACAATAGGCTTAATTGAATTATCGGTAATATGCAAGTTTTTCGTAAGGTTTTGTGACGAAGCATATTCATAATTTTCGTTGTTATACCGATTCATCTCTTCTAAAGAAAGTATTGATGGCAATGGTGCACTAAATAATTCTGGCGAATACTCATGGTGTAAGAATTTTCCAGCCAATTGTATTGCACGCACTAAGCGTCGTGGATTCTTACTTTGAGCGCATCGCAATGCTGCAACCCCTTCTCCAAGATTATAGTATGCGCTTCCAGGAGTGTGTGGGCTTATTTTAGAAGCGTGGGAAGTGCCTAATAATTCTTGAGACTGTAAGCCGTCTCTTACTCTTAAGCAAATATTAATTGATATATTTGCTTTCATATCTGCACTTACTTGTCCTAGTGGATTTTGTGTTCCCGCAATAATATGCATTCCAAGAGATCTACCAACAGAAGCTATTCGTATAAGACGAGGCATGTAATCAGGAAGCTGATTTTTTAATGCGTGAAATTCGTCAATAACAATAAGCAATGAAGGTTCTGCTGGTGTAACTTGAGATATATTATGGCATCCTTGCTGTGCGACTAGTCGTTCTCGTCTATCTAATTCCAGTTCGAGCCCTCGTAAAGCTCGTATTGCGTGTTTTAAGTTTAAGTCTCCTACATTTCCCATAGTGTGTGGAAGTTTAGATAGCATATCGAAAGTTGCTCCGCCCTTAAAATCCATAAAAACAAAACGTAACTCTTGTGGAGAATATTGAAAAGCTAAAGACAGGCACCAAGTTGTTAATAATACTGATTTTCCAGACCCGGTTGTTCCTGCAACTAAAGCATGCGGACCATTATTTACTAAATCAATATAGCAATATCCGTTATTGCTTACGCCTAGTGGGGAAATAAGATGTTTTTGGCAAATATTAGATGTTGAACAATTGCTCATGCTTTTGTTAGTTGTTTCTGCAGTATTTTTAGTAAAATCGTAAGTCGTATTTTTTAACCATTCGTGCAACACCAATTTCCAAGGTGGTTTTGTGCTGAAGGCTGTGTCTCGCTGCATCAACAATGTTTCTAAGCTAACTGGCGTAAGAGTATCTGGCAAACTTTCAACAATTTGTTGATTATATAGCAAATTGTTAGCATTTTGATTGCTTTGTAAAGCTTTATTGCTTGCCTCGCGCTCCTGCTGCGTTTTTTGTTCTTCACGCTGAGCTATATATTGCACTATTTGCGGCACCAAACTTGCGACGTACATCATAATGCTAGGTATAATCATGGCAAGCATCATCCAGTTTTTCTGCATCCAAGCCATTATTACTAATGCAATATGAGCAAATATTGGTACAATACTTGCTGCCATTTGCACGCACATAAGCATTTTAGTAGTGTTTATTGCTTTGTTAGATTCCTCGCTCATAGTCTAAGATTGCAGCTTTGCAAATCATATTTCAATAATTTGTGTGCCTTGTGGATAAAAGGTAAATTTATTTAGTGAGTTCTGCTAGAGGTCCAACAGTTCCTGGCTGATGAGTTCCAGATGCTAATTCATTAAATAATTCAGTATTTTTAACATCGTCAAGAAGAACAGAAGATCCGATTCCTTGTACTCTATAATCAGGATTTGTCCAATATACGGTTCCTGTTATTCCTTTAGGTCCGGTTGCATCCTTAAAAGCTTGAGCCATTTGCCACAATGTTCCAGGATTAGATTTTTCGTCAAGAAGAACAGACGCCAGCCCAGTTTCTGCAAGCTTTTTTGCTTTTCCAAAATTAGTAAGAGTTTTGTGATCTAAAGCTTTTTTCATAATAGCTGCAATAACCATTCGCTGGCGTGCAGCTCGTCCAAAGTCAGATTGCGGATCAGCATAGCGCATGCGCGAAAAAGCAAGTGCCGTGGCTCCATCAACATGATGACATCCTGCAGTCCAGTTTAAGCCACTAAACCTATCGCTTACAGTGCGGTTATAGCATAAATCAATACCATCAAGTGCATTAACTACGTTTGTTAAACCGTCAAAACGTATTTCGGCAACATGATCAATTCTGTGCCCAGTAATAGTTTCAACTGTTGACGTAAGAGCTTTGTTTCCAGCGTATTGCGCAACAGCATTTATTTTCATTTGTTTTCCGTTTAGTGACACTAAAGAGTCTCGAGGAATAGAAATAAGCGAACTATTTCCGTTATTTGGTTTAGTTAAAACAAGAATAGTGTCGGTTCTAAATCCTGTGATTTCCTTAGCTTCTGCACCTTCGCGCTGATCGGAGCCTAATATAAGCCACGCTGTTCCTTGCGTGCTAGGAGTGTTCGTAAGCCATTGTGTGCGATTAATATGAGAGTCAACCCAATTCCACGAATATGCTCCTATTGCAACGCACGCTATTGCTAATACTGCAATAACAGCGAAAAATGCGTGCAAAAAGCGGTGTGGGTGAAGTGGCGATTTAAAAGAATTGCTATTGAAACCAGCATCAAATGATTGATTGCTTAAATATGAAGCATTATTTACTTGATTTAATTGAGCTGGATTATTGTATGGAGCATAGTTAGCAACCTTAATAATTTTAGGCTCAGACGACTTAATATTACGAATTCTATTTGCTGCAGGAGCGAATGATGGTGCTTGATTCGGATTTGCATCGTTATTTGACTGTTTTACTTGTTTCGTTCTGCTTGGAGTAAAACTTGGGGGAACAGTGTAAGGAGCTGAATTCGCATTGCGCGAAGGAGTGAAGATTGGCGGGTTTTCGTCATCATAATCATCCTTGTGCAATTGCGAATTCATGCATCCTCCAAATGCGTTCAGCATCAATATAGTTTTATTGTTGATTATTTCAATCGTTTATAAAACTATTTTCCAGCGTATCCTAGTAAGCGAAATATATTATTTTTTACATTAGCTTATTTACTTTTCGGAACAGCGCATAACACGTCATTCACATAACGATCAGCAATACCAACATATTGACCGGTTTGTGGATCGTGAATTGTGCCGTTCTTAGGATTAACGATTCCTCCAGTATTTGGATCAATAAGCCTTCCTTGAGGTGTCTTTATTAATCCTGTTTTTGGATCCACAGTTCCCGTATTCTTATTTTGTGAAGGAAGACGATTAAGTTTTTCGTTCTCGCTTATATCTTCATCATCAGAATCGTCTTTTTTATTCTTATTAGACGATTTCTTGTTTTTATTATTCGTATCTTTTGGCTTTAATGACAATGGCTTATTTTTACGCATCTTATCCCATATGTTGTCTGCTTCATCGGACCAAACAACCCTATTCGGATTAGCCTTGTCTGGAACAACAGGAATAGTACGAGCATAAATATTGGAAGTGTTTATTTTGCGCATGCTTAATGCAAGACCAACTAATGTGCTTACATCTGCCATGCCTTCGCTGATATTAAGAGATTTAAGCGCAGATTTAGCAAGCTGATATAGTTCAGGAGTTTGCGTAAACAAGTTTTTAGATAAAGCTTGATGCACAAGTTGCTTAATTAAGTATTGTTGCCTTGTGGTTCGCATAATGTCTGAACCATCGCTTGCTGTATCGTGACGCATTCTTGCATATTGAGTTGCAAGTCGTCCATCTAAATGCTGCATGCCTTGCTTAAAGTTGACTCCCGTATACCTATCGCGAGTCTCAACTGGAATGCACAACGAAACGCCACCAATAGCGTCAATCATATTACTTAAGCCGCTAAAATCTGTAACAATAAAGTGTTGAATGTTTAATCCAGTAAGATAATTTACAGCTTTTAATGAGCATGATGCTGCTGAAGCTAAATCTCCGCCGCGTGAGTATCCGTTAGCAAAAATAGAATTAAACATTACATGCTTGCGAGCTGGAATAATACCTTTTGAAGTTTCGCATGATGGAGCATTAACCATAGAATCTCTAGGAATAGAAACTATATTCATAAAGGATCGGTCGGCGCTAATCTGCACAATCATTGTTGTGTCGGATTGATGATCACCTATTTCTTTATCGTGTGTGAAGCTTCTATTATTTCCGTCGCGTGAATCTTGTCCAAGAACTAGGAAAGTTACAGGTTTCCCTTCATTTGCATCAAGAGTTTGAGTAGCTTGTTTGTCTTGAGATATTACATTTACAACACGATTCTTTACGGTTGAAGAAAAGTCTATCCATACAGCAGCAATAATAGTTGAAAAGAAGGTAATAACTGAAATGATGAGTATACACAGTATCTTGCGTGCGTGGTTAGTCATGCGATAACCAAGGCTGTGATGCGGAGTGTTTGAATTCCAATCTTCGTCTGATTGGTACCGCATGCCTTCAGGATACCGTGAAGTTACCATCGTACCTTCTTTCACAATAGGGCGTATATTCTTTTTTGCTTCTATTTTAGCTTTGTTTTTATTAGTGATCATGCGGAATAATACTAACATCCGAAAGAACACATATAAGCAGCCAGTATAGTACGTGCCGTTGAGATTTAGACATGCTTTTTACCTAAAATATATATTAAAAATTTATTAAAAATTTATTAAAAAACTATCTGTGTTGTGCTGGATACCTACCCCATGCGTAAACTGGTAGTTATGGATTCAATAATCGCTCATACTAATGCCTTTGAAGACGAAGTTTTAAAAGTGCTTTCTACTGCGAAAACAGCACGCCCTCATGAAGTAGATTCTTCAATTATGGCAATGATGTGTGTAGAGCGAGATACGCGCTTTTATCAAGACACTTTAAAAGCAGTTTTAAGCCAAACTGTTTTCCCTGGAACTTTGGTTATTGTTGATTGTGCAAATCGTGTGAAGCAAACTATGCAAACTACTGTGGGAATACAGCTTGATTCCATGGCTTTTACGAACATGGTTACTTCTAATTCAGCAATAGCTCGTAATGCAGTATTATCTTATAAAAATAATATTGAAGCTAATAACAGTGTTGAAAATAGTGACGCAAAATATAGGTCAAATGTTAGCTACAATAACGGCATTGAACACAAAACAATGCGCGTAATTATTATTCCTGTTTCTTCAGCACATTCGTTTGGTGACGCAATTGAGAAGTCTTTGCGAAAGTTATTACCATGCGCTGGAGTGTCCGCATTGTGGCTTTTGCATGATGATTCTCGTCCTCAAGATGCGCATTGCTTAGAAGCGTTGTGTGAAACTTGGCATAATAATCCAACAGCATCTGTAATGGGCGCTAAGCAAGTGGATTGGGATGGAAAAGTCCTTCATAATGTTGGCATGTACGCATGGCATCACACTGTTCACACTCTTACAGTTGATGGCGAACCTGACCAAGAGCAGTATGATGGCCGCGGCGATGTGTATGCAGTTTCGTTGGCTGGAGCGTTAGTCACATTAACAGCATGGCAGACTTTGCGCGGAACTCAGCCTTGGATGACAACTTTTGGTGAGTCAAGAGATTTTTGTCGTAGAGTATGTCTTTCGGGTGGGCGAGTAGTAGTTGTGCCTTCTGCTCGTATTGCTCACAGAAGAGCAAGATTGGAAGGACTTCGTACTCGAAGCGGAGAAGCGAGAACTTCTGAAAAATCTGGTATTAGTAACGGAATTGGATATTCTTTAATAGCAAATCAGCGTTACAAATACACTGATGCTCGAATGTTTTTATGGCCTTTAATTTGGCTTTGCAGTCTGCCAGTATCCTTGGTAGGAGCATTATATTCGCTTTTTGCGAAGCATCCTTATGTTGCTTGGATTAGGCTGATACTTCCTTGGCTTGCTATTATGCAGTTGCCTCGTGCAGTATTTGCTCGTCGTAGAGTTGCAAGAAATACTCGAGTTTCGTTAAAAAGACTTACGTCTTTGGTTGCAGATCGACATCAAGTTGCTAGATGGAAAGACAGAAATGTAGCTTTTAAAGTCCAGCAGCACTGTGTATTGTTAAGTCCTTTAGCAAGACGTCATTTGCATATTCGTGTTTTGCGTAGGTGGAGTGCTGTTATTCTTGCATCTATGCTGCTTTTTGCAGTTATATTGCATTTATACGGTGCTCCGTGGCGTGATGTTTTAGGTGGAGCGTCTTGGTATGCGCAAGAATGGTTGCCAACAGGCGCTAATTTCCATCAGCTTTTTAATGCTGCAATTGGTTCTTGGATTCCTGACGATGGTTTTGGCCCTGCGCTTCCTCCTTCTCCTTGGCTAAGTGTGTGGGCATTAGCTTCGTTAATTGTTGGAGCAAACCCGTTGCTATCAATCACTCTTATGTTCTTCTTAGCAGCTCCTGCTATGTGTTTAAGTTTTTGGGCGCTTGCGGGCGTATTTACACGTTCTGATACTGTGCGCGTTTGCACAGGAATTTGCTGGACTATGATTGCAATAGCTTTCGGCTTATTTGCGCGTGGTGATTTGCCAATGCTGATGACTATGGTATTTTTGCCTGCCGCTTTTGCTTTTTCATTCCATGCTGTTGGCATGTATGTAACGGAAGATCCAGTCCGTCCTGTTTCTTCTATTCAGTGCGCTGCATGTGCTGCTCTTTGTTTTATGGTTCCAGTTGCTGCAGAACCTCAGCTTATATTTCCTCTTGTTGTGATTTTTGTTGCATCCTTTATTATGGTGCGTTCGCATAGGCTTATGTTTTTGCTTGTGCCGATTCCATCAATTATTGTTTTGTTGCCAACAATAGGTAGTGCAATACGTTACGGTTCTTCGGGAATGTGGCGTCAACTGTTCTCTAGCATGGCTTTGCCTTTGAGAAGTGTGCAAGGAGCTCCTAGAGCTCAAGGTTATATTGACGTTCTTTTAAACGCTTTGAATATGAGTTCCCCTCATGTTGCTGTTAATATGCCATTGCTTAGTTTAAGAACAATAATTATGGTGATTTTTGCAGTTCTTGCATGCTTTATGGCAGTTGCAGCATTAGTTTTGCCATTCGCTTTACGTGTTTCTCGCATGATGTGGGTTGTTATTATTAGCGGAATGGTTTTATCGCTAGTTTCAGCGCGTATTGTAATTGCTGCGGATACTACCGGTCCGGTTGCTGCTAGTGTTTTGCCAGGTGTGGCATTATCTACGGTAGGTGTTTTGGCATGTATGTGCATGGTAGCAGGTCAGGCTGTGCGTCGATTTGAGCCTTTGCGCGTTACGAAAAAACCAGAATCTGTGCCTGCTGAAGGTTATAAAACGAGAACTGATAAGCGTGCTGCAATGCGTCGTTCTGCAGCAAAACTTTTGCAACATATAATTCGTATTGCAAGAGCTGTTCTTGCTAGTGGCATGTTAGCGATGGCTATACTTCTTGGTCTTTTTGCAGTATTAAGCGGACCGGCAACATCGATTGCTGCAAGTAATAGCGGTCTTCCAATGGTTGTTACTGATTATTTAAATAAAGATGATATGCATAGAGTTCTTGCTCTTAGAGCTAGTAGCAACCATGATCTAGAAATTGCAGTAATGCGTACTGCTAGGGGAGATGCTATTGACGAGTCTCCTGCTTTACGAGTTAGAAAAGTCATGTTTGGTGATTCTCAAAGCTCTAAAGCTTTGTCTCTCTCAGCTTCTAAGTTGCTATCTCATGCAGATAATGGCGCAATAGACACCTTAAAACAGCTTGGTATTGGCGGCATTTACATTGTAAACGATGCTAGCTCTCACAAAGCTGTTAAAGAAAGCAAAATGTCAATACAGCAATTGTTGCATCCTGTTGTAACTTTAGAAAATAATATTAATAAAGAAGCTACTGAGCGTTTAATAGCACATGTAAATGCTGCTGAAAGTGCTCAATTAGTAGTGTCTTTGCCTCAAGGAACTTATTTCCGTTTTGATGGAATGTATGATGCTAAAACATTAAAAGAAACTTCGCCATATTATCGTTCAAGACCTCTTTCTTGGAGAATACCTTGGGTTGTTTCCTCCGTAATAGTATTACTAATATATTGCTTGGTTGCGGTTCCTCGTTTTGGAAGACATACTATGATTGAGCGTTCGGATGATTTGCATGAGGAGGAATTAGATGAGTTGGCGTAAGAGTCCTCATGATACTTCAAAGCACGGCGAATTACCTGCAGAATCAGATATTTTGCATAAGCATAAGTTGCTTGGTGTAGTTACTCTTGCCACGATAAGTGCAGTATTTCTTCTTGCAGTAGCGTTAGTTGTGGCATCATGTTTTACTTTTCCTCAATTTGTAGATAATCCTGATTCGCCAAGTAGCAGCGTAACTCGTAGCGTTGGTGCTACACGTTTGCAATCTATTTGCCCTATTCGATTGTCGTTGCCGGATTCAACTAAGTATGGCGATAGCCAATATCAAGAATCAGAAGGTGATTTGCAATCTTTTGCACGTTACGGAGCGTTTGGTGATGTTTATAAAGCTGGAGTGCATAATATTCGAGATAATAATGATGAAACGGAATCTTTATTAACAAAAGCAGCTGATTCAGATACTTCATCACTTATTTCCAATAGTAATGTTGATCATGATGCTCAAGCTTTAGAGGGACGTTTATCTAAAGTTGCATCAGGTACAGGAATTACTGCTTCAATGGCTTCATGGGCAACAAATGGTGATATACGAGGATTATCTGCCACTACATGCTCTACTCCTTTAATGAAGCAAGCATTTTTAATTCCTGAAACAGGAGCTGGTATTTCTTTACGTTTAGAAGCATTCAATTCTACTTCTAAACCAACAGTAATTCGCGTTCGTGCGTGGTCTTCTAAGCATGGAAGTAATCCGTTAGCTCTTTCTACGGGAAGTGCTTTTACAGTTCCAGCTCGTTCTCACGCTTCTTTCGATCTTTCTGCTGCAGTTCCTAAATCTTCCGGACTATATGTTCAAACTGAAAGTGAGCAAGCTCCCGTTGCATCATTCGTAAAAGTTGTGCACATGAACGGACTTTCAATAAAAGGTGTCGATATTATTCGAGCATTAAGCCCTAAATCAAATTCCACTGTTCTATCTGGAATCAGCGAAGGCGATCAAGCAAAATTATATGTATGGCCTAGCAAGGATGGCAACGCAACTATTTCTTGGATAGATGTTTCTGGAACACAAAAAGTAAAAGATATATCGCTAAAATCTCATAATTTACAGGTTATTGATCTTGGCGCAGTTCCAGAAAAAACACATGCAATAAGTATTGAAGGCGTGCCAACAGTAGCAATGATGTCAGTTTCGCGAGATGGTAAAGATGGTCAATCAGATGTTGCTTTTGTTGAAGCATCAAGAGCACAGGGAAGTAGCGCAATCGTTTCGCCAGTTAGCGCTTCTGAAACGACTTTATACTTTGCTTCAACAAGCGATAACGATTCATCTGTGTTCTTACAAAGCTTTGGAAAAACAGGACTTCTTACAGGCAGCGAACGTATTTCCATTCCTGCTCACAGCGTAGTAAGCATTCCTGCTGAAAATATTTCAAATGATGCTGTAATGTTCACCGTAAAAACGCAAAATAATATTTCATTCTCTGCTCGTATTCGCAAAAATGAAGTAGATAAAGCCGGTGCTGCTGGTATTTCTTGGCTAGCATCACAGTCTTTAGAGCCTCAGCAAATGCAAGTGTATGTAAGTAATAATAACCATATTGTGCATTAAATATTTGGCAAAAATTTTACTATAAATATAATCGCAATATTTTGGCAGAAATAAAATATGATTAAACGTAAGAAAATTATTATCGACACTGACTGCGGTTCCGACGATGCTATGGCAATAGCTATGGCATTAAATGATCCTAGCTACGAAATACTCATGTTTTCTACCGTCTCTGGAAATGTGAGCATGAGTCAAGCAACCACTAATACTCTTACTACGATCGAATATGCTAATACTTACGAGCCTCCAGTTTATTGCGGAAGCCGAAATATGCTGATGAGAAAACTCGAGTACGCTTACGAAACGCACGGCAGAGACGGCATGGGAGACATCGGTTTAGTGCCTCATAAGCTTAAGGCTTCTAAAGGGAATGCCGTTATAAAAATGCTTGAATTTTTGCGCAATAGCAATGATGGTGAGATTGATATTATTACATTAGGCCCGTTAACTAATATTGCGCTCGCTTTGCGTCTTGATGAAGATGCAATGCGTAAAATTGGCAGGCTTACTATTATGGGTTCTGCAGGTCTTGGTAGGGGAAATGTGACCCCTGTTGCTGAGTTTAATGTTTGGCAGGATCCTGAAGCTGCAAAAATAGTTATTGAATCAGGTTTGCCAAATATTAATTTAGTTGGTTGGGATGCTTGCTTAGGAGATTGCATGTTAAATCCTAAAGAGATTGACATGATTCGTAATAGTGGTCCGTTGGGTAAGTTTGCTATTGATTGCAATAAAGAACTTATGCAAATGAATATTGAACGCTTTGGCGACGCTTACCTTGATATGGCCGATCCTTCAGCTGTAGCTGCAGCATTATGCCCATCTTGCGTGCAAGTTTGCGAACCTTATTATTGTGAAGTTGATGTTACTAATGGTCCAAATTATGGTGCTGTTGTTGTGGATGTTAATAATTGCACTGGCAAAAATGCAAACGTTAAAGTTTGCAGTAAGCTAAGTGCTTCAACTTACAAGCAATATATTTATAAAACTTTAGGTGTTTGTAAATCTAAAAATTAATATTTACATTCCCCAATCAGGATCAATCTCTTCAGGCCTTCTACCATACAGTTCTGCTAATCTTTGCACAAGCTCGTCGCGAATAGCATACTGTAATTCTGTTCTGTTGCTTACGTGCGTGCATAATGGCATACGATACAGCACAATACGAGGTGGTATTCCGCGGTTTGCTGGGAATGCTTGAGACATAATTCTGCGGTTATGCTCCCATAACACTGTTTGCGATGGTGGCACGTCTTCTACAGCGAATTGAACATCTTTTGTAAGTGCTTTCCAAGCGCTATTAAGTCTACGAATTTGAGCAGCTACCATAGCGTCAAACATGCCACTGGCTGTTCTATATTGCGGTAGACGAGTGCCGAATATTGGCGCTCTTAAACCTCGGCCATGGCGATTTCTGTAGTGTCGTTCTTCCCAAATTACGCTTGTCATACTTCTACTGTAAAAGAAGGCTCGGGCAAGAAAGCAAAAAAGCAAAAACTAAGTAAAATCTATTTCTAAAGTATGTGAAATATAAGCACGATATGAAATACTGTATATATAGTCTTATAAATCAGGAGGCGCTACGATGCTCAAACCAATAGTTCATGATTGGGATGAGTGCAATCTTCCTGAGCTTATTTCTAAATCTTCTCTTATTGCTTTTGATTTAGACAACACGTTAGCTTGCTCTAAAAAACCTATGCTTGCTCCTATGGCAAATGCGTTAAGTGAACTTGTTAATTTAATTCCTGTTGCTATTGTTACAGGCGGCTGCTTATCTTTAGTTAAAAGTCAAGTTTTGGACGTTCTTTTAACAGGCACTAAACTTGAGAATCTTCATATTATGCCAACTAATGGAACAAGTTATTACAGAGTTGACAACAGCAAGGCTTTTCAATGTGTTTACGAGCATATTATTGATTCTGAGCAAGCTAAATATGTTGTTGAAGTTATACAAAAATATGCTAAGCAGATGGGAATTTGGAAAAGTCATGGTGATTCAATGCTTTGGGGTGAGCAGATTGAAAACCGTGGCAGTCAAATTACTTTTTCTGCGCTCGGGCAGCTTGCTCCAGTTGATTATAAAAGAGCATGGGATCCAACTGGCAGATTAAAAAATATGCTTGCTCAAAATATTTCTAAAGCTTTGCCTGATTTTGCTGTTCGCGCTGGTGGTTACACGAGCATAGATATATATAAACGCGGTGATGACAAAGCTCAAGCATTGCTTACATTGGCTAAATATTGCGATTTTAATATTGAAAATATATCTTTTATTGGCGATCGAATGTATGACGGCGGAAATGATTATCCAACAGCTTTTACTGGCGCTTTGGCTGTGAGAGTATCAAATCCGTCTGATACTTTGAACTTGTGCCTTCGCGTGCTTGATTATTTGAAATAAGTAGTAAGCGGCATTTTTATTTAGTTTATACACATATGCACAAATTTTGCGTTTTTGAAGAGCTTTTAACCACAATGATATTTTTTTGTTGTAATGAATTATTTAACTCTTTTATACTTGCAGCATGGTTGGGAGACGCAAAAGAATAAATAAAGTAATAAGTAAAGTAATAAATAAGATGGTAAGCAGGGTAGTAAGCAATCTATCTGAAAGAGGCATGTAGCGTGGTATGCAATGGGGGGTTCGCGTACCACGCGGCTGCGGATAATAATGAAAAGTCAGCTTACGAAAAATGGCGTTGCGAAAAATGGCGTTATGCAAAATGGAAAGATATTGCGTTTGCTATATGGAATTTGCTATTTCCTCGCGGATGCGCAGGATGCGATGCTCCCGATTGCGTATTGTGCGAAGAATGTTGCAATGCGTTGAAATGTTGGAAGCAAGCTTCTTTTTCTAGCGTTACTTGTGGGTATCGTTATGCGTGCGGAGTATACGCTGAATCAGTAAGGCGCTCAATATTGTTATGGAAAGATCACGGTGATGTGGCGTGCAATAAAATATTTGCTAAACTTCTTTCTGATCTAGTTATAACAGTTTTAAATAAACTACTTATTTCAAAACCGCATAATTATACGAATTCTAGTAAAAAACAGAATTTTCTGTACGAAGAAAATCTAAATAATAATTTTTATAATCTAAGTAACGAAAATCCAATACTAGTAATTCCAATGCCATCTTCTAACGCATCACAAAGACGTAGAGGACGCAAGCATATGCTTCCTTTAGCGAATAAAATTGTTGAGGATTTATGCAGTAGTAATATTCCTGCTTGTGTTGCAAATATTGTACGAATGAACGCAAGAATTAATACGAAATCAGTTCAAACTTCTGGTTCTCGTGGAAGATCTCGCAGAGCTTCGAATGCTTTTAAAGTAGATTTAAAAATGTTAGAAAAACTTAACTGCGGTAGCAGCGAGTATAAAGCAATTATTGTAGATGATATTGTTACAACAGGTTCTACTATGAGCAGTTGCGCTGCAGCATTGCGTAACGCAAACATTTGCACTATTGCAGCATTTTCGTTAGCTTGCGTAATAAACGTTGGGGATGACACTACAGACTACGAATAATAGTTTATTCTGCATTGTTATAGTCTATTGGAAGAGTAATTTCAAAATTTGGTCCGCGCTTGTCGTCAACAACTTTTACAGTTCCGTGATGTAATTGCGCAGCCCAACGTGCAATAGATAATCCTAAGCCTGTTCCGCCAGATTCAGTGCCAATTCGTTGATTTCCTTTAACAAATCTTCTGAAAATATCGGATCGCTTTTCTTGAGGTATTTGATCTCCAAAATTAACAACATTGCTTACTAAAGTATTTTGAATGTGGTTAATATGAGCACTAATAAGCACGTTAGTTCCGTCGTCTGAATGTTTTAAAGCATTCGAAATAACATTAGTGAATAATTGCGAAAGACGGCCTTGGTCTCCAGTTAATTCAATATTGTTGTCAATATCAACGCTAATGTGGTGATTATGCCCAGCGTCCGCTATTTCAAGCGGCTCAATAATCTCATCAAGAAAATCTGCAAAATTAAATGAAGTAATATTAAGACTTTCAGCGCCTGCTTCTACGCGAGATAAATCAAGAAGAAAAGTAATAAGATCCGCAAGCCTATGAGTTTGGTTTAAAATAGCTTCCATGTTTGATGGTGTTGGATCAACTACGCCGTCCGCAAGATTCTCAAGCATTGCTTGTAACGCAGAAACTGGGGTTCTTAACTCGTGACTAACGTTTGCTATAAGCTCTCTGCGCATTTGATCCGCATGCTCTAATTCTTCCGCCATTTCGTTAAAAGCAAGAGTAAGCTTACCAACTTCGTCGCGACGATTTTCCACAGCTACTCTTACAGAATAATCACCGTCTGCCATTGCTTCTGCAGCATCTTTCATTTGACGAAGTGGTGCTGTAAGTCCTCGCGAAAATACGTAAGTAATTCCTAAAGCAACAACTAGTGTTAATGGCATAGCAATCCAACCGTTTAAGCCAGTTTTAAGCAGGAACCAAGCCATTACGAACGCAATAGCTGTTGCGAAAAGAATAATTGCAGAAAGCTCAATTTTTAGTGAAGAGAAGAAGCCTACAGGCCGATTTGGGTAGTTGTGTTTTGAAGAAGAATTTACTTCGTTGGCTGAATCTGTTGTTTTAGCGTTTGCTTTAACGTTTGCTTTAGTATTTGCTTTAGTATTCATATTACTAAACTTGCGATTGTAAAACTTGATCGTAATCGCTTGCTGGAGGCTCAAAAGCGTATCCTATGCCGTGAACTGTTCGAATCCACTCCGATCCAATTTTGTGTCGAAGTGATTTAACATGAGAATCCACAGTTCTAGTTCCAGAAGCGTCTGGCCAATCCCATACTTCTTCAAGTAATTCTTCGCGCTTGAATACTGTGTGAGGATGGCGAGCAAGGGTTGCGAGCAAGTCAAACTCTGTTGGAGTGAAATGTATCTCTTCGTCATGCAATGTTACTAATCTTTGACGAGGCTTAATAATAAGATCTCCAAAATCAAGAGTTCTTTCATGTTCCATAGTTTTTGCTATTTGCGCAGCACGTTCCACGCGACGAAGAAGAGCTGCACAACGAGCAATTAATTCTCTAGGGGAGAACGGTTTGGTCATGTAATCATCTGCTCCCGCGCTTAATCCTGAAATTTTGTCGGATTCTGCATCGCGAGCAGTGAGCATAAGAATAGGAACTGGTCTTTTGGCTATAATTCTGCGCGTTGCTTCTATGCCATCCATAATCGGCAGCATTATATCCATAATAATGAGATCAGGTTGCAATTGATCTGCTGCTTTAACAGCAGAAACTCCATCAGTAGCGACTCGTGCTCGCCATCCTTGCGCAGTAATGCGTTGAGCTATTGCTGTAGCAAGGTCTGGCTCGTCTTCAACCACAAGAATGGTTCTACGAACGACGCTAGCTGATGGAGTTTTTACCATAATTTTTTAGTTAAACCTTTCAGTGCTGCACTGGCCTCAAGAACACTGCTCCCAACGCTGGTACAGTAATTCTTGCGGAGTATGGGCGAGAATGATATTCTTCAGCGGCTGCAGTAAATGTGCCATTGTGAATATCGGATCCGCAATACTTTGCATCATCTGTAGTGAGTATTTCTTCCCACTTACCGCCCTTTGGCAATGCGACTTGATAGTCTTGCCAAGCTTGACCAGAGAAGTTTACTACTACAACGATTTCTTCGCCGTTATCGCCAATGCGCATGTAGCTTAAGGTGTTGTGATCTGAATCATCACTTGTAAGCCACTGGAAGCCATCAGGAGTAAAGTCTTGACTCCAGAAAGCCCTAGAACTCTTGTACAAAGCGTTCAAATCAGCAACAAGCTTTTGCACACCTTGATGGAATGGCCACTGCAACTCGTTCCAATTAAGAGAAGTATTGAAGTTCCATTCGCTGGACTGTCCAATTTCTCCACCCATGAACAGAAGGTTCTTGCCTGGGTGAGACCACTGGTACGCAAGCAAAGCACGCAATCCTGCGAACTGCTGCCATTCATCGCCTGGCATCTTTCCAAGTAACGAACCTTTGCCGTACACAACTTCATCGTGGCTTAATGGAAGCACATAATGCTCGGAGTACGCATAAACCATTGAGAACGTAATTTCGTTATGATGCCAACGACGGTTAATTGGTTCTTCCTTAAGATATTGCAGAGTATCGTGCATCCAGCCCATGTTCCACTTCAAGCCGAAGCCCAAACCGCCCATATCTGTTGGTGCGGTTACGCCTTGGTATGCAGTGGATTCCTCAGCAATCATCATAATGCCAGGATTATTCTTGTATGCAGTAGCATTTGCTTCCTTAATGAAGTCAATAGCTTCAAGGTTTTCACGCCCGCCGTAAATATTTGGCCTCCACTGACCATTTTCGCGGCTGTAATCCAAGTAAAGCATTGAGGAGACTGCGTCAACGCGCAAAGCGTCAACATGGTACTCATCCAACCAGAAGCAAGCGTTAGCGACAAGGAAGTTACGAACTTCGTGACGTCCAAAGTTGAAGATGTAAGTTCCCCAATCTGGATGTTCGCCACGCATTGGGTCTGGATCTTCATAAAGCGCTGTACCATCAAAGCGTCCAAGAGCGAAGTCGTCCTTAGGGAAGTGGGCTGGAACCCAATCCATAATTACGCCGATGCCTGCCTTATGGAGCTTATCAACTAAGTACTTGAAATCATCAGGTGAGCCAAGTCGAGAATCTACAGCATAGTAACCTGTAACTTGGTAACCCCAAGATCCAGAGAATGGATATTGCGTAAGTGGCATAAACTCAACGTGAGTAAAGCCTTCCTTTTGCACATAATCAACAAGATGATCCGCAAGCTCGCGATAATTACCTAAATCGCGATTCCAGCTGTTTGCTTGCACTTCGTAAATACTTATTGGACCGTTATGAGCATCAGTCTTTGCTCGCTTATCCATCCAATCAGTGTCGTGCCACTTAAATTCAGAATCTACAACAACGGATCCAGTGTTTGGTGGAACTTCGTGCGAGCGCTCCATTGGATCGGCCTTCATAATCCAATTGCCGGATTGTGTAAGAATTTCGTACTTGTAGACTTCTCCAGCAGTAACACCAGGAATAAATAGTTCCCAAATACCAGAAGAGCCAAGCGAGCGCATTGCGTGACGGCGGCCATTCCAATAGTTGAAGTTACCAACTACTCGAACTGCGCGAGCATTCGGTGCCCAAACAGAAAAAGCAGTGCCTGTTACTTTCTTTACCATCTTTCCTGTTTCTGGAGAAACAAGACCCCACGAATCAGTAATGGTTTTAACATGTGCACCAAGTGCTTCCCAAAGGCGTTCATGACGGCCTTCGCCAAACAGATACATATCAAGTTCGCCAACTTGCGGCAAATAACGATACGGATCGTCGTCAGTAGATTCAGAGCCATCAATCTCAACAGTGTGAATTCGATAGCTTGGCACAGACCAAGTCTTAGCTTTAGCATGCTTTACTGCAGGAATAACAGCAGTAAAAATACCATTATATTCGTGTTCGGCTTCGTATTCACCACTCTTTGTAAGAATGACTACTTTCTTGGCCATAGGGCGTAATACGCGGACGGTTACAGTGTCGGCACCTTTACCAGTTCCAAGGTGACCGCCGAGAACCTCATGTGGATTGTAATACTCTGCATTGCTCACCGCAGCTAGTACGTCCTGACGGACTGGAACTGCGACTGCATCTTCATTGATGTTAGTAACTGTACTCATGTTGCCTATCATACATGGTTTATTGCTGTAAGTCGCGTGTGTTTCGCAGTATTGTGAAAAAATTATGAAAGTTTTTTCAAGTCGTGCCCTTATGGGAAACTGATATGAGTTTTTCTGTGCATACGGAGGGTTCTGTGGAATATCAAGTCGGCGATATGGTCGTCTATCCTCGTCATGGTGCGGCTCGTGTTGAAGAAATTAGTGAGCGCACCGTAAAAGGTGTAACTCGTCAATATTTGCGATTAGTAGTGTTGTCGTCTGACGGTTTGGAAATTAATGTACCTGTAGATAACGTGAAAAAGGTGGGCGTTAGAGATATTGTTGGCGCTCAAGAAGTAGCAAAAGTTTTTGAAATTTTACGTACGCCAATTATTGAAAAAGAAATGAATTGGTCTAGGCGTTATAAGCTTAACGTAGAAAAAATTGCTACTGGTGACGTAAATAATATTGCTGAAGTTGTGCGTGATTTGTCTCAGCGAGATGTGGACGAGCACGGCTTGTCTGCTGGTGAAAAACGTATGCTTGCTCGCGCTCGTAGCATTTTAATTTCTGAAATTGCTTTATCTGAAAAGATTGATGAGCAGGAAGCAGAGCGTCTTCTTGATGTGAATCTTGGCTATAAGGAGCCTCAGGAAGGTGACGATAAGCATCATACTGTTGCTCCAGAAGAGCCAGCTGCTATGACTTTAGCTTTGCTGGAAGAGCGTAGTAGGAAGTCAAAGAAGAAGTAATTAAGTTAGTTCTTTAAAATAAAAATAAATTTATTTCGCTTTATTTTATTATCAATAAAAATAGTCGAAGTAAAAATATCTAAAATAAAAAATCCTTGCACCATTAGATGCAAGGATTTTTTGTATTGTACTGAATTAAATTTTACTTTCCTGGATCCTGCTGACCTTTGTTAGAATTCTTAGGATCAGTATTCTTAGCTACATTCGGCTTTTCTGTAATAGGTTTCTTTTGCGATTCTTGACTGTCGATATCTTTTCGCATATCTTTCGTTGCTTGTAAAGCATTATTTAAATCATCGCAAATCTTCATAATCCACTGGTCAAGCTGATTTGCGTACTTTGGCATAAGTTCGCTGACTCGCACTGTAGAAGTGTAGCTTCTTCCTGCAGTACCGTTAAGCAAATTAAGTACATCATTTCCTTGCTGACTATCGCTAATCAACACATCAATTTTTCTATCTTCAATAAGCTTTTGGAATTCTTCGATGCTTGAACGCTGTGGATCGTTGTTATTGCTCATCGCGTCGGCATACTCTTTAGGAGTGTTGTCTTTTGTGTTCATATCTGCCATAAGCCAGAAAAGAATAGGCGAAGTCGAAGCATATTTAGCATCGCTATGCTCTTTTGCAAAATCACTAATTGCAGAAGTAAGCTTCTTTTCGCGTTCTTGCCATTCACTTAATCTTTGAGCAAAATTGTGTTTTTTAGCTGGCATTACTCTTGAGAAAGTATCTGCAATAGAAGAAGCCATTGCGTCTCTTGCATCATGCGAGAACCAAAGATATGGATTATCGCCATTTAATGCACCAACTGTTGCAGCAGCGCTAATAATTTCGGCTTTCTTTGGATGAACTTTAGTAGCCCAGTCGTCGTACCCAGCTCCGTTAGTTATAACAACTTGTGCATCTTGAATACTTGTCAAATCTTTTGTGCTTGGCTTGAAAGTAGAAATATCAGTGTTTGCTCCAGCCATAATGGACTTTACTTTAATGTCTTTTCCACCAATTTCTTTAGCCAAGCTGCCCCAAGTGTCAACAGTAGATACAACAGCAATACGAGCAGCAGGCTTAGGTTTTTCTTTAGGCTTTTCTACATTTTGACCGCACGCAGCAAATCCAAGCAGTATTGCAGACGCAACAACACATGTTGCGATAGTTTTGCCAAATCTTTTTGCGCAATTAATAATGGTATGCATCACTGTTGCCCTCCTGAGTTAATGGTGCGTCGGCGCACTAATGCAGTTGCTAGTCGACTCATACACTTCTATACCTCACGATAGCCTATCCTTACGAATTGTGCGAGTTGGGAGGAATAATTCATGGTTATTGTGCTTGATGGAAAGGCATTGGCCGGAAAAATTAAAGAAAACTTGGCAGTGCGCGTTGAAGCATTGCGAAAACGTGGAATTGAAACCGGTTTGGGTACGCTGCTAGTTGGCAATGATCCAGGCTCATTAAAATATGTTGCTGGAAAACACAAAGATTGTGAAGAAGTGGGGATTCAATCTATTCGTTGTGATTTGCCAGAAGATGCAAGCGAGAATGAGATTCTTGCAGCTGTGGAGAATCTGAATAATAATCCGCTTTGTACAGGTTTTATTGTGCAATTACCTTTGCCAAAAGGTATTGATTCTAAAAAAGTTATTGCGTCAATTGATCCTAAAAAAGATTGCGATGGCATGCATCCTTATAATTTAGGTGAGCTTGTTACGCATATTTCTGGTGATATTACAACTCCGTTGCCTTGCACTCCTAGGGGAATTCTCGCTTTGCTTGACGAATATAATATCGATCTTTCTGGCAAAGAAGTTTGCGTTTTAGGACGTGGAATAACAGTTGGTCGTACTATTGGTCTTCTTTTAACAAGAAGGGGAGTGGACGCTACTGTTACGCTGTGTCATACTCGCACTAAAAATGTGCAAGAAATTATGCGTCGCTCCGATGTAATAATTGCTGCAATGGGATGCGCTGGCTTTGTTAAGCCAGAGTATGTTAAACCTGGTGCTGTTCTTGTTGATGTTGGTGTATCGCGAGTATTTGATGAAGAAGCCGGAAGATATCGCGTAAAAGGTGATGTGGATCCATCTTGCCGTGAGATTGCTGGAGCGTATTCTCCAAATCCTGGTGGAGTGGGTCCTATGACTAGAGCAATGTTGCTAGCTAATGTTGTTGATATGGCTGAGCATTCTGCTGGCAATCTATAAACAATCTTTAGCTGCCGACACGCCCGAAGTAAAACGGCGATTTTGGCTATACCTGTATATAACATTGACAAAGCGTGTGCACATAGCGCGCGCATAACATAAACACATAATTTAATATCGAGTAATATCCACCCCAAGAAGAAACCACTAATAAATAATGGCAGAGAATAATAACGAAGTCGCCAAGGTTGCGATTAATGATATTGGCACCGAAGAAGACTTCATCAAGGCAGTCGATTCAACCATCAAGAATTTTGATGATGGTGATTTAGTTGAAGGTACAGTCGTAAAGATTGATCACGACGAAGTATTGTTGGACATCGGCTACAAGACTGAAGGTGTAATTCCTTCCCGTGAACTTTCCATCAAGAAAGACGTTGATCCAGATGACGTTGTCGAAGTTGGCGACACCATCGAAGCCCTTGTTGTTACTAAGGAAGACAAGGAAGGACGTCTTATTCTCTCCAAGAAGCGTGCACAGTATGAGCGTGCTTGGGGTGACATCGAGAAGATTAAGGATGCAGACGGCATCGTTGAAGGTACCGTTATTGAAGCTGTTAAGGGCGGCTTGATTGTAGACATCGGTCTTCGTGGCTTCTTGCCAGCTTCCTTGGTTGAAATGCGTCGCGTTCGCGATCTTTCCCCATACATTGGCCAGAAGATTAAGGCTAAGATTCTCGAGCTCGATAAGAACCGCAACAACGTTGTGCTTTCTCGTCGTCAGTTCCTTGAGGAAACCCAGTCCGAAGTTCGTGAGACCTTCCTCTCGCAGCTTAAGAAGGGTCAGATCCGCGAAGGCGTTGTGTCTTCTATCGTAAACTTCGGCGCATTTGTTGACCTCGGCGGCGTTGACGGCCTCATTCACGTGTCTGAGCTTTCCTGGAAGCACATCGATCACCCATCTGAGGTTGTTAAGGTTGGCGATAAGGTTACCGTTGAAGTTCTCGATGTTGATCTCGATCGCGAACGTATTTCCCTTTCCCTTAAGGCAACTCAGGAAGATCCATGGCAGCGCTTCGCTCGCACCCATGTTCCTGGACAGGTTGTTAAGGGCAAGGTTACCAAGATTGTTCAGTTCGGTGTGTTCATCTCCGTTGAAGATGGCATTGAGGGCTTGGTTCACATTTCTGAGCTTGCAAACCGTCACGTAGAGAACCCAGAAACTGTTGTTAAGGCTAACGAAGAAGTATTCGTGAAGGTTATCGACGTTGATCTCGATCGTCGTCGCATCTCCCTCTCCTTGAAGCAAGCTACTGAAGCTGTTGATCCAAATTCTGAAGATTTCGATCCAGCTCTCTACGGCATGCCAGCTGAATATGATGCTGAAGGCAACTACAAGTACCCAGAAGGCTTCGATCCAAACACTAACGAATGGATGGCCGGTTATGAGCAGCAGCGTGAAGAGTGGGAAGCTCAGTATGCTGCAGCCCATGATCTTTGGGAAGAGCACAAGGCATTCGCTGCTAAGGAACTCGCAGCTGCAGCTGAATCTGCTGCCGCTGACGGCCAGAGCGAAGAAGCTGAAAAGAAGCCAGCTAAGGAAGAAAAGAAGGAAGAAGTTGCTTCCAACTATTCTTCTGAAGCATCTAACGAAGGTGCTTTAGCTGATTCCGATCAGCTCGCAGCTTTGCGCGAACAGCTTTTGAGCGAAAAGAAGTAGTTTTATCTACTAAAATCTTATAAATAAGTAATGCCCCGGTAATTAGTTACTGGGGCATTACTTATAATTTACGTATGACAATGATGCGGATTGCAGTAACGGGCGGAATCGCGGCTGGAAAATCTACTGTAGTAAACCATTTGCGTTCGCTTGGCGCGTTTGTTATAGATTACGATGTTTTAGCGCGTAAAGTTGTGGAGCCAGGAAGCGCAGTATTGCAACAAATAGTAGGCATTTTTGGAGAAAATGCTGTTAAGAATGATGGTTCTTTAAATCGTGCGTTTATTGCAAAGCGTGTTTTTGGGTACTCCAACGAGAATTGTGAAAATCGTAAGAATCTTGAGTCGCTTATTCATCCTGCTATTTATGATTGCGCAAAGACTTTAGAAAGCGAATATGTTAATAAAATTTCTGAAGAAAATAGCAATGTATTAGGCAGTATGAGTTCGATTATTGTGCACGATATTCCGCTGCTTGCGCAAGTATTTGACAGCATTCCATTTAGTTTTGACCATATTATTACAGTTGAAGCGCCTAAAGAAATTCGCGTTAAGCGAATGATAAGCGAGCGAAATATGACGGAGGGCCAGGCTTTAGCGCGCATAAAGAGTCAACTTCCTTGTGAAGTTCGAAAAAGTATGGCAGATTTTGTAGTTGATTCCACTAAACCAATGGAATCGATGCTTAACAGTGTTGACGATACGTTGAAATCATGGTTGAGTGAAATAAACAATAAAAGTGCTGAAATGGCGAAACTGGGGAAGTAAAAAACTGGGGAAGTAAATACATGTCGAATAAAATTCAGCGCACAAACAAGCCTTTTGTAGTAAAAGCACCATACAAGCCTTCTGGAGACCAGCCGCAAGCAATCGACGAGCTGGCGAATCGCATTGAAAACGGCGAAAACGATGTTGTTTTAATGGGTGCTACGGGAACTGGTAAAACCGCTACAACCGCTTGGCTTATTGAGCGTTTGCAAAGGCCTACACTTATTATTGAGCCGAATAAAACTTTGGCAGCTCAGCTTTGCGCGGAATTTCGCGAGCTTATGCCAGATAATGCTGTGAGCTATTTTGTGTCTTACTACGACTATTATCAGCCGGAAGCGTATATTCCGCAAACAGACACGTATATTGAAAAAGACTCGAATATTAACGACGATGTTGAGCGTCTTCGTCACGCTGCTACAGCGAATTTGCTTACGCGCAGGGATTGCGTTGTTGTGGCTACTGTTTCGTGCATTTATGGACTCGGTACCCCGGAAGAGTATGCTGAGCGAATGCTTATGCTGAGCGTTGGCCAGCAGCTTGAGCGAGACGATTTATTACGTCAATTTGTGAGTATGCAATACAAGCGCAATGACATTGCGTTTACGCGTGGAACTTTTAGAGTGCGCGGAGATACGGTTGAGATTATTCCGGTTTATGAAGAATTGGCTGTGAGAATTGAGTTCTTTGGTGACGAAATCGACAGAATTACAATGTTGCATCCGCTTACGGGGGAAGTGATTCGCAAGGAGAGCAGTGTTCATATTTTCCCAGCGTCTCACTATATTGCAGGTCCGGAGCGCATGGAGCGCGCGTTGGAGGAGATTGAAAAAGAGCGTGACGAGCGCGTTTCTGCGTTTAAGAAGCAGAATAAATTGCTTGAAGCTCAGCGCTTGGAAATGCGAACCACGTACGATTTGGAAATGTTGCGACAGGTTGGGGTATGCCCTGGAGTGGAAAATTATTCGAGGCATTTTGATGGTCGTGCAGCTGGAACGCCTCCGCATACTTTGCTTGACTTTTTCCCAGACGACTTTTTGCTTGTTTTAGACGAGTCGCATGTAACTGTGCCGCAAATCGGAGCTATGTACGAGGGAGATGCTTCGCGAAAAAGAACGCTTGTTGAGCATGGTTTTAGGTTGCCTTCTGCAATGGATAATCGCCCGTTAAAGTGGAAGGAATTTTTGGAGCACGTTGGTCAAACCGTGTATCTTTCTGCAACGCCTGGAGATTACGAGCTTGGTCTTTCGGATGGCGTAGTTGAGCAGATTATTAGGCCTACAGGTTTGCTTGACCCTAAGATTGAGGTTCGCCCTGTGGAAGGCCAGGTTGACGATTTGCTGGCGGAAATAAAAGCGCGTGTGGCAAAAGATGAGCGCGTGCTTGTTACTACGCTTACGAAGAAAATGGCGGAAGACTTAACTGAGTACTTTTTGGAGCTTGGCATTAAAGTTGAGTATTTGCATTCGGATGTTGATACTTTGCGAAGAGTGGAGCTTTTGCGCGAGCTTCGCGAAGGCAAAATTGATGTGATTGTTGGCATTAATTTGCTTCGTGAGGGTTTGGATTTGCCGGAAGTTTCGCTTGTTGCTATTTTGGATGCAGATAAGGAAGGCTTCTTAAGATCTTACCGTTCGCTTATTCAGACGATTGGCCGCGCTGCTCGTAACGTTTCTGGAACTGTTCTTATGTATGCGGATACTGTTACGGACGCTATGAGCAAGGCTATTAGCGAGACGGAGCGTCGACGCGAAAAGCAAATCGCATATAACAAGGCGCATGGAATTGACCCTAAGCCTTTACGAAAGAAGATTAGTGACGTTAACGACATGCTTGCTAAAGAGGATGTTGATACGCAAACTTTGCTTGCAGGCGGTTACAGGAATGCTAATAAGGCTGGGAATTCGCATTATGGCGTGCCAAAAGAGCCGAATCTTGGGCAGCAAAGTAAAGAAAAACGTATGGCGAATGTTTCTGAGTTGCCGCAAGACGATATTATGTCGCTGATTAAAAATTTGAGTGAGCAGATGCATGTTGCTGCAGAGCAGTTGCAATTCGAGCTTGCAGCGCGATTACGCGACGAAATACGCGACCTAAAGAAAGAGTTGCGTCAAATGGATGCGGCTAATAAGTGATGCTAATAGAGGAAACATGTCGACGCTCTAGGGTGAGTGCACAGGATGGATAACGTTAAAAGGTGCACACACTTTGCACCCACCTGTTTATGTTCGGAAATGTGGTTTAAGAGCAATTTTTATATTGCAGTTTTGTAAAAAATTGTTCTTATTGATTTTATTATCGTTTATTTGAATATATTCAAAGATGGTTTTTCTTAAATAAGTCATGTTTTGAATCACAATACAAGAATTCGTATGTGTAAGTGAGCAGTGATATAGAAAAAGGAGCTGGGTTTGTGGCTCAGCTCCTTTTTCTAATTATTTTCAATTATTAGTTTACTTTTGTTTAATTTTGTAGGTGAACTTTTTACTCGCGATTCTTCTTGCGAGAGAAGAATGCTGCTGCAGCTCCCAGTACACCAATCATTGCGCTGATCAATCCTACTCGTTCCACTTCGGCACCAGTCTTTACTAATTGGGACGAATGCTTTGCAGGAACCTTGTTGCCGGACTTAGTAGATGCGTTGGAACCTGAAGCACCAGTGGATGTGTTACCAGCATTGCTGTTGCCAGCATTACCGGTTTCAGCGTTACCAGCGTTGCTGCTGTTAGCATTACCGGTTTCAGCGTTACCAGCGTTGCTGCTGTTAGCATTACCGGTTTCAGCGTTACCAGCGTTGTTAGCATTGTCAGCGCTACTTGATTCATTGGTGCTATTCTGAGCACCGGAATCTGTAGAGTTGCTACCACCAGTAGTAGATCCGCTAGCTTGACCACCATTGTTAGACGTGGAGTCATTACCCGAATCAGATTCAGAACCATTGCTGTTTCCAGATTCACTGTTTCCAGTCTCAGAACCAGAACCGGAATCAGAGCCTGTTCCAGAATCAGAGCCTGTTCCAGAACCAGAATCAGAACCAGAACCTGAACCTGTTCCAGAACCAGAGCCTGTTCCAGAACCAGAATTTCCGTCGTTGTTTCCGGCTTTACCAGTGGTTTCGCTGGAAGTGTTGTTACCCTTCTTATCTTTAGCTTTTACATCACTACCGTCTTTGACTTTGTTTGCTGGAATAGTGACTTTACCAGTGGTTTCGTCAACGGTTACGCCTTCTGGAGTGTTATCACCCTTCTTCCACTTACCGTTTTCTTTCTTGACAGTGAAGTTGGTTGGGGTGGTGTTTTCACCTTCTGGCGTATAAGTGATTTCCAGACTATCAGTACCGTCTGCTGGTGTTACGTCAACGGAACCATTATCTTGAGGCGTGACGGTTGGAGCTGCTGGTGTTTCGCTACCGGTTACGGTTGCGGTTACTGGGGTTCCGGTTACACCATCCTTGCTTGGAGTGAGTGTGAGGGTGGTGTTCGGGTCTTGCTTATCAATATCGACAGTGAAAGATCCGTCGGTTCCAGCGGTTGTCTTACCAACTTCTTTACCGTTCTTGCTGATAGTGACTGTTGCGCCTGGAGTGGTTTTACCACTCACGGTTGTCTTGTCTTTACCAGTCTTGTTTTCAGCTTTCTGCTCGCTAACAGTTGGCTTTGCTGCTGGTGTTTCGCTACCGGTTACGGTTGCGGTTACTGGGGTTCCGGTTACAC
>CAMXYK010000006.1 GCA_947253155.1 uncultured Bifidobacteriaceae bacterium
GAAAAGGGCGATAAGCCTTTGGAAATCGTCACTTCTCGCCAATGGTACTTAAAGAACGGCGGCACTGACGAAAAGCTGAATGCTGAGCTTATTGAGCGCGGAAAGGAACTTAACTTCCACCCAGACTTTATGCGCGTGCGCTACGAGAATTGGGTTCACGGCTTGAACGGTGACTGGCTTATTTCTCGCCAACGCTTCTTCGGCGTACCGTTCCCACTTTGGTACCCAGTAAACGAAAATGGGGAAGTGGATTACGCAAATCCTTTGACGCCTAGCGAAGATCGTTTGCCAATCGACCCAACTATTGACGTTCCAGAAGGATTCGACGAATCTCAGCGCGACCAGCCAAACGGCTTTACTGCTGAGCAAGACATTATGGATACTTGGGCAACATCTTCCTTAACTCCACAAATTGTGACTCGTTGGGAAGAACCAGGCGAGGAAAATCAAGCTTTGTTTAAGGCTACTTTCCCAATGGATTTGCGTCCACAAGGCCAGGATATTATTCGTACTTGGCTGTTTAGTACGGTTGACCGCGCGCATCTTGAAAATGGCTGCTTGCCTTGGAAGCACGCTGCACTTTCCGGATGGATTCTTGACCCAGACCACAAGAAGATGTCTAAATCTAAGGGCAACGTGGTTGTGCCAAACAAGCCAATCGAAGAGTTTGGTGCAGATGCTGTGCGCTACTGGGCAACCTCTGCAAAACTCGGCTTGGATGCAACCTACGACGAAGGCCAAATGAAGATTGGCCGCCGCCTTGCGATTAAGCTTTTGAACGCTACAAAGTTTGCGCTCGCAATTGGTCGAGAAGATGAGGAGCATCAGGTTCTTGAGTCTGCTACCACGGATTGGGATTTTGCTGATGTTACTGAAGTTTTGGATCGCTCTGTTATGGCAAAGCTTGCATCCGTTATTCGTACCGCAACTGATGCGCTTGAATCTTACGAGCATTCTAAGGCTTTGGAAGCGATCGAAACATTCTTCTGGGAGTTCTGCGACGATTACATTGAGCTTGCAAAGAATCGTGCTTACGGTACTGCAGAATCTACTGGACGCACTCCAAGTGAAGCTGCTGTAAAGTCTGCTCGTACAACTCTTGGCCTTGCACTTGACGCTTTGGCTCGTTTGCTTGCTCCTTACTTGCCTTACGCTACGGAAGAAGTGTGGAGCTGGATGCATGACGGCGAAGGCTCTGTGCATCGTGCTAGCTGGCCATGCGCTAAGGCTTATGAGGCTGCTGCAAACGGTGTTTCTGCAGATACTTTGGCTTACGCAGGTGAAGCTTTGGCTACTTTGCGAAAGATTAAGTCTGAAGCAAAAGTTTCTATGAAGACTCCTATTTTGCAAGTGACTTTGAACGTTGCAGAAAACGCTTACAAGGCTGTTGAAGAGACTTTGGATGATGTTGCTGAAGCTGGACGCGTTACTGGAGAAGTAAAGCTTAACGCTGTTAAGGCTGCTGTTGCTGGAGAATCTTCTGATTCTGAGTCTGAATCTGCAGAATCTGATGCAGCTAACGTAAACGTCTCTGTTGCTCAAAGCGAACTTGGCGAAGCTCCTGCAAAAAAGAAGTAAACGCAAGTAACCGCAAGTAATCGAAAATAATTAATTGCAAAACAAAAGCGCTGGAAGTCAATCTTCGACTCCAGCGCTTTTTGTGTATTGTAATCGCGAAGCATCGCGCGGTAACGCTAGACTGTAAACCATGAATCCAGAAAGCTTAAGTGAATTAATTGAAAAAATTGCTAAAGATTTAGTAGCAAACGGTAAAGCAGGCAGTTTAACAGAAGATTTGATTCCTGCATCCGAAAAACTTGCAGTTATGAGGCCAAAAGATCGCGCACACGGTGATTGGGCTACGAATGTTGCTATGCAGCTTGCTAAAAAAGCTGGTATGAAGCCTCATGATTTGGCGGAACTTTTTGCCGAGCGTTTGCAAGAAGCGCAAGGTATTGCGTCTGTAGAAGTTGCAGGTCCTGGCTTTATTAATATAACGCTTGATTCTGCTTCTGCAGCCGCTGTTGTTGACGAAGTCTTAAAGCAGGGCGCGGATTTTGGTAAAAATGCGCATTTGGGTGGCAAAACTTTAAATCTTGAGTTTGTTTCCGCAAACCCAACTGGTCCAATCCACATTGGTGGCACGCGCTGGGCAGCAGTTGGCGATTCTATGGCTCGAGTTTTGGAAGCAAACGGCGCAAAAGTTGTGCGCGAATACTACTTCAACGATCACGGTGAGCAAATCAACCGTTTTGCAAAGTCTTTAGTTGCTGCAGCTCATGGCGAAGAAACGCCTGCAGACGGCTACAAAGGCGCGTATATTAACGAAATTGCGGATGCTGTTATAAAAGAAGCACAAGCGGACGGCATTGATATTCTTTCTTTGCCAAGAATTAATCTTGGAAAAGACGAGGAAGGTTTGCCGCTTGGCGAAGGCGATTCCGAGCAGCGCGAAGAATTCCGCAAGCGCGCAGTCCCAATGATGTTTGCTGAGATTCGCAAGTCTATGCGCGATTTTCGCGTTGGTTTTGACGTGTGGTTCCACGAAAACAGCTTGTACGAAGATGGCGAAGTTGAGCGCGCTATTGCAGACTTGCGTTCTCGCGGAGACATTTTCGAAAAAGACGGCGCAACTTGGTTCGAATCCACTAAGCATGGCGACGACAAGGATCGCGTAATTATTAAGTCCGACGGCAATTATGCTTACTTTGCTGCAGATATTGCGTACTATCGCAACAAGCGTCATCGCGAGCAGAATCCTGCAGACGTAGCAATCTACATGCTTGGTGCGGATCATCACGGCTATATTGGCCGAATGATGGCAATGTGTGCGGCTTTTGGCGACAAGCCTGGCGAAAACATGCAGATTCTTATTGGTCAGCTTGTAAACGTTATGAAGGATGGCAAGCCTGTGCGCATGAGTAAGCGTGCTGGAAACGTTATTACGATTGACGATTTAGTTGATGCAATTGGTGTTGACGCTTCGCGCTATTCGCTTGCTCGCACCGACTACAACACAAGTGTTGATATTGATTTGGATTTGCTTGCTTCTCACAGCAATGATAATCCTGTGTACTACGTGCAATATGCTCACGCGCGCAGTTGCAACGTTGCTCGAAACGCAGAGGACGCTGGAATTACGCAAGATGGCGCTGATTTAAGCTTGCTTAATACTGAAGCTGACGGCGAAGTTCTGGCTGCTTTGGCGCAATGGCCTGCAGCTCTTGCGCAAGCTGGCGATTTGCGCGCTCCTCACCGCGTTGCACATTATCTTGAAGATTTGGCTGCAAGCTACCACAAGTGGTACAACATTGAGCGCGTTGTGCCAATGGAGTTGAGCGACCCAGAAAATCGTTTGCCAGAAGCCGAGCGCGAAGCTCAACGCATTGCAAAGTGCCCAGAGCCAGCGCGCGCTGCAGCCAGGCTTAAGCTTAACGCGGCTGTGCGCACGGTAATTGCAGAAGGCCTTGATTTGCTTGGTGTTTCTGCTCCAGAAAAGATGTGATTTTGCTTATTTTATATAAGATTTAAAGCAAAAATATATAGCATTTTTTGATTAAGTAGGACGTTGGTAATATGCCAGCGTCCTACTTATTTTTTATTAGAAGACACGCGCGAGATTGTAAATTTATGCCGATTAAGTACATGCGATTTATTAATATACCCCCTAATATTATTTTCGCTTTAAATCCACAAGAAAGTCAGAGATTTAGCTGAATAGTATGTAAATACAAATTGATCCTTATAGGAGGTGTAAGCATGAGCGTCACAACACAAAGTGTCAGCACAGACAGTGCCCCGAAAAAAAGGAACCTGACAATTATTGAGTCCGCGTACGTGGCGGTCATGTTGTTTGGTATGTTCTTTGGCGCAGGAAACCTGATTTTCCCTGTGTTTCTTGGTGCTAATGCAGGAACTAATTCTGCGCCTGCAGCATTAGGCTTTATTGTTACTGGCGTTGGTTTGCCGTTGCTTGGCGTTACAGCACTTGCAATGAGCCGTGCAAACGGTCTTTTTGAGCTTTCTAGCAAAGCTAGCAAAAAGTACGGCATGTTCTTCACTTGTGTGCTGTATTTAACAATTGGACCGTTCTTTGCAATTCCACGATGTGCAACAACTTCATACACTGTTGGTTTAGAGCGCGTTATTCCGCAAGATGGAAACGGTCAGCTTTACTTATTCTTGTTCTCAGTAGTGTTCTTTGCGCTCGCGTTCTTCTTTGCTATGAAGCCAAGCGGAATACTTACGTGGGTTGGTAAAGTTCTTACGCCAATCTTCCTTGTGTTCCTAGCGGTTTTGGTATTTACAGCACTATTTTCTCCTGTAAGCGGCGCTTCTGCGGATGCTGCTCCTATGGGAAATTACGTTAATAAGTCATTCTTTACAGGATTCTTAGATGGCTACAACACAATGGATGCTTTAGCTAGCTTGGCATTTGGAATTGTGGTTGTTAGCACCATTCGCCAGTTTGGTGTGAAAGATCCTAAAGACGTTGCAGTGAATACTGCTCGTTCTGGTTTCTTTAGCTGCTTGCTTATGGCGTTGATTTACGTTGCAATTGTTGTTGTTGGTGTGCGTAGCCGTGCAATGTTCCCACCTGCGGAAAATGGTGGCGTAACTTTGGCGCAAGTTGCACGCTATCATCTTGGAAATGCTGGCTTGTTTGTGCTTGCTGCAACTGTAACGCTTGCCTGCTTAAAGACTGCGGTTGGCTTAATCGTAAGCTGCTCGGAAACCTTCTCTAAGTTATTCCCTAAGGGTCCTAGCTATCGCGTTTGGTCTGTGTTGATTACGCTTGTTTCGTTTGGTCTTGCAAACTTTGGTTTGAGCGCAATCATCGAATATGCTGTTCCAGTATTGATGTTCTTGTATCCACTGTCAATCGTATTGATTCTTTTGGCTTTGTGCGGTCGACTTTTTGGTAATTCCAAAGTTGTGTATGCTTGGACGCTTGGTTTTACTGGCATTGCAGCTGTATTTGACTTTTTGAATAGTTTGCCAACAGGTTTGCGCAATGCATTGCATATGAACGATATGTTGATTGTTGCTCAAAACTGGCTGCCGTTCTCGGAATTTGGCATGGCTTGGGTTTGCCCTGCTGTTGTTGGATTTGTTGTTGGCTATGTTCGCATGCTTCTATCTGATAACAAAGGTATGGAAGAAGTGGCTCGTGTAGCTGCTGGCCCGGATCTTGAAGGTAGCGTTTCTAGCGACGATGATTATTCTTCAAGCGATGCTGAGTTTGACGAGTCTGCTGACTTCGCTGCATCGGCTAAGGCTGCTGCTGACGAACCTAATTTTAGTGAGCAATCCTAGTAACTATTGGTATTGTATAAGAGCGCATAACAGATGAAAAAAGTCAGTTGTCGACATTTTGTCGACAACTGAAACTTGCATTTTCGGATTGAAAAATATGAGACAGACGCAGCTGATATGCAAGGAATTTTGCGCATTATTCAATCAATACCATCTATCAAAGCTAAACAATTAAAAACCAAAAGCCTACGGTACGTTTTCATGTGCTGTAGGCTTTTGTTTAGGTTATTTGTTTAGTTTATTTGATGGCGATTTTTGCGACTTGCGACTAGAAGTTGCCGCCGTTCCAACCCCAGTCGGTGGTTGCAGTGTAACGAATGTAAGTGCGGTCTTGAGGCACGCCAAGCTCGCGCTCCAAAGCTGCCATAATCTGCTCAGTCAACTTTTCCCAAGCGGACCCAGGTACGCTGGAACCAAACACGTTCACTTCAACGTAAGCTGCAGGCTTGGAATTATCTCCTGCAAAATAAATCGGCATATTGTCCTCGAACGGGCACATAAGCCAATGCTCGCTCTTGCCTGGAACTGCGCTAATTGCCTTGCCATAAGCAGCTTTTAATGCGTCGCGCTGGGCAGGTGTTGTGCTTACAGAAACATGAGTGTGAATAACTGGCATAATCGCTCCTTTGCTAAAATTAGTAAGTTTTATTACGTAACAATTATATGTTAATTGTTAGCCGTCGCGTGTTTAATGGAAGGTATGAAAAAGCTTATTGAACAGGTTGTGAAATTCGGTATTGTTGGCATTATTGCGTTGATTATTGACGTTGCAATACTGAATTTATTGCTGCTTGTGCACTTAAATAATGTTGTTGCAGGCACTATTTCGTTTATTATTTCGCTTATTTTTAACTATATTGCCAGCATGAAATACGTGTTTAAGCACCGCGAAGATATGGCTCGTTGGCTGGAATTGCTGATTTTCGTTATTTCTGCAGTTATTGGTTTGCTTATTAACGATGCGATTATTTGGGCTAGTACGTTTGGAATGGCACAAACTTTGCGCGGTACTGCGATTTACATGCTTCGCACAAATATTGGCAAACTTATTGCAACAGTTGTTGTAGCTGTGTGGAATTTTGTGATTCGTAAGTGGCTGCTTGACGACACGAAATCGCAAAAACCTGGCTATGATGCCGCTAAAGACAATACTTTTGCTCACAAATTGGGTGAGTGGTCGCTAAATCATACGCCAAAAGGTTGGAAGTAAAAGTAGGAGTTAGTAATGCCGGCTACAACAATTCATTTTGTGCGTCACGGGGAAGTAGATAATCCGAATCATGTGCTGTACGAGCGCTTGCCGGGCTTTCATCTTTCTGCGCGCGGCGTGCGAATGGCAAAAGCTACTGCGCAATATATTGCAACTGTGCCGCAAATGCGAGGAATTAGCGCAATATACTCGTCTCCTCTTGATCGCACTCGCGAAACAGCGCGCGAAATTGAGAATGCTTTGCGTGCTGTTCCAGATTCATGCTACGTAAAAGCGCACTGTGGTGAGGATTCTGCACAATCTTCTGTGCAATCTCAAGAAAGCGACATTATTTTAGATAAGCGATTGATTGAAGCTGGCAATAATTTCCGCGGAAAACGCATTGGATACGGTGAAGGCGCGTTGTGGAAAAACAATAACTGGAAGCTTGTGGCAAATTTGTGGAAGCCAAGTTGGGGAGAAAGCTACAGAAGTATTGCAACTCGCGTTGGTGATTTTGCGCGCGAGCAGGTTCGTAAGCATCCTGGTGAGCAAATTGTGGCTATAACGCATGAGTCTCCTATTTGGTCTTATCGCCACCTGCTGGAAACCGGCCATGCTGAGCACAATATGCTTCTTCGTCACACTGCTTTAGCTTCGATTACTTCTATTACTTACGATTGTGAGACTTTGCGCGTGCTTTCTATTACGTATGTGAATCCTGCAGCAAACGTTAAGTAATATAAACGAATCTTAAGTAAGCGACGAATGTAAAGGAGCGTTCGATGGTAGCTTCTGATGAAATCGTGGGAATTAAAAACATGGGAATTGAAAACGTGGAACTCGAAACAATAACAAATCTAAATAATGCAGCGCAATCTGCCGCAAGCTTAACCGCGTTATGGCCATTAACGGAAGCGCGTCACCTTGATAACGACGCAAAATATGCGGAAAATCTGGAAGTGCGCTCAATGCGAGCAATAGCGCGAATACTCACAAATCTTGACGTTACTGTGCCGGATGCTGAATTTGTGTACGAAGGCGCGGATGAAATTCCAGGCAGACCGCAAGAAATTGTTGACGCTTTGCTTGCAGCTGCGGACGCCTATGATGCAATGGATTCGTGCTACGAGCCTAATTACAATGAAGCAGAAGCAGAAATCTTAGAAAACGACATCAATAATATAGAAACTATTTTTAATAAACTTGTATCTCACGCATCTGTTGATGCCGATGCAATTAATAGCGCTGCAGATACGCTGGGAGTGCAAGGAAATTGGATTGCTGAAGATTTGCAAAACGCTATCGAATACGCAAAAAAGCAATCTTTTGAATACAAAGAATCTGTAGAGTCGCAAAAAATTATGCTTGTTTTGTGCATTCTTAGCAAGCTAATTGCAAAAACTAGCGATATTCAAGAAACTTTACCAATTTTCCTTTATATTAACGAAGTGTGTGAGTGCGCTGGTGTGCCTCGCATGATGTTTAAAGATACTCAGTGGCGTGAGCTTGTTGATTGCGTGCGCAATTTGCAAGTAGATTGCAGCGAAAGTAGCGAAAATAGTATTAGCGCGATAATTAATTTTGCGTCTCCTTTGTTAGCTGCGGAGTGGCAAAAGCATCGCGAAGATGTGCTGTGGGATCCAGAAGTTGCGAAGAAACTAGCAAAAGAAGAAGACGATCGCAAATCTCGCGAAGCATTGGCAGCAAAATTTGCGCATGTAGAAGGAAATAAGGAATCTACGCAAGCTCTTGACTGAATGCAATCCGTCCGTAACGCGCGGCACAATGGAACCTATGACTGATACAGAGGAAACTCAAGAAGTTGCTAATAATGCAACAAAATCCACGAAGCCTGAACTTCCAAAGAATGTTCGCGTGCGTTTTTGCCCTTCGCCAACCGGCACACCTCACGTAGGTATGGTTCGTACCGCGCTGTTTAACTGGGCAGAGGCTCGCCATACTCACGGCAAATTGCTGTTCCGTATTGAAGATACCGATAATGAGCGCGATAGCGAGGAAAGCTACCAGCAGATTATTGAGGCTCTTCGTTGGCTTAATATTGATTGGGATGAGGGCATTGATGTTGGCGGAGACAACGGCCCGTACCGCCAGTCCCAGCGCATGGAAATTTATAAAGACGTTGCGCAAAAGCTTTTTGAAGCAGGATACGCTTACGAATCCTTCTCTACTCCTGAAGAAATTAAAGAGCGTAATATTGCTGCTGGCCGTCCAGCTGAATTTGGTTACGATGGTTACGATCGCAATCTTACGGAAGAGCAGAAGCAAGCTTTCCGTGCAGAAGGCCGCAAGCCTGCACTTCGCTTGAAGATGCCAAATGAAGACATTACTTTTAACGATTTGATTCGTGGCGAAATCACTTTTAAGGCTGGATCCGTTCCAGATTATGTGATTGTGCGCCCGAATGGCGATCCGCTTTACACGCTTACAAATCCTGTTGACGACGCTTTAATGGACGTGAACGTTGTTTTGCGCGGTGAGGATATTTTGAGCTCTACTCCTCGTCAGATTGTGCTTTACCGTTACCTTATGGAAATGGGTATTGCTAAGGAAACTCCACTTTACGGCCATATGCCTTACGTTATGGGCGAAGGTAAGAAGAAGCTTTCCAAGCGAGATCCAGAGTCCAACTTGTTCTTGCATAGGGATAACGGCTTTATTCCAGAAGGCTTGTTGAATTACTTGGCTTTGCTTGGATGGTCCATTGCGCCGGATCGTGACGTGTTCACTATGGACGAGATGGTTGAAAAGTTCGATGTGCGCGACGTTAAGGCAAACCCTGCACACTTTGACTTGGATAAAGCAATTTCGATTAACGCTGAGCATATTCGCATGCTTGAGCCTCAAGATTTCTTGAACCGTTCCGTGCCTTACTTGCATAAGGATGGCGTAGTTAGCGCGGATAATTGGGATGCGTTAACTGACCGCGAGCGTGAAGTGCTTACCGCTGCAGCTCCACTCGTGCAGCCTCGCGTGCGTTTGCTCGGTGAAGTTGCTGGAATGGTTGGAAGCTTGTTAAGCGAAAATGGTTATATTGCTCCAGATGATGACGCTCGTAAGCAGTTAAAGGAATCTGCAGGCGAGGTTCTTGATGCCGCAATCGCTGCTTTGCAAGGCGTTGATGCTTCTGATTGGCACACTGATTCCTTGCACGAGCTTTTGAACAAGAAGCTTGTTGAGGAAGCTGGATACAAGCCACGCTTGGCGTTTGGTCCTGTGCGCGTGGCACTTTCCGGTCGTCGTGTTTCACCTCCACTGTTTGAGTCCATGGAAATTGTGGGTAAGGACGTGACTTTGGCGCGTTTGGCTGGATTGCGCGAGCATTTGTAAATTGCAAATAATTTATAAGCGCAAATAAGATTTGAATAAGGCGGGAATGTAGCGAAATGATACATTCCTGCCTTTTGTTTTATAGTATATTTTCGACACGCCGCTGTTGCATGCTGTTGCGTTATGTTGTAAACTCGCTATTTGTTGCGTCAAGAGCGTAGCAATAAATGAAAGCCCCCGTCGTCTAGCGGTCTAGGACTACGCCCTCTCACGGCGCCAACACCGGTTCAAATCCGGTCGGGGGTACGAAAGACCGAACGGTTCCAAGAGCCGCGAAGCCTGCCAATTGGGGTATGGTGTAATTGGCAACACAGGTGATTCTGGTTCATCCATTCTTGGTTCGAGTCCAGGTACCCCAGCGAATAGCTCTCGTAGGACGAGGGCTTTTTTGTTATCTTAAGTTTCTGAAAATCATGCCTTTAAAATCAAAAACCCCGGTGCGTAGCCGGGGTTAGAGAAAAAAGAGAAGAAGAGAGGTTTAAGTTATAAGGTCTGTGCGACTACGTATCTGTAGTTCGCTTTCCTTTTGATGTATATATAATAAGCACCTTAGGCTGAGTGCAATGATGCGATTAGCTGGGAATTCTCTGTGAATTTAAGATTATTTCTCTGAATTTCTGCGTTTTTTGAGTTTTAAGCATTATTTCGCACACTTATTCTCATAATTTGTGCAAGAACTTGCTCAAAATTTTAGTAAGTTGCGTATATCTGCCGTATGCTTGAAGTATGACAGATTCTGCAAAATCTGAAGTTGCTACTAATGCAGTTGCACTTCCATTATCAATTTCAGCGCGTTTAGGATGCTTACAATTCCATCTTTCTGGTAAGTTTCGCGTGCTGCAATGCGCGGATGTGCAAGATGGGCTTCGAGTATCGCAAGATACTATTCGTCTTATTGCTGCTGCGTGCGATGCTGTACGACCAGACATAGTAGTTTTTAGCGGAAATCAGATTGCCGGATACGAAAAAGCATTTGCTCGCACTTTTCAACGACGTAGTTGGCAGCAAACTAAGCCTCTTTCTACTTTAGAAAAGCAACAATTACTGAGTAAATTGCGTGAATCCACTGCTAAAATGGTGCAGCCTTTAGAAGAACGTCGCATTCCGTGGGTTGTAACTTATGGCAATCATGATTTTCAGTGCGGCTTAAGTAACGCAGAACTTGACGCTTTATATCAAGAATTTTCGTATTGCATGAATCGTAGTTCTGAAACTGCATTATCTGTAAAAGCAATGCAATCTACTAAATGCGCGCTGCCTAAACAGATTATTTTCCCGTGTGAGCCTGGTACCTTTGCTCTTCCAGTTAAAGACGAAAACCAAGAAAATGTTGTTTTTTCAATAGTTTTGCTTGATTCTGGAGATTATGCTAAGGAGGGTGGATACGGTTCGCCGTCTAAGAAGTCTCTTGATTTTATTGCGAATCTTCCAAAATCGTTGCCTGCACACATGTGTATTTTCCAGCATTTCCCATTACCGCAATATTATCGCGTTCTTCGTGAGGTTCCTCAAGATTTAGCTGCTAGAGAGCATGCTATTGAAGGATATCGCACATTTGCTGGCCGTTATTATGCTCTTGACGAAAATTATGTGCTTCCAGATGGTTATTTAGGCGAAGGTATTAGTTGTCCGGATGTTGACAGTGGTGAATATGCTACTTTAGTTGATTCTGGCGCGTTTGCAGTTGTGGCTGGCCATGATCATCGCAATTCTTTTGCAGCTAGAGAGCCTGAAAATAGAATGTTGTTTGTTTCTACTCCTACTTGCGGTTTTGCGTCTTATGGTCCGGAGCCTGCTAAACGCGGTGTGCGTTTGCTTGAATTTGATATTCGTCATCCATTTGAGCCGCGTACTCAAATGCTTGAATTTGGAGATTTAGTTGGTAAGCCTTCTTCTAAAAAAGCCTATACTTATGGTCTTACTGCAGAATCTGAGCACGAATTGCCAGAGGTAGATTTATTACAAAAGCCATCATTAATTACTAGGTTGATTCGTAGGTGGAGGAAACGTTCTTTGCGCTAATAGCAATTAACTTTTGTATTGATGCGCTTATTGAATTATTTTATGCAACTTATGTGAGCGCGTTGGCAAGTATGCCGGTATGATAGTTATTAGTTTTTTAGCGCGAACGAAAGAGGTAAATGTGTCCGCACATAATACGGCCGAACAGAACAACAATAGCGGCATCGATGCTGCAGATGTGTTGCATGTAGAAGGTGGTAAGCCGCTTAATGGAACTATTAAAGTTCGTGGTGCGAAGAATTTTGTAAGCAAAGCCATGGTTGCAGCTCTTTTGGCACCAGGCAAGTCTGTGTTAAAAAACGTGCCAGAAATTCGCGATGTGCACGTTGTTTCTGATTTATTGCGCTTACACGGCGTAGATGTTGAAGTAAACGGAGCAGAAGGCGTTGTAACTATTGACGCCACAAAAGTACAGCTTGCAGACGTAGCAGATGTTGATACTCTTTCTGGCTCGTCGCGTATTCCTATTTTGTTCTCCGGCCCACTTTTGCACCGCCTTGGTGAAGCTTTTATTCCAGCTTTGGGTGGCTGCAATATTGGTGGACGTCCAATAGATTTTCATCTTGAAACTTTGCGCAAGCTTGGTGCAAATGTAGATAAAGATCATGAGGATGGCATTCATATTACAGCTCCGCATGGTTTGCACGGCACGAAAATACATTTGCCTTATCCTTCTGTTGGTGCTACTGAGCAGACTTTGCTTGCAGCTGTTCTTGCGGATGGCAAAACTGAGCTTTCTGGTGCTGCTATTGAGCCGGAAATTATGGATTTGGTAGCAGTTTTGCAAAAGATGGGTGCAATTATTTCCGTAGATGTTGATCGCACTTTCAGAATTGAAGGTGTTAAGGAACTTCAAGGTTACACTCATACTGCTCTTACGGATCGAATTGAGGCGGCTTCATGGGCTTCTGCAGCTCTTGCAACTCATGGTGACGTGTTTATTAAGGGCGCAACTCAGCCAGAAATGATGACTTTCTTAAACGTGTTCCGCAAAGTTGGTGGCCAATTCGACGTCACAGATAAGGGCATTCGTTTTTGGCATCCGGGCGGCGATTTGCATCCTGTTGCTATTGAAACAGACGTGCATCCTGGTTTTATGACGGATTGGCAGCAGCCGCTTGTTGTTGCATTAACTCAAGCTAAAGGCTTAAGTATTGTTCACGAAACAGTGTACGAGAATCGTTTTGGTTTTACTAAGCCTCTTGTGCAAATGGGTGCTATGGTTCAGCTGTATCGCGAATGCTTGGGTTCTCTTCCTTGCAGATTCCAGCAGCGAAATTACAAGCATTCTGCCGTGATTTTTGGACCTACTCCTTTAACCGGCCAAGATATTGACGTGCCTGATTTGCGTGGCGGCTTTAGCCATCTTATTGCGGCTCTTGCAGCTCAAGGTCCGTCAAATGTGCGCGGTATTTCGTTAATCGATCGTGGTTACGCAGATTTCCGCGGCAAATTACTTGCTTTGGGTGCGAATATCGACTGACGCAATTTTGTTAAAAACCCATGTTTTTGTAGGATAATAAGCTTTTATCCACAATGTAAGAAAAAGCTTTTTTCTTACTAAATTTATCGTTACAGTAGTCGCAATTGTAATTTTTTTAAGATTGCGGAGGTGTAGCGATGGTTTGCGTTGGTGGGCGTTACCAGTTGCTTGGTGAACTGGGTCGCGGAGGCACGTCAACAGTTTTTCTTGCTGTTGATACCGTCTTACACAAGCAGTGGGCTGTAAAAGAGACTTTGCTTCAAGGTGACGAAAAGTATCGACAACTTATTCTTCAATCATTACGAGCCGAAGTCGAGGTATTAAAAGAATGCGATCATCCAGCTATTCCGCGCATTGTTGATTTTTTTGAAGAAAACGGCAGAGCATACGCTGTTCGCGACTACGTAAAGGGCCGCTCTTTAAAATCAATAGTTGATGAACAAGGCTTACAAGATGCTCAAACTGTGCGCGACTGGGGTATGCAATTATGTGCAGTTCTTGCTTATTTGCATTCACATTATCCGCCAATTTTATACGGTGATCTTAAGCCTTCGCACGTTATGATTGCAGAGGATGGTTCAGTTCGTTTAATTGATTTTGGTGCAGCTACGCAACTTTATACGCATGCCGGAGCACTTGATTTACGCACTATAGAACAGCCTGACGCGCGATTTGCAACTCCTCGTTTTACTGCTCCGGAAGTTATGAATCAATGTTCATCTCTTTCAGCTTCAAGCGACGTGTATGCAATTGGCATGACATTGCGATACGCGCTACTTCCTAATGAAATATCAAATGCGCGCTTACAAACTACATCATCTGGCGCAAATCGCATACTAACTGAGCAACTAATATCTGTTCTCGCAACTGCTACAGCGCTTAAACCTTCGCAACGATACCAGGATTGCGAAGCTATGTTTTCTGCCTTGCAATCTTGCGGAAGTGTTAGAAATCAGCTTTCTAAAAGTTCTAAAAGTAGTCGCGCGTGCTCGCGTGATCATAAGCGTAACCGCAATAAAGAGCACTATAAGCATAATCGCAGGAATCAAAATTCTAAAAGTAGTAAACATTTTCAAAAATATGGTTCCTGCTTAGAAAAGTATGCTTGGCTGAATGAAAAGCATGGCGTTGCTATAGTAATAAGTTGCGTTATTGCTGTTTTGTCTATTTTGTTATTTAGTTGTTTAGGAGCTTTAAGTAGCAATGCTGCTACGAAACAGGCTAATCAAAATAGCGTATCTAAAGCAGCTGCGACTAATGCTGTATCTTCTAGCAAGTCTTCTGCTGCAGCGAAAAAACATAAGAAAAATAACGCAATTGAACGCATTAAAGCCGATTATAATTCGTATATTCGTTTAGCTGAACGTGAAAGTAGCGCAGATGTTGCATGTCGTTATATTGTGCGCGCAATGCAATTGCAAAACGATATGTTGCAAAAGAACTATATTAAGAAAATATCGTTCAAGCCGCTTCATACTTTATTGGAAATTCAACTTGCAGATCAGCAATGGAGCGCAAGTGAAGAAAAAAGTTTTATGAATTTGCTTAATAAGTATGAAAAACAGCTACGTGAAAATACTAAAGATTGGGTGAATCTTACTGGAGCAGTTGGTAAAGCGTATTGGTATTATTTTGCCGGATTTTCGGGGAAAGTTAGTGCTATGGAACGACTTTCGCGCATGAGAGTTGCGCAAGCATGGTTTATTGAAGCGCAAAAATATAAAAAAGAAGAAGTAGAAAAAGACAATTCTTCTTTAACTTCTGCTTCGGAAAAAATTGGGAATAATATTTCTGAACAACATGCGTTTAGTATCTACATTGCTATTGCAGATGGTTACGCTCGTCTTGTTGATGTTGCTCAAGATTCTCCTAGCTTAGCAAAATACCAGCAATACGCTAGGCAATTGCAGCAGTTAGTAACAATGGCACAGAAAGATAAAAATGACGTATTGCGCGTAGATACTGGCGAACTCGTGTTGCAATCTCTACATTCGTGGCTACGAATGTTTCGTGAAAGTGGTTTCAGCAAGCAAGAATCTAAACAATTATGCGAAGACGCGCATAATCTTCTTGAAGAAGCGCATGTTTCAAACGAGGATGTGCAATCTGGACGCAAAATAGCGCTCGAAAGTGTTAAGCAAATTTTAGACGAAATCAATAATGTTTTCGCGCAAAATCAATAATTCTATAAAACTAGCGCATGAGTATTTAAAACTTACGAGTATTTAAAACTTAAACAAATTTTTGCATAAGGAAGTTAAAAAGGGGGAATATATGAAGAAGCAACATTTTCTAAAGAAAATTAGTCTAGCGCAACAAGCATTTTGTGCAAGATGGAAGAGCGGTATTGCGCTCGCATGCGCTATTATTGCGCTAATAGTACCGTTTAATTCTGCGGCTTTTGCAAAGAATATTTATAATCCGCAAACGGGTTTTAGCATAAGACATATTTCTGTTATGCCAAATCAGGCTTCTGTTCGCGCGATTTCTGGCTACATGTTTACAAGAAAAGCGGTTTTGTTGCGAATATCTATTGGAGGAATGAATTTTTCAACTTTCAAAAGCGTGCGTAAATTCGCTGTAAATGTGGGGAAATATAGGGTTGCGAATGCTCAAGCTGCATTGACTAAAACTGCTAATATTTCGTGCGCTAAGAATTTTCAGTACCAGCGTTCTTCGAATGAAGCTGTAATAAGCGCAGAGTTAAACGCAGAAGGAATCTACAATCTGCGCGATGTGACTGTGAGCTTTAATGCGGCAAATATGAATCCTGTTAATATTACGAGTCAAAACAGGAATAATATGCGTAGGGAAGATTTGCGCTTTATTGTTATTGATTCAACTTCGCCTCGTTTAAGTGTTAATTATGATAATAAAAAGTCCTACGAAGGCAGGTATTTTCGCGAAAAACGTTCGGCGAGAATAGTTATACAAGATAATTCTTTCGCTTTTTCTAAGATTTTTCGCGATGCTTTTCCGATTGCACAAGTTTTTGAAAATGGTAAAAAAGTTTTAGAAATAACGGCTCAAAATTTTAAAAATGATGCCTCGAATCCAAATATATGGTATTCGGATGTTGCATTTTCTCGTGACGCAACTTGGGATGTGCAATACGGTGCGCAAGATTTATGCGGTAATGTAGCTTCTTCTTTGCGTAATAATTTTGTTATTGACACTAATCCTCCAACAGTAAGTATTTCTGGAGTTAAAAATGGTGGGGCTTATGCTCATGGCGTTGCTCCAAGTATTGTTATTAAAGATGCTTGGTTGAAGCCGGAAAGCGTAACGTATTTTTTAATAAGAATGCAATCTTCTAAAAATTTACGGATTCCAGCATCGCTAAAATCTAGTAATCAAAGCGTAAGCGTTAAATATGCGAATTTTTATCACGGCAGTAAAGATGATGGCGTTTATGAGCTTAGTTGGAGTGCGAAAGATGTTGTAGATCATGCTATTCATGGCATTTTGCAATTTTCTATGAATAGCAGCGGTTCTACTTTTAGCATTGACAGTTCAACTTCAGAAATGAATAACAAGCAGTTGAAGAATGCTAAAGATGTTCATATTGAAGAATTAAATCTAAGCGGTCTTGCTAACCCTGCGAAAGTAAGCGTTATTAAGGATGGTGTTGAAAAAGTATTATCTAAGAATGATTTTTCTGTGTCGAAGCGATTAGATAAAGGTTTTCAACGTTTAAGCTACACGATTTTTCAGCGAAATTTTTCGGATAATGCGAATTATCGAGTACGAATCGCGTCTGTGGATAAAGCTGGTAACCATTCTTTTAGCGATAGTAGCGTTAAAACTAGCGAAGGCGTAATGCAATCGTCTGCTTCTGCTGTTCAATTTACTGTTGACCATCTTGCGCCTCTTACAACAGTATTTAATATGCGCAATAACGCAACATATAAATCTTCTAAAGAAGGTAAATTATTGCGAATTAGCGCAAAAGATAACGCTTCTTTAAAATCAGTAAAAGTTAATATCGACGGTAAAACAAAGCATATTTGGCGCGGTAAAGCTGCGAATAAGCCAATGTTATCTATGAAAATAAAGCCAGATTCAATTTGCCATGAAGTATTAGTAGAAGCGTTGGATTATGCAGGAAACGTAACGACGGTGAAATATAGCAATGTAAAAGTTGTTCCTATTGGAAAAAATGGTGTAAAAATTTCAGATTCCGCAGAAAATGAAAATAGTGCGGATGCTGAAAAATCAGATAAAGCTAATAAAAATAATAAAAATAATAAAGATAGTAAAGCTAATAAAAATTTAGATAGCGAAAAATCTTCAGAAGATAGTGAGTGGATTTCGAAATCTCAAGTTCAAAATCCGGAAAATATTAGCATAAAGGAGGATTCATTGCAGAAAAAGTCTGCAAATTCTTTGTCAATAATTGCGTACGTTGGCGTTGCTGTTACAGCAGTATTGTGTGCTTTTCTTGGAATTGGAATGCTTTACAATAAGCGCAGCCGTAGCAGAAAGTTGATTTTGCAGTAACTAACTTTTCAAAATAAAAAAGCCCACTGCGGTGGAATGAATGCAGTGGGCTCGTGGAGCTAATGGTAATCGAAACCACGACCTCTTCGATGCGAACGAAGCGCTCTACCAACTGAGCTATAGCCCCAATGTCTAAAGAAATATTTTCTTACGACAACTCTGCACACTGTACTACAAGTTACGTATAAAAACAATATTTTGCAAAGTGCAGTGAGCTAGAGTGTCGTAAGAATATTAGCTTATTTGCTTGCCTTATTAGCTTTCTTCGCTTTGTGCGCTTTGTACAATCCAATGAAAGTTGGCACAAGAGAAATTAGCAAAATAGCAACAATTACAAGCTCAAAATTCTTCTGTACGAAGGGAATATTTCCGAAGAAATAACCAAGTAACGTAAAAAGTGACGACCATATAATGCCGCCAAGAATAGAAAATGGCGTGAAGCGAACCCATCGCATTCCGGAAACTCCCGAAATAAAAGGCATAAATGTGCGAATAAATGGGAAGAATCGGCCTAAGAACACTGCTAATGGCCCCCATTTTTCAATCATGGCTTCAGTTTTGGCAACGCGCTCTGGAGTAAGAGCTTTTACTTTGCCTGATTCTACAATGCGGCGGCCAAAGAAGTGTCCAATAAAGTAATTGCATTGATCGCCAATAATTGGAGCAAGCCATACTACTACAAGAAGAAGCGGCAGAGGCAACGCGCTGTGTCCTGTTTGTGCGTCCGGAGCTGCGAAGAATCCTGCAGCAAAAAGCAACGAATCTCCCGGCAAAAATGGGAAGAATACTACGCCTGTTTCAATAAAAACAATGAGAAAAATAAGTCCCAATGCTGGCGCTGTACCCATTGCAATCCAACTTGCAATAGCGGAACGTGGATCCTTAAGTAAGTTGACAATAAAATGAATAAATCCCATGATATCCTGTCGTAAATTCTGCGGGTATTATGCCGCTTGTTCAACAAAGTGAAGGCAAACGCCACTGATAAGAGCCTAGCAGTCGGCATAAACGGCAAAAACATGTGTTGCATGCTATTTGTTGCGCGCGTTATAGCATACAATACTAAAGTAGTGTCGTAATATTGAAGTGTTTAATAATTTGAGAAAAATCGAGCGAAGACTGTAAGAAAGTTGTAAGAAAGGTAACTCATGACGTTAAACGATAAGCGTGATTCAGATCCTCAAAGTTTTGCTCCGCTTAAGCAAAGAAAACGTCCTAGTGCTGTAGATGCTAAAGCTGTAAGTGCTAAAACTGTAGAGAGCAAAGTTGCTAGTGAGTATTTAAGCTCAGATTTACCTGAAACCGATTTATCAATTGCTGATTTTTCTCGTAAACATGCGAATCCTAAGCGTTGGTGGTTTTATTTAGGAGTTTTGCTTGTTGCTATTGTGATTCCATACTGGATTGGACGCACTCTTGCTGTTCAATACACTTCTTGGGTTGTGTCTCATTGCGCTGGATTGTCACCACAAGGCGTTGTGTTTATTTCTTGGGTTGTAACTGTAGCTGCTTTTACAAGTCTTGCTATGGCTCTTATTGAATCTAATCGTTGGATTTGGCGTTTTGTTTTCTTGGTATTTCTTGCTTTAGAGCAGCTTATTGCAGGCTTATGCATGCTGAGTATGAGTTTTTGGTATTCGACTTACGTAGTTTATGGATCTGCTTCAGGGCTTGCAAATGCCGCAAACTTAGGTATTATTTCTGCAGGTTTTGCAGTTGCTGCTTTTGCGATTATCTTCGTTGGATTACTTGTAATTATTCCTAAAAAATCTCCGCTTAATGTGCTAACTCGCAGCTGGGCATCATTTATTATGTTTTATGTTGTTGAGGTTTTGGCAATAGTGGTGGTTCTTTTTGGTGGTTTTATGACTGCAATGTAGCAGTTGCTTTTAAAACAAATAAGTAAATAAATAAAACAACTTGTTTGCGCGTAGTTGTAATATAGAAATTCGGCGTGTAACGCCCGCGGATTGAGAGCGCTATAACAGAAGGTTATGGCACCGCGCAGTGATATTAAGGAGGACGCCGTGGCATTAACGGCTGAAGATAAGAAGAATATTATCAACGAATACGCGACGCACGAGGGTGACACGGGTTCCCCAGAAGTGCAGGTTGCTTTGCTTAGCAAGCGCATTGCTGACCTTACTGAGCACTTGAAGGAGCACAAGCACGATCATCATTCTCGTCGTGGTTTGCTTCTTATGGTTGGTGATCGTCGCCGCCTTCTCGATTACTTGAAGCGCGTGGACATCAACCGTTATCGTTCTTTGATTGAGCGACTCGGCTTGCGTCGATAGTCTTTCTTAGCCCGGGCTTAAGCTCGGGCTTTTGTATAGTACATAATTGAAAGCATAATTAAAAATTGAATTATAACTGAAAATTGAAGCATAATTGAAAATAATAAAATTTAAGATTGAAGCATAATTTAATACGGATGATTGAAGTAACCGAAACAAAAAACACTACGAAATATTGGCTTAACGCAAGTGTTGCAAAGATTGCAAATATTCGCATTGATGGTAATAATGCGAAGCTGCCAATGTTATTACGCATGTTGGTTGATTAGGTAAGTTAAGAAAAGGAGGAACCCGTGGAGGGTCCCGAAATTAAGGCTGTAGAAGCCGTTATTGATAATGGTTCATTTGGTAAGCGCACGCTGCGCTTTGAAACTGGTCGCCTTGCTCAGCAAGCTGATGGTGCTGTTGCTGCATATTTGGATGACGATTCCATGATTTTGTCGACGACGACTGCAGGATCTAGCCCGAAGGAAAATTACGATTTCTTCCCATTAACTGTTGATGTAGAAGAAAAAATGTACGCTGCTGGAAAGATTCCAGGATCTTTCTTCCGCAGGGAAGGCCGTCCGTCTAATGAAGCAACGTTGGCATGCCGCATTATTGACCGCCCGTTGCGACCACTGTTCCCACATACTCTTCGTAACGAAGTTCAGGTTGTGGAAACTGTTTTGTCTATTAATCCGGATGATGCTTATGACGTTATTGCTTTGAATGCTGCGTCTGCGTCGACTATGATTTCTGGTTTGCCATTTGAAGGCCCAGTTTCTGGCGTACGTTTGGCTTTGATCGACGGTCAGTGGGTTGCTTTCCCACGTTGGAGCGAGCGCGAACGCGCTGTGTTTGAAATCGTGGTTGCTGGCCGCGTAATCGACAACGGCGATGTTGCTATTGCAATGATTGAGGCTGGAGCTGGTAAGAACGCTTGGAATTTGATTTACAACGAGGGTCAAACTAAGCCAGATGAGGAAGTTGTTGCCGGCGGTTTGGAAGCTGCTAAGCCATTCATTAAGGTAATTTGCGATGCTCAAAACGAGTTGAAGCGTATTGCAGCTAAGGAAACTAAGGAATTCCAGCTCTTCCCAGAGTATACTGACGAACTTTACGCTCGCATTGACGAGATTGCGCATGCTGATTTGAACGAGGCTCTTTCTATTGCAGAAAAGCTTCCTCGCCAAGACCGAATTGCGGAAATTAAGGAACACGTGCGCGAAACAATTGCTGAAGAGTTCACTGATATGGACGAAGCTGAGAAGGAAAAGGAACTCGGCAACGCCTTCAAGGAATTGCAGCGTCAGATTGTTCGTCGTCGTATTTTGACTGAGGATTATCGTATTGACGGCCGCGGTTTGCGCGATATTCGTACGCTTTCTGCTGAAGTTGATATTGTTCCTCGCGTTCACGGTTCTGCACTTTTCCAGCGTGGCGAAACTCAGATTCTTGGTGTTACTACTTTGAATATGTTGAAGATGGAACAGCAAGTTGATGCGCTTTCTGGTCCACAAACCAAGCGCTACATGCACAACTACGAAATGCCTCCATACTCCACTGGTGAAACAGGTCGCGTTGGTTCTCCAAAGCGTCGCGAAATTGGCCACGGTGCTTTGGCAGAGAAGGCTTTGGTACCTGTGTTGCCAAGCCGCGAAGAATTCCCATACGCTATCCGCCAGGTTTCTGAGGCTATTGGTTCCAACGGCTCCACTTCTATGGGTTCCGTTTGCGCTTCTACGCTTTCCTTGCTTGCTGCAGGCGTGCCTTTGAAGGCTCCTGTTGCTGGTATTGCTATGGGCTTGGTTTCTGGAGATGTTGATGGAAAGCACATCTTTAAGACCTTAACCGATATTCTCGGTGCAGAAGATGCTTTTGGAGATATGGACTTCAAGGTTGCTGGTACTTCCGAGTTTATTACTGCTTTGCAGCTTGATACTAAGCTTGATGGTATTCCAGCTGATATTTTGGCTGCCGCTTTGCAGCAGGCTCACGAAGCTCGTACAACTATTCTTGAGGTTATTAACGAGTGCATTGATTGCCCAGCAGAAATGAGCCCATTCGCTCCACGAATTATTACCACTACTATTCCTGTGGATAAGATTGGTGAAGTAATTGGTCCTAAGGGCAAGATGATTAACCAAATTCAGGAAGATACTGGTGCTGAGATTGCTATTGAGGATGACGGCACAGTTTATATTGCTTCCGAAGGCGGAGAAGCTGCTCAGAAAGCAAAGGAAATCATCGATTCTATTGCTAATCCTCATATTCCAAAAGCTGGCGAAACTTTCACTGGTAAAGTTGTGAAGACTACAAGCTTTGGTGCTTTTGTGAATTTGACTCCTGGCACTGATGGCTTATTGCATATTTCACAAATTCGCAATTTAGCTAATGGCGAACGTATTGACACAGTTGAGGATGTGCTTAAGGAAGGCGATGATGTTGAGGTTATCGTACAAAGCGTAGATGAGCGCGGTAAGATTTCCTTGGCAATTCCAGGCTTTGAGAATCAGGAATCTTCGGCTCCAGCTCCTCGCGAAAATCGCGGACGTGGTTCGCGCGACGATCGTGATAGCCGCGGTGATTATCGTGGTCGCTCACGTCGTGATGACCGTGATGACCGCGACGATCGAGATCGTGCAGATCGTGATGATCGTCCTCGCCGCCGTATGCGCGATGACCGCGATGATCGTGACCGTGCAGATCGCGACGAGCGTGATAATCGTTACGATCGCGACAATCGCGACAGCCGCTACGAAGACCGTAACGTGCGTCGTGACGACCGTCGCTCGGATCGTGACGATCGCTATAATGACAACGATTTTGACGATCGTCCTCGTCGCAACTTGCGCCGTGACGACCGCGATAATCGTGACGATCGCTACAATGATCGCGACAATCGCGACAATCGCGACGATCGCAGCGAACGCACAACTCGCAGGTCTACAGAAAACCGCCGTGGCTTAGATAGAAACCCACGATACGCTGCAGACGACAATCACTACGACGAATATCGTTCAGCTCGCGAAGAGCGTACAGAGCGTCCTCGTCGTCGCGTACGCCGCGATTTTGATCCATTCGAGGAAGATTAATCGCATAAAATTATCGAAAATAAATACTAATCGATAATAAATAAATTAATAATTTACGAAATGCCTTCAAATTGCTCTTGCATTTGGAGGCATTTTAAAACTGTTTAAAATAAGGAAAAATATGGTAATGCATCGCGATTTAGGCTCGTTTAATACAACAGCTATTGGTTTTGGCGAAATGCCTTTAACAATTGAAAATAATCTCGGCCACGATATGGGAATCGAAACAATTCATGCAGCTCTCGACGCAGGCTGCACCCATATTGACACTGCTTGGGCATATTACTGCTCCGGAGGTGAAGAGCAAACCGGCGAAAAGCTTGTTCACGAAGCTTTAAGCACTTGGAAAGGAAATAAATCTTCTATTTTAGTTGCAACAAAAGTTGGGCATTTCCGTAACTTTACGGATGGCCGTCCAACGTGGGGCAAAGATGGCAAGCCTGAGCATTTAATTAGCCACGCAAAAGAGTCAGCTATGGTGCTGGGCGTAGACACTATTGATTTGCTTTACTTCCACAGGCCGGATCCAGAAGTGCCATACAACGAATCTATTGAAGCAATGCAACAGCTGCTTGACGAAGGTGTGGCGCGCGAAATCGGCATTTCTAACGCTTCTGTGGAACAAATTGATATTGCTCGCAACATTTTAGGAAATAAGTTAGTTGCTGTGCAAAATCAGTATTCGCCGGTTCATTTAGAAAACGAAGATACGTTGCAATATTGCGAAAAGCTTGGAATTGCTTTCGTATGCTGGAGTCCGTTAGGTGGATTCCGCCATCCGTATGACGATCATCTTTTTGACCCATTCCGCAAAGTAGCCGAAGCTCACGGCGTAAGCTACCAGCAGGTTGTTTTGGCGTGGGAGCTTGCAAAAGGTGAGCACGTATTTGTAATTCCTGGAGCTCATAGGCCAGCTACTATTTTGGACAGCTTAAAAGCTTCAGATTTGCAATTAAGCGATGAAGAATTGGCGTATTTGGGATGAAAGAAAGCAAAATATGCAACAAACAAGCGTAACAGGTATGCCTCTTCCTCATGAAGACGAAGAAGGCACACCAATTCCTGTAACTATTCCAGTGGCATTGGGTGCTCGAACTCATGCTGTTTTTACTACAAGACTAGGTGGTATTTCTGAAGGCGGATTTGCTTCGCTTAATTTGGGCGGGCGCGCAGGAGATACTGCGGAAGCTGTTGCTAGTAATCGCGCGTCTTTGCAGCGCGCATTACAAGCGGACTTGTCTTTGGTTGCTCAAGTGCACGGAAAAGAAGTTTTTGATGCGGATACTGTAGTTGATTCATGGAATACTTCTTACGGATTCGACGCAACCGGTTTCGCAGATTCTAAATTGCGTATTGAATCAGATGCGCAAGTTTCTACAGCTTGCTCGCTTGCTTTGGGAATGTTTGCGGCCGACTGCTTGCCTGTTTTACTTGCGGATGACGAAGCTGGAGTTATTGCTGCAGCGCATTGCGGCAGAAAAGGCTTAATGGCTGGAGTTCTTGATGCAGCTATTGAAGCAATGTGCAAAAAAGGCGCTGAACGTTCGCGAATAAATGCGGTTTTAGGCCCGTGCATTTGCGCAGACTGCTACGAAGTTGGCGAAAGTATTGCGTGCGATTTTGAAAAACGCTACCCACAAACTGTAACAAAAACTCGTTTTGGCGGTTTAGGTATTGATATTGCGGAAGCTGCACGAATCGACTTAGCTCTTGCAGGAGTAGCAAATATTGTTGACGCAATGCCTCGAGTTACTGCAGCTACGCAATATTTGCAGGAAGATGAGGAATTGCGCACAATTTGCGAAGTAGACGGTGAAGGAGAATCTTTGCCAGAACGTTTGCAAAATTTGCAAAACCCAATGTGCACTTTGGAAAATCCTTTGTGGTATTCGCATAGACGCGCGCAACTTGCAGGAAAATCGCATGAAGGAAGACTGCTAGCTTTAGTAATTAAAGATAAATAATTTAGTAAGTTATAAAGCATGCAAAAAACGTTCGCAACACACGAGTATTTTGCGCACTTAAGTGATAGCGTTGATGCTGATGGTGTGTGCACAGCGGTCGGTGCAGCTGTGCGGGGGCTTGTGAAAGGAATATTATGGTAGCGGATTTATTCCCAACCGCTCTGCGTGGGTACGATAAAGACAAGGTAAACGAAGCCTTTGCAAACTATGAGCGCACTATTTCGCGATTGCGTGAACAAGTGCGTTCTAGCGATGAATCTATTTTGCAATTACAAGCACAATTGCAAGAAGAAAAAAATAATGTAAAACGCGCAAAAAGCGGAAATACTTTCGCATCTTTGGGTGCAAATGCGCAACAATTACTGGCTTCTGCAGAACAAACAAGTGCGCAATTACTTGAACGTGCTAAGCAGGATGCTGCATCAATCAAGAAGAATGCACAAGCACAAGCTGGAACGTTACTTAATAACGCAAAGCTAGATGCAGCGCATTTAATGCAAGAAGCTAAAACTAAAGCCGACACAATGCTTTCAAACGCTACGCAAAAGTCGACTCAAATGATGCAAGCAGCTCAAGAAGATTCTGCGCGTTTGCGTGATACTACAGCAAAAGATGTGCAAGCACAAAAAGATGCTGCAGAATTAGCTTTGCAAAACGCTCACGAAGAACACACTAAGCGTATGGCTTCAGAGCGAGCTCAGCAAGAAAGCAGTATTTCGCAACTTAAGTCGGAAGCTGCTCAAAAAATTGCTGAACAGCGTGCTGCAGCAAACGAAGAGATTGCTCGTGCTAAAGCGGAAACAAATGATCAAATTGAATCTGCTCTTGCTGAAGCAAATAAGAAGCTGGCTGATATGCGTGAGCATGCTTCTAAGATGATGGCAGATGCTCAACGTAAGGCTGGAGAAATTACGGATGCAGCTAGCGCGAAGGCTCAGGAAATTGCTGATGATGCTCAAGTTGAGCGCACTCGCACATTAAGTCAGGTTAGTGCTGAAGTTGAGCAAATTCGTGCAGATATTGCTTCCCAGCAAGAAGAAGCTACGAAGAAGGTTGATGCGTTACTTTCTGGCTTGAAAGAAAAGGAAAGTGCAGCTCAGGAAGAAGCAGATGCTTTGGTTGCGCGCGCAAAAACTGTGCATCAGGAAGCTGATGATTATGCTGCGCAAACGCATAAGGCTGCGGACGATCAGGCTGCGGAAATTGTGCGCAAAGCTATGCAAGAAGCAACTGCTCAAGTTGAAGAGCGTAGGGCTGCAGCACAGCAGGAGCTTGATGGAATGACTGCGCGTTTGAGCCAGTTGCAGCATCGCGAAGCAACTATTACTCAGCGCGTTACGGAATTGCGCTCGCTGTTTGCTAACGCGTTCTCAGGTTTTGATTTTGGCGATGCCCAGCAGAGCCAGCCGATTAATCCGGCTCCTGACGATAGTGACGATTCGTCTGATGCGCAATCTTCTGCAGATGCAAAACAAGCTCAGCGCGAGGTTCAAGCTGCTTTGGCGGAATCTGCTGAAAATGCGGACGATGCTGAATAGTGCTGAATCGTGCCGAATTGTGCCGAAGTGCTGAAAGCGACGAGAGCACCGAAAGTGCAGAATTGTGCTGAAAGTGCAGAATAGAAAGAAAATTAGTAAAATAAATTTTCTAACTAAATTTTTTAAATAAATTTAAGTAAATAATTAATAGGAAAGGTAAGAATAGTGACTGAAATCACCGCTCTAACTGATGAAGCATTGAAGGGTTTGCGTGAGGATTTTGAAGCAAATCCATTGAACCGTTTGGCTATGAATGGTGTGACTGCTGCTGGAATTGATAAGTTTGCGCGTAACTATGATCGCGCGCGCTTGTTGCAGCGTCGTTTTTCCACGATTGTTGACAACGGCGATGCTACGCATCAGGATCATTCTGGCCGTTGCTGGCTGTTTAGCTCGTTGAACGTGGCTCGTTTTATTGCGAAGAAGTCCCTCGGCTTGAAGGAGTTTGAGTTTTCGCAGAATTATGCCATGTACTATGACAAGCTTGAGCGCGTGAACTATTTCTTGAAGGATGTTGCTGCTTTGGTGCGTGCAGGGGAGCCTTCGGATTCTCGCTTGATTCAGCACTTGTTGCATGATGTTATGGGCGACGGCGGCCAGTGGACTATGGCTATGAACGTGTACAAGAAGTATGGTGCTGTTCCTAAGGATTTGTTCCCGGAGACTGCTTCTTCTAAGAATACGGGCGCTATGAATACGCAGTTGCGTGCGCTTTTGCATACTGCCGTGGCTCATATGTATGCGAATGCTACTGAAATTGATGAGATTATTGCGGATGCTACTGCTGCAGGTCACAGGATTTTGACGATTCACTTGGGTGAGCCACCTAAGAGCTTTGATTGGGAGTGGACTGATAGCGACGGTAAGTTCCATCGTGACGGCGAGATTACTCCGGTTGAGTTCTGGAAGAAGTATGTGAATGCTGGTCTTGAGGATTATGTGTGCTTGGTTGATGATCCTCGCGCTGAGCATCCTAAGGGCAAGAAGATTGCTATTGAGCACTTGGGTAATGTTGCCGGAGGAGACGCAACCGAGTATTTGAACGTGCCAAACCAGTTTATGAAGGATTGTGTGCGTAAGATTTTGGTTGAGAAGGGCATTCCGGTTTGGTTTGGTGCCGATTGCCATCCTATGATGGATCGCGAAAATGGCGCTTGGGCTACGGATTTGTTCGAGTATGGCCGCGTTTATGGCGTTGATTTTGATTTGGATAAAGAAGCGCGCGTGCGTTTTGCTGATTCTGCGATGAATCATGCTATGGCTTTTGCTGGCGTGGATGTTGCTGATGATGGCACGACTACTCGTCGTTGGCGCGTTGAGAACTCTTGGGGCACTGACATTGCGGATAAGGGTTACTTTACGATGAGTGACGATTGGTTTACTGAGTACGTGTATGAGGTTGCTGTTCCGAAGAATATGCTTCCGGAAGAATATCGCAAAGCCCTAGAAGAGCCAGCAATTGTTTTGCCGGCATGGGATCCAATGGGCGCTTTGGCCTAGGCTAATTTCACTAGGAAATTAGCCTAGGCCAAAGCGCCGCGCTTGCTCAAAGTTGGAAGTCCAGTGGACTTCCAACGCAAGCGCGGCGGCTTGTGCCGGTAAACGGCACAAGCCGACCACATCAAGTTAGGTTGGACTCTTTGCGTGAGCGCGGCGGTGTTCGCGTCTTTATCTTAAGAAGCGAACACCGACCACACCAAATTAGGTTTTTATAGGATGGTGAACAAATGGCTTCTACAGCTGAGCAGCGTACTTCTCGCGCGGTAAAGAAGGAAGTTGAGGAGGGGCGCAACCCTCTTAACTCCGCGAAGTTCCAGCGCTGGGAGGACCAGGTTGGTGTGGATCGCATTATTAACCGCCGCGTATTGGAGCTTGATCCACTGCCGACTCCTGCTCAGGTGCTTGGCGAGTTGCCGTTGTCGCCGTATGCGCAGGATATTGTTGCTGAGTCGCGCGATGAGATTCGTGGCTGTTTGAATGGCGACGATGATCGCTTGTTGGTTATTGTTGGCCCGTGTTCTGTGCATGATCCTAAGGCTGCTCTTGATTATGCGAGTCGTTTAGCTAAGTTGCGTTCGGAGCTCGAAGATGAGCTTCTTATTGTTATGCGCGTGTATTTTGAAAAGCCGCGCACAGCTCTTGGTTGGAAGGGTTTAATTAACGACCCGGATATTGATGGAACGCATGATATTCATAAGGGTTTGTTGCTTGCGCGTAAGACTTTGCTTGGTGTGTTGGATGCTGGTTTGGCTGCTGCTACTGAGTTTTTGGAGCCGACTAGCCCTCAGTTTATTGCGGATGCTGTGAGCTGGGGTGCGATTGGTGCGCGTAATACTGAGTCTCAGATTCACCGTCAGCTTGCTAGTGGTCTTTCTATGCCGGTTGGTTTTAAGAATGCTACGGATGGTTCTGTTTCTGCGGCTGTGAATGGTTGCTTGGCTGCGAGCCAGCATCATACGTTCTTTGGTATTGATCATCTTGGTCGCGCTTGTGCTGTGCAGACTCTTGGCAACCCGGACTGCCACGTGGTTTTGCGCGGATCTAGTAAGGGCCCGAATTATGATGCTGCGTCGGTTGCTTCTGCTGTGGCTTCGATTCGTTTGCGTTTGGGAACTGGTTGCGTGGCTTCTAACGGCGTGGTTGTGGATTGCTCGCATGGCAATTCTGGCAAGGATGAGCATCGTCAGATTGAGGTTGTGCGTGAGATTGCGGATCGTTTGGCTGCTGGCGAGCAGGGCATTAAGGGCGTTATGATGGAGAGCTTCTTGCAGGGTGGTAATCAGGATCCTGCTCCTCTTAGCGAGCTTGAGTACGGTAAGTCTATTACGGATCGTTGTATTTCTTGGGAAGATACTGCCGATTTGTTAAGAACTTTAGCGAAGTCCGTTGCAACACGACGTAGAGATTAGATATTAGAGATTGTAGTAAGATAATCTCAATTTACTTCTACTTGGCTTATGTTTTACTGCATCAGCCAATTAAGTTTTGCACTATATTTTGCGTACAAGGGAGTGTGTTGAAATGTATAACAAAGACTTGAATAAAGCGAATAAAGCAGATAAAGCGAATAAAGGTTTTATGTGTAAGGCGCTACCAGTGGTGCGTTATGTGTTGTTTGCTTTGGTTGCAACTGGTGTTATTTTGCTTGCTTTTGCGTGGTATCGTGGCACTCATAGTGCTGGGTATACGGTTGTGGCGGATTCTGCATTTTGGTTTAGCGTTTTTATGCCGTTTGTAACTGGAATCGTTTTGCTTATTTTTGCTCGCGGATGGCGTCGCATTGTTGGCACTTTAGTTTGTGTGCTTCTTATAGCTGGATTTTTCGCTTTTCTTGCTTTGCAAGATCAAATTATTGCGTTTTTCAATGTTCCTGTTGTGAATCCTTGGTTTGATTTTCAGTGCGGCGCATTGCTGAAGATTGCTACTTTAACTTTTGTTATTATGACTTTAGTATGCGTGTTTTTGGTTAAGAATAACGATAAATGCGTAAGTGGCGAAGTAAAAAAAGGATGATTCTTAATGTCTAATACTGAGAAAATTACTAGAGTTGCTGTTGTTGGCGCTTTAGATGAGGAAGTTGCTCATATTGCTAGTGCGCTTGAAAACGTGAGCCACGATCAGTCTGCAAGTCTTAACGTATCTTGCGGCACTCTTGACTCGGCGAATGGCAGCAAAATCGAAGTTGCAGCTACAGTTGGCGGAATGGGCTTAGTAAATGCTGCTGCAACTGTGCAATATCTTATTGACGCATACAATCCTCAAGCCGTAATTTTTTCTGGTATTGCAGGAAATCTTAATAAAAATTTGCATACGAACGATGTTGTTCTTGGAAAAACTGTAAAATATCTCGATACTGATATGCGCTTAATTGGCCAGTGGAAGCCGTTTGCAAGCGAGTTTCATTCGGATGATTATCTTCTTAAAGTAGCTAGCAAAGTGCTTACTGATATGAAAATCACGCATATTGCTGGAACAATTGCGTCCGGCGGATATTTTGTTGATTCGCCAGAAAAAGTTGCGGAAGTAATTGCAGCTACTCAAGCGGATGCTGTGGAAATGGAAGGCGCAGCCGTCTTGCATGTGGCTTCTCGTAACGATGTTCCTGCGCTTGTTGTGCGCGCAATGAGCGATAATGCGGATACAAAATACGAGGATTTTCACACTTTTGATATTTCCGAATATGCGGACACGGCTGCAAAAATTACGGTAAATATTCTTCGCAATTTGTGACATTTCGACACGCTGAGTCGGTCGCCGACTTACTTCGAACGCAAGTCGCGCAATCTCTAGCGCCAAATACCGCCATTTTTAGTACTCACTTTATTTTTGCCGGTGCGGTTTAACCCACCTGTTTACGATAGTTGCGTTAATAAAAAAAGATAGGGTAATTTAAGGAATGCGCCTAATTCGCAAATACGGCTATAGGAACGCGAAAATGTGGTGGGGCGCAATGCAATTCTTCGCGAAAGGAAAGAAGAATATGCGTAACTATATAAATAAGTCAAATATGAATAAATTGAATACAATCAAAGTAAATACGAATAAAAGCGCACTTAAGTTCCGTAGTATTGCTGCGGCTGCGCTAACTTTCGGATTGTGCGCAACTTGCGCTGCTTGCGGCGACAATGTTCCTGCAGAAAACAACAACGCAACTGGCGCACAGAATGCAAAAATTTCCGGAAACTTCCAAGGCTCGGGAGCTTCCTCACAGCAGGTTGCAGTAGAAGCGTGGATTGCAGGATTCCAATCTAAAAATCCTGGCACTAAAATCGCCTATAATCCAACTGGCTCTGGCGCAGGAGTTACAACTTTTATGACTGGTGCTACGGCTTGGGCTGGTTCGGACAAGCCTTTGAGCGACGACGAGGTAGAAAAGTCAAAGTCGGTTTGCGCAAACGGTACTACAGCTTTCGACGTTCCAGTATATGTATCTCCAATCGCAGTAATCTTTAATCTAAAAGGCGTTTCGGATGCTGGCAAGCATATTAATTTGGACGCTTCGACGATTGCTAAAATTTTCGACGGCAAAATTACGCGCTGGAATGACGACGCAATTAAATCGCAAAATCCTAAGCTAAAGCTTCCAGACACTCCAATTACTGTTGTTCACCGCTCCGATAAGTCCGGCACAACGCAGAACTTCTTAAGCTATGTGAAGGATGCGGCTCCGGACGATTGGTCGCATGATCTTTCTGAAAACTGGCCAAATAGCGTCGGTCAAGGCGCAAAAGGCACTTCCGGTGTTGTGTCAACAGTTCGCATGGCTGACGGTGCTATTGGTTACGCTGATTTTTCGCAAGTTGGAAAGCTCGGCACTGTTGCTGTGAAGGTGGGGGATACTTATAATGAGATTTCTCCTGAAGCGGCTTCGCAAACTTTGGCTGATTCCGAGATTGATTCTGATATTTCGGCAAAATATCCTAACCGCGTTGTTATGAAAATTAATCATAATACGCAAACTAAGGGCGCTTACCCGATTGTGCTGGTTTCTTACGATATTTCTTGCCCGGTTTATAAAGATTCTGGAACTGCTCAGTTTGTGAAGTCTTGGCTTAGCTACGTAACTAGCGCGGAAGGTCAGAATGCTGCTTCTGCTGCTGCTGGAACGGCTCCACTTCCGAAAAATTTGGTTGGCAAAATTAACAAGTCAATTAATACAATAAAAATCGGAAAGTAAAAAATAAAAGTAAAAACTTTTCGTAACTGATATTATAAAAATATTAGTTAAAAGGAGCATGATTGAGTTCTACGAAAAATACGACAGCAGTTGCGAATAGTGCAAACGATGCTAATGAGATTTCTGAGAGCAATAGCAAAAATTATGCAGGCACTCATATTGCGGATCGTCTTTTTAAAGGCGTAGCTGCAGGCTGTGGCGTGCTGATTTTGATTGTTCTTACTGCAGTTGCGCTATTTTTACTGTTTCGTGCTTGGCCGCTAATAAGCGAGGATCAAGCGCAAGTAAGTCGCGTATTTTCCGACTTTACTGGCGGTAAAGCGCACGATTTTATAAGCTACGTAGCTCCTCTTATTTTTGGAACTGTGCTTATGTCTGCGCTCGCACTGCTGTTCGCATTTTTCGTGGCAATCGGCATCGCGCTGTTTATTGCGTATTATGCTCCTAAAAAAATTGTTCCGCTTTTAAGCGGAGTTGTTGATTTGCTTGCTGCAATTCCATCCGTAATTTATGGTTTGTGGGGCGGATTGGTACTTGTGCCAGCAATGTATCCGTTCTGGGATTGGGTTTCTAAACTTTTTGGTTGGATTCCGCTATTTTCTGGCCCTGTGGCGAATCCTTCCAGAAGTGCTGCAACTGTTAGCTTAGTTTTGGCTGTTATGATTTTGCCTATTATTACTTCGATGGCTCGCGATATTTTCCAGCAGGCTCCTCGCTTGCAGCAGGAGGGCGCGCTGGCGCTCGGTGCAACGAAGTGGGAGATGATTAAGTTAGCTGTTTTGCCGTTTGCAAAGTCGGGTATTGTGTCGGCTTCTATGCTTGGGTTGGGTCGCGCGCTTGGCGAAACAATGGCAGTTTTGATGATTTTGTCTCCTGGATTTACTTTTGGTATCAATATTTTCAAAGCTTCCCAAAATCAAACTATTGCTGCAAATATTGCAGCGCAGTATCCGGAAGCGAATGGTCTTGGCGTAAGTGCGCTTATTGCAACCGGCTTGGTTTTGTTCGTTATTTCTTTTGCAGTCAACTTTATTGCTCGCAAAATTACAGGAAAGGCGGGCGCATAAATGGCGAATCAAATTAATAAATCTAACGAAGGTGCAGAAAATTCCGCGGCTCCTGTTATTGATTTCAACAAATTCCGCCCAACCAGATCTTATCTTGCCGCACGCAAACGCAAAGATATGCTTATGCGCGTGCTTATTTTTCTGTCTTTCGTAGTTGCAGTCATTCCTTTAGCTTCGCTGCTTTTAACAACAATTATTAACGGCATTAAGCGCTTAAATCTTGACTTTTTAACGCATAACATGACCTACGTTGTTGGCGGAAACGCCACTGGAACCGGTGGTTATGGCGGAATTTTACACGCAATTATTGGAACGCTTGAAATAACTTTTGGAGCAATGCTTATTTCGATTCCAATTGGAATCATGTGCGCAGTTTACTTAGTGGAGTATGCTCGCGGAAACAAAATGGCTCGAATAATTAACCTACTAGTTGACGTAATGAGTGGTATTCCGTCAATTGTTGCTGGCCTGTTTGCGTTTTCTATGTTTGCGCTTTTTGCAGGTCCTGGAACTATTAACGGTTTTGAAGGTTCCGTTGCACTTTCGCTACTTATGCTTCCAACTGTTGTAAAATCTTCGCAAGAAATGCTAAAAATTGTGCCGAACGATTTGCGTGAGGCTGCTTTAGCTTTGGGAGTAACAAAGCAGCGTATGATTACGAAAATTGTTTTGAGAACTGCTCTTCCAGGAATTGTTTCTGGATGCATTCTTGCTGTTGCACGTGTGATTGGCGAAACTGCGCCGCTTCTTATGGCTGCAGGTTTTATTGCTTCTACGAATTTCAATTTATTTGATGGTCAGATGACGACTTTGCCTGTGTATGTTTACCAAGAATATTCTAAACTTTCTGCGAACTGCCCAGCTAATGCGCCGGCTTCCTGCGTAACTTCAATTCCTATGGAACGTGCCTGGGCTGCGGCTTTAACTCTTATTGTTGTTGTTCTGTTACTAAATATTATTGGTCGAGTCGTTTCTAGAGTGTTTGCAGTAAAAGCGAGATAAAGCGAAATAAGTCAAAGTCAATCTGGAATAAAGCGAAATAAACGAAACAAGCAAAATAAAGCGAAATAAATTTTTAGAAAGCGAGCATAAAATGGGTCAACGAATTGATGTGAATCACCTAAATATTTATTATGGTGATTTTCTTGCTGTAGAAGACGTAAATATTAATATTGAGCCGAATAAAGTTACGGCTTTTATTGGACCTTCCGGATGCGGAAAATCAACAGTTTTGCGCACTTTAGATCGCATGCACGAAATAACTCCTGGCGCTCGCGTAGAAGGTCAAGTGCTTCTTGAAGGCCGCGATTTATACGGCAAAGACGTTGACCCTGTGGCGGTTCGACGCAACGTTGGCATGGTTTTTCAGCGCCCGAATCCATTCCCAACTATGTCAATTCGCGAAAATGTGCTTGCTGGAGTTCGTTTGAATAATCGCAAGATTTCTAAGAATGACGCCGACGACTTAGTTGAGTGGGCTTTGCGCGGAGCAAATTTGTGGAATGAAGTTAAGGATCGCTTAGATAAGCCTGGCATTGGTCTTTCTGGCGGTCAGCAGCAGCGACTTTGCATTGCTAGAGCAGTGGCAGTGCATCCGCAAGTTTTGCTTATGGATGAGCCTTGCTCGGCTCTCGACCCTATTTCGACTCTTGCAGTAGAAGATTTGATTAACGATCTTAAAAACGAATACACGATTGTGATTGTTACTCACAATATGCAACAGGCTGCGCGAGTTGCTGATTACACGGCATTCTTTAATTTGAAGGCTGTTGGCAAGCCTGGTCATTTGGAGTATTTTGCGGATACTACGACTATGTTTAACAATCCGCGCAATGCCGAAGCTGAGCGCTATATTTCCGGCAGATTTGGGTGAGTTTTGCGTTGTTTTTTCAGCTGTTTTGCTGAATTTTTAACACTTTTACCTTTGTGAGTTGGTCAGCACGTGCGCGTAAGGTCAGAGCTGTTCGGTTGTTCAAAGGTTTCGCAATTTTCATAATTTTATTTGAGATTTTGTGGTGCTTTTGTTCTTCCGGCGAGTCGCAGTAACCTCTGCGTGAATGCCCAAATGTAATTGCGTCCGCGATTGCTCAAGTGCTTTCGCTGCGCTTTTCTGGTCTTTTGCGCTGTAAAACCAAGGAACAGAGAGTTTATGGAAAAGTTCTTCCATCTCAAAGAAAACGGCACGAATGTATCAACGGAGATCACTGCAGGTCTCACTACATTCTTCGCAATGTCGTATATTATCGTCGTAAATCCAATGATTTTAAGCCAAACTGGTATGCCTAAAGGTGGCGTTTTCCTCGCTACAATCATCGCAGCAATCATTGGTACCCTTGTTATGGGCTTGTTTGCTAACGTACCTTACGCACAGGCTGCCGGCATGGGTCTTAACGCATTCTTTACTTACACAGTTTGCTTCGGATTGCACTTTACATGGCAAGAGGCCATGTGCATGGTGTTCTTGTGCGGTTTAATTAACATTATTATTACCGTTACAAAAATTCGTAAGATGATTATTCGTGCCATCCCGACTTCGCTTCAGCAAGCAATCGGCGGTGGCATTGGTTTATTTGTGGCCTATGTGGGCATGATGAGCGTTGGCTTGATTACTTTTACTTCCAAGGATCCTGCCGCCGCTGCAAAGAGTAAACCAACTGCTGCTATTCCAGGTCTTGCTGTTATGAATAACCCTGTGCTTTGGTTATTCCTTATTGGACTTCTTTTTGCTATTGTTCTTACAGTTCTTAAAGTTCGCGCAAGCTTGCTTATTACAATTATTGCAACTTCTTTAATTGGTATTCCTTTGGGATTGACTTCTTTGAACAATGCAGTGTCTGTTACTGACGCTTTTGCTCAGCTCCCAACTACTTTCGGCGCTATTTTTAGCGATAAGGGTTTTGCATCTTTGTTTGCTGATCCTGCTCGTTTGCCGCTTGTGTTGGTAACTATTTTCGCATTCTCAATGTCGGATACTTTTGACACTCTCGGAACCTTCATTGGTACTGGCCGTCGCACTGGTATTTTCTCCGAGGAAGACGAGAAGGCTTTGGAAAACGGCTCCGGATTTAGCTCCAAGATGGATCGCGCATTGTTTGCTGATTCTATTGCTACTTCTGTTGGCGCAATTTGCGGTACTTCTAACACCACTACTTATGTAGAATCTGCTGCTGGTATTGGTGCCGGTGGTCGCACTGGTTTGACTTCCGTGGTTGTGTCCGTGTGCTTCGCGCTTTCTATTGTTCTTGCGCCTTTTGCTTCTGCAGTTCCTGCTGCAGCAACTGCAGGCGTGCTTGTGGTTGTTGGTTGCATGATGGCAAGCTCTTTGAAGGAAGTTGCTTGGGATGATATTTCCGAAGCAATTCCTGCATTCTTTGCTGCCGTATTTATGGCGTTCTCTTACTCCATTTCTTACGGTATCGCTGCAGGCTTCATCATGTACTGCTTGGTTATGACTTGCAAGAAGCGCGCTAAGGAAGTTCATCCAATGCTTTGGATTGTTTCCTTGCTGTTCTTGCTTGATTTCGTTGCTAACGCTGTGCTGTAAAAGCCTAGAATGCTGTAAGCAATAAACTTACGTAGTATAAACTTACATAGCAGTGAAAATAATGTATTTGAGGGTGTGCAATTGCGCGCCCTCTTTTTATTTATAGTTTTCGCATAAATTTTTATTGACATTGTCTTTATTTTGTATTAAACTTGCCCAACGTAAACCACAGACCGTTGGTGGAGTCGGAAGATTCCTGAAATTGATGCGTCAGGCCAGCACAGGTTGAGCGATGATTTACAGCATGCTTGCTGTAAGTTGTATTTAGCATGTTTTTGCTTCTTATGTTGCTCTGCCAGTGCGCAGGGCTTTTTTATTGCCCTGTTTCTTGAGTTTGATGCTTTTCTTTCGAACTGACGGCCGATTTAGGAAGGAACGCCATGAAGAGGCCCGAAAAGGAAGCGGTAGTTGCAGAGCTTACGGAGTTGTTCCGTAACGCAGACGCTGTCTACCTCACCGAGTACCGCGGGCTTACCGTTCCGCAGATTTCTTCTCTGCGTGAAAAGCTAGGCCGCGATACTTCCTACTCTGTGGCTAAGAACACGCTTGCTCGTATTGCTGCTAAGGAAGCGGGCATTGAAGGTCTTGACGAGCTTCTCGCTGGCCCAACTGCAATCACTTTCGTAAAGGGTGATTTCATTGAGTCTGCTAAGACCTTGCGTGATTTTGCCAAAGAGAATAAAGCTCTCGTCGTCAAGGGTGGTTTCGCAGATGGAACCGTTTACGATGCCGAAGGCACAAAGCAGCTTGCAGACTTGAAGTCTCGTCCACAGTTGCTTTCCGAAATGGCCGGCGCGCTCAAGGGCACAATGTCCAAGGCCGCCTACCTGTTCAACGCATTGCCAACCAAGACTGTGCGTACTATCGACGCTTTGCGCGAAAAGCAGGAAAAGGCCGCTTGATTCCCTTGCAGCTTGCTGCATGAGACCAACCAATAATAAAAATGTTATGGTCGTAAGGCACAACTTGTGCCTGGCCAAGTAAGAAAGGAAGCCAATTATGGCTAAGCTCACTAGTGAAGAGCTTCTTGAAGCTTTTGGTGAAATGACCCTCGTTGAGCTCTCTGAGTTCGTCAAGGCCTTTGAAGAGAAGTTCGACGTCGAGGCTGCTGCCCCTGTCGCCGCTGTTGCCGCTGCTCCAGCTGCTGCTGGCGCTGCTGAGGAAGAGAAGGACGAGTTCGACGTCATTCTTACCGCTGCTGGCGACAAGAAGATTGCAGTCATCAAGGCTGTGCGTGCTTTGACCAGCCTCGGCTTGGCTGAAGCTAAGGCTCTCGTGGACGGCGCTCCAAAGGCTGTTCTTGAGAAGGCTAAGAAGGAAGATGCCGAGAAGGCTAAGGCTGCCCTCGAAGAGGCCGGCGCTTCTGTTGAACTTAAGTAGTTCTTGTTTTTATCTCTATTCGTGAAATTTATTAGTAGCGTATAGGTGAAAATAGGCGGTTGAGATTCATCTCTGCCGCCTATTTTTATATTTAAGTTAGTGTGTTTTCGACACGCCGATAATATAACAACTTTCTTCTCTAGGGTGGTTAAAACAGGTCATAGGGTACTATTGTTTTATAAAGCGTGTTAAGAAGCGCTTACTGATTTCTATCAGTGCACTATTGGAAAGCTTGGTTTTATAGCTGTGCTTTTCTAAAGTAGGGGGCGCATCCCCCAAGGAGAAAGGAAAATAATATGTTAAATAAGAAAGCTCTTGCAGCTTTTGCTGCTGGCGCAACCTTGCTTTCTGGTTTCGCTTTTGCTGCACCTGCTAATGCAATGCAACTGGATCTTGTAAGTGTGCTGGAAAATGAGAATTTTGTTCCTCCAGCTGATAATGATGAACTTGGCCAAGTGCTTTTTGGCGGCGCTGCTGGTTCTTATGCTGGTGGTTACGACGAATATGCTAACGATGAGGATTCTCTTATATCTAAGGGTGTGGATCCACTCGATGGTGGCGTAACTACAGTTTCTGATGATGATTTCAACTTTGATGATTTGAACCTTGATGATTTGAATCTTGATGATGTTGATTTGAGCGATGTTGACGTTCCTGCTGCACCAGCTGCTGATGATGCAACTCCTGCTGCACCAGTTGCTGACGATGATTTCAACTTTGATGATTTGAATCTTGATGATTTGAATCTCGATGATTTGAATCTTGATGATGTTGATTTGAGCGATGTTGACGCTCCTGCTGCACCAGCTGCTGATGATGCAACTCCAGCTGCTGATGATGCTGCTCCAGTTGCTGACGATGATTTCAACTTTGATGATGCTGATTTGAGCGATGTTGATGATGCTGCTCCTGCAGCTCCTGCACCAGCTGCTCATTATGGACAAATGTTGAAGGTATCAAGGGTTGCTACATACATTGCTGGCTGATTTGTAAAAATTAAATATCGCGTCTATTCTCTGCAAAATAAGTTTGAGATGAACGTTCTTTTTTCGGCTTTGTGGTGCGATTTGTGTCACAAAGCCGAAATTGATATATGAGTAGAAGGCTATGGGGGGTTTGTGTAATTTAATTATCCCTCACAGCATTGTGATATACGTAATCGTAAAAAATATACGTAATCATGAAAAAAGAAAGGAAGATGAAATGTTAAATAAGAAGGCTATTGCAGCTTTTGCTGTAGGTTCTACATTAGTTTCCAGCGTAGCTTTTGCTTTGCCGGCAATGGCTGACGACGCTGTGGCTGCTAAGGCTACTGTGGCTGCTAAGGCTACTGCAGCTCCTAAGACTGCTGTTGTTGCTACTGCAGCTCCTGCGGCTACTGTTGCTAAGGATTCTGCGGCTGCTGATGTCAATGTTGATGATGTGAATCTTGATGATATTAATCTTGACGATATTGATCTTAGCGACATTGATTTGAGCGATGTTGACGTTCCTGCCGCTGAAGCTCCTGCAGCTGAGACTCCTGCAGCTGCTGATGATGTGAATCTTGACGATATTAATCTTGATGATATCGATTTGAGCGATATTGATTTGAGCGATGTTGACGTTCCTGCCGCTGAAGCTCCTGCAGCTGAGACTCCTGCAGCTGCTGATGATGTGAATCTTGACGATATTAATCTCGATGATATCGATTTGAGCGATATTGACGTTCCTGCTGATGCTGATGTCAATGTTGATGATTTGAACCTCGATGATTTCAATTTTGATGATCTTGATTTGAGCGACATCGATTCTGCTGATGCTGATGCAAACGCTGATCAATCTGATCCTGCTGTTTTACCTCTTCCTAAAGTTACAATAAGTACTCCTTCTAAAGACGTTGAGAAGTTTAAGAATGCACTTAACAATAAGTCGCTAGATGAAGGTATCGGCGGTCTCTTTAGCGGTGAAAAATTGGTAGAACATCTCAAAAATCCGGGAATGGATTCTTCCACGCCTGCAAATCCGACTGAGGGATCGTCTTCTACTACAACTCCTGCTGTAACTCCTGCTGCTCCTTCTACTACCGAAAAGCCGGCTGATGCCACACCTGCACCTACTGGCAATACTGAAGGTGGCACACCTGCTGCTCCTTCTACCGGTGCATCTACTGTTTCTACGCCTTCGACTCCAGCTCCTGCTGATCAGACGACTACTCCTTCTACTCCTGGTACAACCACGAATACTGGTACTACTGTAAAGCCGTCTGGTGACACAACTCAACCTAGCGGTAATACTGAGACTCCAGCTTCAACTACTGAGACTCCATCTACTGCTGGTCAGACTGATTCCGGTAATACTCCAGCTCCAGTTGTTCCTAAGCCTTCCACTATTAGTGATCTTTTTGGCAACAACTAAATCACCAATAAGTCTTTGACTTATAAATATTTACAGCATTGGCTTTGTGAATATTCGCTAAAGCTTTTAAGTTTCTACTTAATTGCTATTGGCGTTTATTCACAAAGCCATTTTTATTATCCCAAAACTCATTTTTCTTAAAACTTATACATAAAATAATCAAATTCTTATAAAAACTAGCGCAATATACATAAAGCATGACACAATAGTGTGTAGTGTGTTTTTTGAAGGGAGCAGGTCACGTGAGTGAGCGACAAACCGTGCAGCGCTGGATGATTACAGTAGGTGGTGTCGAACAGGCACGTGTGGGTGCTGGACAGTCGGTAGAGATTGGCCGCAAACCTATACGCCCATTGCGCGAAGATGGATTTAAGCGCGTCGACATAGTAGACAACAAGCGTTCTATGTCAAAAAGGCATGCGCTTCTTATTGTTGATAATCGTGGAGTAGCAACGATTCGCGATTTGCATTCTACAAATGGAACGTACTTGGTTGGCGCAAATGGAGATTTGCTTAGACTGGAGCCGGATGTTGATTTCCAGCTTCCAGATAGCTTAATGCGCATGCAATTTGGCGATGTACCAGTTGATTTTGTGCGCGTAGAAGAAGAAGCTCCTGATGTTGATCAAAAAAATGAAGTGCGAAATTTGTTCTCGTATGCTACTGACGATTTGCATGATGAGCCAGCTGCATCGGGCTTATCGGTAGATCAAATTCTTGATTTGCGTGCTGGAGAACCTACTGGCATTTTCCATGCGCAATCTGTTGCGCATCCTGGATTGTCTTGGCAGCAGGGTGAGCAAAAATCTCCTCTTGATAATATTTCTCCGGTTAATCATGATGTAACATTCCCTGTGGTTCAAGAACAGCAGGAACAGCCGGTGGAACCGCGTAATTTGTTTGATGATGCTAAAGCTTTGCAAACTGAAGATCATGTGAAAGAAGAAGTTGAATCTGACGTTTTAAATAATAATCCTATTAAAACTGAAGGCAACAATACAAATTACGATTTTGCATCAACAAATACGAATGTTGAAAGCGCAAGCAACGTAAATAACGCAAGCAACGTAAATAACGCAAGCAACGTAAGTAGCATAAGCAATATCGGCACTATCGATAACGGCGTATCTAGTAGCGTATCTAGCGGCATTGCTAGTAGCATCGATACTAGCGCAAGTAGCGTTGCAAGTAGCGTTGAGAATAGTATTACCAACAACGTTGCGAATGGTCTTACTGATAGCGTTACCAGTAGCCTTGCCGGCAGCTTCAACACCAGTATTGACACCAGTATTGATGAGTCTTACACTCCAGCATTTGAGCCTGGTTCAGTATTTGAAAAGGTATCAAAGGGAGAATTTGACGCCCAGCAGCAAATAATTGAGATTGATGGTTACACTTCTCAAGAAGCTGAAGAGAGCAATGATTTTTCAAGGCAATTTGAAATGGCTCAATATCCTGAGTTGCTCCCGTATTTGGCTGCAAATACCGGATTATACGATGATTTATATGCTTGGCTTGCGGCACAAGGTAACGCAGAAGTAGATTCTGCTCTTGCGCGTAACAGCGGTTATAGTGCATATCGTAAAGCTATTGAACAGTAAGCAAGTAGGGCGGAAATATGAGCGATACAAATAATATGGAACAAGATTCGCCAGCAAAAGATTTTACTGGTTCTTTAGCTGATAATTCTTATACGGAGAATGCTGCTGTGGAAGATGATTCCTTGCGTGATAAATCCAACGTGCAAGTTTCTAAATCAGATGCATTAAATCGCATCGTAAGTTGGAAAAAACAGTATCAGTCGCAATTATCTCCTTCTCCTTTAGAAGATATTACGCAACTTGCTGCACAGTTAGAATTAACTCATGCGCATCCTTCTGGGATTGCTCAGCTTTTTGCTAGCGGCAAAGTCACATTAAAATCTTTGTTTAGAGATGCTGGAATGTTGCGAGCTGCTGGACGTAGGCTTGACCGCGTTTTTGAAGATAGAGATGCAAAAGCGCATGAAAGTGGTGTTTCTGAACTTTCATTAATTGTTGGCGTTGCATCTTGGAATGGCAACCATGTGCCAGTTCTTACGTATCCGGTTCGAGTTGTTCGTGATGCAAATCAAGATGAAACTTCTGCAACTATCTACTTTTCGGGAAGCGTCGGTTTAAATCGTGCGCTAGTATCTCGCTTGCTTGAGCGCGGTATTGAGTTGCGTGAAGACGTGTTATTTGATGGTTCCCATTACGAAAGTGGCACTCCAGAAACGTCGGTTGTTTTTGAAGCAATATGCCAGCAGGCTCGTCATGCTTTTCCTGATTTTGATATTGAGCGAGATATTGTTCTTGGCTGCTTTACAGATGCTGGTTCGCGCTTTGTGGCAGAAAGCGAATATATTATAGATTCTCTAAAAAATGGCGGTGCAGGTAATACTGTTATTAATGCCATGGCTGGGGATGATAAAGCTAAGCAGATTCTTAAATCGACTAAAAACCCTGAATATAGTCCTTTCGATGCGGATCCTCATAGCGAGTGCGAAGTAGGGGATGTTGACAACATTGTTCGCTATGCTGCAGATTTAGTTGCTTCTGGAAGTTCGTTATTTGTAAATATTGATTCAGGTTCTGATTCTGCTGCAATTGCTGCTGCAATAGCTTCTCGTTCTGTGCTTGCAGGACGTTCAGTGTTGTATGTTCCAAATGTTGTTGAGCAGCAACGTCGATTCCGATACACTCTGAGTACTCACGAAATTTCTTCATTAGCATTAGATGTTTCGGATGGTCATATAGCCAAGCATGTTGATGCTCAATTGATTGCTGCAGTTGGTGCGCGTCAAAGTGTTGCAACTTCGCGTTTCGAGCAGGTTGCGGATGAGCTTGTTGGCGTGCGCTCGCGTCTTACGCGCTATTTGGGAGACCTCCACGGAATTAACGAAACTTGGGGAGTGTCTGCGTACCAAACTATCCAAAATCTTGCTGCTATTGCTATGCTCCCGTCTCATCCTTCTACTCATGTGCGTTTAGATGTTGCGTCTGCACATGCTATGACTAATCAAGTTGATTCTTGGGCTAAAAAATTCCATCAAGCGGATGAGCTTGGTGAGTTTAGTATTAATCCTGAAGATACTCCTTGGTTTGGTGCGTCTATTTTTGACGAAAATGAAGCAGTCGCTGTGTATCAGCGAGTTGTTGATGTGCTTCTTAAACTTCTTCCTGCTACTCGTGAACAAGTTAAAAGCACTGTACAAAGCTGCGGTTTCCCTGTACCAACAACGGTTCGTGAGTGGAGTAGGCAAGTTACGGTATTAAAGAATCTTCGTCGCGTACTTGACGTTTTCCAGCCAGAGATTTTTGAACGTGACTTAGACGCAATGATTGAAGCTAGTAAGCCAAAAGCTCAACGTAAAGCTGAAGGAACTGTTATGGGCTTCTGGGAGCGCCGTCACCATGTGCGCGAAGCTCGTAGCCTGCTTAGAGTTGGAGCTAAAGTTGAAGATCTTCACGAAGCTTTGAAGATTGTTGCTCAGCAGGCGGCTCAGTGGCGTACTTTTGTGCCTCACGGCGGATGGCCTGCATTGCCTCCAAAATTGGACGAATTAGTTGGCACTCAAGATGTGTTATCGAGGCATCTGGTTGCTTTGGATGCAGTGTTATCCACAACTCGTCAAGGTGCAGATCTTGAAAACATTGAGTTTACGCAGCTTGAGGCACGTTTACAAGCTTTGCATGATGATCGTGCTTCTTTGGATACTCTGCCTGGGCGTTCTAAGTTGGAGCGTGAATTTAACAACGCTGGTTTGTCTGATTTAGTAAATGATTTAAGGCATCGTCATATTACAGGAGATGCTCTTGATGGTGAATTGCAGCTTGCTTGGTGGACAACTGTTTTTGAGGATATTGTTAACGCTTCTGCGATTATTTCTCATCAAGATGGTTCTGCAATGCAAGACGCTTCTGATCGTTTTGTGCAAGTAGATACTGAGCATGTGCGTTCTATTGGACCAATGGTTCAGCAAGAAGCTATGAAGCATTTGTGCGAATTGTTATTCTCGCATACTCAAGAAGCAAATCAATTGCATACTATGCTTGCAAGCAACCGTTCCGGAATAACTTTTACTAAGCTTTTGCGCAATTATGCAGAAATTGTGTTAGCTGCAAAGCCAATATTAGTTGCTATGCCATCTACTCTTACTATGATGACACCGCTTAGTCCTATTGCGGATACTGTAATTATTGATTCTGCAGAGCATATGTCAAGTATTGAGATGTTCTCTATTTTGGCTCGCGCTCGTCAGGTTGTTGTGTTGGCTCACAAGCAGACAGTAAGTTGCGAAAGTTTGAATGCTCTTATTTCACTGCTTCCGTCTGTAACAGTTGTGTCTCATTCAACAAGACGTTCGTTGCGTTTGGCTAGATTCTTGGAAGAGCATGGCTATGGGAAACTACGTCATGATATTCCTGTTGAACGCTTGCAAGGCAAGGTTCGTTTGCATCAAATTGAGGCAACTGGCGTTCCAGTATTATCTTCTGGTCTTATTGAAAGCAGTCAGCGCGAAATTGATGAAGTAGTGGATCTTATTCGTCAGCGAGCTAAAACCTTTACAGTTGTGCCTTCAAGTTACGTTCTTGTGGTTGTTACATTAACAAACGTGTTTAGAAGCCGTTTGGGTGCAGAGCTTAAGGCGTTGTCTATTAAAGACGAAAATATGGCTCGTTTCTTGCGCCATGTGCGTCTAATGAGCGTTCATGAAGCTTCCGGAGCTGTGGCTACGGATGTGATTATGTCTCTGTGCTATGCAAAAACTTCGCATGGTCGACTTCTTCAGCAATTTGGTTTGCTTGAAGAAGAAGGCGGAAGTAGCATGCTTTTAGACGCTCTTGCTCTGGCTCGACGTCATCTTGATATTGTAAGTGCTTTTACATCTAAAGATATGGAAGATGATCGCTTGCATCAAGATGGTCCTAAGCTTTTGAAGACTTTGTTGCAATGGGCTGAGCAGTTAAGCGATAAGCCGTTGCGTCCAGAAGATTCTCACGACGTTGAATCGCAGCTTGCTGCACAATCTGCAAAAGATAACGTATTGTTTGCAGATTTGGCTGAACGTATTCGTTCTCGCGGATTGCGCGTAGAAGTTAATTATGGCTTCGATAATGATTCGCGAATTCCTATGGTTGTTGGTCTTGCAGATAAGCCTTTCGCTTTGGCTGTTCTCACTGATGATGCTCAATTTATGAGCGTTCAATCTACTCGTGAACGTCATCGCATGATGATTCAAGACTTGGAATCTTTGGGATGGTCGGTAATTACAGTGTGGAGCGTTGGAGCGTTCGTAAATCCTGAAAAAGAAGTGGATCGCGTTATTTCTCGCCTTGGCGAATTATATGGTGATAACGAATGAGCGAATATGATCCAAATCGTCGCTCTCCTAGAAAGTCTGTGCGCGTTGTTCGTGAAGGCTCTGAGCTTTTTGACGCTGATGGCGTAAAGTTGGAGCCTTCTGACGAGCTTACTTTGCAACAACGTAATCAAGATGACGATAATCGTATTTTGAGCGAGTTGCCGCCTCATTGGGCTGTGTTTTCTGAGCGCGTACGCTAAACAGAATGCGCAATCGCATATAATTACGCTGCTAATAAAGATGCTAATAAAACTGTAGTTTTTTACTGAGCTGTCATAGTATGTACTAGGATATTTGAAGGAACAGTAAGCTTCTACTTACATGCTCGTATTACTTCGGAGGAACTTTTGCCTACTTATCATTACCGCTGCAAAGAATGCGGATACGATTTTTCTGAACATCAATCATTTTCGGATGAGCCTATTACTATTTGCCCACAGTGCGGCAAAAACACTGTTCACAAAGTGTATTCTGCGCCTCCAATTAGTTTTAAAGGCAAAGGCTTTTACAGAACAGATAAGTGATTGTATTTATAAAAATTTTAATTGCGCATTGATAGGTTTTATCCACAATGCGCAATTTTTATTGCGCGACTCTTTTGCTTACGTAACAATGCAAATATGAGTACAAATTTTTCTTTATTTTCAAAAAATCAGCGCTCTATACGCATAAGCGCATTATTGCAGCGAAGACAAAGTGCCTTTGTGCGAAAAATAATTGTGGTTTTATGCGCTGGAGTTATGTCTTTGCTTGTAATTTCGTCAATTATTGATGCTCAAGCAACGCAAGTTATTCCGGTTGCGTCAAGGCATATTCAGCAGGGGTCTAAAATTACAGCTAACGATATTAGCTATATAAAAGTTCCTCAGCATAAAATATTTTTTAATACTTTATCTGAGCAAATTAATTCGCATAATCCTCTTATTGCGACTTGCGAAATAAATATTGGCATGCCAATTTTTAAGAATGAAGTGAGTCATGTGCCAAGTATTCCCGAAGGTTTTACTTCTATTAGCGTGCATTTAGCGAGTGCAGATCACACGTTAATACCTGGAGAGCATATTAATCTTGCTTTTAGTAAGCCTATTCAAGATGAAGAAGATAGCGCTTCAAAAAATAGCAAAAATGCGGAAAGCGGAAAAGATTCTTACGCAAAAGACGAATCAGAAAATTCGGGAAATTCTGAAGAATTGGAAGAGTCGGAAGAGTCGGAAGAATCAGGCAAATCGGAAGAATCAAATGAAACTAGTGCTTCAACAATAGATAGCAGATACGTAAGCGTAATTCATAACGTTATGGTAATGCGCATAACGCAAGGCTCTCAATCGTATGAAAATCAGCAGGATACCACGACTCTTGCAATGCCTGCAGCAGACGCTTTGCGGCTGTTGCAAGCGCAGTCGGCAAATTCTTCATTAGCGATTGTTGCTATGAAGCATGCGATTAATAAGTAGTGTGCTTACACAGCATATTGTGTGAAATCGTGTGAATTAAACCTACATTTTGGCGACACGCCGAAGCATTTATGTTGCTACACATCCCGTGACTTCTTTATATTAATAACTATGGGTTATGAATCGGTGAGTGCGCTACTTGTGTTGATCATCCTCGTAGCCTTATGGTTCGGGTGGCTGCCTAATCACACGGTTAATGGCATGAAGACCATGCTTGAGCATCGAGAAGATAGGTTTTCACCAACGCTCCATCTTGTAGGTGAGTGGAGTATCGCGCGTATTTGTGACGGTACCGGTATGTTGGCAAAAGAGGCTTGTATGCAACCGACTCAACAAAAACGAACATTAACACCTGAACATATTGCGCGTATTCGTGCAGCTAGACGTGCTGCGATTCGACGACGTTGCCTGTTGGTTGTGGCTCTTGCGTTGCTGACTTTTCTTGTATTGTTGGCTGGCTGCTCTGGTCTGTTTTCGCCAGCTTTTGCGCTAATTCCTGGGGTAATGCTTGCTATTGTGCTTTATTTTGGTTCGCGTGCTTCAAAACATGCGCGTCAGTGGGAGGCGCGTGTTGCTAAAATGAGTGCGAAATCAAAGCAAAATGTAGAAGATGCTTTGTATGAGCAGCATAACAGCACAGTTACTAACCAATTAAGTAATCGCAATAATAATTCAAGCCAGATTGATGATGTTGAGGATGCCTCTGATTTTGAATCTCAAAATGCTGGTGAATTAAATAATTTTGATAATAATTTGGATAATTCTGTTCAGCATAGTTCGCGTGATGATACTGCAACATCTGTTATGGAACAGCGCGAAATTCGTGTTGCTTTGCGTCGAGCAGAAGAAGAGCGTGACGCTGTTTTGCGTTCTCGTAACGTAGCTAAAGCTAGCGAATCTAAGGAATCTTCTGAGAATGTTGTTGATAATGCAGAAGTTACTTCAAACGCTAGTAGTAATCAAGATTTGATTTCGTTCTCACTTGATTCAAAGTCAAAGGTTGAGTCGGACGATTCTGTTGCATCGCACGCTCCAGAAAGTTTGGAAATTAAGTCAACTAAGCAAGTTGCTAAAGCTGTTCCAGCTGCTAAAGATATTAAATCTATTGCAAAAGCAGATTCTTCTAAATTCCATGATGAAGAGAAGGCGAGTGAAGTAGAAGCTCCGGAAAGCTCTGAAGACTCGCTTGGCGTTGCTAATTTGCACGACGTTCTTGCACGTCGCAATGCTTGAATTTTATGGGTACTTCTTGAAGGTTGTGTTTTTGAAGGTTTAATGTGCGTGTGTAGCGGTAATTAAGTGATTTAATATCCGTGCATTTTTGCTGCTGCACACATTGATAAAGCTGCCATCCGCCTCTGGTTCGGAACTTTTGTTTAATTGTGTTGCTCGAGTTGTGCGAATACCAGTGTGGTAGAGGTTTGAGATTTTTCGCACTGAGCGCGGCGAACGTCAGAGCCGCAGGCTGCTGATTCGCCAAGCGAAGAAGAAAAATCGAAAAATCTCTGCGATAAGGCACTGTTATTAAACATTAAGCACGCAGAGTTTGGGGGATTTCTCTACGAGCACTAAAAGAGGACTGAGAAGCTACATTCTTTAAATATAGGCGAACACACTAAACTTTTTTAGCAGCCAGAGCGCCCGAAGGACGGGACGTGCGAGGAGAGAAATCCCCCAAAACTCGCGCCATGCCAAGCGAGAACGGATTGATATGAAGAGTATTTCACCAAATAAAACCAACACACGCACATTAAACCTTCAATTAAACTAAAGATTTTTTAAAAATTTTAGCACTCGAGTTGGCAGAGTGCTAAATTCGCGGTACCATAAAAGACAGAACGTAAGTGTGATTGCGGACGTGATCGTCAGCCTCGTCGAATTGCAACTTGCGCAAAAAGTTAGTATCTCTCTTAAGAAAGAGGTGGCGACAGTGTCGATTAAACTCACACCGTTGGAAGATAAGATTATTGTTAAGCAGGCTCAGGCAGAAACTCAGACTGCTTCTGGCTTGTATATTCCAGATAATGCAAAGGAAAAGCCGCAGCAGGGTGAAGTGCTTGCTGTAGGTCCTGGCCGTCGTGACGACAAGGGCGAGCGAATTCCTATGGATGTTAAGGTTGGCGATAAGGTGCTGTATTCCAAGTATGGTGGCACTGAAGTGCATTACGAAGGCGAGGATTACTTAATCGTATCTTCTCGCGATGTGCTTGCTATTCTTGGCTAGTATTTAGCTTGTTGCAATAATAAAACTTGCGCTGGGAACGACGAAATGTTGTTCCTGGCGTTTTTTTTTATTGTGCAATTAAGGCCTGCAAGTAGTATCATGGAGAAGTATGACATACAAACACCGCAATATTGTAGATACGATTCCTAGCTACAAGCAAGGTAAGCCGGCTCCTAAATTGGACGGCATTCGTGCATATAAAATCTCAAGCAATGAAAATCCGTATGAGCCTCTTAATAGCGTAAAAGAAGCTATTACGACTCGCGCTCTTAATGTTATTAACCGTTATCCTAATATGCGTGGCACGGAAGTTGTTGAAGAACTTGCTAAGCGCTTTGGCGTAACCTCGGACGAAGTTGTGCTTGGTTGCGGATCTACAGAAGTTATTACGCAACTTGTTGATTTAGTTGCTGGCCCTGGTGACGAAGTTGTGTATCCTTGGCGAAGTTTTGAAGCTTACCCGATTATTGTGACTGGCGCTGGTGCTACAAGCGTTCAGATTCCTAACCGTGCTGACGGCTCGCATGATGTTGACGCTATGATTGCAGCTATTAACGATCGTACGCGTTTGGTTATTTTAAATAATCCTAATAATCCAACTTCTGCTGCTCTTAGCGATGAGGAAGCTCGCAAGGTGTTGGATGCTGTGCCAAGTGACGTTCTCGTGCTTATTGATGAAGCTTATGTGCAGTTTAATACTGCCAAGGGTACGGCAGATGGCATGAAGTTGTACAAAGAGTATCCAAACGTGGTTGTGGCTCAAACTTTCTCGAAGGCTTATGGCTTGGCTGGTTTGCGAATTGGATATGCGATTGCTCCTGCAGATGTTGTAGAGGGCATGCGTAAGGTTGCAGTGCCGTTTGGAGTGTCTCAAGTAGCTCAGGTTGCTGCGTTGGCTTCGTTAGAAGATGCTGCAAGTGAAGAGATGAAGACTCGCGTTGATGCTCTTGTTGCTGAGCGTGAGCGTATTGTTTCCGCTTTGCGTGAGCAGGGGTGGAATATTACTGATGCTTACGCAAACTTCTTCTGGATGCCGTTTGGCGCAGATACTGAACGTGCAACAGAACGTTTTGTGGCTGCTGGATTGTCTGTTCGAGCGTTTGCTGGCGAAGGAATTCGCATCAGTATTGGCGAACGTGAGGCAAATGATCGCGTGTTGACAATTTGTGAAAAATTAAAAAATGACGGTTTTTCGCTAAATAACTAGATTTTTGCCAAATTTTTTCTGTTTTCGGCGTGTCATGGACTTGCATTAGTCGCGCGCTCGTGGCAGAATAACAAAGTTGCCGTTTGAAGTTCACTTCTTACGGAGACTGCTGGCGGGTTTCCCAAGTGGTCAAAGGGAGCTGACTGTAAATCAGCCGCTTCGTGCTTCAGTGGTTCGAATCCACTACCCGCCACGCCTCGATAGCTCAGTGGTAGAGCACTTCCTTGGTAAGGAAGAGGTCGTGAGTCCGATTCTCACTCGAGGCTCTCTGGCGGGGTAGCTCAGCTGGCTAGAGCGTACGACTCATAATCGTAAGGTCAAGAGTTCGAGTCTCTTCCTCGCTACAACGGCCAGTAGGAGACTGGCTGGCCAACAATGAATTGTAGAGGTGAACGAAATGGCAAGCAAGAGCGCTGACATCCGTCCGGGCATTACGATGGCATGCACGGAGTGCAAGGAGCGTAATTACATCACGACGAAGAATCGTCGTAACACGCCTGATCGTCTTGAGTTGAACAAGTTCTGCCCACGTTGCGGCAAGCATACGCTTCATCGCGAGACTCGCTGAAAATATTCAGCTTGCTGCGTTAATATAGCGTCTTGTTTTAGACCTATTGTGATTGCGCAGATTTAATACTTATTACCCCGCTTTTTGCGGGGTTTTTTGTTATTTCTCGCGATTCTTTTTATTACATTCGCGTAGAGTTTTTGTTATTTGTTGCTGTTAGGATTTAAGTTATGACTATGCAAGCATCTTTGGCATCTTTGGCAAATAATCCAACGTTTTCTGACCTTACAACAATTGGTGTTGGCGGCAAAATTACTCGTTTTGTAGAGCCAAAAACGCGCGTGGATGTTATTGAAGCTGTTGAGGATGCAGATTGCGCGAATTTGCCTTTATGTGTTATTGGCGGCGGTTCGAACATGCTTGTAAGTGATGAGACTTTTAACGGGGTTGTGGTTCGTGATGCTCGTCGCGATATTCATGTGCTTGATGAAGCAGCTCCTGCAGAAGACGGTGTTGATAAAAGTGGCGCTCATTTAGTGCATGTAAACGCTGAAGCTGGTTGCAATTGGGATGATTTTGTTTCTCACGTAATTGAGCTTGGGCTCGAAGGCGTTGAGGGTCTTTCTGGAATTCCTGGCACTGTTGGAGCGTCAGTTGTGCAAAATATTGGCGCGTACGGTCAAGAAGTTTCTCAAAGTGTTACTTCTGTAGAAGTTTGGGATCGCGAAAATAAAGTAACGCTTGAATTACAAAAAGACCAATTGCATTTTGGCTACCGCACTTCTGCTCTTAAGCAAAGCATGTACGTTTCTGCAGGAGTACCAGCTGATTCATATTTTCCTACTCCGCGTTACGTTGTGTTATCTGTTACGTTTTGTTTGCGTCATAGTAGCACTGGCATTGTTGCTCATTCGCAGCTTGCTCGCGCTTTACGCGTAGAAGTTGGAGATCGCATGCAAACTCAAGCAATTCGTCGTGAGGTTTTGCGTGTACGTGCTTCTAAAGGCATGCTCGAGGATGCTTCTCGTTACGATAATCCGTGGATGCGTGGCACAAAGTGCGCTGAAGGTGTTGAGTTTGCTTTGCAGTTGCAAAGAGAAGATTATGTTACTGGTGAATTTTTAGAGGGAGATAATGCTTATAGTGACCGTCATAGTTGCGGTAGTTTCTTTATGAATCCAATTATGACTAAGGCTCAAGCTGCTTTACTTCCGGAGGATGCTCCTCGATTTGATGCTGTTCTTTCTGACGGCACAGAAGGTGTAAAAACTTCTGCTGCTTGGCTTATTGATCATGCAGGGTTCCATAAGGGATTTAGGATTTCTAAAGATGGCAAATTATCTCCTGCGGGGCTTTCTTCTTTGCATACTTTAGCGCTTACGAATCGTAATAACGCTACTTCTAGCGATGTTCTTGTTTTAGCAAAAACTGTTATTAATGGCGTTAAAAATAAATTTGGAATTACTCTAGTGCCTGAACCTGTGCTAATAGGTATTTCTGTAAACTGAAAATTTTACGGTTACGTATCAAGTTATGCAGTAATATATTCGACTGTTTGATAAAATTTCGTAAATAATAAAGGAACACACTGTAAAACTACCGTATAAGCAATGTTTTGTGTAATATTTACCTACATTATCCGTATAAAAATTTTTCTTTAGCTTTATATATATATGGCGCTTAGTTTTATATATAGCTAAATAAAAATTTTATATAGATGAAGTCGCAAGTGTTCCGCAGAATTCGTTGATGCGTTGCTAATTGCGTCTATACCTTTATACCTATACCTCAACGAAAGTGCGTTTATTATGCAAATATGGAGAAAAAAGTCTGTTGAACAGACTATCGCAGAGACAATGGATGGTGATCGCCATCTTAAACGTACATTAAATGCGTGGGATTTGGCAGTTATGGGTGTGGCTGTTGCTGTTGGTGCCGGTATTTTCTCGGTTGGCGCTCAAGCTGCTGCATTCCATGCAGGCCCTGCAGTAATTATTAGTTTTATTATTGCAGGTGTTGTGTGCGGTTCTGCTGCAATGTGCTATGCAGAATTTGCTTCTATGATTCCAGTTGCTGGATCCGCATACACCTTTACTTATACAACAGTCGGTGAGCTTATTGCTTGGATTATTGGCTGGGATATGATCCTGGAAATGCTGATGGCTGGCTCAGTGATTGCAAAGTATTGGGGCGTTTATCTTAACGATTTAATGAAGCTTTTCGGCTTGAACATGACCACCAGTTTTAATCTAGGTGGTTTTACTGTTGATGTGGCGCCAATTATAATCGTTGCATTCTTTACAACTATGCTTGTTCTTGGAACTAAGCTTTCTGCACGCTTCGACGGTGCATTAACAATTTTGAAGATTGGTATTGTTCTGTTCGTGGTTGTTGTTGGCTTCTTCTACATTAAGGCTTCTAACTTTACGCCATTCGTTCCTCCTGCAACTGATGTTGCTAGTGTAAAAGGCATTGAAGTTTCTGGCGTTATGTCTCAGCCTTTGTGGCAGTGGGTAACCGGCATGCAGCCAGCTGTTTATGGCATTCCTGGCATTCTTTCCGGTGCAGCACTTGTGTTCTTCGCGTTCATCGGTTTTGACGTTGTGGCAACCACGGCTGAGGAAACTAAGGATCCGCATAAGAACATTCCACGAGGCATCGGCCTTGGTTTGCTTATTGTTACCGTTCTTTACATCCTCGTTGCAGTTGTGACCACTGGTATGGTTTCCTACAAGGATTTGGCTAAGCAGGCAGCTCCTTCGCTTTCTACTAGCTTCGAACTCGTGGGCGCCACTTGGGCTGCAAAGATTATTTCCCTCGGTATTGTTATTGGTTTAACAACCGTTGTGATGGTTCTTTTGCTCGGCCTTACGCGAATTATCTTCGCTGTGAGCCGCGATGGCCTGCTTCCACGTAGCTTCTCTAAGGTAAGCAAGCGCGGTATTCCTGCAAGGCTTCAGATTGTTTCCGGTATTGTTGTGGCAGTTGTGGCTTCTACTCTCGATATTGGCATTCTTTCCGACATGGTTAATATTGGTACGCTTTCTGCGTTCCTGCTTGTTTCTGCAGGCGTGCCGATTATGCGTTTGCGTAGGCCTGATTTGCATCGCTCGTTTAGCGTGCCTGGCAATCCGTGGCTTCCGCTGTTTGCGGCTATTTCCACATTCTGGCTCATGCTTAACTTGTCTGTGCTCACATGGATTCGTTTTGCAGTGTGGCTGGCAATCGGCTTTGCGGTGTACTTCGGCTACTCTTACCGCAACTCGTTGCTTGGAAAGCAGATTCGTAAGGCTAAGAAGCTCGGCGTTCCGGTTGAGACTTTGTTTGCTCAAGATGCTGCTGCAGCAGAAAAGGTTGCAGAAGGCGAGTCAGAAGAGCAGGCTCGTGCAGAAGCTCAAGCTGAGGCTGCTGCTGCGAAAGTTGATGCTGAATAGCTAGTAGTAAAAATAGTTATATAGCATTATCTAAATAATTACGAAGTCGACATGCGAATTTTCGCGTGCCGGCTTCGTTTGTTTTAAGACTGCTGAAAAGTGGACTATAATAGAAAAGTTACATAAAAATGTGATTTGCTCATAAGTTGGTAAATATGCAGAAAGGAGAGCATTTATGCCATATGTAATTGCAGAGCCTTGTGTAGACGTAAAAGATAAAGCTTGTGTGGACGAATGCCCTGTAGACTGCATTTACGAGGGCGATCGTACGCTTTACATTAACCCGAACGAGTGTGTGGATTGCGGAGCTTGCGAGCCAGCTTGCCCGGTAGAAGCTATTTTTTACGAAGATGATTTGCCAGAAGACTGGGAGTGGTACCGCGACGCGGCGGTTGACTATTTTGACAAGCTTGGCGATTTAGGCGGAGCTACAGATGCTGGAGCGTCCGGATGGGACGAAGAGCATGTTGCGGCACTTCCATCGCGCGCCGATAAAGCAGGTAATTAATCATTTGCAAAGTATTGCTTAATATGACGCGAGTTTACAACCCAATGTGGGCAGCGTTGTTGCCGTATTTTTTGCGAACAGCATCCAAAGCGTGTTCTGCGTGGCGCAATCTAGTATTTTTGTTCATTGCAGATATGCTGTTTTGCGTAGGATTTTTGGATTCTCGCGTATTTTCTTCCAAAATATCGTTTAATGAAGGCTGTAGCGAAACTTTATTTGCCGGTACAAGATTATTTGCCGTAATTCCAGCCAAACGAACTGGGCTTAAAAGCTTTGTGTTGTTGCCGCCGAGAATGTAATTATGAACAGTTGGATTAGCTTTAGAAAGCAAATCAACAGCATGCTTATAAAATTCGTGAGTTGAATCAGTTGCATTTTGCAAAGTAGAAGATCTAGTAACATAATGCAAGTCGCTAAATCGAAGTTTTAGCGTTATAGTGCGCGCCATAAGATTGCGTCTTCGCAAATGTTGAGTTACTTCGCTACAACATTGCTGCAGCAGCTGTTTAACAACATTCTCATCTGTTGTATCTGAATCAAGAGTTCGCTCAGTGCCAATAGATTTTTCGGGTGCTTGCGCAACTACGGCACGCTCGTCTATGCCTCTAACTGCTTGATATATTGTTTTTGCTAAGATTGGCGAGCCAGTTATGCGAGTAATCGTTGATTCGTCAATTTTTTTAAGCGACGCAACAGTAGATAATCCCCAATCTTCAAACTTATGAATTAAAGACGGTCCAATTCCTGGTATTGCGCGCAAAGGCATTATTGACACAAAATCTTCATTACACTTTTGCGGAATAAGAAGCATGCCATTAGGTTTTGCGTTAGTTGAAGCCATTTTTGCAATAAGCTTATTGCTGGCAATACCAACCGAGCATGTAATATGATACTTTTCAAATACTTCTTTTCGTATCCAAGCTCCAATATTCACAGGCGAATTCCATTGCAATAAAGCCGATTTAATATTCATATAGCATTCGTCAACAGAAACCTTTTCTACTTGATTAGTAATATTCAAAAAAATTTCTTCAAAAATACTTTTGGAAACGCTTAAATAGTAGGGCATATCAACCGGCAAGAAAACTCCCTGTGGGCAAAGACTTCGTGCTTTCACAACCGGCATAGCGGAATTAACTCCGTAAGTGCGCGCTTCGTAACTTGCTGCAGAAACAACAGCGCGATTTCCTGTGCCAATAATAAGCGGCTTTCCCTTAAGCTCCGGATGTCTTGCAACTTCTAGCGAAGCATAAAACGCATCCATATCAACATGAAGCATGTTGCAACCGGAGGTATCGTGCCCCCAATCTCGTTTAGCTGCTTGTACTCTCGGTGCTGTGCTCATAAATTTATAATAGAACAAACGTTCGATTTTATATAGAAAACTAAAATTTTTTTGCAAAAAGACGAATTTCGGCGATATATTCATGTAGGGTTGTTGCTATGAAGCAATTTGTCGTAAATGTATTACACCGCATGCCTGTGCTGCTAATCATAGTTATTGAAGCTGCGATGGTGTATACGGCGACGTCTGTTGCAAAAGTTGCGTTTAGTCAGTTGGATCCACTTTATGCTGTGTGGTATCGCGTTGGTTTTATGACTTTGATGCTATTGGCTTGGCGTAGGCCATTTTCGCGCGAAAAACGTAACTTTTTGCCAAAAACTTTGCGTGAATGGGCTGTTGTTGTTGCGGTTGGAATTTCGCTAGTTGCTATGAATACCATGTTTTATGTGGCAATTAGCTGCATGCCGGTAGGTGTTGCTGTAACTATAGAATTTATTGGCCCTTTGCTTGTGGCTGTTATTACAGGTCATGAGTGGCGTGAGCGAGTTGGTATAGTAATTGCGGTTTTGGGAATTGCTTTACTTGCAAGCGCTTCTATGCATAGTGCAGTAAGTCCGCATTTTCTAATAGGTTTATTCGCTATTCTTATTGGCGGATCGATGTGGGGACTATATATTGTTTCTGGCAGAAAGCTTGCAAAAAGCTCGCATGCTATTGACCGCGTAAGTATTGCAGCTCTTATTGGCTGGCTTTTGCAATCTACTGTTCTTGCTGTTCCTGCAGTTAAGAATGTTATTTGGCCTAAAGCGGAGGCTACTTGGGCTGCTCACCCTGGAGGCTCTTTTGCTTTGCTAGCTTTAATGCTTGTGATTGCAGTATGTGCTTCATTCTTCCCGACTTTGCTTGACCAAGTTTTGCTTAAGCGCGTTACTCCTGCAAAATATTCCGTTATGCAAGCGCTGTATCCTGCAATTGCAGTTGTTATTGGAATGGGATTTGGTGAGATTCCAACTTTAACTGATGTTGCTGGAATAGCTTTGGTTATGTGTGCTGTGGTAGTTACGTTCTCGGGCGATCATAATCCTGTTTAATAGCTGTTTAGTAATTTTAAGTGTGTCGTCGGGCTTGTTCACAGTCCGCAAGAGGTGCTATAGTGTCAATCTGTTGCCGTTATATGCAACGAATAATTGGAGTCATGCCTGAGTGGCCGATAGGGGCACCCTGCTAAGGTGTTAGTCGCGTAAGCGGCTCGAGAGTTCGAATCTCTCTGACTCCGCGATTACTCCGGATTGCTTTTGCAGTCCGGAGTTTTTGTTTTTGCTTTTGTTTTTTGTTTATTTCTTTTTTAGTTTGCAATTTTTAGTTTGCAATTTGCGAAATATTTTCAAAATTGTTGTTATACCAAATATAGGTTTATAAGCCAAGTCTATAGGCAAAAATTGTGGATTTGTGGATAATTTTTCTTTTATTTAAAGCTTTTAACCACAAAGCTAAAAAAATATTTACGAATGCTTGCATTACAGACATAGTTGATTTCATGAACGCTTATTATCGAGTGTTCAACACAAATTAAGGGTTGGGTTAAGGAGATTCTTATGAAAAAATATTTGGGGAAACATAATAAATCATATTATGTTGGAGAATTTAAAAATTATTTTAAGCGTAAAAGAACTCGTATTATATCGTCAATACTTGCTTCTGCATTGATTATTCCTATAGCAAGTTTTACTCAATTTGCTTCTGGATACACGGATTCCCGTGTGGGTCTGTTATACAACTATAAAAGAGACAAGGATCTTGAGTATAGGCTAGGTCCATTATTAGATGATGATAAAGGAAATCATGTAGCATACTGCATTGAAAGTGGCACTGACTTTAGAAAAGACGATAATTATTGGCAACCTGTTTATGACAATGATTTTCGAATTGCCGCAACGATGATTCAACATGAAAAAACTAGTTTTACTGATTTTATTCCAGCAGGTGTAGCATACGCAATACATGATCATTTGGATTTAAACCCAGAACAGTGGAAGAAAATTAAAGAAGCTGGGTTCTCCGGTGATCATCAAGAGCTTGTTGGTACATCAGCTGATCAGAGTTGGAATTACGCGAAATATACTACACCAGTTAAAGTTTCGTCAAGCCAAAAATATACAAATGGCAAACGAGAAGGTGTTTTGCACATAAGTTTGCTTAATGTTGACAATTCGGATGTAAGAAATATTCATGTTCTTGTGAAATCTACGAATAATCTTGTTTCATTTGACAAAGGAAAAACTACTTTCGAAGGAACAACAGGAGATGAAGCTAAATTAGATGTGCCTTGGGTCGCTCAAGGTGATGGTAATGCACAAATTACTGTTTCGTATGAAGGTGCTAAGCCTGAACGTCTTTATTCGAGTGGCCAAGATGCAATACGTTCCGTAGAAAATACTTGGTATGACGAAAATATTCCCGAGTTTGAAGTAGAAAAAACTTTTGATCCAACACTTACTGCAAAAATTTCTAATCGCGAATTAGCTGTTGGAGAAAAAGTTGATACTACAGTAAAAAGTGGTGTTACAGGAAATAACATTTGGCCTGAAGATGTTCTTTTAAGAGCAGAAGGTTACTATTTTGTGGGTTCTGCTAATGATGTTTTACATTTGCAGGAAAGTAATAGTGGCGAATCTGCTAATAAATATTTAAATAGATTGCGTTCTTTGCCTAATGTGCGTCAGGTTGCAGCAGCTAAAACTAATTTTTCAGAAACTGGTCAAACTGAAACGCCCTATGCAAGACGTTTAACTGGAGACATTAATGACGACGACTTTAATAAAGCTGAACAATATAAGGTTACTAAAGAAGAAGCTGGATTGTTTGGCACATGGGTATGGGTTATTAAAAAAGAAGAACAAAAAAGTAATAGTTCTTGGTTAAAAGGAGACACGATTCAAGCATTTGGTGTTGCTGAAACAACATCGGCTAATAAAGGGGAAGTAGGTTCTGATTTTGCGCCTCAGCAACAAATAGTTGGACTTGGCACAGAAGTTGTAAACGAAATTACTGTGCATGGTTTACCTGAATCTTATGGATCCTTTAAAGGTGATGAAAAATATGGTTTTAGCAAAGATCAGAAAGCACATATTAGGGTGTGGTGGTCTGGAGCTGGAACAAATAATCCTACTAAAAAGGACAATGATAGGTATAAGCCGGGTGCAAAGGGCGAGCCGAGATCTCTTGAGCCAAAAAAGGAAGATGAGCATCATCATTTGATTGGCAATTGGGAGGTTCCTGCAGTTAATGGTGTTTATGAGATTGGTAATGGGTTCATTGTTCTTAAACCTGTTGCGAGTATGGATAGGTCAGAGGTTGATCCTGTGACTTTAGCTGAAAATGTGCATATTCGTGCAGACGAAAATAGTAAATCAGGATGGTACACATTCATATACGATTTCCCAGGTTCTTCACGAGCAAAGGCTTATAAGTCTCAATATAACAATCCTTGGGGCAGTACATATGTGTCACCTAATGAAGTTAAACCGGCGTCTGTAACTACGACAGTAAACAATAATAATGCTGGAACTCAAGGTGGAAAGCCGGACGCTAACCAGGGTGGAAGCCAGGGTGGTAGCCAAGGTGTAAACCAGGGTGGTAAGCAGGATGTGAAGCCGAGCGAAAAGCCGGGTGGTAATCCTGATGGTAAGAAGGATGTGAAGCCTAGTGAAAAGCCGGGTGGTAATCCTGATGGTAAGCAGGATGGCAAACAGGATGTGAATCCGGGAGCAAAGCCTGACGGTAAGCCTGATGGTAAGCCGAACGTAAGTCAAAATGGTAATGATTCCACGCCTAATTCAAATAGTATTGGTAAAGAAGATACTCACAATGCAAATGGCGGAACTTCGTCAGGTGGTACTTCTGTAAGTGGAGGCACTGCTGGTAACACTTCTGGCGGCACTTCACCAAGCGGTACTTCCACAAATACTACTTCTGGTACTTCTACTGGTAAATCTGAAGGCAAACCTTCAGGTACATCTGAAGATAAACCTGCTGGTGCTACTTCGGAAAATAATTCTGGCTCGTATAAATTTGCTTATTCGGTTGAAGATATTATTAAAATGCTAAATAATCAGCTAAAGACTGATCAACCAAAAAATAATCAGCCGAATAATACTTTTACAAACGAAAATTTGTTGGATTTGTACAAGTTTGCAGAATATCTTAAGAAGTATGATAAACAAATTAGGCAGCTAGCAGATAGTGCAAATGTTGAAAACGGAAACGTAACCACTACTGACGGAAATACGTTTACGCTCGCAAATGCCAATACGAATGCCAATGCTGATGCTAATGCTAATGCGAATGCTGATGCTAATGCTAATGCGAATGCTGGTGGTGCCAATGCCAACGCTAATACTAATGCCAATAATTCAGGTGTAAGTGCTTCCAACGGTATTGCTAGCTCCATTGGTATTGCTGGTGCTAACGGAGTTGCCAGTACGAATGGAAATGCCAATGTAGATAACTCTACAGCTGCTACTTATTCCGCTACTTTGGGCAACAATAGCAGTGCTATGGTCTCTAGAGGCTCTAGTGATTCAGGTGCAGCTAGTGCATCTGGTTCTACTTTAGCTTCCGGAACAAATGGCAATTCTGCCGCTTCTGCATCTTCTGCAACTTCTAACTATGCGTCTCAAGGAAACAGCGGTAACAGTAGTGGTAACAGCAGTGCTAGCAGCAGTGAAAATAACAGTGATGGTCAAGCTAAACCTTTTGAAAATCCAGGTTCTCTTGCCACCACAGGTTCTTCGTCAATGCTTGTGATGCTTCTTGCTATTGTTACGCTTACGTTTGCAGCAGGCGTATCGTTAGGGCGTTTTGTAAAAGTTAATCCTCAACATAAGCAGTCTTCTTATGGACGTCATGGAGGTGTTATGAAAGTAAGACGTTTGTTGTAAAACGTTTTCTGTAAAACGTTTGCTGTAAAATGTTTGATAATAAGTAAAAATTTGGCGCGTTAATCAGTGCAAATTTGCAAAATATGGTTGACGCGCCACTTTGTTGCAATAGCGTCTTATAAGTGTGCATAATATTAGTTGAGTTGTGGCTTGTATTAAGTTGAATATGATGTTATAACCTTTTAAGGCTGGAATATTTGTAAAACGGAGCAACAATGCAAGATTATGATATTGATAAAAAGAAGTTATTAGTGCGATTGCACAGAATTCAGGGGCAGCTTAATGCAATCGATACTATGATTGGGGAAGATGCTGACTGTGAGGATGTTCTTATGCAACTTTCTGCAGTGACTGCCGCATTGCACTCTCTGGCAGTTGTTACAGCGCGTGAACATGTTAATAAGCAAATACATCGTATTGCACAAAATAGCACAGACGATGATGTGGAAGTAGCAGTAAAAGACATTTATAATATTATTGATCGTTTGTTACGCTACGAGAAGGCTTAATATCAGTGCCCAAATCGCATAATATTTTGCATACTGTGCTGGAGCAGCCTGACGCGCCGGCTCATGATTCGTTTGTTGAGAAAAAGTCAGAATTTATTGGGGATATCTGTCATATAACAACGCTTGATGAAGCTGTGTCTTTTACGCAATCAGTGCGTTTAAAGCATCCTAAGGCGCGTCATGTAGCATATGCTGCGATTTGTGGCTCGTCGGGCGCTCTTTTATGCGAGCGCATGAGTGATGATGGTGAACCATCTGGAACTGCCGGAAAACCTATACTAGATGTTTTGAGGGCTGCGAATTTAACTGATTGCGTAGTAACAGTAACGCGCTATTTTGGCGGGATTCTGCTTGGTTCCGGAGGATTAACGCGTGCTTATGCTAAAGCTGCAAGTATTGCTGTAGAGGCATCACAAATAGTAGATATTATTTCTTGTACAAACTTTATTTGCACACTGCAATACCAGCAATTACGTATGTTGGAACATATAGTAAGTAAAGTAGAAGGAATAGTTGATAACGAAACTTACGGCGCGCAAATTTGCATTACTATTGCTGTACCCACTTCAAAATCGCAAGAATTTTTAAATATGGTGCAAAATGCTTTTTCTGGAACTATAGTGCCGAAAGCAGATGGTACTCTAAGTAATAAGCTAATCAGCACTAAGCGTTAAAGGTGATTTCATGAGTAATGATAATGAAAAAACACAGGATAATAATGATTCTTCGTATGAGCCTTTAACAGCAGTATATGAGCATTTACGCCATAGTGAAGATTCAGATGAGTTGCATGAATTTGCTAGGCGTAAATTGCCGGATCGTGCGGATCAAGCTGCATTTTCTAGAGCCACTTCTTTGCTAGAAGCTGTTGCTGGTAACGCACACACTCCAGAAGAAGATCGTATTTATTTAGCTACTTCAATGCCATTCCCAAATATATTGGTAAAACTTTCGGAAGATTCTTCAAATAACGTGCGATTGGCTGTAGCAAAAAATACAGATGCTAAAAACTGGCTAGTTGGAAGACTTACGAAAGATTCCTGCGGTGCTGTGCGCGATGCAGCATTATGCAATCCAAAAGCTTCGTGGAAAATGCGCTTAGAGGGTGCTCAATGTGACGGTGTAGGCGCAGAAACATTGCAATATTTAGCATCCTTAGGTGTAAGTGCGGAAGAAAACGCTCCTGTTGTATTGGCAACTATGGTGCGTCGTGCAGTTGCGCTAAATCCTGGTGTGCCGGAAAATGTTTTGCAAAAATTATGCGACGACAAATCGGAAGACGTGGCGATGGCGGCTCGCAGTCGTTGCTCTCGCGAATAATGGGAAACATGAATAACACAACAGAAGAAGTAACAGAAATGACGCCATTGCATCGCCTCGCTGAATTAATGGGCGTTGGCGTACGTTTTACTGGTTCCGACAACAAAGAGCATGAAATTCAAGATAACGTGCTTGTGTCGGTATTAGGAGCTTTAGGGGTTGACGCTTCTAACGAAGATGCAATAGAAAAATCAACACAAAATATTTTGGAATATCGCCACGGACGTATTATTGCGCCAACTGTTTTGCATACTGCTGGCACATGTGACGAAATAATTGTAAATACTGGCATTCTTGAATATCCAGTTGCAACATTAACTCTGGAAAATGGCGAGCAATACAAAGGTGACTTAGCTATTGTTCCTAACGAAAACGATGTTGCGTACCCTGTACATGGCAAATTTATTGCAACTTCTTTAATTAAAATTCCTGAAGATGTGCCAATGGGATATCACACATTGCGTGTAACGGTTGGCGATCGTTCGGAAGAAGCTACGCTTATTAGCGCTCCAGAAAGCATTGATACGCTTAATTCCTTAGAAGCAAACGGTGAGCAGCTTTGGGGCTGGATGGCTCAGTTGTACTCAATTCGTTCTTCAAAATCTTGGGGCGTTGGCGATTTCGCAGATTTGGCTACGTTGCTTACTCAAGCTAAGGCAAAAACTGGTGCTGACTTTGTATTAATTAACCCAATGCATGCTGGCGAGCCGGTAACTCCTTTGACTCCATCTCCATACTTGCCAGTTGCTCGCGGAATGGTAAACGTAACGTATATTCACCCAGAAAGTATTCCTGAATACGCTACTTTGAAAGAAGAGACTCGCAAAGAAGTAGACAATCTTCATGATCAAGTTGAGCCTCTTAATAATGACGCACAAATTATTGATCGCGATTCTATGTGGCGCGTAAAAATGCGTGCACTGTGGCTGATTTTCAAGGCTGGTTTAGCAGAAGATCGCGCTCGCGTATTTGAAGCATTTAAGCAGGAGATGGGCGATAGACTTGAGTCGTATGCAACATGGTGCTTGTGCTACGACAAGTGGGGCGCTCCTAAAGGCGATAATTGCTGGGAGAAGACTCTTAACAAGGATTCCAAGCAAGTGCGCGAGTTAGCGGAGAATTTCCCGGATACGCTTGAGTTTTATCGTTGGCTTGAGTGGGTTGCTTTTACGCAGTTGCATGATGCTCAAGTTGCTGCACGTGAAGCTGGAATGAAAATCGGCATTATGTCCGATATGGCTGTTGGTGTGCATCCTGCAGGTTCCGAAGTTTGGTGGAATCCTGAGCGTTTTGCTAATGGCGCAACTGTTGGCGCGCCTCCTGATTACTTCAATCAGCAAGGCCAGGATTGGTCGCAGCCTCCTCTGCATCCGTTTGAGCTTGAGCGAACTGGTTTCCGCACATACCGAGACATGGTTCATGGCATGTTTGCTTCTGCTGGTGCTGTGCGAATTGATCACATTCTTGGACTTTTCCGCCTTTGGTGGATTCCAGAAGGTGCAGCTCCAAGCGGTGGCGCGTATGTTTATTACGATGCTGATATTATGCTCGGCATTTTGGCTATTGAGGCAACTCGCGCTCACGGTGTAGTTGTTGGTGAAGATTTGGGTGTTTTGCCAGCAAATGCTTTGGACGTATTGCGCAAGAAGGCTGTGCTTGGTTGCACGGTTGAATGGTTTGAAGTGCGCGATGGCGAATTCCGTACTCCAGATAAGTGGCGCGAAATGACGCTTGCTTCTGTAAATACGCACGATTTGCCGCCTGCTGCCGGCTATTTGCGCTACGAGCATGTGAATATTCGCGAGCGCTTGCACTTGCTTACCGGATCTGTAGAAGAATTCCGTGCAGGAGCGGAAGCTGAGCATCGCGCTATGATGCGTATGCTTGTTAAGGGTGGTTACTTGGATGCTCAGTTGCTTGAGGATGAAGAAGCTCATACTCAGGAAATTGTTGAAGCATTGTATCGCGCTTTGAAGGATGCTCCTTCGCGTTTGCTTGCTGCTTCTTTGGTTGATGCAGTTGGGGAGTATCGTGCGCAAAATCAGCCTGGAACTAACGACGAGTATCCAAACTGGCGTATTCCTCTTGCTGATGCTGATGGTAACGCTGTTTTGCTGGAGAATATGTTTGATTTGCCTCGCGTAAAATCTTTGGCAGATATTATGAATGCTTAACGACTTGTTTTGCTACTAAAGTTAAGTCTCGTATAAATTTCTGATTTTAGCTTTTAAAAGTAGCAAAATTCGTCTCAGGCATATATAACAATAGACATTTGCAAGTAGTCGCCACTTGGCGATATACTTGCAGATTGTTGTGTTTCCCTAAGGGGTCCTTCAAAGCGCTTTTCCCACTCGCCATCGAGGACTTTCAGGGAGCCCACGGATTATGAGTAAAGTGTTTTCTATAAACCAAGAAAACGCAACGCTCGAAACACAATAGAGAAAAGGTACGATTGTGAAGACTTTCACACCGAAACCAGCAGATTTGACTCATGACTGGTACATCATCGATGCCACTGACGTGGTACTTGGTCGTTTGGCCTCTCAAGTAGCAATCTTGCTGCGTGGTAAGAATAAGCCAACGTTTGCTCCTCATGCTGATTCTGGCAATCACGTTATTATTATTAACGCTGAAAAGATTGCATTGACCGGCAACAAGTTGAGCAAGGAATTATATTCCCACTCTGGTCGTCCAGGCGGCCTTCGTCGTGACAGCTATGAAGAGCTTTTGGAGAAGAATCCAAAGCGCATTATCATGACTGCCGTCAAGGGCATGCTTCCAAAGAATCGTCTTGCTAAGGTGCAGCTTGACCGCCTTCGTGTGTTCACTGGCGCTGAGCATCCGCACACTTCGCAGAAGCCACAGGTCTTCGAGATCGCTAAGGTCTCTCAGCAGGCTAAGTGAGATCAAGGAGAATAGATATGGCAGAAAATAACAACTCCGCGGTTCTTGAGAACGAAGAAGAACTGACTAGCTACACCACTGAAACTAACGCTGGTGCAGGCACTGGTACTTCCGCCATCGAGCCAGGCTACGGCACTGGTCGTCGTAAGGAAGCTGTTGCTCGCGTGCGTTTGGTTCCAGGCTCCGGCAAGTGGACCATCAATGGTCGCACTTTGGAAGAGTACTTCCCATCCCGTTTGTTGCAGCGCGAAGTGAATTCACCAATCGTGTTGCTCAAGCTTGAAGGCAAGTTTGACGTTGTTGTCCTCGTTGACGGCGGCGGCACTACCGGCCAGGCTGGTGCTATTCGTTTGGGTGTTGCTCGTGCTTTGAATTCTATCGATCGTGACGCAAACCGTGCTTCTTTGAAGAAGGCTGGCTTCTTGACCCGCGACGCTCGCGTTGTGGAACGCAAGAAGGCTGGTTTGCACAAGGCACGTCGTGCACCTCAGTTCTCGAAGCGTTAAGTTTCGCGAATTTATATTTTACAAAATGGCTTCAGGCTTCTGCTTGGAGCCATTTTTATTTATATTTTTATATTTTTTTTATTATCAAAATTATTAATATATTTATTTATATTTAAATGTTACAAATAGTGTGTAAGTATCTTATAAACTTAACATTCTCGAAAATTTAAACGATAATCGCACATAAATAATTACAAATAAGCACAAATAACGAACATAACCCTATCTACCTCGCTCATAAATAGCGCAACTCGCCTCAAATTAACGAAAGTACACCAAAGACGATAAATTGTGACTTGTGTCACATAATTACGGTGAACAATAATTTTAATAATAATTTATTGAACCGCTGGTGAAATATCGAGGAGGATGCTCATGGTTGAGGCAAAACACCAATCTGAGGCTGGAAAAGCCGATAATGCTGATGCTATTGACGATGTTGCGTTAGCAGCTCAACAAGAAGTTGACAATCTTGTTGAAAAAGCAGTTCATGCTCTTGACGAATTCGAAAATCTTAATCAAAAGCAAATTGACCATATTGTTGCTAAAGCTTCAGTTGCGGCATTAAATAAGCACTTAGTTCTCGCAAAAATGGCAGTTGACGAAACTGGACGTGGCTTGGTAGAAGATAAAGCTACAAAAAATATTTTTGCATGCGAGCATATTACGCATTATTTAGCAGGGCAGCGCACTGTTGGAATTATTCGCGAAGACGATGTTCTAGGTATTGATGAGATTGCTGAACCAGTTGGTATTGTTGCTGGCGTAACTCCAGTAACTAACCCAACTTCTACCGCAATTTTTAAGTCCTTAATTGCACTTAAAACTCGTTGCCCAATTATTTTTGGCTTCCATCCTTTCGCTCAAAAGTGTTCTGCTGAAGCTGCTCGAATTGTTAGAGACGCGGCTGTAGCTGCTGGCGCTCCAAAAGATTGCATTCAATGGATTGAACATCCTTCTATTGCAGCAACCGGCGCTTTAATGAAGCATCCTAAGATTGCAACTATTCTTGCAACCGGCGGCCCTGGAATGGTTAAAGCTGCGTATTCTTCCGGTAAGCCAGCTCTTGGCGTAGGTGCTGGAAACGCTCCTGCTTACGTTGATTCCGATGTTGATGTTGCGCGCGCTGCAAACGATTTGATTCTTTCTAAGCATTTTGATTACGGCATGATTTGCGCAACTGAGCAGGCTATTATTGCGCATAAGGATGTTTATGATCCTTTGCTTTGCGAATTAAAGCGACGCAAGGCTTATGTTGTAAATGCCGAGGAAAAAGCAAAGCTTGAGCAGTACATGTTCGGATGCACTTCGTATTCTGGCAATACTCCAAAGCTTAATTCGGTGGTTCCTGGAAAATCTCCACAATATATTGCTCACGAAGCCGGCTTTGAAGTTCCAGAAGATGCTGTGATTTTGATTGCAGAGTGCAAAGAAGTTGGCGAAATGGAGCCGCTTACTATGGAAAAGCTTGCTCCTGTGCATGCAATGTTGCGAGCAGAAAATAAGGAGCAAGGCTTTGAAATGTGCGAGCAAATGCTTGTGCATGGAGCCGGTCATACTGCTGTAATTCACACGAATAATCAAGATCTTGTGCGCGAATACGGCGTTCGTATGCATGCATGCCGTATTATTTGGAATTCTCCTGGCTCTCTTGGCGGCGTTGGCGATATTTACAATTCGATTGCTCCATCGCTTACGCTTGGCTGCGGTTCATATGGTGGCAATTCTGTTTCTGGCAACGTACAAGCTGTAAATCTTCTTAATATTAAGCGAATCGCACGAAGGAATAATAACATGCAATGGTTTAAGATTCCGGCTAAAACATATTTTGAGCCGAATGCTGTTCGTTATTTGCGAGATATGTATGGTATTGAGCGCGCAGTTATTGTGTGCGATAAAGTTATGGAACAGCTGGGAGTAGTCGATAAGATTATTGATCAGTTGCGTGCGCGTGATAATCGCGTCACTTTCCGCATTATTGATTACGTTGAGCCTGAGCCAAGCGTGGAAACTGTTGAGCGCGGTGCTGAGATGATGCGTGAGGAGTTCCAGCCGGATACCATTATTGCTGTTGGCGGCGGTTCTCCAATGGATGCTTCGAAGATTATGTGGCTTATGTACGAGCATCCGGAGATTTCTTTCGCTGATTTGCGCGAAAAGTTCTTCGATATTCGTAAGCGTGCTTTTAAGATTCCGCCTCTTGGAAGTAAAGCTAAGTTGGTGTGCATTCCAACTTCTTCCGGAACTGGTTCCGAAGTTACGCCTTTTGCTGTTATTACTGATCACAAAACGGGTTATAAGTATCCTGTAACTGATTACGCTTTGACGCCATCTGTTGCAATTGTCGATCCTGTGCTTGCGCGCACTCAGCCTCGTCGCTTGGCTTGCGATTCTGGTTTCGATGCTTTGACGCATGCTATGGAAGCTTATGTGTCTGTTTACGCAAATGATTTCACAGACGCAATGGCATTGCACGCAGCTAAACTTATTTGGGAAAATCTTAACGATTCTGTCAACTCTGAAAACTCGGAACGTAAGATTGAAGCGCAAGAAAAAATGCATAATGCTGCAACGATGGCAGGTATGGCATTTGGTTCTGCATTCCTTGGAATGTGCCATGCTATGGCTCATACTATCGGCGCTTTGTGCCATGTGGTTCATGGTCATACGAATGCAATTTTGTTGCCATATGTGATTCGATACAATGGCCGTATTCCTCAGGAGCCAACAAGCTGGCCAAAGTATAACCATTATGTTGCTGTTGAGAGGTATCAAGAACTTGCTAAGAATCTTGGAATTGATCCTGGAAGAACTGCAGAAGAAGGCGTGGAAAATCTTGCGCGCGCTGTAGAAGCTTACCGAGATCAAAAACTTGGCATGGATGCTTCGTTTAAGTCTTGTGGAGTAGACGAAGAATACTACTGGTCAATGCTTGATCATATTGGCATGCGTGCTTATGAAGATCAATGCGCTCCTGCAAATCCTCGTATTCCTCAAATTGAAGATATGAAAGATATTGCTATTGCTGCATATTATGGTGTTTCCCAAGAAGAAGGCCATCGTATGCGCATGGAGCGTGAAGCTGCGTAATATTTAAATAATTACGTATTTAGTAATAAATGGCAGGAGCTTAACTGACTGTAGTTCCTGCCATTTTTTGTTGAAAAATAGCCGACACGCCCGGTTTTTAATAATCGAAGGTTGATGGTTTAATTGCTTAGTTGCCTGTTTTAAGGCTCGCATATTGTAATTCAAAAAAGCGAGCGCGGAAGCGAAAACTTTTTCATGTGAATGAGTTTTTGATGCTGCGCACTGATGTGGAATGACCTTAGGTGTCTATTCTCGACGGTGCCCTTAAATTCAGGTTGGTAAACAGTAAACGAATCGCTAGAAAGGGCGGACGGCAATGGCGGGACAGAAAATCCGCATCAGGCTTAAGTCCTATGACCATGAGGTCATCGACCAATCGGCGAAGAAAATCGTCGAGACGGTGACGAACGCGGGCGCCACAGTAGTGGGTCCGGTTCCTCTGCCGACCGAGAAGAACGTGTTTGTTGTTATCCGTTCTCCTCACAAATATAAGGATTCTCGCGAGCATTTCGAGATGCGCACTCATAAGCGCCTCATTGACATCGTAGATCCAACGCCAAAGGCTGTGGATTCTTTGATGCACATTGACCTGCCTGCGGATGTAAACATCGAGATCAAGCTGTAGGAGGGGGGAGAATAATGTCGCAGAATAATAATCGCACTGCTTTGCTCGGCCGCAAGCTGGGTATGTCGCAGGTTTGGGATGAAAACGGCTTCTTCGTCCCCGTAACTCTGGTTGAGGTTGCTACCAACGTAGTTACTGCTGTAAAGACCGTAGAATCTGACGGCTATTGCGCTGTTCAGCTCGGTTATGGCCAGATTGATCCTACCAAGGTGACCAAGCCATTGGCTGGCCATTTTGCAAAGGCTGGTGTAACTCCTCGTCGTCACCTCGCTGAGGTGCGCACGGAGAACGCAGCAGAGTATCAGCCAGGTCAGGAATTGACCGCTGAGGTGTTCGCTGAGGGTTCTGAAGTAGATGTCACTGGCACTACCAAGGGTAAGGGCTTTGCTGGCACTATTAAGCGTTGGGGCTTCAAGTCCTATCGTCGTACTCACGGCTCGCACAAGAACGAACGTCGCCCAGGTTCTGTGGGCGCTTGCGCAACTCCAAGCCGCATTTTGAAGGGCAAGCGTATGGCTGGTCGCATGGGTCATGTGACTTCCACCGCGCTCAACCTCACCATCGTTTCTTCGGATGTCGAGAACGGCATTCTCGCTATTAAGGGCGCTGTTCCAGGTCCTAAGGGCGCAATCGTTCTCGTCCGTTCGGCAGTGAAGGGAGCCTGATAATTATGGCAAACGTAACTCTGAACGTCACTGATACTACGGGCAAGGCAAACGGTACTGTTGAAGCTCCTGCTGAGATTTTCGGCATCTCCAACGAAGACGTTTTGGCTCATGGCCCATTGGTTCATCAGGTCGTAATCGCTCAGCTTGCTGCTGCTCGTCAGGGCACCCATGCTGTGAAGAATCGTGCTAATGTTTCCGGTGGCGGTAAGAAGCCATGGAAGCAGAAGGGCACCGGTCGTGCTCGTCAAGGCTCCATTCGTGCTCCACAGTGGGTACATGGTGGCGTTGTTCACGGTCCAGTTCCTCGTAAGTACGATCAGCGCACCCCGAAGAAGATGAAGGCAGCTGCTCTTCGTTACGTTCTTTCGGATCGTGCAAATGCTGGACGTATTGCTGTAGTTGATTTTGGTATTAAGGATGTTCCATCCACCAAGAAGGCAGTTGCAGCACTTACCCCTGTGACCAATAACCAGTTCACCACTGTTGTGCTTTCTCGTGAAAACATCAATGAGTGGATGTCTGTACGCAATATCCCAACGGTGCACGTGATCTTCGCTGATCAGCTCAACACCTACGATGTTGTTACAGCTCAGTACGTCGTCTTCTCCAAGGAAGGCTTCGAAGCCTTCGTTGCTGCTAAGACCGAGCCTGTCGTTAAGGAGGCCTGATTTAAATGGTCGCAGTCCATAACCCAGCACATGACGTAATTCTCAAGCCAGTTGTTTCTGAAAAGAGCTATGCAGCTTCTGATCGTGGCCAGTACACTTTCGTAGTGGCTACAGATGCTAACAAGGTTCAGATCAAGCAGGCTATCGAAGAAATCTTCAAGGTCAAGGTGACAAACGTTAACACCCTGAACCGCGCTGGCAAGTTGAAGCGCTCCCGCACCGGTTTCGGCCGTCGTGTGAATCAGAAGCGCGCTATTGTCACCGTGGCTGAAGGCCAAACGATTGACATCTTTGGTAACTGAAGGCTAGCCGAGAAAAGTAAAGGAATACTATATTATGGCTATCCGCGTTTATAAGCCGACGACTGCAGGCCGTCGCAACGCTTCGGTTTCGGATTTTGCCGAGATCACGCGCTCTACGCCTGAAAAGTCGCTGGTACGCAAACTCAGCAAGACTGGTGGTCGTAACTCTTACGGCCGCATGACTTCTCGCCATCGCGGCGGCGGTCACAAGCGTCAGTATCGTCTCATCGATTTCAAGCGTTGGGACAAGGATGGCGTGCCGGCAAAGGTTGCTCATATTGAGTATGACCCTAACCGTTCCGCTCGCATCGCATTGTTGCACTATGCAGATGGTGAAAAGCGTTACATTATCGCTCCTGAAGGCATTGCCCAGGGTGATGTTATTGAGACCGGTGCTCAGGCTGATATTAAGCCAGGCAACAACCTGCCTCTGAAGAATATCCCAACCGGTACCGTGGTTCACGCAATCGAACTTCGTCCACTTGGTGGCGCAAAGATTGCTCGTTCCGCTGGTGCTGCTGTTCAGCTCGTCGCTAAGGATGGCGCTTACGCTCAGTTGCGTATGCCATCTGGCGAAATTCGTAACGTTGACGCTCGTTGCCGCGCTACGATTGGCGAAGTTGGTAATTCTGATCACGCCAACATTGAGCTTGGTAAAGCAGGTCGTGCACGTTGGCTTGGTCGTAGGCCAATCACCCGTGGTGAATCCATGAACCCTGTGGACCACCCACATGGTGGTCGTACCCGTGGTGGCAAGCCGCCAGTTTCTCCATGGGGCAAGGGCGAGGTTCGTACACGTCGTCCAAAGAAGGCTTCGAACAAGATGATTGTTCGTCGTCGCCCGAATGGTAAGAACCGCAAGTAAGGGAGTGTCGAATAGATGACTCGTAGCATCAAGAAGGGCCCTTTCGTCGACGCCCACTTGCAGAAGAAAGTCGACGAGCAAAACGACAAGGGCACGCATAACGTCATTAAGACGTGGTCGCGTCGTTCGATGATCACTCCTGATTTCATTGGACACACCTTTGCCGTACATGATGGCCGCAAGCATGTGCCGGTATTCGTTACCGAAGCCATGGTTGGTCATAAGCTCGGTGAGTTCGCCCCGACCAAGACCTTCAAGGGTCATGTGAAGGACGACAAAAAGGCACGCCGCTAAAGGAGAGTTAGGACACATGGAAGCTAAAGCAATCGCTCGTCACGTACGCGTGACGCCGCGCAA